>JANNYC010000063.1:0-2814 GCA_031409895.1 Planctomycetota bacterium
GCTTTTTCGCCGCTTCAATTGCCGACGAACCATCCCGTGCACCGAAGGACGGCTTGCGCGATTACACGAATAGATACTCGACCGTCCGTCCTCGGTGACGGGCAACGTTATCCGGCTGGAGAATCCACTTCATCGCATGAAACGACTTGCCAGATTTTCACTGCTTGAACTTTTGCTCTTGGCTCCCGCATGTGCCGTCTTCTTGCTGCTAAACCTCGTTCCGGATACTGGCGAGGTTGAATTCCACATGTTCAGCAATGGATACTTCATCCAGTATATGAGGAGGGGCTGGCCTGTTGACTTCCACGTTGAATTTGACCAACATCAAGTCAACGGAATCTTGACGGATTCTGAACGCTCAGACCGACGGACTGCGTTCGCAATTCGCGCGACTCCAAAAATCACATCCACGGTTGCGTTGTGCATGAACTTGCTGGCATTGCTCTTCGCGATTGGAATCATCCATATCGCAATTGTGGTGCAATCCAATTTCTGGCGAGTCAAAACGGCTGGCAATGAAAGCGCTGGGGTGACCGGACACGAAATCGCCGGATAACAATCGGTTCAACCGGAGCCGCGGGCCGCGCGGTTTCTGAAGTCAACGTTGGTTTGCCGCGGCCCGGTTAACCGTGTCGTTGAACTAAACCGCTTCACTCGGCGTGGTATCAAGAGTCTGTGGTCGTGTCGCGATTTGTTTTTTGGCGCGCTGTATTCTGGATTGCCAATCGACATTGCGAATTGGCATTGCTATTGGACGGCGCGCTGGTGGTTGATGCGTGGGTTGCGATCGGGAGGTAGCGGGACGATCAAGGTCCGCTGGTAACGAAGAAAGCGGTTGTAAGGACTTGCGCTTTTTGGGTGGCTAGTCATGCTGGAAGGAAAGCTCCGATTGACGGAACTGTTTCTCACACTCCTTTCAGACTGGCCCCACCGATGGCTCCCTTTCGCCGACGTATGACTCCCGCTACCCAACGCATGGCCGAAGACATGCTGATTCGCAACCTGGCGATCCGCACGATTGATTCGTACACCTATCATGTCGATCGCTTCTCCAAACATTTTGGCAAACTCCCCGACGATCTGGGCCCGGAACAGATTCGCACGTTTCAACTGTGGCTGATCCAGGAAAAAAAATGTTCCTGGAGTTCGTTCAATCAGGCGGTTTGTGGCCTACGGTTCCTCTACACCTACACGCTGCCCCGGCCGTGGGTCGTGCAGATGATTCCGTTTGGCAACCGGCCCAAGAAGTTGCCCGTCGTGCTGGGGCAGGAAGAAGTTCATCGGCTGATCCAGTGTGTGACCCATCCCAAACATCGCGCGGTGCTGCTGACACTGTATGCCGCCGGGATGCGATTGAGCGAAGCAACCAACCTCAAACTTCCCGACATCGACTCGGCGCGGATGCAGCTGCGAATCCTGCAGGCCAAGGGACACAAAGATCGCTACGTGCCACTCTCGCCCAGACTGCTGGGCGAACTACGCGCGTACTGGAAGATCAATCGTCCGACGCAATATCTGTTTCCGGGCCAGACCGACGACGTGCCGCTCTCGGGCGCGACGGTCCAGAAAGCCTGCAAGCTGGCCGCAGCCACAGCCGGTATCAAAAAACTCGTCACGCCTCACACGCTGAGACATTCGTTCGCCACCGGACTGCTGGAAGCGGGGGTCGATCTGATGGCGATCAGCAAGCTGCTGGGACACAGCAGCTTTACGACCACGATGATTTATCTGCACTGTCGTCGCGAACATCTGGGCTCGACTCCCAGCCCGATCGATTGGTTGCCAGCGCGGCAATGTCCGCGCTGGGTCGACCCGTCGCTACAGAACACGAGTCCCCGCCCGACGCCAGATCCAGCGGAAGAAACCGACCTGGCCTGAGCGCTGCTGGCCTGAGCGTGGCATCGATCCTCAAACGCTACACACCGGCCTTCATCGCCAAACACCGACCGCACATCGCAGCGCAGGTGCGCAGTACGCTGGCCCGGATTGGATTCTGCCGCACCGCGCCGCTGGGTGGTCGGACTTACGAGTGCCAATCCTGTAAGTCAGAAATCCCGGTTTACAACTCCTGCACCGACCGGCATTGTCCGCAGTGCAGCGGCGCGCGGCGCGGCGACTGGCTGGACAAAGCGGCCCAGTTGCTGATTCCGGGAGTGACTTACTTTCAAGTCGTCTTCACACTCCCCGACAAACTTTCGCCGCTGATCCTCGGCAATCGCCGCGTGTTGTATCGAGCCTTGATGCAAGCCGCGGCGCAGTCGCTGCGGCAGCGTGTCCAGTCTGAACGAGGGATGCAGTCGGCCGCGCTGATGGTCTTGCACACGTGGAACCAGCGGCTGGAACATCATCCGCATGTCCACGCCCTGGTTCCCGGCAGTGGACCGTCGCGGGACGGCCAGCGCTGGATCGATTGCCAGTTGACAAGAGGGACGCGATCCAAACCGGCGAAGCCTTTTCTGGTTGACAACAAGGTTCTCGGTCAGGAGTTTCGCAAATGCTACCTCCGCAAGCTCAACTCGCTGCACCGAAGTGGCAAGCTGAAACTGGAAGGCCAGCTCGCACCGCTGCAGGACGCGATGGCCTGGAAGACATTCACCGAAAGCCTCGGCGCGCATGACTGGTGCGTCTTTATCGAACCGCCACCGACCAGCGAATCGACTCCCGGGCACGTCCTGAAATATCTGGCCCGTTACATGACCGGTGGCCCGATCTCTGACCGCCGTTTGGTAAGTTGTGAGAATGACATCGTGACTTTCATGGCTCGCAGCAAAGACAAGACGAAGTCGAAACAACAGGTTCCGGAAAAACTTTCCG
>JANNYC010000064.1:0-2139 GCA_031409895.1 Planctomycetota bacterium
GCAACTCAAAATGCCAACATTGGCAACCGCCGCCGCCTCGTTCCCAGGCTCCGGCCTGGGAACGCACTGCTCCCGAGGCTCTGCCTCATATTTCAGCCTCTTATCCCACACGCGGAACCCGCTCCGCCGCAGCGGACAGCCAGTTCCCAGCCAGAGGCCTGTGATGCGGGATTTTATTACAATACTTTCAACATCGCCGCCAAGTACGCTCAAGCGTCTCGGCCGATCGTCGCAATCCCTAAATCGAAGGAGCGGATGATGAACGTGATCTCCCGTCGCGAGTTCAGCAAGCAAACATTGGGTTCGCTGTTAACTTTTTCGTTACTGCAAACTGTCTTTTCAAATGAAGCATTCGGCAGTGAAATCGCACCCATCACGGGCAAATGGTTTAGCGACGTCAACGAACTTAGCAAAGATGTTCGCGGCGGCAAGATCAAGCAGCTCCAGTGGCAGGAAAAGCTCGAACAACTCATGAGCCAAGTCGACTTGCCGGAACTTCTAAAGTTCATCGATTTCGAAAAGCTCATTACGAATCTTGAATTCAGCGAGCGCGGCGAACGAGCCATTCAGCATAAGCTTCCTGAAGTCGAAGGCCTTCCGACGGAACTTGTGTTCGGCCATCAGATTTTCGCTTTCAAAAAAGATCGCTCGGTAGTGCCTCACGGCCACAACAACATGGCCACGGCGTTCTTGATCCTCCAAGGCGACTTCCATGGCCGACATTACGATCGGGTTGAAGATCCAGACGACGATCACATGATCATTCGACCGACGATTGATCGGCAATTCGAGGCGGGCAGCTTTTCGACGATTTCCGACAACAAAGACAACGTGCACTGGTTCAAAGCCCTCAGCGAAACGGCGTTCATTTTCAACATCCACGTGGTGAACATTGACCCCGAAAACAAACTGGGCGGCCGAGTCTACATCGACCCCGACGGCGAAAAACTTTCTGAAGGCCGAATCCGCGCCACGAAAATGACTCCGCACGAAGCCCACAAGAAATACGGTTAGTCGACTGTTGTCATGAAATCTGTTGAAAGGAATGACTCGATGAAAGCCCGCTCGATATTCGGTGGCGTTTTGATGCTCGTGCTTGGTCTTGCCGCAAGTTTACCGGCTCAAGAAGCAGCCGCACCGTTAAAAGTGGTTTTCTTGGGCGACTCAATTACTGAAGCGGGAGTTGGCCCCACCGGCTACGTCACTCTGATCGCAGATGCCTTGAAACAGCGGCACCGCACCACAGCGATTGAAGTTATCGGCGCGGGAATCAGCGGCAACAAAGTTCCCGACTTGCAAGCGCGTTTGGAGCGGGACGTCCTGTCGCACAAACCGAATTTGGTGGTGATCTATATCGGCATCAATGACGTTTGGCATTCGCTCAGCGGCAAGGGAACACCTATCGATCAATTCGAATCCGGGCTGGCCGATTTGATCGGCCGAATTCAAGCGGCCGGTTCCAAAGTCATCTTGTGCACGCCGAGCGTGATTGGCGAAGCTCGCATCGGCAGCAATGAGTTGGATGCGAAACTGGACGAATATTCCGCGGTCAGTCGCAAACTGGCTCCGAAACACGGTGTCGTTTTGTTGGATCTGCGGCAAATGTTCATCGACGAATTGAAGAATCGGAATCCGGAAGCCAAGCCCAACGGCGTTTTGACGTCGGACGGTGTGCACCTCAGCGACGCCGGCAATCAATTTGTCAAAGATTGCATGTTGCCGTTGGTCGAGTCAATAGTATTAGCCAAGCCGCTGCGCCACGTTGTGATGGTCAAATTCAAGCGAACGACGACGGTTGCCGAAGTCAACGCCGTCTGCGACGCGCTGGCCGAACTGCCCAAGAAGATCGACTCGATCAAGGGGCTCGAAAATGGATTAAACATCAGCGCTGAAAACTTGAGTCAAGGCTATACCCATTGCTTTGTGTTGACATTTCAGGACATTGCTGCCCGCGACGCTTATCTGATTCATCCTGCGCATGAAGAATTCAAATCTCTAGCGCTCCCCTTCGTCGAAAGCGTCTTGGTGTTCGACTTTGCCAGTCAGTCAGAAAACTAAACCGTTACAAGTTACGTCGGCGAGGCGAATCGTTCGTCCAAAGAAAAATTCCATGATGGGAATTGACGCTGGACCGTAGGA
>JANNYC010000065.1:0-40154 GCA_031409895.1 Planctomycetota bacterium
CAGCCCGTGCAGGGGAACATCCGCCACGGCTTCGTCTATGAGCGCGTGCCGCACATCACGCTCAAGTCCATCGCCAACAATGCGGAGATAGATGTCATCTGGGACCAGTGGCAGGCCAAGCTGGAGCCGTTGCGCGAGAAGCTGAACGCCGCGCTCAAGAAGACCTGGCCGGAGTGGGAGATTCCGCGCGAGGCCGATGCCCAGTGGCCGGACGCGGCGAAGAAGTTGCACGCCGACTGGTGGCAGGCCCGCATCGCCCGGCAACAGGAGATCGACAAGTCCATCGCCGCCAAGGCCGAGTTTGAATTCCTCTACGACAAACCCTACGACGACAAGAAGATCGTCCGCGTGGCTGGTCCGTTCACCGTCGAAAGCCTCTCGCCCCACCGCATGTTAGGCGTGGACGAAAACGATGACTTGATCGACACCGTGAAGGAAGCCAGTCCCGAATTCATAGCAAAGCAATCCTTTCCCCACATGGTATTGGAGAATCTCAAGACGTCCGGGGTTCAGCAGGCGCACAAAGACGACAAGATAAACTTCATCGCTCTCAAGGAATGGCCCGGTGAACTCATTTGTGCTGAAGGAGAATTTCTAGAAGGCGAAACCAAAAAGCGCGCTGCCATCTTTATCGGCCCCGAATTCGGAACCGTTCAACGCCAAGACCTCGTGCTCGCCGCTCGCGAAGCTGGCGACGCCGATTTCGACGTGTTAATCGCTTGCGCTTTCAACTACGAAGCCCACACCACCGAATTCAGCAAACTCGGCCGCATCCCCGTTCTCAAAGCCCGCATGAACGCCGACTTGCACATGTCGAGCGAATTGAAAAACACCGGCAAGGGAAACCTGTTCGTCATTTTTGGCGAACCAGATATTTCGCTTCTCCCTGAGGATGACGGTCGAATCCGCATCAAGGTCAATGGCGTTGACGTCTTTCACCCGCAAACCGGCGAAGTCCGGAGCGACGGCGCCGACGGCATCGCCTGCTGGTTCATCGACACCGACTACAACGGCGAAAGCTTCTTCGTCCGCCACGCCTACTTCCTCGGCGCCAACGACCCATACTCCGCTTTGAAAACCACCCTCAAAGCCGAAATCAACGCCGACGCCTGGGCCACTCTCAATAGCGACACCTCGCGCCCCTTCGACAAACCCCAATCCGGCCGCATCGCGGTGAAAGTCATCAACCACCTCGGCGACGAGGTGATGAAGGTATTTAAAGTATAGACTCCAACCAACGGTGGAATTCTTTTGTAGACTGGTTGTTCATACACAATTCAAAAGGAGACTGACATGGCCAAGGCTAAAACAGATTCTGCTGAAAAGCGTCCGCAAAGGTGCGGGACGATGGACGTCCATCGACGCCTCGCAGCTCGGGATCCGGAATATCGCCGAAGACGCAGGCAGATCGAGATTGAGACGCGCCAATTTATCGCGCGCTTTGCAGCAGAGGGACTCCGCACAAGTGTTGTCCGGATACCTGTTGTTGTACATGTCGTTTGGAATAACGTAGAGCAGAATATCAGCGACGCGCAAATTCGGTCACAGATTGAGTCGCTCAACAAGGACTTCCGACGAACCAATTCCGACGCAGCGAATGTGCCAGCTTATTTCGCCGGCGTCTCTGCCGACTCCCGCATTGAATTTGCGCTGGCTGTTCGGGACCCGAACTGCGGACCGACAAATGGAATTACCCGAACTCACACGACGATGGATTCGTTTACCGCCGAGTCGGATTCGATCAAATCTGCGGCTACGGGCGGTGCCGACCCTTGGCCGAGCGATCGCTATTTAAACATCTGGATCGCGCCGAAAATCTATAGAGGTTTTGATGAACTGCTAGGATATGGGAGTTTTCCCGGCACACTCGCAGCGATTGATGGAGTCGTAATTGTTAACAACGCATTTGGCACGGTAGGGATATTGCACCCGAATTATAATCTCGGTCGCACAGCCACGCACGAGATTGGCCATTGGCTGAACCTCCTCCATATTTGGGGCCCCGACGATGACTCCTCGACTTCGTGTCTTGACTCTGACGAGTGTGCCGACACACCTAATCAAGACGGTGCAAACTACGGGGTGCCTCTCGTCATCCCGGTCCCGGTCTCATGTGGAAACGGCCCGAATGGGGATATGTATATGAACTACATGGATTACACAGATGATATCGCCATGTTTATGTTCACCCAGGATCAGGCAACCCGCATGAACGCCGCGCTCATGACAGCACGATCGAGTATCCTTGCCTCTGACGGATTGACACCAGTCATCGGCACCCCGCAGGCATCCGATCTATGGATGAGGGACAATGCCGATGATATCGGCGCCGAACCCAGCGCGAGCACTCTGAAATTGAGCATTAGCGATGATATTTGGGTCCGCAGGTCCGCCGACGGATTTATAAATCAGGATCACCAAAATCCCAACGCGGAGCAAACCTGCCACGTTTATGTTCGCGTCCGCAATCGTGGTTGCGCTGGAGCTCCGGCGCAGAGTGGCACACTCAAGATCTATTGGGCCAAAGCATCAACCTCTCTCCGCTGGCCAAAACCATGGGATGGCAGTGTGACTCAACCAGTTTTGATGGGGGGATCGATCGGACAAGGGGCAATCGCGGTAAGTGGTGGCGAAGTCCAAATCTACCATGTTCCATGGACGCCGCCCGATCCTTCCGACTATGCAGCCATTGCCGGAAACAAAGCTCATTTTTGTTTACTCGCCCGTATCGAAACATCGCCCAATTTTCCGTTCGGAATGACGTCACCTGAGACACAGAGTCTCCATGGAAACGTGCGAAACAACAACAACATTGTTTGGAAGAATATTTCCATCGTCGACACAGACGGAGTCGGGGCACACTTTGCGGATGTTGTCATTGGCACGATAGACATAGAAATTCCAGCCGATCGTTTGCGCTTCCAAACGCCGCCGCGGAATGGATTCACGTTGTTTGACTGGGGGCACATTCTCGTTGAGTTTCGCGGCGACGCACTTAGGGATTGGGCAAACGGCAGCATAGCGGGAAATGGATTTGTGCGACTCGACGATGGGCGACTCTTTATTTCGCGCGACGGTGCCGAGATCGTCTTGCCACGCTTTGGACCGAGAAAACTCGGCACGGTGCATGTGCAATTTGTTCCAGACGGGCGTCGCAATACCGGTGCCCAAGTCTTCGAGCTTGACATGATGGAACTGGACGCAGGTGGCGAGGTTCTTGGTGGTCAACGCTTTTTGCTCAAAACGACAAGCTCGCGAAAGCGCCTATCGTTGGACACTCAACTTGGGACGTTCGACGGCGTTGATTGGGATCCTAAGAAAAGTTGCTCATGTGGTCCAGATACTGAATCCTGATTTCTATTACTAGGCGATGGTCCGCCAACTCATTCTGCAACGGATCCGGCAATCGCGAGCGAAATTCCGATTTCCAAATGCGATGCGGAAAGTGATGCGGACCCTGCTGGAACGTAGTCGCCCCGGTGAGGAACCGACATCAGAAAACGACCGGCATCCCCTTGATAGGATTTGTCAAATAGCCGAGGCGGGACTCGAACCCGCACGACCCTATCGGGTCACAGGATTTTAAGTCCTGTGCGTCTGCCATTTCGCCACTCGGCCTCGTTCGCGAATCAACAGAATGGACTTTTACATACCTCGGAATCTTGCCCCAAATTCGTCAAGTGCTTCCGGGTGAGTCATTATGCTGTCGGCGAGGTTTCAATAAACTAATGACTGCTGCGGTTTCAGCCAAGTAGTCGGGACGGCGGGCAGGACTTTCATTTGTTCATTTATCGAGGCCCGAATGTCGATTGGCGCTGCGGTCGTCTCCCTTCCCTGCAATTTGCTTGCCGCGATTTTGCCGACACGCGGATCGATCATGCTGGACGTCATTTTCTTGGCGACCTTTGCGATCGTGGTGGTCATGGCCATCAGCATTTACTTGGTCCGATTCCGCCGAAAGTATAAACTGCACGCGCGAATTCAAGTCGCACTTTGTGTCGTCTTGCTAATAGCGATCACCGCATTTGAAATTGATTTGAGATTTTTCACGGATTGGCGTAGCTTGGCCCAACCTTCACCGTATTATGAGTCCGGCTGGGTCGATCGCTGTTTGTTTGTGCATCTGTGCTTTGCCGTGCCAACGCCTCTACTCTGGATTACCACGATTGTGTTGGCGCTGCGACGGTTTGGTTGGGAGGCCGTTCCTGGTCGGCATTCAGCCAATCATCGAATACTTGGACGGGTGGCCGCCAGCGCAATGATAATGACGACCTTCACCGGTTGGGCGTTTTATTACCTAGCGTTTGCAGCTACTTAGTCAAGGCGAATCAGTTGAGCCCCGTTGGCAGTTGGATTATTGATCCATCAGGTTGCGCTCTTGGAGAATTGCGGTAGTCTTGTGTGACTTTCCGTCGCGCCGATACGTGAGTTCGATCTCGTCACCAACATTGAGACTTCCAACGATGATGATCAAATCTTGAAACGCATTGACCGGAACGTCGTTGATCGCGACGACCTTGTCATCGACAGCCAAGCCTGCTTTGTCGGCACCTGTATTGGGAAGGACTTGGCTGATTACGCACGATTCATCCGAGCCGTTCTGAGGACCCATGACTCCCAAGAATCCGCGTCCAACGACCCGCACGTAGACTTCGGGCCGCTTGCTGCGAAATTCAAGCCCGTCCGCAGAGTCGTATTCGCATCGTGTAACGTAGAGGTATCGCAACGACGTAATCTCCGCTGCAGTCTCCCATTGTTTTGTTGAAATTGAACACGATGTAAAGTTCAGGCGATTCAATCGGCTCACTCGCAAAAGCAACTCGAAATCTTCCTCGGTCCCTTTCCATTTCTCGCCAAGGCTGACAGTTCGATGCGACGCCGATTGGCTTTCGAACGGGTCTATCGAAACGCCACCAAAGAGATCAATAACTTCGTCGTTGTCTGCGTCGACTTCAGTCGACTTCGATTCGACGTGTGGTTTCAGTTCCGCCAGCGCTTCATCGTCGTCCGCATCGTCGGCAGCAAGAATTTCATCGATCGATTGTTTCACATCCACCCAGTCTTGCTCCTCGCGTGCAGGGGCCGGTTGGCTGTTATCAAGTCGAATGTTTGGCCGTTCGGCCAAATCTTCCACCAAAACTCCGTCCCGAAAAACGAGTCCTTCAGCGAAGGGCATTTCTGAACCTTGATTGACTTCCACGATTGCGCCCAGTTCCATCAACCGATTTGCAATGCGTTCGACTTGCGACTCTAGCCACAACGCGCGCATGTGGAAGCTTTTTTCGACCAGCCCCGCAACGCCATTGCTTCCCAGCAGATGCATAATGCGCGTGACCTTGCGCATTGTCCGTTCGTCCCCGTTAAGTCCGATGTCTTCAAGCGTTTTTGCAGCGCGCCAACGGGTCTCTGGATTCGGATCGCACAAGGCGGTGGTCAGCGACGGAATCGCAGCGAGCCCCAGTCCGGCCAAATCCCGCATGGCCGCTTGACGTTGGCTAAAAGCATTATCGGAAAGCTGACCAATCAAGCCTGCGACGTCGGCGACTTTTTCTTGAGCCGCACCGACACCAATAATCGCAATCGCGATCGAGCAGCCGAACAGCGAGATTTTTTTTAGGGATCGCATGCAGTCATCACCGAGTGAATACATCGTTCGGACAAAACCGGGCCTCAAGGTCGTGTACCGTGTCCGGCCCGAGCATCCGACTGGGTAAACATAATTCTAACCGTTCGGCGAAAAAGTGGCATGAGCATTTTGCCCACACGGTTCTTCAGCGATTTTTACGGCCTGGAAAGACGTGAGGTACGCTTTCAGCTTGCCCGTTTTCTGCGGAGTATCGCACGTGGAAAACGTGATCCACGACTTTTCTCAACGATTCGTTAACCGGCTTGGATGTCGACGACGAGATGTACTTTGGCCGTGAGCGAATTCGTAATAAAGCACGATTGTTCCGCTTTTTCCAACAAGTGCTTGGCTCGTGCGGCATCAGAATCAGGGGGAATCACCAAATGAGCCGTGAGATGAAACTCCGTAAAACAGACTTTGCGCTCGACACGGTCAAGCGTGCCGGCCACTTCGCACCGCAAACTTTTCCAGGCATATTTCGACGCCGCCGCGATCGCGCGAAACGATAGAATAAAGCAATCACCGACAGCACCGACCAACAAATCTTCTGGCGACCAGAGATTGCCGGGGCCGCTAAATTCCACGGGCGGCATGGATTCCAGACTAGGCAGTCCGGCCCGCTCCAAGATTACTGGTCCCTCGTTTCGGGCACTGGATTGAATATTGTATTGATGTGGAAATTGGGCCATGATTCACCGCAGTCGAAACAAAGTGATAATGAAGTGCTTGGTAGTTTAGCAAACGATGTGAAGACGTTGGAGTACGGGAACTTGAGGAATCGAGAATAGCCCGGATAAGATTACACGTGAGACGATTGATAAAAACGAGAAGCCTGGACTTGGGAGAGATAATGCGAACACGAGAAATCAAACTTCGGTCGAGTTTTCTTGTCGCCCTAGGCATTTTCGCCGCTGGCTGCTTGAACACTTGCGTCCGAGCGGGTGACGATTGGCCGCAATGGAACGGGCGGAATTTCGAAATGATTTCGTACGAGACTGGTTGGTCCAAAGATTGGACATCGCTTCCACCCAAAGAAGCTTGGACCAAGGAACTCGGCACGGGCTTTAGCAGCGTGAGCGTGGTTGGCGATCGCTTGTACACGATGGGACGTGAGGGGGACAAAGACGCTGTGTATTGTTTGAACGCGACCACTGGCGAAGCGATTTGGACCCATGCCTACGAATGCGAAATGGTCTCCTATCTGCACGAAGGTGGACCTGGATCGACTCCAACTGTGTCCGATGGTCGCGTGTATACGTTCAGCCGCGAGGGTCATATATTCTGCTTGGATGCCAACGACGGAATGGTCGTTTGGAAACTGTTCTTGCCCGACATCACCGAAGTAAAACATCCCTCGTGGGGACTGACTTCGTCGGCCATCGTCGTTGACGATAATGTCATTTTCGAATCGGGACGCCTCGTTGCGTTAAACAAGAGCGACGGAAAACTTAATTGGCAAACTGAAATTCGGGCCGCCGGTTACGGTTCACCGATTCACTTTTTTCACAAGGGAAAGTCGCTCGTGGCGACGCTAAACAACGATGGCTTGTTAGTCGTTGACCCGGCGGACGGCAAGGAAATTGCCTTTACCGAATGGAAGACCAACTGGCAAACCAATTCGACGACTCCAATTTATTTCGACGGCAAGTTCTTTCTTTCGACGGGCTACAATCGCGGTTGCGCAGTTTACAAATTGGAAGGCGACACGTTGACCGAGGTTTTCGCCAGTCGAGAACTTAGCAACCACATGAACAATAGTGTCGTGTATCAAGGGCATATCTACGGCATAAGCGGCAACTCAAACATCAGCAAGAATTGCAAACTGGTTTGCTTGGACGCCGCGACCGGCGAAGCGAAATGGACTAAGCACGGCGTTGGGTGCGGAAGTCTCGTAATCTGTGACGGGCATCTGGTTGTTTTGACCGACGATGGCGCAATGACCTGCGGACCTGCCGACCCTGTGGAGTTCAAAGGCTCAGGCAAAGTCGAAGCACTCAGCGGAAAATGCTGGACTGTGCCCGTGATCGCCAACGGCCGAATCTATTGCCGCAATGCCAAAGGCAAACTTGTTTGTCTGCAATTGCAACCCGATCCAACGGCTATTGAAAACGGCGGAACTGGCTACCCGCCAATCGACAAGCACTTTGTGATTCCCGAAACTTGGACGCGTTTGGGCAAAGACGAGATCTGGATCGATCGCGAGGCACACAAAGTCATCGTTGGCGGCCATATTTGTTTGCGAGCGGGCCCGCTTGAAATGTTCGCTTGTCCGCCAAGAACGAAGGAGCACGAGTCAGTGGTTTCGACTCACACTTCTGCCAAGTTCGTGCATGCCGCGCTGCTGGCTGTCGGCGCCAAGCCCGGCACACCTGTTAGCTTCGATAAGGAATACAAACCAGCAACGGGCCCAATTGTCAAAATTACGGTGCGTTGGATGCTGGACGGAAAATTGGTCGAAAAGTCGGCGCAACAAATGGTCCGAGATATTAGATCGCGCGAACCAATGAAGCACGATTGGCTCTTTACCGGCAGCGGCTGGTGGAAGAACCCGGACACCGGCGAAGATGTTTACATGGCCGACACTGGCGAGTTGATTTGCGTTTCGAATTTTGGAAACGCCACTATGGATTTGCCCGTGGAAAGCAGCGACGACGCGTCGGGATTATTATTTGAGGCCCTGTCTGAAAATATTCCTGAGATGGGCACACTGGTCCTGCTGATTTTGGAACCTGACGTGGAAGCCGTTGTTCCAGCGGCAAATCCGGCCCAATCGTCGCCTCCACCGGAAGAAAAATTGTTGCAACCGGACGCGAAAAAAGGTGGATAGCTGCCAACGGTTTGGTGTGGGCTTTGTCACAAGCTACAATTCCACGATATTGACGAGCGACAAATTTCTTTTGGAGAACTATTTTTATCGTGCTGGAATCAAGACGGAAGCAAGCGGTCGAAAAGGAATTGGCGATCTTGGTGCGCGTCATTTGCGAGGCTCACCCAGCTTCCGATGATCCGCTGGAAGAACTTGGCGGGCTCGCAAAGACCGCTGGGGCTATGGTTGTCGGGGAAATGATCCAAAGGAGACCGCAACCTGACGTGACGACATTCTTGGGCTCAGGCAAAGTCGCTGAATTAAAACGGCTTGTCGAGTTTCACGCGGCCGACGTCTGCATCTTTGATAATGATTTGAGCCCCGCCCAACTTCGCAACTTGGAAAAGGAACTGGGCGTCAAGGTAATCGACCGGACCGAATTGATCTTGGATATCTTTGCAACGCACGCTCAGACTTTTGAATCGCGATTAGCCGTCGAATTGGCGCAGCTCGAATACTCTCTGCCGCGCCTCAAGCGGATGTGGACGCACTTGTCGCGTATCAAAATGGGCGTCGGCATGCGCGGCCCTGGTGAAAAACAACTGGAAGTCGACCGCCGACTTGTCGAAAAACGAATTCACGATCTGAGAGCGGAGTTGCGCGAAGTTGAAAAACGAAAGCAGCGACAAGTGGCTTCGCGGCGCGAACACATGACGGTTTCGCTGGTTGGGTATACCAACGCCGGCAAGAGCACTTTGATGAACGCGCTGACCGATGCCAATGTTTTGGCGGCGGACAAACTTTTTGCAACGCTCGACACACGAACGCGCCGCTGGCAGCTACCCAGTTGGGGTCCGGTGTTGCTCAGCGATACCGTCGGATTTATCCGCGACCTGCCGCATCATTTGATCGCCAGCTTTAAAGCCACTTTGGAAGAAACTCGCCAAGCCGATTTGTTGCTGCACGTTGCCGATGCAAGCAGCCCCAGTGTGGCGCAGCAAATCAGCGCCGTTTACAAAGTCTTGGAAGAAATTGGCATTCAACAAAAAGACACGCTGTTGCTGCTGAATAAAATCGACATGCTCGTTTCCCGGTCGACTCTCGATAGTCTGCTCGCTCGCTATCCCGGCGCGATCGGCATTAGCGCCGTCACACGAGAAGGCACGAATCAGCTCGCCGATGTTGTCAGCACGGCGTTAAGCCGATTTTTCCACGACATAATAGTTGAGACTGGAGTCGAGAACGGTCGGCTGTTGGCCTACTTGAACTCAGCCGCCGAAGTTCTTTCGACGAAATTTGACGGCGAGCGTGCTTTTGTCCACTGTCGAATTTCAGCCGAAGCATTGGGCCGAATCAATGACCCTACGGCCGGCATTCAAATATGCGAACCTCGATCGCCAATCGCCAACGGCCAATCTCTCCCGAACAACGGTAAGCCAGTCGCGGACACCGACGGGCAGTCGGTGATTAAAACCGAACTGTAGGTACTCAATCCATGGCTCGTCGGCGATTAGAACAAGGTGTCGCGATCGTAACGGGCGCGTCGAGCGGGATCGGCCGCGAGTTGGCGCTCCAATTGGCCGCTGCTCAAGTTTCCGTTGTCCTCAACGCTCGGCGCGACGACCGATTGGCCGAAGTCGTTGCGGCCATTCAGGCCAGCGGCGGAAAAGCGATCTCCGTTGCCGGCGACATCGCGGTTCCGCGCACACGCGAATTGCTAATCGAAGCCTGCGTAAAACAATTCGGCCGCTTGGATTTTCTATTGAACAATGCGGGTATTGGCGCGATGGGACCTTTCGCCGAAGCTTCGCCTGAACGGTTGCTGCGAATTATGGCTGTGAATTTTTTCGCGCCTGCCGAATTGACTCGCCTCGCCATCCCGTTGCTTCGGAAAAGCGACCGGGCCATCATCGTAAATGTCGGCAGCGTCCTGGGCCATCGCGCCGTTGGCTTGAAGTCTGAATACTGCGCGAGCAAATTCGCTCTGCACGGATTGAGCGACTCGATTCGGGCCGAATTGGCCGGTGACAAGATCGACCTCTTGTTAGTCAGCCCCAGCACAACCGACAGCGAGTTCTTTGACTCGGCCATCGAAAACAACACCAACATCCAATGGAAAGGCCGCCGCGCCGCCACGCCCCAAGGCGTCGCCCGAAAAACCCTTGCCGCAATGCGTCGCGGCTCGCACGAAATCATTCTAACCCCCGCCGGCAACGCCTTAGTCTGGATCGACCGCCTCGCGCCAACACTCGCCAACCGCCTCATTCAAGAGAACACGCGCCGTTCAAAAAAAGTCGACGACAGAAACAACTAGATGAACATTTCGTTTTGGAACTTTTGAGACTAATCAAATGCAATGCAAAATTGCGAAGAATATTGCCCTAGGTATCTTGTGGCCAATCGCAATTGCAGGGCATTTCGTTTTGGTCGCCCCAGATCAAGAAACGGACAGAATAAGAGTTGACGCTGTTCGCGAACAAGTTTTCGCCATTTACGGCGCGATTTCTCAGCAAGATTGGAAGTATGTGTATTCGCATTCAACGGAACATTATCGTGAACATATTCTTGCAAGTTTAATCATGGCAGAAGAATTGCTTGGAAATACAGAGCTTTCGAAATTGACGCAGGAAATGGTTGACAAGTCGCAACTACCCAAATTGTTAGCCGGACGCTCTTTTGGGGATTTATCGGTCGATGATAGCACGAAGTGTCTTAGCCAACTGGTTTCACAGAAAGAGAACTATTTTGAACGCGGCTTGGCAACGCTCCCCGTTGGTTCAAGAGATCTTGCGGTACGCCTTCCTATTAGCACCGGCAACATCATCGTGCTCGGTAACGACGCCTTTGTCGAAATACAACACGAGTTCCATTCCAGAAGTTTCCGTTCCAGGAGTAACAATGTCGAGTTGCAGGATGGAACAAAAGCGTGGACTAGTGGCTTCAGAATAAAACTGGTTCAAGTAAAAGATCAATGGCACATTGATGAATTATTGACCGAAAAAAAGGCCAAGGAAAGGTGAAAATTCTAAGGGGTCATTCACATAGGGTGCGTGGCGCCAGAAGCAGCTTTACAGCCTCATTTTTTGAAGGTCGATCGCGGGTGCCTCAAGAGAGATACAAGGTCCAGTTTCGAAACACAGGCCTTTAGGACAATCGGCAAAGAGTTTGGGCAAACCTACAGCAAACTTTTGCGTTGAGATCGCATTTCGAAGAGGTCGAATCGGTCTCTTGCGATACTTTATCATTCTTCGTCGATATTCAACACGGCTAGATTAGGATTTCGTGAACCACTTCTCCGTGGACGTTTGTCAAACGGCGTTGTGTCCCGTTGTGATAATATGTCAGTTGTTTGTGATCGATTCCAAACAGATGCAACAATGTTGCGTGAAAGTCATTCCATGTGACCGGATTTTCAGTCGCCTTCCAGCCGATTTCGTCTGTGTTTCCCCAGGAGAACCCGGGCTTCAAACCGGCACCTGCCATCCAGACCGAAAATCCGTATCGGTTGTGGTCGCGTCCCGTGCCGACCGTGTCGGCCGCAGATTGCGTGAACGGAGTCCGGCCAAATTCCGTGGTGAACAACACAAGTGTATCGTCGAGCATTCCCCGTTGCTTGAGATCCTGTAACAAAGCGGCCACGGGCTGGTCGATCCGTGCCGCTTCGGCCGTGTGATTTTCCAGAACATTTTCATGGGCATCCCAACTGCAGCGCGGTGAGCCGGCAATGGGGCCACCGGAAAAGACCTGTACAAATCGTACTCCTCGCTCCAACAGTCGCCTGCCCAATAGACATCGCATCGCGGCGTCGCGAGTTTGCCCGTTTTCGAGTCCATACAATTCTCGTGTGGCAGCCGTCTCGCCGGAAATGTCAACGACATCGGGAACCGACAATTGCATGCGCGCAGCCAACTCGTAACTTCGGATTCGCGACGCCAACAGCTCTTCATTCAGGGAGTCTTTCAAATGTCGCTCATTGAGCAATTTCAGGAACTCACGGGTATCGCTCTCGGTAGACGCATCCATTGGCAACGTGGGAAACAGATCGCGCACCGGCTGGGGGCCGCTTTCAAACACGACTCCCTGATGCCGGGCAGGCAGGAAACCGTTACTCCAGTTCGACGAGCCGCCGTTCGGGCCTCCCCGCATGTCCGGCAACACGACGTAGTCAGGCAGTGAGTCGTTGATGCTACCCAATCCATACGACAACCAGCTGCCGACCGATGGAAAACCGTTGAACTGAAAGCCGCTGTTGGCAAAAAACAGGGCGGGTGTGTGGTTGGCTGAATCGGAAACCATCGACTTGATGACCGTCAGATCATCCGACAGCTCCGCGATTCGGGGAAACAGTTCTGACATCCACATGCCACTCTGACCGCGTTGTCGGAACTCCCAGTCGTGTTTGCGCAACAACCCGACCTGTCCAAAGAAAATGTCCGGTTGTTCTTTGGAATCGAGCGATTTGCCGTGAAACTTTTCCAGAGCGGGTTTGTAGTCGAACGAATCCAGATGGCTAAGGCCGCCGACCAGGCAAATCTGAATCGCTTGTTTGGCCTTGGGGGCGAAACCCGGGAATTGCCTGGCTGCTGGATCAGATTCGTCTTGCCCAAACAACATTCCGTCGCGGAGCATCATGTGCATCATTGCCGTCGACGCGAGCCCGAGGCTGCCCCACCGAAATAGCTCGCGACGATCAAACAAATCTGGCATGTTCCACATCCCCTTACTGAACGATCAAAAACTCGTTGCTGTTCAGCAGTGCACGCGCGACGGCCGACAATCCATGTTTGTCGGCCAGTTCACCCGCTGCAGTAATTTCCGCTGCCGTTGCCGCCCGACTCAGAACTTCCCAAAACATCCATGAAATCTGCTGTTCGAGTTGCCCCGGTGACTGTGCTGAGGCTCGATTGGCGAAATCGCTTGAAGAGCGAACGATAAAATCGTTGTTGAGCAGGCTCAATGCCTGGAGCGGAGTGGTAGTAACCGACCGCCGTGGAGTGGCAGCCGATGGATCCGGGCAATCGAGACTGTCCAGCAACGCTGATCTTCCGCCACGCGGTGTAAAGCGGTAGATCGTTCGGCGGTTCAGGGCAGGATCGTCCCGATCAAAACTTTCATAGTACGTCGTCCCGTTGTTCTGGTCGATAATCGTTACATCTTCGTAACCAGGCCCGCCTCGTTCCCGATTCAGTTTTCCACCGATCGACAAAATTGAATCACGGACAACTTCGGCATCAAGACGTACCAGCGATTTTCGCCAAAGCCAACGGTTGTCGGAATCAATCCCGTTTGCGTAGTCCCGCAACAACGAACTCTGGCGATAAACGGCTGAGGTAACAATCAGCTTGTGCAAAGGCTTGAGACGGTAACCATTGTCGCGCAGTTCGGTTGCCAGCCAGTCCAGTAGCGCGGGATGCGAAGGCTGTCCGGCGTTAAAACCAAAATCGTTTGGCGTAGCGATTAGTCCCCGGCCAAAGTGATAATGCCAAAGCCGGTTGACAGCCACGCGCGCAAACAACGGATTCGCATCGTCAGTCAACCACGCCGCCAATTGCACTCTCCGCTTTGACTCGCTAACAGCTTCCGAATTCTCAAATGCCGAAACAAGCTGCGCGACTGCGGCGGTCGTTCCCGGTTGTACCACATCGCCAGGCATCATCACGTCGCCACGAGGGAGGAAACGCGTTTCATCCGGAGTTGTCGAAACTGCCGTGTACACAGATACCAGGCTCGACGATTCGAGGATACTCTTTTCATCCGAGAGCGACTTCAGGTCCTTAATCAATTTTTCGCGTTGTTCCGTTTCACGAGTCGGCAATCGCGCGATTAGTTCGGCTTCACTCACATAATTCGTCTCGATTCCCGCAGATGCAGCAACTTCATCTGGTGTTAGCGCCCGGTTATACAATCGAGCTCGCACGATCGTTCCCTTGAGGAAGCGGTTGCTGCCCGGGGGAGAATGACGAAGTCCAAACAACACGCGGGTATTGTCGGCGGCAAACGACTGCAGTCCGTTGCTCTTGTAGGGTTTGCCATAAAGAACGCCATTGCGATAGGCCGCAATCGTTCCATCGACAGAGTAGACAATGGTCATCTGGATGGGCTGGTTACCGGCCACTTCGGTTTCACCTGCGAAGGAAGCCGTTCGACTAAAGCCGTTACTGCCTGCCATCCAGTGCTGCGGTTCTTGTTCTCCAAACACAATCGCATCAAAGATTGCGCCATCGGGGGTTTCGATACTGATCGCCGCTCCACCTTGTTGATCAAGGCCGTCCAACAGCACCCACGCCTCAAGCGTCTTTTCGTTTAAGTACTTGCCGATCGGCTCGGCACGGGCGAAATCGCCGTCGCCGTCCAACACCAAACCTGCCGGGGAGAACCGGGCGCCACCAGCCAACTGCACGGCTGGCCGATGTTCGACATCGTCGTGTGTTCCCGCAAATTGCCATTCCATTAGCGGTTGCGGAGAGGGTGGTTTGGATGTCGTCCCGGCAAGTCGTTCGTCCAGAATCCGGTGACGAGTCGATTTTTCCAAGTTTAAAAGGGTGGCAGTGAACTCCTTGATCTGATTTGTCAGTTCATCAAGTCGTTGTTCGTCGCTGGCATGCCGTGCCTGGCGGGAACCGTGACTGACGCCAGCCATGGTTGCGGTCAGTTGATAGTATTCGCGTTGTGTGATTGGATCGAATTTGTGATCGTGACAGCGGGCACAATTGAAAGTCAGCCCAACAAAAGTCTGGCCAATCGTTCCGACGAGGTCTTCCAGTTCATCCTGGCGGGCCGAAAGCTGCATTTGTTTGCTGGAGCCGACAACTGTGTTGTGCAAACCAGCCACCAGAAAACCGGACGCCGCCATTCCTTCCACCGGGTCCTCACACAACACATCACCCGCAATCTGACGGCGTGTGAACTCGTCGAACGGCATTTCAGTGTTCAGTGCGTCAATCACCCAATCCCGATATCGCCAAGAATCACGCCGCGGCCCGTTTCTTTCAAACCCGTCGCTTTCACCATAGCGAACGATGTCCAGCCAATGTCTTCCCCAGCGCTCCCCATACTCTGGCGAATTCAACAGGTCGTCAACAACGGCTGCATAAGCATCGTCTGTCGGATTCCGTTCAAAGGCCTCGACGACTTGTGCCGGAGGGGAAAGGCCGACCAAGTCAAAGTAAATTCGCCGAATCTGATCACGTGGCTCGGCGACTGGAGAAAGCGACAGTGACTGGCGCGCCAGCTCATCGACCACAAAAGCGTCGATCGGAGTCTTTAATTGGCGCGCGTCGGTTACTGAAGGAACTTCAGGACGCTGGATCGGTTGCAACGACCACCAGTCATAACCCGACCGCTGATCAGTCGTGAATTGGAAAACATCAATCGGTTCAAAGTCGCCATTAGCACCGGCAACAATCCAGTCGCTAACAATAGCCCGTTCGGATTCCGACAAAGGGTTATCCGGGGGCATTTCGTCGTCATGGATCACTTGCCAAAGCTGGCTTGTTTCCAGATCGGCGACACCTTCCGGATTCTTCGCCACTGAAGATGGTCGGGTCAAATTAATCCCGCCTTCGGGCTCCGGTCCCGAATGGCAACTCAAACAGCGTTGGGCGATCAATTTTTCAATGGATGGCGGCGACAGACCATCGCTCGACAATCCGACCTGCTGGCGGTTTTCAACGATGGATGGGCGCGGTGTCGCCGGCTCTTGAGCCAATCCGACATTCGGCGACTGCAGCAGCCCAACTGCGACTATAACGAACAACAGAAATTGCACCAACGTCATCGCCTGCTTTCCCAACTTTGATCAGCATTGGATTATCGATCACAACACGGTCCCATTCTAGTGCGCGTCGTGACAGGTTGTAGCGATTGTTTCACGAATTTTGACGGCCCATACACGCAAAAAAAATCGCTGCACGACGCGAATCGCCCTCGGATAATTCATCTGCGAGTTTTTTATCAACGCCAGCCCGTTTTCCAGACGACTTGCCGCATTTTCAAAGCCGGGTACTTCAAGTCCCTGGATGCCATGCAAATTATCGGGACCCGGGAGATTTTGCATTGTCCAGCGTTTCGTTGGCCTCGAACGTCAGGTCTTTGGGTTCGGTGCTGTTAAACGTAAAGAGTTCGACGCCGGGATCGACAAACAGCCTGTTTCCGCGAATCACGTTGCAACCTGCTTTATGAAAACGAATTGGGGATCGTGCGATACGCCATATTGAATTCCCTTCAACAACTATGGACGTGCTCCCTTCGTCCATGAAAATCCCGTTGCTCTCAGCCCGGCTGGCATTGAGTGGAATGTCATGAATCCGGTTTCCAGACAAAACCGTCCCGGGTTGCAAACCCAATGTGTAAATCCCCGCGCCATCCGATAGCTCTTGCATTACATGATGAATGTGATTGTCGACGATTTGGTTGCCAGCGCTGCCCGATGGCTCAGCGTCCCATCGCCACCCGACCGAAATGCCCGAGTATGGCAATTCTGAAATTTCGTTATTTTCAATTCGCGTATCTCGGGCGATTCCCACCCAAATTCCGACACTCCCCAACAAAATTTGTCCGCAACGACTTACGTGACATGAGACTCTCGCGAACCGTTGCCGACGCAGCCTGCGTTGGCTTCGGACGCTGGCAGCGTCCGCCACGAATGTCTCACTTCAAACTGAGTGGAATTCTTCTTTCCGGATTCGATGGGCAGCAGTATTACAGCCAGTAGCCGATCAGTGCAATGACGATCATTGCCGTACCGATCATGACGTTAAAGTACACTTCTAGCCCACCGACGATCAACGATACCTTCGACGTTTGCCGGACACATCTAAGGGGTCAGGAGTCATTGATGGAAAAAACCAGACGGCGCATCGCTTTTCAAGATTAGTCACGTAGTGTGCTTGGAGTCTGTGTAACGCACCGGAATCAAGCGGTGGGCAACCGATTGTGGTGCGTTGCGAAATCTCCACGCAGCCTACATCCTTGAAGATGTCCGCAAGTCGGCGCAGCGGGGCACTGTGTTTGAGAATTCGGACTTGGTAAAATCAAGTCCTGGTCGATTAGGTCTCGACTCAACCCTTCGCCCCCGCAGCCGACTTCAAGTATGAACCATAGACAAAAACAAAACAATGACTCCTGACCCCTTTTACTTAGACTTAGAGATTTCGCCATGACGTGGATTCGCACGGTTCCTTATGACAAGGCTGACGATAATTTACGAGAAGTGTACGAAAAGCAACGTGCACTTTATCCGCCGGAGTATTTGTCGTCGGTGATGCCGGGCGGCGAAAGTATTGTCGCGGCTCATTCGCTCTTGCCCGCCGTAATGCACCATATGCTTTCGGGTTATGGCGAGCTGTTATCGACTATACTCCCGCTGAACCGTCGGCAGCATGAGATGATCGCGACGATGGTTTCGGCGACCAATCGTTGTTTTTACTGAACGGAGTCGCACGCAGAGTTTCTGCGTCACGTAAGTTTAGACGAGCAACTGGTCCAATCGTTGATAACCGATTACAAACAGGCGACGATTTCGCCTCAAGACCAGGTCATGTTGGACTACGTGGTTCAACTGACGAAAGATCCCACCTGTATATCTCCCGAACATCATAAAAAGCTTCGAGCGACTGGCTTCGACGATACGGCAATCTTGCAAATTACTTTGATTGCAGCATGGTTCAACTATATCAACCGAGTTGCCGATGCCCTAGGCGTTGGAAAAGGCCCTGCCCAAACTTAACAGCCCGTTGACGTTGACTACGAATTGAATAGCGACACGGGGTCGATCCCGATGTCTTGGACATTGACCTGGCGTTTTGTTGGCTCTTACAATGCCGACTTTGATTTTTAATGCAGCGAGAACGGGCATGACCGACGAAACAATCGAGCCGCAGGATGACGATGTCTTGCGATCGGCTCGGCGAAAAAAATTGCAGCAGATTGTTGAGCTTGGTCACGATCCGTGGGGCGGCCGATTCGACGATCGCCAAATGATTGGCGCGATTCGTGCAATGGCTTCGGACATTCGGTTCGAAACTGTGGCTGGCCCATTGGTTCCATTGCCGGATTTTGAGACGGGCGAAAAAGTCGACTTTCAAAAATGGCTGGCCGGGCAAGGGGAGGGGCATCTCAAGGGTCCAATGGTTCGCGCGGCCGGTCGCATTGTATTGCACCGAGATAAGGGAAAATTGCACTTTGTTGACATCCAAGATTGGACTGGTCGAGTCCAATTATTTATTGGCCAAAGCCAAGTTGGTCCAGACAATTGGAATCTAGTTCAGTGCTTGGACTTAGGGGACATCATTGGCGTTGACGGCGAGTTGCGACGGACGAAGACCGGCGAACTTTCGATCTTCGCGAGTCGCGTCCATGTCTTGACCAAGTCGTTGGAGCCGCCTCCTGCCAAGCATGTTGGAATGACGGACCCCGAATTGCGACAGCGGCAGCGTTATGTCGACCTTGCGTATAACGAAGGAGTCCGCGAAAAATTTTTGGCCCGCTCGCGCATCGTGCAGTCCATACGAAGGACTTTGGCGGAACATGGCTTTTGCGAAATCGAAGGACCGACGCTTCATTCGATCGCAGGTGGTGCGGCGGCGAGACCATTCAAGACGCACCACAATGCGCTTGATATCGATTTGTTTTTGCGGATCGCGCTTGAGCTGCATTTGAAACGGCTGCTGGTCGGCGGCATGGAGCGCGTTTACGAAATGGGACGAGTCTATCGGAACGAAGGGATTAGCCTCAAACACAATCCCGAGTTCACGATGCTCGAAGTCTATCAAGCTTTCGGCGATTACAACTCGATGATGGATTTGACTGAGGCGATTGTTTCGGGAGCGATTGGAGTGCTCGGCGCGGGAAACGTGCTGCCCTGGGGCGATACCCAAATTGACTTTTCTACGCCGTTTGCCAGAAAAGCCTACGATGACTTGATTGCAGAACACACCGGCGTTGACCCAAATTCACCGAATGCTGTAAAAGCCTTCGCGCAGAGTTTGCAATTGGATATAGCCGGGAAACACGAGGACGTTATTAAGAACGACGTTTTCGAAATGGCCGTCGATCCAAAGCTGACTGGCCCGGTTTTTGTGATCGATTACCCAGCCAGCATTTGCCCACTGACCAAACGAAAGCGTGGCAATCCACGGCTTGCAGAACGGTTCGAGTTATTCGTACATGGAATGGAAGTCGCCAACGCCTACACGGAGCTAAACGATCCGGACTTACAAGCCGATTTGTTTCAAACTCAGTTGGCCGGTTTGGCCGCGGATGAGTCGATGGCGAAAATGGATCACGATTTCGTTCGTGCATTGCGAAACGGAATGCCGCCGGCGGGAGGCTTGGGAGTTGGAATCGATCGGCTTGTGATGTTGTTAACGAATTCGCAATCGATCCGCGATGTAATTTTGTTTCCGCTTTTGCGACCGGAATCTGGGAATGAATAAGAATACAGTGAATGGTGCAGTGCGAATGTCAATTGCGATGACCTGCGAATTAGCCACGTGTGTCAAAACTGCCGAGGAGTTGAGAGCTGAGATTCGAAAGCAATCGCGTCGGTATCTTGATTTGTCGAGACACGTACGACTTTTCTTGCTGACCACTGAAAACTGAACACTGAACACGTCCATCGGTCGCTTAGTCACGAGTCAAAGGATTGACATGTACAAACTGTTGCTTTCTTGGCGTTATCTGCGGACGCGGTTCATTGCGATAGCTTCGATTGTAAGCGTCACGTTGGGAGTTGCGACATTGATCGTCGTCAACAGCGTGATGTCGGGCTTTGTCAGTGAGATGTACGATCGGCTACATGGAATCTACGCCGATATAGATATGGCGAGCCCTGGATTGGGCGAGATATACGGGGCTGACTTTCGGAGCAAGCAGATCCGAGACATCTTGGGAGAAGACTTGATTGCGACGACTTGTGTCGTTCAAGTACCGGCGCTGCTGCAATTCGAGTTTCGCGGTCGGCCAATGACTCAGCAAATCATGTTGATGGGGATCGACGACGCAAGTTATGGAAAGGTCGCCGAATTCTACCAGTTTTTGCAAAATTCACATCAACGCCAGAAGCTAGATTTTCGGCTGCAGAACGATGGCTACGATTCGCAACTTGGCGAAGCCGGTTGGGCGTATCGCCGCCGCCAAGTCCAATTCGAGCGTGACATGAAAGGCGACCCACGCCCTGCCGTCGACTCTCCGGACTTGACTCAAGAAACTGCCTCGACGACGTCCGCGCAGGAAAACATCGTTCCGAATATGGTTCCGTTGCCTGACGCTCCGCCCGATTTGAATCAACTTCCGATGACAGATTCCGCGACCGTCAAAGCAGCTCCAGCAGTTTCCGACCCGTATGCCGCTGCCCGCCAACAAATTCACCCAGAGCAAGAATTTGATCCGATGTGCGATCAGTACACGGGCATCATTTTGGGCATGGCGATTTCGAATCGAAAGTTCAAAGACCCAGCGACGGGCGAAAACTGTGATATGTATTTGCTTCGACCCGGAGACGACATTCAATTGACGTTGCCCACGGCCGGGCCTTCTCCGTCGCCGATAACACAAAATTGCACGGTGGTCGATTTTTATAATTCGAAGATGCACGAGTACGACGCGAATTTTGCGTTCATGCCGCTCAGTAAATTGCAACAGATCCGCGGAATGATCGAACCAAGTACAGGGATCCGCAGTGTGTCGGCGATACAAATGAAGCTGCGACCTGGCGCGGACTTGTCCAAGGCCCGCGACAAGCTGACCGCGTTCTTTCCGCCGACCGTATATCCGTTTGTCATTCAGACTTGGCTGGATCAGCAGCGGCCGTTGTTGTCGGCCGTGATGATGGAGCTGACGATTTTGAACATCTTGCTGTTCTTGATCATTGCGGTCGCTGGATTCGGCATCTTGGCGACGTTTTACATGATCGTCGTGGAGAAGACGAAAGACATTGGCATTTTGAAGGCGCTCGGCGCGTCGCGCAGTGGCGTGATGAGCATCTTTCTCGGATATGGCTGCTCGTTGGGAATCGTCGGAGCCGGTGTGGGCATTGGGCTTGGGCTGCTTTTCGTGGCTTACATCAACCGAATTGCGGACGGCATTCAATATTTGACTGGGCGCGAAGTTTTCGATCCCACGATGTATTACTTCAGTGAAATTCCCACGATGGTCAGTCCGCTATGCGTCATTCTCGTGGCGGTCGGGGCGGTCTTGATCGCAATATTGGCAAGTGTTTTGCCGGCGCTTCGCGCTGCGCGACTCAACCCGGTGGAGGCCTTGCGTTATGAATAGAGCACCGATAACTGCGACCACACGAAAGTTGTCACCATCGGCTACGACTCGCCCGATTCAATTGTCGGTGGCGCGCGAGAGTCTGATTTCAGCCGTCCAGTTGACCAAAAGCTATCGTCGCGGCAAATCCGCGGTCCCCGTTCTCAGCGGGATCGACCTCGACATCGAATTGGGCAAGTGCACAGCGATCATCGGCAAGAGTGGTTCGGGCAAAAGTACTTTGTTGCATTTGCTCGGAACGCTCGACGCACCGGATTCCGGCGAGATTTGGTTTCAGAACGAACGGCTCGACAAATGGTCCGCGCGGCGCAAGGACGAATTCCGCAACACGCTCGTCGGCATGATATTTCAGTTTTATCATTTGCTGCCGGAATTGACGATGCTTGAAAATGTCTTGGTGCCGCGCATGATACGTCACGGCATCATTGGCTATTGGCGGCATCGTGCTGAATATACCCGGCGTGCAACCGAGTTGCTGGAATTGGTCGGGCTAGGACATCGGATGCAACATAAGCCCAATCAATTGTCCGGTGGCGAGATGCAGCGAACCGCGATCGCACGCGCCTTGATCGCGGAGCCTGCGCTCCTGTTGGCAGATGAGCCGACCGGAAATCTCGATAGCGAAAGTGGTCGCGAAGTCATCGAGTCCTTGCTAAAGCTAAAACAACAACGGCAACTTACTATCGTCATGGTCACGCACGACGAAAACGTAGCCGCGATCGCCGACCGTGTCATCGCATTGGTCGACGGTCAAATAGAAGTCCGCCGCTAGTGGACCTTCAATATGGAACGGACGATAGAGTCGTCATCCGCTTCGGTTTGGCCGGCTGGCGAGTCGGACGCACGAAAATCGCAGTGTCTGGGGCGAAATTGATCCGCTAGAGCAGCTTTGGCGTTGTTGATACAATTTTGCCATCGAAGCGCAACGCGGGATTCTCGTTTATCGTTTCTGCCGTCCGCAGTGCCTTCCGTAAATTTCCATTGGCAATTCCGTGACCATCTTTCGGTTGGGATTTCTTCATGACGAATGTTCTCGAACAGAAGTTGACATCGGCTAAATCGTCGCCCGGCGCTTGCAATTTTCATGAATACACGGACGAATACGGCCCCGAGAAAATCGTCTACGTTTACGAGCCGCGCTGCAAACTAAAGGGCATTGTAGTCATCGATAACACTGCGATTGGCCCTGCGATCGGCGGCATTCGCATGACGCCGACGGTCAATGTTGACGAAGTCTTTCGGCTTGCACGCGCAATGACTTGGAAGAACGCACTGGCGGGCATCCCGCACGGCGGTGGCAAAGCCGGCATCATCGCCGATGCGCGAGCCATCACGCAGCGCGAGAAGGAAATTCTCATTCGACAATTCGCACGGGCGATTGAGCCGATGAACCAATACATTCCCGGCCCTGACATGGGTACCGATGAGACGTGCATGGCGTGGATTCGGGACGAAATCCGTCGTTCCATCGGCTTGTCGCAAGTCCTCGGCGGGATCCCGCTGGATCAAGTCGGCGCGACCGGATATGGCCTAGCAGTCTGCGGTGCCGTCGCCGTCGATTTCGCCGACATGACGCTTAAAGGCGCGAGAGTCTCCGTGCAAGGATTCGGAAACGTCGGAAAGCACACGGCGAATTATCTCAGCGAGCTCGGGACGATCCTCACGGTCGCGACGGACGTGGATGGAACAATCTATGAACCAGAGGGAATCGATATTCCGTTGCTGACCAACATCATGGCCGAAAAAGGTGGTCTCAAGAGTTATCCGCGTGGCAAGTTTCTCCCACGCGACGCTTTCATCGATTTGGAATGCGATATTTTTGTTCCCTCCGCCCAACCCGATGTGATCGATGAGTCGAACGCGGACCGTCTGTCGTGCAAACTGATTTTGCAGGGTGCCAATATCCCGATCACGCCACGGGCAGAGCGGATTTTGCACGAACGTGGGATTCTTTCCGTTCCCGATTTTGTGGCCAACGCGGGTGGCGTTATTTGCGGCTCGGTCGAGTATCGTGGTGGGACCAAGAAGCAGGCTTTCGCCGAGATCGAAGAAAAGCTGCGCGAAAATACCAAAGCCGTTTTGGAAAAGTCCCAACGCGAAAACAAATTGCCGCGCGAAGCAGCGCTTGAGCTTGCACAAGAACGCGTGCAAGAAGCAATGCGATATCGCCGCTCGATGTAAGTTTGCGTGCTACCAACTGACGGTTGGCACTCCAATTTGCTTGCTAACGAATGCTAGTTGCGGAGCCCGCGTCGTTTTGGCTGTGACTTGGTCGGTGATTGCGTCCAATCTTATTGACGCAATGGTTCATCTTTACCCAACCGGCGTTTTCGGCAAAGTCGCCGCATTCGTCAGTGCTTCCGAAATTGCGGGATTAAACCCCTCAGCAGTGCCACTAAATCTGCTACCAGCGGAATCTTCGCTAAACATCGTGGTTTGATTTTGGCGATTATAGGCATTGAAGCGGCATTAGCATTATTGCCGAAAGTTCAGGATATGCGGAACAAGCGCGACCACGTTCCGCGATTTGGGGGGATCAATGAAGACCGTATTTGGCTCCGGGGACCGCGCCGCTGTTGGCAAAGCTAACCGCTACGTGACGTCAGAATCAGGGGGATTATGTCGCCCGTTCGCCATGCGCGCCGCGATTTTCGGATTCGCGATTCTCACGTCACTTTGCGGAGGCTGTGCTTCCATCAACCAAGGGTGTGCTTGCTTCAACCACTCGTCGTCAACATCGTGTAAAGACGTATTATTCTGTGGTTGGCGCGATCATGTTTGGGCTAAACGAGCTTACCACCAACGTTTTGCCACTTGCGGGGATCGACATCCTTCACATTTCCGTCGCGGATTCTTGGCGGGATACTCCGCAGTTTGTGACGGTGAAGATGGATACGCTCCGGCAGTTCCGCCCAAGGATTATTGGGGTTATTCCTATCAATCCGCCGAGGGCAATGAAATGGTTACTTCGTGGTTCGGCGGCTATCCCGAAGGCGTTCGCGCCGCAACCGACGATGGTTCCGGCATGTACCGCGATGTGCAGGTCTCGTCGATGCTAAACGCAGCCATGCAACCATCCACGGATGCTTGGGCACCTTACGTTTCCACCGAGTCGGGCTCAAATCCGCCAGTTCTTTCGGGACAAGAAATCGACTTGCCACCGCTACCGGCTGGATACTCGACGCCACCCGAGACCATCATGAATCAAACCGATTTTCCAACTAACGACACGACCCATAACTATCGTCAGCCTGCTGCAAGGACCGCAGACAATACACCATTGTCAGTCCCAGGCCCGCTTTCGTCCAAATAACCAAGTCGATATTGCAAAAACAAACCCAACACTTGCAAATCAACCCAGCGCCGCCAAAAAGAAACGTGGAGTTTAATTTTATGACCCTGCGAACATCGAACAGACTGAGTCGAGCTAAACGCCGACTGGGCTTCGCTGCCGCCATTATTTTGGCGTTGAGTCAGGCCGGATGCACGGCGCTTTTTTCGCCAATCAATTCGATCCCTGCGGAACGTGTGCCGCCACAACTGTTGGCGGAGCCCCAAGCCAATAAAAAGCCAATCGACGTCGCACGCTTGCGGCAACCGAAACCAGCTAACTACATTCTTGATGCGAATGACATTCTCGGCGTGTTCATTGAAGGCGTTTTGGGCGACATCAAAGAAGCACCGCCGGTCCGTTTTCCTGAACCGGGTAGCGACTTGGCACCCTCGATCGGTTTTCCAATTCCTGTGCGCGAAGACGGCACGATTTCGCTGCCATTGATAGATCCAATTCCGCTGCGTGGCTTGACGTTACAGCAAGCCGAGGAGTTGATCAAACGATCCTACGTCGAATCAGAAGTGCTGCAAGAACGTGCTCGCGTGATCATCACGTTGATGAAAGAGCGAACCTACCGCGTTTTCGTCGTTCGACAAGACAACACCAGTTACGGCACCGCTCAGTCCGCAGCGAACCGAGCTGGTAGCGCGGTTACCGAACGCAGTGACTTGAGTAGCCGCGGATTCGTGCTGCAATTGCCGGCTTACAAAAACGATGTACTCAACGCACTCTCGTTGACCGGCGGCATGCCGGGCGTTAATGCCCAAGCCGAAATTCGCGTTCTGCGCGGTGACCGCATGCATTTCGCTGAACAAGACGCTCAACTACAACAGTTTTATCAACAAAACGATCCTAGCAAGTTTCCTTTTGGAGTTATTCCGGATCGACCGGATGATGCAAACTCGATTCGAATTCCGTTGCGATTGCGTCCCGGTGAGATCCCGCGTTTCAAACCTGAAGACGTTATTCTGCGCGACGGCGATATCGTTTACGTGGATAACCGCGAGTCGGAAGTCTATTACACCGGCGGATTACTTGGCGGCGGTGAATTCCCGTTACCGCGCGATTACGATCTAGATGTGCTAACTGCGGTTGCTCGCTCCGGCCAATCACTGGGTGTTGGACAGGCAGCGCGACAAGGCGGCCTGGTCGGCTCTGCTGGCTCCGTTCCACCATCCGAATTAATCGTATTGCGACCGTTGCCGGGAAGTCGCCAGATTGCTATTAGCGTTGACATGAACCGCGCTCTCAACGATCCGCGCACGCGATTGCTAGTCCGACCGGGAGACACGTTGATCCTACGATTCAAACCGAAAGAAGAGCTTATCAATTTCGGCATACAAACGTTCTTCACGTTTGGCCTGTCGCAGATTTTCCGCTCGAGATAGTCAGGGAACGGGTTTAAAAATCCAATTTTAACTCAAGGACAGGATTCAATTCCTGTCCTTGTTCTTTTCCGGAACTATCGGCATAGAATCGGCGGCAATCGGATGGCGATCATCGACAGAGGCGAACGAGCCGTTGGCCAAAAAGTTTGCAGAGGCGCGATGGACTTCGGGAGCGGTCAACAGAAAACCGTGCGCCGCGTTCAGGACGATAAAGTCAGCCGCGCCAAACAATCTGGTCTCATCGACGGTTACAAAAAAATCGTTTTCGCCAGCGAGCAACGGATTGGTCAGCGGGCCAATCGAACCGTTGCCAGCGATAATGCCAAATTCGGCTTGGGGAATTGCTAGTTCTAGTGCAAACTTAGCCCCTTTCAAATCAGCCATTTGCGTTGCGCTGGCCCCCATAACGACGCCGAAAATACGTAACTTATTCAGTTTCTCGGCAAGTTCCGCGCCGTTGTTTGGAGGCCCCAGCATGACGATACGGTGAAGTCTCGCGTCGGCCTGCGCGCCATCGTGGGCTTCCGCCACATCGTACAAATATCGGCGCAAAACTAAATTTCCCAAGCTGTGAGCGACAACGTCAATCTGGGTTGCTTCAGGCATGTTTGCGACGATGGACTCCAGCGCGCGAGCATGATCCTCCAACGATGCGCGAGTGCTCGCGTAACTCACGTTGACGATTTCGTAACCAAGCTGCTCTTTCAAATATCGCGCAAGTTCGTTCATCGAACTGCGAGAGCGGCCGAGTCCATGCAGCAAGATGAGCACTTTTCCAGAAATTGGGGCCAAGCCATTTTTGAGCTTGATTTCGTCAAGACGGCTTTGGCATTGTTCGAAACTGCCCCATGCTTGGCGCACGTTGCGCGGATCGACTAATCGAAAGTGCTTGGTCAGAACATTTTGCTGAATTCGATAATCGCGAAAATGAACGTGATCCGTCCAAAGTTGCTTTCCGCCCAAGGTAATTGTCGGAAGATTGAACCGTCGTTGATTCGCGCCGTCATTCAATTCATCATCCAATTCTGTTTGCCCTGGTGTTTCTTGTGTCAAACAAAATATCAGGATCGCCAAGGACAAGCTGATAATCGCTTGCCACGTAATTCGGCTTTGAGGCAACAATATTTGTCGAACCATCTTCGATCACTTTTCAATGCTTGCCACTGGCGTGAGCCAACAAGGACCGGCGGGCAAGTTCGATTCGATTGGCACAATTGAGCACCGCCAGCAATGCGGCGTGCAGCAAATCGCTCGATTCGCCTCGTCCGCCGACGAACTGACCGTCTTGTTCGGCCTCAAGATGGACCTCGACTTTGGTGTCCTGTTCAGAGGAAAGATTTCGCGCGCGAAACTCGCGACACGTCATCGTCAGGCCGGCGACTTGATTCATTGCTGCAAAAACCGCGTCGATCGGCCCCGCCGCCTGTTTTACTTCGTGATCGAAGACTTCCGTTCCGCGCTGAAGTTTGACGTGCAAATAGACGGCGCGATCAAGGTTGCTGCGCGAATCATAGTCCAAAAGCATCCACTGACTTTCCGAAGCACCGCCGATTTCGCGTTCGATCAAGGCCGCGATATCTCCGTCATAAATCTCTTTTTTCTCGTCGGCAAGTTTTTTAAACTTTTCAAAAATCTGTTTAAGCTGCTCTGGCGTAGTTGCAAATCCCAACTGTTTAGCCCGGTCGGCCAAAGCGGCTCGACCGCTATGCTTGCCCAAAACCAAATCAGTCTTGCTTAAGCCGACATCTTCCGGCCGCATGATTTCATAAGTGGTTCGCTCTTTCAGCATTCCGTCTTGGTGTATACCCGCTTCGTGCGCGAAAGCATTTCGCCCGACGATGGCTTTATTGCGCTGAACGACCATCCCTGTAACGTCGCACAACAAGCGACTTATTGGCACAAGCTTTTCGGTACGAATTCGCGTTTGACAATGGTAATAATCATTGCGCGTTCGCATCGCCATGACGACTTCCTCCAGCGAACAATTGCCCGCTCGTTCGCCGATACCGTTGATCGTGCATTCGATCTGCCCCGCGCCGTTTTCCACCGCCGCCAACGAATTCGCGACCGCCAAACCAAGATCGTCGTGACAGTGCGTACTAATCACAGCGCGATCGATATTGGGGACGCGGTTCCGCAAGTTGGCGATGACTTTGCCGATTTGTGCTGGAACGCCGTAGCCAACAGTGTCTGGAATGTTGACCGTTGTCGCCCCTGCCGCGATCGCAGCTTCAACGACTCGACAAAGAAAATCGATTTCCGTTCGAGCCGCGTCTTCTGGCGAAAACTCAATGTTGTCGCAATAACCGACAGCCCGTCGAACGCCGCGGACCGCAGTTTCGACGATTTGATCGGGCGTCATTTTAAGTTTGAATTCGCGATGAATCGCGCTGGTGGCCAGGAACACGTGAATGCGTGCGCTTTCCGCGTGCTTTAGCGCCTCCCACGCCCGATCGATGTCGGCGTCATTGCAACGAGCCAATCCGCAAATGGTCGCGCCGCGAAACTGAGTGGCGACTTCTCGCACGGATTCGAAATCACCCGGCGACGCAATTGGAAAACCTGCTTCGATAATATCCACACCCAAGTCGATCAATGCTTCGGCAATGCGAAGCTTGTCGGCAAGGTTCATGCTGGCGCCGGGCGATTGCTCGCCGTCGCGTAGCGTTGTATCAAAGATCCGTATCGTTCGATTCTCGATCATTCCGGGCTTCCAAAAAATCGGTTGGATTGGGCACAGTGGATTTTACGAACGAATTTCGAATCTCGTCAAGCGAAACTATCGGCAAATTTGCGTCGAATCGGTGTCCAACTGCTTTTATTTGGCAACGGATCGGTTCATATTGAAGTCGATCTCGTTCGTTTAAATCGACTCACGACCATGACACTCGCTACCCATCGCAGTTTGCTTAATGCCTCCTGGTTGCTCAAGCTTCGTTGGGCGGCCGTCGTCGGTCAAATGCTCACGATTGCGTTTGTTGGATGCGTATTAAAGATTCCACTTTTTTGGGAACCGTTGCTCGTCATCATCGGAGCCACGACGGTCTCGAATTTATTTTTGCATTTATGGCTATCGTTGCATCGCCAAGCCAATCCGCAAACCGATGATGGACACGGTTTTGATTTGTGTTTGGGATTGGTCAGTACGATGGACCTATTGTCGCTCACCGCGCTGCTTTATGCGACGGGCGGGGTGTCGAACCCGTTTTTTCTATTTTTGTTTGTCAATCTCGGTTTATCGGCCATCTTATTGCCTCGAACTTGGGTTTGGGGCCTTAATGTGCTCGCGGTCTTTTGCTTCGTGTTTTTGCTTTACGACCACTACTCGATCGCCGTGCTTGAGTCTGGACCCGATCTGCAACCAGTGAGAAGTTCAGGAGTGTGGTCGATCCTCCAGCTCGGAATGATCGTTGCGTTCGCCGGATGTTCGTCGGTAGTCGTATATTTCTTGACCCGTTTAACGTCGTCTTTAAGGCAGCATGAATTGGAACTCCGCGAAGCACAACGCCTTACAGCTCAAAACGAAAAGCTCGAGGCGCTCGGCACTCTGGCGGCTGGCACCGCGCACGAATTGGCCACGCCACTTTCGACGATCGCAGTCGTGGCTCGAGAAGTAGAAAAGGCGGTCGAGTCGCGATTGGGTGACCACGAATTTAATCGGGAGCTGGTCGACGACATTCGCTTGATTCGCTGTGAACTCGATCGCTGCCGCAAGATTCTGGACCGAATGTCCGCCGACGCAGGCCAAACGATCGGCGAAGCAATACAGGCCGTGAGTTTGGACCGATTGAAAACGGAGACTCTTGCTGGATTGTCGGACGCTGGCCGAGTCGATTGGAAAACCTTGTGCCGCGACACGACCACTACCGCATTGGTTCCATTGATGAGCTTGAGTCAAGCGCTTCGCGGCTTAATTCAAAACGGCCTCGATGCATCGACCGCAGATCGGCGAGTGTCCGTTGAAGTGGATTGCGAACAATCATCGACTTGGACGATCCGTGTTCAAGATCGCGGAGCCGGGATGATTCCAGAAACTGCAAGCCGAGTCGGGGAGCCGTTTTTTACGACCAAGCCACCTGGGAAAGGCATGGGCTTGGGAGTTTTCTTGGCCGACAATTTGGTTCGCCGTCTGGGGGGCCAAATGAAATTTCAATCCATCGTTGGGAACGGCACGACCGTGACGATACATTTGCCGAATCGTCCTTTATCCGGCGAATTGCCGGAGACACCCACACATTCGACGAAACACTCGGACTGGAACGAAAGGCCATTGTCGACTGGCCCGTGATCGAGTTGAGAAACCTCGGTTATGCTGGCAAGAGCCAATGAGTGTGGTAAAATAATTGAAATTAAGCTCACTGCGAGGTGAAACCACATGACGCAAACCGCGACGGAAATGCTCGAACCGCGAGAATCGTCCTTTCGAATGGCCGCACCGAAATTGAGTGCCCGAATGTTGTTGTTCCTGTTGGCTGCGATGTGCGTCATTCCGCCGACGACGATCGCGATGCTCTGGTCAACCTTGCCTCCGATTAAGGAGAATCAGTTATTGGCCGACGTGAGTCTCGAAAATGCTCCGGCGACCGACTTTTATTTGAAGAAGTTCGACGACCGGAAATACGATCCTTTGGTGAGTGTCGTCCTGAAGAATAACAGCGATCAACCGTGGACAAATATCATTATTCGCGTGAATCGTTTGTTCAGCGCTTACGACCACGAGGATCCTTTACTCCCGGGCCAGGCACGCTCGTACTTGGTTAGCCAATTTGGGGCTCGCGGTGCATCATACGATATGCGTTATAACCCCATACTAGACGTCTTGATTCATGCGCGACTTCCAGATGGATCGCGCGCGACATTTGTGAAGAAATTTCAATGACTTCGATCTTGGTCGTTGACGATTGTTCCGTGGACCGACGATTAGTTCGCGGCTTGCTTTGTTGTGTGGCCGATTGGGAAATCCGTTTTGCGGAGGACGGTTCCGAGGCATTGGAATCCATTTCAAAAAACCGTCCTGACCTTGTCATAACCGATTTGCAAATGCCGCACGTCGACGGTTTGCAATTGGTTCGCGCGCTCAAACGAATGCGCCCACAAATTCCGGTTGTGCTCATGGCCTCGCAAGGTAGTGAGGAAATTGCCGTCGAAGCATTGCGTGCGGGCGCCGCCTACTATACTCCGAAATCCGCGTTGGGCCGCGACTTGGTACCGGCGGTAAAACAAGTTCTCGGCATTTCCGATCTCCTACACGCGAGCTCGTCGCGAGTGGTGAAAGGTGCGGCTTGCCAAGTAACATTTGAAGTTGAAAACGATGATGTGCTGATTGGCAGCTTGATCGAGCACCTTCAAGTGAATTTGCCAGAATGGGCGAGCCCAGATCGAATGCAAATCGCAATGGCCCTTCACGAAGCCATCACCAACGCAATGCATCACGGCAATTTGGAAGTCGGCTCAGAATTGCGCGATCAATGTGAAAGCAAATACTACGAAGAAATAAAAAAGCGTCGTAGCGTCACTCCGTATTCCGATCGACGCGTTCGCATCGAAGCGAACTATCAACCAGATGAAGTCACCTTTTGCATTATTGATCAAGGCCCCGGTTTTGACCCACGATTAATCGCCGACCCGCGTGACACAGAGAACTTGGAACGCCTAAGCGGCCGTGGACTCTTGTTGATTCGGTCATTCATGGACGACGTGCGCCACAACGCCACTGGAAATAAAATCACAATGGTCAAGCGAATTCGATCGCCAGCCATTTAGTGGCCAGGTTTTCGTAACGCTGACCGTGTTCCTGAATTGTGATTTACGCACAATTGTGGTCAAATCTCCTGGCCATTAAAAACGCGATATATGAAATAATATAGTCAGGGCGGCATGCGGCTGAAAAACTTGGCATGAGCGAATTCCCGTTTGGATTTGAGAAAATCGCACCGGCAACATGGGCCTATTTGTCCGCGCTGCTCGTGTTGACGTTGTTTTTCAAGTTCAATCGTTTCTGGTCTTTTCGCAATCTCGACTTGGCGTTGATCATCTTGCTTTCGCCGGGCTTCATCATGGTCATTCGCGGCGAAGGCGAACTTCAGCGAATTCAAGCGGAACCCGTTACTTCCCAATCCGTGAACAACCGACGAGCCGCGAACGAAGGTCCTACGGTAACCAAGTCGCAATCCGAGCCGCAATTAAGTGTGCGCTCGCTGCCAGAACTTAAAATGATGCGATTGGCCCGTTGGGGGTATGTTTGGCTTTTTTCCGTCGGAGCAATTTTCTTGCTGAGGCTGCTGCTAGACCCGTTGATGGTTCGCCGACCAATCCTCGAACCGAACTTGGCGATTGGAGGTCTAACATTCTTGGTTTGTAGCCATTTGATCTTCATCACGGCGCACATTCTCCAAAGCAACCCGCGACCCGAAGAACTTGTCGGTACACGCGGAGCCATTGAAATTGTTCAAGGCAAGACGACGGATGTCGCCGATGATTTGCGGCAACACGGCCCTGGACTGGGAGTTTTTCATTTGATTCCGGTTTTTCCGACTTTTTTCGTTGGAGATCGGATAAACGGTAACGCAAGCGGTGTCGCCTTGGAGATTGAAGCGATCGTCATTGCCAAGATCACGGCGATCTTGTTACAGCTCATTATCGTGATTGGATTTTGCTATGTCGGGAAGCGACATTTTGGTGACATACAAATTGGGCTCGGCATGGCGACGATGCACTTGTTGCTGCCGTATACCGCACAGTTTGCTGGCCATGTTTTGCACATCTTGCCAGCCGCTTTATTGATTTGGGCCATCGCCCTGTATCGGCGACCGGCTATCGCGGGAATTTTGATCGGCTTGGTCGCGGGAGTCACTTATTATCCACTGTTCTTGCTGCCATTGTGGTTTAGCTTCTATTGGGATCGTGGCGCAAAGCGATTTGCGGTCGGCGTGTGCGGCTCGATTCTGGCGATCATCTTGACACTATTTTTTATGGTTCCGACCTGGTTGGATTTTTGGTTGCAAATGCGGTCGATGTTTGGGTTTTGGTTGCCCAAGGTCGAAGACCTGATCGGAATTTGGCAGTTGGGCTGGGATGGCTGGTTTCGTCTCCCCATCCTCGTCGGGTTCATTGGCCTCAGCGTTTCCTTTGCGTTTTGGCCAGCCCGTAAGAATCTCGGAACGCTAATCGCTTACTCCGCCGCGATCATGGTGGCCGTTCAATTCTGGCATGGGCACATCTACGGCGGCGGACTCTTGATTGCTTGGTATTTGCCGCTGGCACTGATGACGATTTTTCGTCCCAATCTCGACGACCTCACTGCGACCAGCTAACTACTTGGAATCTGCAACGCCGCCTCTGTCTCCAGTCACCAGCCTCATCGCCGCTAAAATCGCTCTGATCGCTCAAACCATACAGCCAAATTGCCAAACGACCGATCCAATAATAGGAGCAGTCATGAGGCGAATTTCGATCAATATCGGAGCTGTGGTAATCCTGTTGATGGGCGGTTGGTTCTTGCTGAATCAACGACACATCAGCAGCGTCGACGACGTGTTCCGCCTCGCCTCCGCGCAGTTGAAGGCGCTCAACTTCAAACCTGCTTCACAATCGCAATCGCAGCGCGACTCGTTGCGAATTGCGGCTTTCAACATCCAAGCCTTTGGTCCAGAGAAAGCCAACGATGCGAACGTCATGGGTTACTTGGCCCGCATCGTCCGCGAGTTCGATGTCGTCGCCATCCAAGAAATTCGCGGCCAAGACCAATTTGTGCTCCGTGCCTTTGTCGATCTCGTGAACGCCGAGGGGCGGAAGTATGCGATCGTTGCCAGCGAACCGATTGGCCGCAATCGATATTTCGAACGGTACGCCTTTCTTTTCGATTGCGAGACGCTGGCATTGGATGGCTCGCACACCTATACCGTTCACGACCCCGATGACGTTTTGCATCGCGAGCCGTTTGTTGGTTGGTTTCGCGCGGCGGCCGTGGACTCGGATCAGGCCTTCACCTTCAGCCTTGTGAATGTCCACCTGGATTCTCGCAAACCGCAAGCCGAGGTGGCCTACCTGGCGCAACTTTTTCGCGCCGTTCGTTCCGACGGCCGCGGCGAAGACGACGTAATCATCGCCGGAGATTTCAACGCCGGTCCTGAACAAATGCAGCAGTTGCGCAATCAAGCCGGACTAACTTGCCTGATTACCAATTCGCCGACCAACGTCCGATTTACGCAGCAATACGATAACTTGCTGGTCGATCCGCTCGCGTCGATGGAGTTCACAGGTCGAAGCGGCGTACATGACTTTCTCAAAATTTTTAACTTGACCATCGATCAAGCCACCGCGATCTCCGATCATCTCCCTGTCTGGTCCGACTTTTCGCCGATCGAAGGCTTCAATGGAAACTTGACGGCATCCCGCGATGCGCCTAACGTCAAGTAACAATTGGCGGGTTGCCGTCTTTACAGGCAAATAAATCGATTTCGTCGCGGTTGACAATCCAATCAATCCAACGGAATACCTTGGCCGATATTATCTCGAAGCGTTGGTGCCGTTGAGTTATTTTATTGAGCATCGTGGTACGCTACCTCATCGAGATGTACTAATCCCCACTAGCCGACCGGGAGGCGGCAATTATCTCGAGGGACAAGACAGCGTGATTACGCCTATTCCCGGGAACGGGAGCTAGCGACTGGCATTGCTGAAAAGAAATGCAAAGATTTTTCTCGATCGGAGTGTTGACTTCGCATTTTTTGGGTATCCAATGATCGATACTGCCTCGTTGGTGCATTTAAGCGAATCTCCGTTTTGGAAAAGGAGCTTGAAATGTTGCGACGACGTTGGCACGCGGTGTTGAAAGGGATGTGGAACCGAACGAATTCGCGAGTCGTTCGTTTTCGGAAATCTCGTTGTGAAGATCTTTATCGCAACATCCCGTTTGCCGCCGAGGAATTGGAAGTCCGGTATTTGCTCAATGGCCTTCCGATCGCCAATCCCGATCCGTTTTATCAGACGGCGATCAATACGCAGCTTTCGGTCAATGCGGCTAGCGGAGTCTTGACCAACGATTTCGATGCCGAGGGGAGTAGCCTCACAGCGACGCAGATGTCTGGGCCAAGTTACGGGACGCTCAATTCGTTCAACTCGGACGGCTCGTTTGTTTACACACCCAACAGCGGCTTTCAGGGGATCGATTTCTTTTTGTACCGAAGTTCCGATGGAACGGGCAACAGCACGACGGTTCGGGCGAACGTTGTTGTGGGACAAGGATTCTCGGCCCGTCAAAATTTGGACGAGCGCATTGGCGATAATCCGCTTCACACAGGTGCTCTCACGTTGAGTCAGCCGCTCAGCGCGGGGCTGAATCTTGTCTACGGATCAAATGGTATCGCGCTGCCAATCGTCGCGGTCGATGCTTTCTTGTCCGCCGCAAGTACGATTCCGAATTCGATTACCGCCACTTTGACTTTTGGCGGGGTGGCCGGCAGCGCGGTCACGTATACAAACGCTGGCATGACCACGGGAACGACGTATCGGTTTGCCGTTCAAGCCGCCAGCGGTGTGTCGAGTTTAGCGACCGGTATGTACGATTGGTCCCTGGTGTTGGTCGCCAACTACACCGGATCGACGCTCACTCGTACTTATACGAGCCAACAGGCTTTTGTGAATCGATCGACCAGCGAATACGGCAGCGGATGGTGGCTCAATAGGCTCGACCGCCTGCACGTTTCGTCGGCTGGCGGATTGCTTGTTAAGCCGAACGCTGCAACTTATTGGTACGCTTATAACGGCAGCACTTACGATCCAGCCGTCGGCGATCCAAGCTATTCAACGCTGACAACGATCAGCGGTGGCTATCGGCTGACCGACAAGTGGGGCAATGAGCGAAATTTCAATTCCAACGGCTATTTAACTTCTTCCAAGCTCAAAAACAATTCCGTCGCGTCGTACACGTACACGTATAACGGCTCGAACCAACTAACGACCATTACCGACGAGTTTAGTCGCACATACACAGTTGCCTATACCAGCGACAAAGTTTCCACGATCACCGATTTCGCATCAGATTATTCCACACTCACGATCAGCAGCGGCAACCTGACAGCGGTCACTGCGGCGACCCCGGCGTCGTCGATCAGCGGCTACACCGCGCCGCAGTGGCAGTACGGATACACTTCCGGTTTGATCACCAGCGTGACTCCACCGGGAAGTTCAGCAACAACATTCGCTTACGACAGTTTTAATCTTCTCACGACAATTACCAATCCGGGAAGTACCAGCCGGACTTATTACGCGACCGCTGGCCAAGGCGCGCGAGCCAACGGCGGGACCGGGGCAATCGTCGCTTTGTCGGCGATCGATGCACGCTTGGTCAACGAGCTGAGCCACACGGTTCGCTTCACGACGGACGGTTTTGGGAACCTCACTCGCTTGCAAGATCACCTCGGAGCGGTCTCGACTTTCGACTACGACATCTACAGCAAAGTTTTCCGCGTCACGGCAGCCGATCCGGATGGTGCCGGTCCGTTGCTGAGTCCAATAACCAAATTGGGCTACAACGCCAGCGGCGATTTAATGGTCGTCAAGAACCCGCTTGGCACGACGAACACCGCAACCTACGAGAGCACGCTTCACCACGTCCTGACCAACACGGACGTGTTTGGCACGGTCACGACGTTCACCTACGATTCGAGCGGAAACCTTTTGACTAAAGTTGTCGGCGATGGTGGTCCTTGGGTTTACACGTACAACACTCACGGCAATGTGCTTACTGAAACTTCGCCCGATCCGGACGGCACCGGGCCGCTGACGACGATCGTCACAAGTTTCGAATACGAGACGACCATCTACAGTCGTCTCAAGAAGATCACATACGCCGACAACAGCACGCGGCAATACACTTACGATTCGCGCGAGAATGTTGCAACTTCGACCGACGAACTTGGACATGTGACGAGCTATGTTTGGGATCCGTTGGCGCGCACAACCCAGGTGACGCTGCCCGACCCGGACGGCGCGGGATCGAAGACAAGCCCGGTCTACACTTACGAATATGAAACCAACACGTTGCTCAAGAAGGCGACGGACGCCCTCGGCAATTACACCCAGTATACATACAACAACCGAAACTGGGTGGCAACCGTGGTACCTATGGATCCGGATGGAACCGGCTCGCTCGCTTCACCGACCGTGACTTACGGTTACGACAATCTCGGGCGCGTCACAAGTGTAACCGCCCCGATTTATTCGTCGCCGGTGACTTATGCTTACGACTCCAACGGCCAAGTGACATCTGTCTCTGGTCCAGTGTCGGGACAAACTTCATCGTTCACGTATGACTTGTTGGGCAGGAATATCAGCAGCACGGACGCATCCGGGCGAACGAAGACGTTTGAATACGATATTGCCAGTCGCCTCACGCGCTTCGAAGATCACGATCCCGACGGCGCGGGACCGAAAGACGGGCCAGTGACGCTGTACGGCTATGACATCGCGGGCCATATGACCAGCGTCACGGACCCGCTCGGGCGAGTAACGACGATGACCTATTTGGTCACTGGCCCGCTTACGAGCGTTACCTTGCCCGATCCAGATTTGTCCGGACCGTTAACCAGTTCAAAGTATTCCTATTCTTATGATGCCCTGGGCAGACAATATTTGACCACTGATCCCAACGGCCGCGAAACCAAACTTGAATACAACAAGCGCAATCGCGTTACCAAGCTGACGACGCCGAATCCGAATGGCGGAAAGTCGGGGGGTGGTACCGACACAACTTACACATACGACAATGCTGGAAATTTATTGACTAAGACCGAGCCACTGTCGCGCGTGACGAGTTACGCCTACGACAATCTCGATCGTTTGATTACCGAAACGCTTCCCGATCCAGATGGAACGGGTTCACAAACCAGCCCAGTATGGAGCTACGATTACGATGCGGTCAGCAATCTGACAAGTTTCACAAATCCTCTCGGTCTGTCGACGACGTACGTGTATGACAAACTCTATCGGCAAACACAAGTCACTCTCCCCGACCCGGATGGTGCCGGTTCGCAGACTTCTCCGGTTTGGAATTACGCTTACGCATCGCACACGCAAATTAGCACCGTGACGGATCCCATGTCGCATCAGACGAGCTACGCTTACGACGTTGCCGGTCGCACGGCCGTAGTCACCGATCCATTAGGATTCGTAACAACTTTCGGCTACGACCTTATGGACCGATTGACGAGTACAACAACTCCCGATCCTGACGGGGCCGGTGCGTTGACGGCGTCAACGACACAATTCGGCTACGACATTTACTCACGACCCGTGACGACCATCGATGGATTGAATGGCACGACGACGAAAACATTCGATGCGGCGGGCCAATTGCTTTCGCTGGCCGACCCGACGGGGAATGTCACGCGCTGGTCTTACGATCGCGCGGGACGGATGGTCATGGAAACCAATGCGCTGGCTGATAGCCGGTCGTTTGAATTTGATGCGAGCGGCTTTTTAACGAACTCCATCGACCGGAATACCAAGATCACGAAGTATATCTATGACGGTGAAAGCCGGCTTACCTCTGAAAAATGGTATTCGCAGACGAATGTTCCCTACTTGAGCATCGCAACAACCCAAGCGGGATCGTCCACGACCGAAGAGATTCAAACGGTAACGGCGTATAACGTCGATTACGAAACGGACGGGACGTTTCGGTTGGCTTTCAACGGCGAGACAACGAAGGCGATTGACCTTACCGCCGTAGCCTCGACGGTCGAGGCGGCTTTGGAAGAACTCGGCGGCATCGATAACGTCGTCGTGACCAAGAGCGGCAATACTTGGACGATTCGATTTACCGGCGGTCTCAGCAATACCGACGTGTCGCTGATGCAAGGAGACGCGAAGCTTTCAGCCAACGGAACGCTCTTGCAGACGATGACCTTTGGCTACGATACGGCGGCCCGCATGACGTCGGCCAGCGATCCGGCGGCGACTTACGCTTACACCTTTGATAAGCTCGATCGAATCACGGGCGAGACACAAACGATCACGGGACTGACGCCCAAGATTCAACTCGATCGAACATTCAGCGCGCTCGGCAATGTGTTGACTTTGGCCGCCGACTTCGTGCAAAATAACCAAGTCGTGGCCGAAGATTTTATCAATACGTATTCGTATGACGGGCTGAACCGGATGATCAGCGTGGTCCAAGACAATCAGACCGGTGGTTCGGCCAACGCGGTCGCGGATAAACGAGTCGAGCTGAAATACAACGCGCTCGGGCAGTTCACGAGTATCGAGCGGAACCAGAACACGAGCGCCACGTATCCCAGCTTGAGAACGGCGTTTACTTATGACGCGGGGAATCGGCTCAGCAGTATCGCTCACCGCAACTATTCGGACGCATCCACGTCGTCGTTACTTTCCGATTACGCCTTCACCCACGACAACATCAGCCGGATCACGGCCGTCAACTCGTCGCTCGACGGCAACAGCGCAATCGCCTACGACAAGACGCACCAAGTCACGTCCGCCGATCACGCCGCTGGTCGCACGGACGAAGGCTATTCTTACGACGCCAACGGGAACCGGACCAACTCGGGTTACACCACGACCACGAACAACCGGACGACATCCGACGGGACGTACAATTATCTTTACGACAAAGAAGGGAATCGGACTCGCCGCACGCTGATCGCCGACGGGAGTTACGAGCAGTACACGTGGGACCATCGCAATCGCTTGACGAAAGTCGAG
>JANNYC010000066.1:0-1206 GCA_031409895.1 Planctomycetota bacterium
TCCTACGGTCCAGCGTCAATTCCCATCATGGAATTTTTCTTTGGACGAACGATTCGCCTCGCCGACGTAACTTGTAACGGTTTAGTTTTCTGACTGACTGGCAAAGTCGAACACCAAGACGCTTTCGACGAAGGGGAGCGCGTATGATTTGAATTCCTCATGCGCCGGATGAATCAGATACGCGTCGCGGGCAGCAATGTCCTGAAATGTCAACACAAAGCAATGGGTATAGCCTTGACTCAAGTTTTCGGCACTGATGTTTAATCCATTTTCAAACCCGACGATCGAGTCGATTTTTTTGGGCAGATGCACAAACGCGTCGCAGACGGCGTTGACTTCGGCAACCGTCGCCGTCCGCTTGAATTTGACCAACACAACGTGACGCAGCGGGCGGGCTAGTATCGCTGACTCGACCATCGGCAGCATGCAATCTTTGACAAATTGATTGCCGGCGTCGCTGAGGTGCACACCGTCTGTCGTCAAAACACCGTTGGGCTTGGCTTCCGGATTCCGATTCTGCAATTCGTCGATGAACATTTGCCGGAGATCCAACAAAACGACACCGTGTTGCGGGGCCAGCTTGCGACTGGCTGCGGAATATTCGTCTAGTTTTGCGTCAAGTTTGTTGCTGCCGCTGCGACCTTCGCCAATAACGCTCGGCGTACATAAAATGACTCGGGAACCAGCCGCATGAATTCGGCTGATCAACTCGACCAGCCCGCTTTCGAATTGCTCGATGGGCGTTCCCTTGCCGCTGAGCGAATGCCATACGTCATTAATCCCGATGTAAATTACGACCAAATTCGGCTTGTGCGACAAGACGTCTTTTTCCAGGCGCGCCTGTAAGTCGGGAACTTTGTTGCCGCTGATCCCCGCGCCGATGACTTCAATCGCAGTCGTGCGGTGCCGCTGTTTCAGGGCATCTGCGATCAGAGTGACGTAGCCGGTTGGGCCAACTCCCGCTTCAGTAATTGAGTCGCCCAAGAAAACCACTTTTAATGGTGCGGCTGCTTCTTGAGCCGGTAAACTCGCGGCAAGACCAAGCACGAGCATCAAAACGCTACCGAATATCGAGCGGGTTTTCATCGAGTCATTCCTTTCAACAGATTTCATGACAACAGTCGACTAACCGTATTTCTTGTGGGCTTCGTGCGGAGTCATTTTCGTGGCGCGGATTCGGCCTTCAGAAAGTTTTTCGCCGTCGGG
>JANNYC010000067.1:0-21883 GCA_031409895.1 Planctomycetota bacterium
GAATAATAGAATCTGGTCAGCAATGCGCAGGATCAGGTAATGAGTCTTGAAGTTTTAGCGACGACGTTGCTTCCCCGTTTAACCGCCCGGCTTCCGGGCGCTGGCGGCGTCGCGCGGATCGAAACGATCCGGTTAATCAAAGATGCCGAGGCGATGCATAATTTACTTTTCGATCAATTGACCGATCAACCGATGTCTATCTGAGGAAGCTAGTGTCCACTACACAACGAAGTTTAGGCGATGTCCTCCAAGAGTTCAGCCGCAATCAGCTACTCATGCGGCAAGAGCTGCACAAAGTCATTGTCGGACAAGACGAAGTCATCGAACAAGTCTTCGCGGCAATTTTCACTCGCGGACATTGTTTGCTCGAAGGCGTCCCCGGTCTGGCCAAGACCTTGCTCGTCAGCACATTGGCCCAAATCTTGGACGTTGAATTTAAGCGGATACAATTCACGCCGGACCTCATGCCATCCGACATCACCGGCACGAACGTATTGGATGAGGACGAATCCGGCCGCCGCGAGTTTCGCTTTGTCCAAGGCCCCGTCTTCACCAACATACTGCTGGCCGACGAAATCAATCGAACTCCGCCGAAAACCCAAGCCGCTTTGCTGCAAGCGATGCAGGAACGCGAAGTCTCTATCGGGCGCACCACGCATTCGCTTCCCAACCCGTTCTTCACGATCGCGACGCAGAACCCAATCGAACAAGAAGGAACCTATCCGCTTCCCGAAGCGCAGCTCGACCGATTCATGTTCAACGTGAAAGTCGGCTATCCGTCGCACGAGGAAGAAGAGCAAATCCTCATGATGTCCTCGCGAACCGAGCCACAAGAAATTCGCAAAATTCTTTCCGCCAAAGCGATCGTGAACTTGCAAAAGCTGGTCAATAGCGTCGCCGTCAGCCCGTACATTATCAAATACGTTGCCCGGCTCGTCCGCGCGACGCGCCCGAAGGACGTCCTTGCTCCTGAATTCGTTCGCGAATGGGTCGACTGGGGAGCCGGTCCGCGCGCCGGTCAATTCTTGATCGCTGGCGGAAAAGCCATCGCTGCCATGGACGGCCGCTTTTCCGTTTCGATCGAAGACGTTCGCAAGATCGCCGTCCCCGTCCTCCGCCATCGCGTCAGCACCAATTTCCAATCGCAAGCCGAAGGTATGCAATCCGACGACATCGTCCTGCGCCTGCTCAAAGAAATCCCCGAACCCGAAATCGCCAAATTTGAAAAAGGGAAACAATAATCGATTCGGGGTCTGGCTCAATTTTAAAATCTCGTTCCCAAGCTCCTGCTTGGGAACGAAGGCATGAGGGCTACGTTGGCTATACTGTCTGAAGCACAGCTTCGGGGACGTGCGTTCCCAAGCAGGAGCTTGGGAACGAGGTTAATCTTTTTGACGTTGGCGGCAATGAATCAATCTCAGTTGCTTTGAAATCTACTGACTTCCGCACCTGTGGTGTTGCTGGCCGAGGTCTCAAAGTGAGGTGCCTTAACGACGCTTGTCGCATGAATACTGGCCGCGGATGTCGCTTGAGGGCGACCGAGAAAGTAGCCTTGGCCAAAGTCCGCGCGGTTGCGACGCACCCAGCTCCAATCGCCAGCGGTTTCCACGCCCTCAGCTACCGTCTTGATGTTTAAGTCGCGACACAATTGCAGAATTCCCGAAACCATCGTGGAGCGAAACTCGTTTTGGAAGCACGACGTAACAAGTTCCTTCTCAAGTTTGACGAAGTCCGGACGAATTTTCTCCAATAAGTCCAGCGATCGGACTTGCGAGCCCCAATCATCGAGAGCAACTTGGCTGCCCATTGCACGGCAGCCTTTGGCGAACCGTACCAGATCGCGATCGTCGTCGCCGCGATCTGTTTCAACGATCTCCCACACGAATTGGCTTGGAGAAACCCCAGAGTTAGCCGCCAAACCAAGAATCTCGCTCCACTGCAATCCGTCTTCATAGAAAAATTGCGGGTTCACGTTGACGAACAATCGACCGGCACCGATCTGTTTGCTGGCATCACGAAAACAATGCTTCAAGACATTCGAATGCCATTGACGTTTGAGGTCGTGGTCCGCGTCGGATTCAAAAAGCTGCCCAACAGAAAATTCACGGCCTTGATCGTCGAGAAACCGAGTCAAACATTCGTGGCCAAAAATGGCCGATCTATGAACACTCGAGACAATAGGCTGATACTTGCAAACAAGCGATCCTTCGCCAGCGGAATTTGAAGCTAAATATTCAGCGATATCCATTATCGAAGCAATGCCGACGAACAGCGAATTGAAGTGCCCGCACAAAGCGACCACGCGTCTAGATCGATTTCAAGAGGGAAACGGCTGGCGCTCGGGAATACGAAGTAAAGATAACCTGAACACTAGCGCCCGGACCTGAATTCTTTGCAGCGATCCCAAATCGAGCCCACGCGCGAATTGATGTGCTCAATTTTCCTGAAATGCTGGGCCTTACGGATATCAAGCCGGTTCAAAACTCCGCTAATGCTGACTTTGCGGAAAGATGTTGCGGCAATTGAGATTGCCGAAAAGTTTGGCTGTGTTAATGCCTTAGCCATGCAAGCATTGCCTTCTTGGTATTGAAATACCACAAGTTACGCAAAGCACACCACGTCATGGTGAAAGCTTTACGAAAGCGAACGTCGTCGTAAATCAAACTCCATTCTTGTCGATTAACCAGTCTTGGTCGGCTTGGCCGAAAAGCGAGTCGGTGGTGTCTTCGTCGATTTCTGGACTGAAGTTGACCAGCAGTCGAATGGACAAGACGCGATCGACGAATACGAGTTGCCGCCCGATCCATACGTCGCGGACTTGTTGTAAGACAGCTTCGTTGTTCTCAAATATTGTGGCTTTGCCGATCAACAAGTCTTCCTCGTCTCCGCCATACAAATAATCGCGGCCGTAGCCGCCGATCATGACGTCACGGCCCAGTCCGCCCCAGATCAGGTCATCGCCGGTTCCGCCAATCAAGATGTCGTCGCCCGAATTGCCAAACAGCCGATCGTCTCCCCCTTGACCATAGATCCAATCCAGACCGCCTCCTCCGTACAACCAATCATTCCCGTTACCTCCATCGAGCTGATCATCGCCGACACCGCCGAACAAATAGTCATTGCCATCGTCACCGAATACTTGATCGGCACCGGCCAATCCAAGAATGCGATCCGCGCCAGGGCCGCCGCGAATTACATCTGGTTTAGCACCGCCAGTCAACGAGTCATCTCCGTCGCCGCCAAACAAATTAGCTTCCCACGATGATCCAGCATCATTCAAAATGACAATCGAGTCATTCCCTTGATAGCCGTGGACGATAATCGTTTCGCCCGCAGTGTATTTGCTCTTGTGTAGAACGCCGTTGATCCACGCGACGACAAATATTTCGCCGTTATCCTGCTCGCGATTGACGCGAATCACGTCGTTTCCTGTCGTTCCAAAGAACTCAGCGCCACCTTGCCCTGGTCCTTCGTCCAATACATTTAAGCCGGTACCACCGTTGAGCGTATCGTTGCCGTTTTCGCCGAAAAGTTCGTCGTTTCCTGGACCACCGGTCAACGAATCATCCCCGTCACCGCCGTGGATCGTATCCGGCCCGCTTCCGCCGGTTAACACGTCGTTGCCGAATCCACCATCAATGGTGGTCGGAAGGTTCACTGGAGCAACGGAGATCGTATCGAGGCCGCCGATACCTGAAATGACCAAGCGACTAATCATGCTGGAATTTGCTTGGCCAATCGATTGGCCATTCATCTGGAAGCCAATCACACCATTGGCAAACGTCGCGAACAGGGAATCATTGCCTTCAGTTCCGTTGACAAATACCGTCGACTTGGCTCCAAACAGGTCAGGTACGACGGCGAACGTGGGCGTCTTAATTTGGAAAGTCCCTAAGATTGCTGCGGAAATCGCGACCAATGTTGCATCAAAAACGGTGTTACTCTGTAGATTAACGGAATAGATACCGGCCTCCGTCAAATCCCATCCAGTCCCTGGTGCAAAGACTCGATATTTGGCGGAGATGAGTTTGGCGTTCGTAAATTCAGATTGGCTAACAAGAGTAGCAAATCTGGAAAATCCGTTTGGACCTGTCACAAGAAGATCGTCGCTCGCAATCGAACTCGCCCTCATGGCTGCCGAGTCGAGGTAAGTCACGTCTATTTCCGTGAATTGGGACGAAGCCTCTCGCGGGACTATGGGAACCATCGTCGCGGTCGGTGCGGTCTTGGGCACCAACGAAAAGAAGTCAAACCGGTACGAAGCGGTCGTCGCTGTCGGCATCGCTTCAAATACGAGGCGTACACGATTTCGGCCACTTGATAGGGACGCTGAAAATGGAACGGACGTGGCGTATTCCGTCGACAAGAAAATAGTCGTCGTGAGAATATCGAGTGTCCCCGAGCGATTTACGCCGTTGATTTCGACATGATACTTGCCGCCAGCTGCCGCGTTGCGAGTACGGATCGCGAAGTCATAAAGTCCGGTTGTAGGCAAATCAACTGTGTATTGCAAAAACTCGCCGGGTTGAGGTCGGAACACGTCATGTCCGTTTTCAATTTCGAGCGATTTGGCGATATCGACATCGGTGACGCGATAGTCATCGCCGATGTTGCCAACGGACAGGTCATTCCAGCCAAATCCACGGCCCATATCGAAATTTTCGGCTTCGACAACAATCCCGTTGCTTATCGCGCCACGAAACGGAAGCTGCGGATAAAAGAACGCGTTGCTGCCCGTGGGATTGCCCGGCAAGTTGCGACCGAACGGATCGTGGATTTCGGCTGCTGGAACTCCACCGCCTGGACGCCGAAAGAAATGGATGTCCCACAACCGCTCGTGCCACGGCGTTGCCAATTGGTCGTTCGGTCGCGTTTGGCCCGGTTGAACTCCGCGCGGAGAATCATTGGCGGGCGTCGTGGGCTGGAATGTTCCACTGGTAATGGGATGAAAACCGGATTCGTGGACCAGCCATTTGTCGGCTGGAAAACCCGCGAACGCGGGAACGTACGCCGGGTTGTACTTCGTCGCGTAACCCCAGCCAACGAGCGTGTAATTGAAATCGGGCTGGATGTCTGTTGGATCGCGCGGACCAAAAACACCACCCGACAAATCCGGTTGATACAACAGCAAGTTCGGCCGGCCGAGCACTGGCGGATCGCTAAAATTAAGATCGTGCACAAACGCAACTCCCTGGCCTTGAAAACTGTCGAAGCCGTGAGCGGGCACGTAAAGATTTGCGGCCAATCGCCCAATGTCCGCCAAACCGTTGAGCGTGGTTAGAGTGCCGAGGTAATTGATCACGCGAGCTTCGTCTTGCAGTAACACTTGGTTGAATTCCGAAGGGGAGTCAATGTCCATATAGTCCGGCGCTCCGTCGAAATCGCTGTCGGCGAGCTTGCCGAAATGCGGATGTACGTTGACGATACCCGGCGAGTCGATTTTGATTTTTCCGGTGCCGTTGGCGTTCATGACGTGGACCTTCTGCGGACCGGTCAGCACGCCCAGTGTTGCTTTGAAGTAGGCGATTTTGGTTCCATCGGGTGACAGCGTCGGATCGCCACCCCCGCCGAAGCCGAGAAAAGTATCGTCAATCGTTAGGTTACTCACGTAGGTTTTGGTCGCGATATTGATAACCGTCACATCGCCAAAGGGCAGGGTTCCGTTGATTTCTGATGACAAGATCAACCTTGTGTCGTCGAGCGACCAAACCGCATCGTGTTCTTCGGCATCGGTTCCAGCGATCAGTAGTTTGTTGGCACCGGTGGACGCATCCATGATGTAGACGTCTTTTTTCGCGGCGATCGCGCCGGCCACTCCGCCGAACAGAATTCGCGTGAAGGCGAGTTTTGTGCCAGCGTGATTCCAAGCAGGCTCATTCTCATTGTCGGAGTTATTGGTCAGCCGAAGCAGGCTCGAACCATCGAGGTTCATTGTGTAGATATCGAGATTGCCAGATCGCGCGGAAACGAAAGCCAACTTGGTTCCGTCCGGCGAAAAGACTGGCTCAGTGTCAATTCCTGGCGAAGTTGTCAGGCGGCGGATATCGGTGCCGTCGACATTCATTATGGCAATTTCAAAATTGTTTATTTCGCCTGAAGCTTGAAAACGGCTCGTCGTAAAAACAATTTGCGTGCCGTCAGGTGAAAACGACGGATGGTCGTCGGGTAGGTTGATGCCATCGCCTGAGTATTGAAAATTATTCGTCTGCGACACGGTGATCTGCTTCATCTCCGTACCGTTGGGTCGCGAGACGAATATTCCTCCCCGTTCGCCGCCAAAATCGCCGACGACCAAACCGGCCGCCCAGGTCAACAAGAAATCGTTGGCCAGCAGCAACCGCGTTTCAAGAGCTTCAACCGCAAAGGAAAATTCGCGCCCCGAATTTAGCCGCAACGCACGACGATTCGCCGTCGCCGACCGCACCTTTCGAGCAAGCTTGAATCCCATGCTCGATAGCGTTTTTCGCCAGGAATTTGTTCGCATTCGCATTTGACAACTCTTTGATGCAGAAACTGGTAATCGTTCTAGAAGTGTCGATTTCGCGTGCAGTGTCTGAATGCAACTTAGCCAATACGCACTCAATGTCAATTTTTTTCTAGATGGACTATGATTTAGCCAATCCTGGTTCATTGGCCGAGGAAAAACATTGCGTCGCCGAAATGGCACGGTGACGTACTCAGGTAATGACTTGCGGGTGTCGTAACCGAAAAACCTCTATCGTCGTCACACTACGCACAGATAGTTTTTAATTCGTTTCTCTCGGGCCGATACATCGATGGACGTTGACTTGGCCGAAATTGCTACTGAACTTGATGCCGTCCACGCGACGGCCCGCATCACGTTTGCAGCTCGAGATATCAACGGTTATCGAGCCCTGTTCACTGAGGACTTGCGATATGTCCCGCCGAATGGAAAACCGATCGGCCTCGGACAATTGATGGGAGACGTTGCCAAGCAATTTTCGAATTTCCCGACGGTTACTTCGGACCATAAACGTGAATCGTTGACGTTGAATGCCGATGGCACCGTAACACAAGTTCTTTACCAAAAAGCTACGTATTCGATTTCCGTCTTTTTCTTTTTTAGGAAAGAGTGGCACCTCGAACGGCGAGGGATATACACGTTTCGCCGAACAGAAAATCATTGGCGAATCGCCGATGTCGAAGTCTTGTCCGAAACGGTACTGTGATCGTGGTTCGATAATTCAGGAATCATTCGTTGTCAGCGCATGAATCGCAGCCATTGATTCTATTCTCTGGACTGGCTGCCGATGCAAGTATTTTCGCACCGCAGAAGATTGCCTTCCCGCAGTTGGTCGTTCCTCGTTGGCCGATTTCACAAGTGAATGACACACTTGATTCGTACTGCAAACGAATCGCGGATGAATTGCGGCCGCTCGGACGATGCGTTATCGGCGGGGCTTCATTCGGAGGTATTGTCGCATTGGGCGTCGCACAATATCTCGATCCTCTCGGCGTTTTGTTGATTGGCAGCGTTCGCAGCCCGACAGAATTACCTTACTATCTCCGTATGGCACGGCGTTTAGGACCGCTGGTTCGATTCATCCCGGTATCACTGTTGCAATTTCTCATGTTGCCAATCGCGTCGGCATTTTTTGGACAAGTTGCGCCGCACTTCTCTGGACTCGCTCGCCAATTCTGCAATTCAGATTCCTACATTTTCAAATGGTCGATTCGCCAATTGCTTGAATGGCAGTATTCGCCCAATATTTCTTGCCCGATCCTCCAGCTTCACGGCAAGCGTGACTTCGTTTTGCCGCTGCGCTATACTTCACCAGACAAGACCGTCGTTCGCGGCGGGCATGTTATTTCACTGACTCATCCGAACGAGGTCAACGATTTCATCCGCTGGGCCCTAAACCAAATCGTGACCGAACAAGATGTTCCACAGTAGGCGGACTTCCTTGGTTTTTGATGGCGTCTTTACAGGAAGCCGGAGACGACCCGTGGGGGTGAGGTTGGCGCGTTGCGGGAGTCGGCACATGAAATGTGCCTGCTGCTTTTGTAAGCGGCTGCTTTTCGGGTGGCTGTGACGCTAAAAGGGAGTCTGCGGGGGCTGAATCTTCGCTTCGCTGCTATACTTCTCTTGAGGCACTTTAACGTCACGTTGGTAGAGGCCATAGCACCTCAAGCGCAGATGTCGGTTGAGCGATATTTAAAACCCGAAGTCATCAACCAAATCAAGCGGCTTGATCTGCGCGCGCAATTTGTGGTTAAGGGTTTTTTGCAAGGGATTCACGCCAGCCCGTTTCATGGTTTTTCCGTCGAATTCAGTGAACATCGCAAGTACACCCACGGCGACGATCCCGCTCACATCGACTGGCAAGTCTACGCGAAAACCGACAAGTACTACGTCAAAAAATTCGAAGCCGAAACGAACATTACCGGCTATCTTGTGATGGACCTCAGCCACTCAATGGGGTACACCTACCGCCAAGAGCTAACCAAATTCGATTATGCGATTTGCTTGGCTGCGGCGCTTTCATATCTGATGATCTCCCAACACGACCCCGTCGGACTAATTACTTTCAATGATCGAATTCGAGATAGCTTGCCGCCGCGTTCCAAGCGAACTCAGTTGGGTAATTTGATTTCGCTTTTAGCTAAACTCAAACCGCTTGGCGAAACAAATATCGCAGGGAGCTTGACCCAGATTGTTGCGATGCTGAAGCACCGAAGCCTCGTTATGATTTTTTCCGACTTACTCGTCGATCCAGAGCCGGTCGTCCGCTCGCTGCATCGACTTCGCCACGGCGGCCACGACGTGATTTTGTTTCACATCCTGGACGAAGCCGAAGTTCACTTCCCGTTTCACGGTGCGTGCGAGTTCATTGACCCAGAATCCGGCCAAAAAATCGAGGTCGACGCCCATTCCGTCAGCCGAGATTACCATAAATCAGTGGAAGATTTTCGGACAAAGTATCGTGAAGTTTGTCAGCAAAGTCGCATCGACTACGTTGAACTCGATACCAGCATGGCGTTCGATAAGGCGTTGACCGAGTACTTGGTCAGTCGCCGCGCACGTTGTTGATCACAGTGTCGCTGCGTAAGTTTCCGCGAGACTTCATCCCACGAAAAATTCGGCTATGACGATCCTCAATGGAATTATCCTCGCCGTCGGTGGACTGATGATGGCCGTCCCGATCATCTTGCATTTGTTGATGCAGCCCAAACCTAAACTGATCACGTTTCCCGCGTTGCGATTTATTATCCGGCATGAGCGCGCGAATAAACGGCAACTTCAAGTCAAAAACTGGCTGTTGCTGCTGCTGAGGTGCTTGGCGATTTTGGCGGTGGCGGCGGCTCTTGCTCAACCAAGCGTCGCGTCGAGCACGTTTGGAGCTTGGTTGACGCTGAGTGGCGTTGCAGTGCTGGGCGCGATCGTCGCGGCACTTTTGGTCGCGGCGGTGTTTTGGCTCAAGCCGCTTTCGCGTTTATTGGTCGGGCTACTTGCCGGCATTTTGGCGATCGTCGGTGTTGTCGTCGCCATGCTTGTCGTGCACATCTTTCGCGAAGAGCAACCCGCAATACTCGGCGACCGCGAAGCACCCGTGGCGGCGGTCATCTTGATCGATAACTCGCCGCGAATGGGCTACCTGACGGAGAATCAAACTATTCTCCATAGAGCCAAAACACTCGGCGAATGGCTTATCGGTCAGTTGCCTCTTGCCAGTCAAGTTAGCATTGTCACGCCGGACGGAGACGCGCCTTTCTACTCCGTCGATCTCAACGCGGCCAAGAAACGATTAGCGACGCTGGATATCGTGTATCGCGACATCTCGATCCCGGCTGCGATTCTCCCCAGCCTGCAACTTTTGCAAAACACGGAGCCAACTCGGAAAGAACTGTACGTCATCACTGACTTGAGCAAAGCATCGTGGCCATCGCGCGACCAAAAACTTCGACAAGCTTTGGCCGATCGGCCCGATGTCAGCTTGTACGTGCTCGACGTCGGAATGGAAAACCCTCGCAATATCGAATTGCATCCGTTGCGTCAAACGAGTAGCGCGATCACGCCGTCGGGACAACTTGAGATACAAGCGACGGTTGAGTCCTTTGAAATGGCCGAACCGCGCGTCGTGCAATTGAAACTTGAACAGCCGGATGCAAAGCCACTAGTGCGGCGCGACGGCAAAACGCTGTTGCCAGAAAAACATTGGGAAAGGTCAGCGACTGTGGAGCTTCTGGATTCGCGGCCTGTCGACGTTTCATTTCAGTTGGGACAACTTCCGGCCGGCGTCCACCACGGTTGGGTTGAAATTGAAGGTGGCGATGCACTCCCGATCGACAATCGACGATATTTCACGATCGAAGTTCGCCCCGCTTGGAAAACGCTCGTGGTCCACCCGGACAACGTGTCGCCTAATAATTTTATCGAAACAGTTGCGCCGCTTCGCCAACGCGAATCAGGGACGGCTGAATTTGTTTGTGATGTTATTACTCAGCGGGAACTTTCGTCCCGGTCGCTTGCCGATTACCGAATGGTGGCGCTGCTGAATCCAGAACCGGTTTCCGATGCGATCTGGTCCGAAATTCGAAAATATGTGGATCAAGGCGGTGGACTACTGTGCTGTGTGGGTCACAACGCGGCTGCGGCCGGTGTTGCGTCGCCTACTTTTAATACAGCCGCCGCGCAACAAGTCCTGCCAAGCGAGTTGACCGAAGTTTGGCGAGCGCCCGGCGGAGATGTGTTTTTGAGCCCAACGGAATTCAGTCATCCGATCTTGGCGGAATTTCGTGGACGCGCGTCATCCACCCGCTGGAATCGACTCCCTGTTTATTTGCATTGGGGCGTTCAGCGTTCAGCTTTTGACACTGGGGAGCCGGTGGAGATTTTGCTGCGATACAACAACCGCCGCCCCGCCATTCTCGAAAAGCGGATTGGGAAGGGGCGTGTTATTTTGATAACGACGCCGATCACCGAACCGCCACGGCCCACGGATCATCCGTCGTGGAACGAACTTTTTTATGGAGACGAAACGTGGGCGAGTTGGCTCATTGTTTTGCAATCCGCCAAATACTTGGTGCAGACCGACAGCCAAGCATTGAACTTCGAAATCGATCAAACTGTCGTATTGGCCAACGACTCGCGAATTCTCCCGCGCGACTATTGGCTTTTTTCGCCCCGTGACGAAGAGCCTGTGAAACTCGCCACTGAATCCGAGCAACTTCGCTATCGCTTCACCAATGTTCCCGGCAATTATCGATTGCGCGACAGCGAAAATGGGACTGTTCGTCGCGGTTTTAGCGTGAATTTGCGCCCTCAAGCCACGCGGCTTAACCGCATGGAAAAACCGCAACTGGATAATTTATTGGGAGAAGATCGCTATCGCCTTGCGCGCGGTCAAACCGAAATTAAGCGAGAGCAAGGCGTCGCACGAATCGGCCAAGAGTTCTACCCGCTGCTCGCGCTTTTCGTCGCAGCAATCCTCGCCCTCGAGTTCCTACTCTCGACGCTCTTCTATCGCACCCAAGCAACGGCAACAGCTTCACCAGTGGCAAGCGGTACTTTGAGGACAAGTGCTCCGCCAGGCGCATCCACTCGTCAGACGTAAAACAGATTGGTGCTTCGTCGCGGTCACTGAAATCGAAGCCGCAGCACGTATTTCTCCCACTCCGATTGGAATTCAGCTATGTCGGGATCGCCCAATATTGTCGTCAGCGTGCGATAACCGCTTGGGTCGTCGACTGCGTTTTTTCGAAACTCGGTGTAATACTTGCCAAGCAAATCTTTCTCTTGCAAGTAATAGCAAAGATATCTGGCCTGTGCATAATTGTTGCCGCGATCGCTTTTGTAGAACTCGCTCGTTGTCGTTGTGCAAAGTTCTTCGAACGTGGGCAACTCGCGATCCGTGATTACTTTTTGCAAGCCCGCCAAACGCCAGTTCGTCGCGCCCCAGAGCTGACCGTCGCGATCGGAACACTGTTCGTATAACGACGCCAAGCCTTCGTTGAACCACGATGGGCAATTCGGAAAATTGGCCTCGACGAATGGATGAACGATTTCATGAACGAGCGTCCCGCCGCCAGTGCTGATGTTCATCACGAGTGCTTTGTTGGCCGACGAATAATAACCGAACGGAGTGTGTGGAGCCGCGCCAAACAATTCTTGGTTGTATTTTTCATACGACTCTTTGTCCTTGAATAACCAAATGTCGATGACCTGCTTCGGGTCGGCGGGAAAATATTGTCGCTTGAGTCGCTCGACCGCCCACTGAACAGTCTGCTTGGCCCGCTGCTCGACAATTTCCGGCGCTTCATTGCCGATCACCACAAAAGGTTTGGCCAAACAAACGTGAAAACTGTCGGACTCCGGTAGCCGCGTTCGTAGCTCCTTCAAATGTTGCTCAAAGTCAGCGCCGGTAAATTTGGCCGGTTCGTTGACTTGGTCTGAGACTTCTTGATGTCTACCACCATTGAAAGCAGGCGCTATAGAATGGCCCGGCTCTGAAAATCCAAAGCAAACGCCTGCAAAACAAAAGACGATAACGGCAAATCGGCAAGGCAACATTTGTCTGGGTCTCATTTTATTCGGAAAAGAATCGCGAGCGGTTTAGTCGATGGACTTCGTCAGCAATTCTACGACGTCCTCGTCTTCGAGTTGTGTAAAGTCCGTGTAAAATTGGCCGACCGAAATGAAGTTCGAAGGCTGAGCAAGGCAGATGACTTGATCGCACCATTTCGTGAGCGGTTTGAGACGACCCGGGGCTGCGATCGGTATGGCGAGAATGATCTCGCGTGGTTCTTGGGCTCGTATCGATTGCAAAGCCGCCAGCATTGTCGCGCCCGTCGCGATGCCATCGTCCGTGACAATCACAGTTCGACCGCGAAGCGCTGCCGCAGGCCTGACTTTGCGAAACAGCTTTTTTCGCCGCTCGATTTCGGTAAGTTGAAACTCTTTTTCGGTCGCCAAATATTCCGGCGTGGCGTGCGTTTCGCGCGCTATCGACTCGCTTACAAACACATGGCCATCTTCTGCAATCGCTCCGACCGCAAGTTCCGGTTGGTGCGGTGCTCGAAGCTTGCGGGACAATATCAAGTCGAGTTCGGCGGATAAATGTTCTGCCAGTTTTGCTCCAATGGCAACTCCGCCGCGTGGAATCGCCAAAACGACTGGGTCGTGCAGCGACTTGTCGTTGAATCGCGCCGCCAACTGTACGGCCGCATCGGCTCGATCACGAAACATCCTATCGTTCCACTTGTTCTTCTTTTTCAACCGCAATCCCAGTTTGGCCACCGTGAAGCGTCGCGCCTCGGGTCAAATCGTCGGGGATTCCTTGAGGAAATCGTTCGGCGATAATTCCGCGAATGTATTCGCGACGGTTGGCTGGCCTTGGATGCGTGCTCATAAATTCCGGCTGTCCACTAGCGCCGCCGCTGGCCTGTTCGAGGATATCCATTACGGTCAACATTTCTTCCGGTTGGTATCCGGCATACGCCATTAGGTCGATGGCCCAACGATCCGACTCAAGCTCGTCTTGTCGACCGTATTTCATTTGCGTGAATTGAGCGGCGACGCTGGCCAATCGCGCGGCATCTTGGCTGCCGCCCGCAACGCCCGCCGCACCGACGAAGCCTTGGAACAACTGGCCTTTCGCCATTTGTTGTGCGCCGTGCCGTTCGATCACGTGCCCGATTTCATGCCCAAGTACTCCGGCGAGCTGGGCTTCGTTTTGGAGATTTTTGTACAGGGCTTCCGTGATGAAAACTTGTCCGCCAGGCAAAGCGAATGCGTTGACGGTTTGCGGATCGGCCAACAAGTGAACTTGAAATTGATACGGAATAGCACCGCCGCGAGATTGCACTCGTTGATAAAGCGCATTGAGTAAACGAGCCGCGATCGTTTCAACCGCTTGCCTGCCGCGCAAGTCCCGTGACTCGCCTTGATGCATGGCGACCATTTCCGGCGCGGATTGCAGGCCGATGGCGACTTCGTCCTCGACCGACAAGCCGCCGACTCGCTGAACCTCGCCAGTCGTCGGATTCGTTTCGCCTTGTGACCAATAAGAAACGAGCGACATCAAAATAATGATCCCGGCGATTATCAAGCGAATCGTAATCGCCGACACTTGGCGACGCTGCGGTTGGCGGTATTCATCTTGTTGATACGACATTTTTCACTCAATCCCATACAATAAATGTTGCCCTCATTCTATTCCAACGTCATTTCGCCAAACAAGCCGCAGCCGAAACTATCGATCACCGTCGCGCTGGGATCGGCGGCGCAGAATGTGGTGATAATGTTGGGCAAACCGATGTGCTTCGTCGCGGACGTATTGCAAAAGTCGAAGCGCAAACGAGTGGCGGGTCAATTGCAACGGCTCGCTTTGACCAACTTGAAAAATTTCTTCGTTTTCCTTGGCGATCGAAATTACTGTTGGTGGCTGAATACTCAAGGCTTTGAATGCTGCCATTGCCGCTGATAGTTGTCCCTTGCCCCCGTCGATCAGCAAAATATCCGGAAACGGGTCATCGTCGTCCGCCAATCGTTGAAACCGCCGCGCGACGACTTCATGAATGCTGCGAAAGTCATCGATCCCCTCGACGCTCTTGATGCGAAAGCGTCGATAGCCCGGCTTGAACGGTAACCCGTCAATGAACTTTACAAGGCTCGCGACGGTCTCGGTTCCTCCCAAGTGCGCGATGTCGACCCCCTCGATCGTGCGCGGCGTCTGCTCAAGGTGCAAAACTTTGCGCAGGCCCGCCAAACCCTTTTTAGGATCGATGAAGAAAACCTCCGGCTGGACGTGCGTATCCAATTCGCCCCGATCGTCCAACGATTCCAGCATCTTTATTTCGTCGCGCAGTTTGGCCGCCTGCTCAAAGTTCAGTTGTTCAGAAGCTAACTGCATCTCCGTTCGCATTTGTTCAAGCAGCTTGGACTTGTTTCCTTCCAAAAACATTTGCAAGCGGCGAATGTCACGTCGATAGTCTTCTTTGCTGATTCGCAAATTGCACGGCGCGGAACATTGGCGAATGCTGGCCAAGAGGCACGGCCGAAACCACTTCCAGCGCGAATCGCTCTCCTCGATGTCCAGTCCGCATGTCCGAAACTGAAAAATTCTTTGGAGGACTTGGACCGCGCCGCGCAGCGAGCCGGCGCTGGCAAACGGCCCATAAAGTTTCACGCCGTGGCTGGCTGGCTCGCGTGTGATTTCGACTCGCGGAAAATCTTCGTGCGTTGTAATTTGCAAGTACGGGAATGACTTGTCGTCTTTGAGTTCTTTGTTGTGCCGCGGCTGGATGTCTTTGATCAGTCGCGATTCAACCAACAGCGCGTCGACTTCGCTCTCACATTCAAGGAAGTCGATATCGTTGATTTCGTTAATCCAATACGACGTGCGCATCTCATTTTCAGCCGTTCGCTGAAAGTAGCTGCTGGCCCGAGACCGCAAATTTTTCGCTTTGCCGACGTAAATCACGACGCCCGCCGTGTCCTTCATCAAGTAAACTCCCGGCGTTTGCGGAAAGCTTTTAACTTTGTCCGCAGCGTAGGCATTCCCCAGCGCAGGGTTCGGTTCAGATTGTGGCGTTTCAGCATCCATCGGCGAATCCGTAGAAGGCAAACACATCCCTCGAAGCGAATTCTATCAGCTAGGTGCTTTCCTATCGACGGAACCGCTCAAACTGTTTCCGCGAATTTGCGTAGGTCGCGATCGAAGGCTTGGATGCGCGAGGCCATTTCGGTTTTGGAGTCGGACAAGTCTCGAATTTCGAATGCTGGAACGTATGCGAACAAGTAGAACTTGACTTTGGGCTCGGTGCCGGATGGGCGCACGGCGACGAAGTTGCCCTCACGCGAGGTGTCGAGCATGATCAAGTTGTCTTTGGGACCGCCCTGCGGTGACGATGCTCCGCCGAGCAGGGTACGGCGCTGATTCAGGAAGTCGCGCTGTGCGATCACTTGCAAATCGCCGAGCTGCGTTGGGGGCCGCTCGCGAAATGCCTCCATCAAACGCTGCATGCGCCGCATTCCGTCTGAGCCTTCCATCCGCAAATTGACCTGGTGCTCGTGATGTAGTCCGTACTTCAAATACAGTTCGTCCATCCGTTGGTGGACGGATTTGCCCAAAGATTTGGCTTCGGCGGCGAGTTGAGCCATCAGCATGCAAGCGATCACGCCGTCTTTGTCGCGGCAATATTGGCCGATGAGAAATCCGTGCGATTCCTCGGTGCCGTAAACGAATTGGTCGGGGCCTTGCTGGTCGATGACGTTGCAAATCCATTTGAAGCCAACCAAATTTTCATCAAAACATCGCGCGTTAAACGCCTGCGCGATCCGCTTAAGAAGTGGCGTCGTCACCAAAGTCGTGACGATGTAATGGGCGGGCGTCAAACGGCCGGACTGCTCCAGTTTACGCAAAACGAACTCCGCGAGTAGGCTGCTAAGCTGATTGCCGTTGAATGTTTTCCACGCTCCGCGCGGGTCCAAGCCCACAGGCGCGGCGGCTCCCATCCGGTCGCAGTCCGGGTCAGTTGCCAAGATCAGTTCCGCCCCACTCTGTTGCGCGTGGCGAATAATTTCGCTGAAGACTTCGGCGTTTTCCGGATTGGAGACATGGCCGGGAACATTGGGGAAATCGCCGTCGGGTTTGCGATGCGGTTCGTAAATTTCAAGTTGCCGAAATCCGTCGGCCTCCAACAAAGTGCGCACATTGAATTCACCGACACCATGCAGCGGCGAGTAGATGACTTTAAGTTCGCGCGGCCCGGGAATGCTCAGCCGCAAATGTTCTCTGAGAAGTGCTAGGTCGACTTCGTCTCGGCACAAGACGACTTTGCCGTCGGAAACAGCCTGCGCGAAGTCGACCTTCATCAACGAGTCGACTCGGCCTACCTCGTCGATCACACCCCGGTCATGCGGCGGAATGAGCTGAGCCCCATTCGACCAATAAACTTTGACCGCGTTGTCGCTGGGAGGATTGTGGCTTGCCGTCACCATGATGCCACAATCGCATTTTTTGTAACGGACCAAGAACGAGAGTTCCGGCGTGCTTCGATAATCGTCGATGAGAAAAACGGTAAATCCACCGGCAACCAAGATCGACGCACACAGCTCGGCGAACTCGCGCGAGCGATGCCGCGTGTCATAAGCGATCGCGCAAGACCAAGGCCCAGCGGGCTTGGTTTTCTTGACGTATTGAAGCAGACCTTGGGCACTTTCGCCGATGGTTCGCTCGTTGATGGCGTTGCTGCCGATCGGGTACATCATTCCGCGCCGCCCTCCAGTGCCAAACGGGATCACGGTCCAAAAGACGTCGTCAAGAATTTTCCACTTTTGGTCGCGGATATGTTCGGTGACTTGGGCGGCGTACGACGCATATTTTGCTTCGGTCAGCCAACGGCGGACGTTAGCTGTGGCGGACGCCGAAATTTTGCCGTCGTGTGCGGCTGCAGCGAGCTCCTCGATCGCCGCATGAGGATTTGGCGTTGTTGCGATTTTTGACATTCCGGTTAACCTTTAGGGTTGCATTTTCGAAACCGACGGTACAAAGACCACGATTCTAGAGATTTTGATAACTTTTCGACAAGACACCGCTTAACACGAGTCGCGCCGCGAAAAATATGGCCAATCCGATCATCAGTGTGTCTGGTCTGCGGGGAATTGTGGGCGAAAGTCTAGACCCGGCATTGGCGATTTACTACGTCTGCGCCTTCGCCAATCAACTTCAGCCTGGTCCGATCTTGGTAGCCCGTGATGGGCGCGGATCCGGCGAGATGTTAGCTGCGGCGATCCAATCGGGTTTGACCGCGTGCGGCCGCGAAGTTCTCTATGCGAACATTGCTGCGACTCCGACGATTGGCGTTCTCGTTCGACAATTGTCCGCAGCGGGCGCGATTCAGATTTCCGCAAGCCACAATCCGGCACCCTATAACGGTGTGAAACTTTTCGGCCGCGACGGCCGCGTGATATCCGCAGGCCAAGGCCAAACGGTGATCGAGCGATTTGAGCAACGGGCGATACAGTGGTCGCCGTTTGATCAAATCGGCAAAGTTTCCGCAGTCGCCGACACGACTTCGCGGCATTTGGAGTTGGTGCTGGCGACTGTAAATGTTGACGCTATTCGCCGGCGCCGTTTCAAAGTCGTCTTGGACGCAAACCACGGCGCTGGCTCGATTCTTGCGCGACGATTGTTCGAGGCCCTCGGCGTTGAAGCCCAAATTCTCGGCGAGCCGCCCGACGGCCTTTTCGAGCATCCGCCGGAACCGACTGCTGAAAACTTGAAGTCTGTTGCGGCTCGCGCGCTATCCTTTGGCGCGGACGTTGTCTTCTGCCAAGATCCCGACGCGGATCGTTTGGCGATTATCGACGAACGAGGAAATTACATCGGCGAAGAGTTTACGTTGGCGATAACTTTGCGGCATCGGCTCACGGCGCAGCGCGGTGCCGTCGTCGTCAACTGCGCGACGAGTCGCATGTCGGCGGAAGTTGCGGAGCGATTAGGATGTGCTTGTCATCTGAGCGCGGTCGGTGAAGCAAACGTGACAGAAAAGATGATTGCCGTCGGTGCGGTTTATGGTGGCGAAGGAAACGGCGGCCCGATCGATCCGCGAGTCGGCTATGTACGAGACAGCTTTGTTGGCATCGCTCAAGTTCTTGATGCATTGGCACAATCAGGGACGACCGTTAGCCACCTCATCCGCGACTTGCCGCTCTACGCAATTCACAAAACGACTTTTGCGCTCGACCTAAACCGCATTCCGGCGTGGCTTGCGGAACTGGAAAATCACAACCGCGAGGCGACTATGAATCGTATGGATGGATTGCGGCTTGATTGGCCAGATCGCTGGCTGCTGGTAAGGCCGAGCAACACCGAGCCGATAGTCCGCGCGATCGCCGAAGCACGCAACGAAGCGGCCGCCAAAGCACTCTGTGAAATGGCTGCGAGGATGGTGAAATGAGTTCGCTCTTGTCTGATCCACGAAATCAGTACATCGCGCAACAACTGCGCCAAGCTGAATCAAGCGCCCAGCCGATTCCGCCGATTCGCGAACAGCTTGCTGAGGCATCGGTCGAAGCGGCTTATGCAGTGCAACGCTTGAACACGGAATTCCATTTGCAAAATGGCCGTACGATCAGCGGGCACAAGATCGGACTCACGTCGGTCAGCGTCCAACGGCAGCTTGGCGTAAATCAACCTGATTTCGGGGTTTTGTGGAAAGACACCGAGTTTCAAGACAGTCAAACCGTTCCGTGGTCGAAATTGCTGCAACCAAAAATTGAAGCCGAAGTCGCACTCGTGCTTGGACGTGACCTCGATTCCTACCATCCAAGCTTGGCGGACGTTATTTCCGCCGTCGATTTCGTAGTTCCCGCGCTGGAAATCGTGGGCAGCCGTATCGCGGATTGGAAGATCGGCATTTGCGACACGATTGCCGACAATGCTTCGGCGGGAGTTTATGTACTCGGCGGGCCGCCGCGAAAATTGGATGGCCTCGATCTGCGAATGTGCGGCATGGTCATCTTTCGGCGCGGTGAGCCAGTCTCCGAAGGCTGCGGTGCCGCGTGCTTAGGACACCCGCTCGCAGCCGCTGTGTGGCTGGCCAAGACACTTGCACAAAACGGTTCACCGCTAAGAGCCGGTCAAGTCATCTTGACGGGCGCACTCGGGCCGATGGTTCCCGTCGTTCCCGGCGATGTTTTCGAAGCCCACATTCATGGCCTCGGTTCCGTTCGCGCGGTAATCGAAGGAGGCCCGTGATGTCGAAAGTGAAAGTCGCCATTATCGGGACGGGTAACATCGGGACAGACCTGCTCATCAAAGTTCTGCGACTCTCAAACACGTTGGAAGTCGCCGCTTTCGTAGGCATCGATCCGAAATCGGATGGCTTGGCGCGGGCTGCGGGAATGGGAGTTCCCACGACTGCAGGCGGCATCGATTCGCTGGTCGAGTTGCCGAATTTTTCCGATATCCGAATCGTTTTCGATGCGACGAGTGCATCGGCTCACGCCCGTCACGCTGAGATTCTCAAGATTCACGGCAAACAAGTGATCGATCTCACACCAGCGGCAATTGGGCCGTATGTCGTGCCGTCCGTCAATTTGGATCAGCACTTGACCGCACCCAATATCAATATGGTGACTTGCGGCGGCCAAGCCACGATTCCGATCGTAGCCGCCGTGCGCCAAATCGCGCCGGTTGCTTACGCTGAGATCGTTTCCTCGATCGCTTCGAAATCCGCTGGACCGGGCACCCGAAACAACATCGACGAGTTCACGCACACCACCGCCCGCGGTCTCGAAATCGTAGGCGGTGCGTCTTGCGGGAAAGCGATCATTGTCTTTAATCCAGCGCAACCGCCGATCTTGATGCGAGCCACAGTGTTCTGCTTCGTACCTGGCTCGGTCGATTGCGGTGCGATCGAGCGGTCCATTGCGACGATGGTCGCTCAAGTGCAGCAGTACGTTCCGGGATATCAACTTAAACAAGCGATTCAATTTGACGAACTGAAATCCGTCACCGCAGCCCAAGTCCCTGATAACACGCCCGCTCGGGCCGGCACCAAAGTCACGGCCTTATTGCAAGTCGCCGGCGCAGGGCATTATCTTCCGACCTATGCTGGGAACCTCGACATCATGACGTCCGCCGCGCTTCGAACGGCCGAACGATTAGTCGAACTGCGTCTTAAGGAGATCGCGGCATGACGACGCCCAACACTACCAATTCTCAAAAACGCTTATACATTCAAGACGTGACGCTCCGCGATGGCATGCACGCGATCCGCCACCAATTCCGATTGCCCGATGTCGTTGCGATCGCCCAAGCTCTCGATCAAGCACACGTCGATGCGATTGAAATCACGCACGGCGACGGCTTGGCCGGTTCCAGTTTCAATTACGGGTTCGGCCTGCACAGCGACGAAGAATGGATTTCAGCGGTCGCCGAAGTTCTGACCTACGCCAAGCTCACCGTGCTATTGCTTCCTGGGATCGGCACGATCAATGACTTGAGACGCGCACAGCAGTTGGGTGCGAAATCAGTTCGAATTGCGACGCATTGCACGGAAGCCGATGTGGCGAGACAACACATCGAATGGGCTCGGTCCAACGAAATGGACGTCGCGGGCTTTTTGATGATGGCTCACATGAATGAGCCAAAAAAACTTGCCGAACAAGCCAAGTTGATGGAGTCCTACGGCGCGCACTGCGTTTACGTTACCGACAGCGCGGGAGCCATGACGATGGACGACGTTGCCGCACGCATGCAAGCCTACAATGATGTACTCAAACCTGAAACTGAGCGTGGTTATCACGCACATCACAATCTTAGTTTGGGTGTGGCCAATTCCGTCGTGGCTGTGCAAAACGGAGCGACTCGAATCGACGCATCGCTGACGGGACTTGGCGCGGGCGCGGGAAACGCCCCGCTGGAAGTCTTCATCGCTGTGGCCAATCGTTACGGTTGGCAGCACGGTTGCGACTTGTTCGCACTCATGGACGCCGCCGAACAACTTGTGCGTCCGCTTCAAGACCGACCGGTTCGCGTTGATCGGGAGACGTTGTCACTCGGTTACGCTGGCGTCTATTCTAGTTTCCTTCGCCATGCCGAAGCCGCCGGCGAGCGATATGGTTTGGACGTTCGGGATATTTTGATCGAACTTGGTCGGCGCAAGATGGTGGGTGGCCAAGAAGACTTGATCGTCGACGTAGCGCTCGATTTGGCCAAGAAGGCTTGAGACGTGAGGCGTGAGGCGACAGGAAAAAACCGCACAGCGCAGTCCGTTTAACCCCAATACCGTTCAAGTTTTCATAACCACTGTCTCCGCAAAGGTTTTGGTCAACGGTGGCAGTTTTCGATGTTCGGGTCGTTTTTTGTTCCAGCGTGACATTTTACGTTTGATCACACGAGGGTTGATTCGG
>JANNYC010000068.1:0-1506 GCA_031409895.1 Planctomycetota bacterium
GATTCTTGGGTTTCCGCGACACCTTTCGCAGCATGTTGGCGGCATGGTCATCACGCGCGGGCCGCTGGATGAACTTGTGCCGATTGAAAACGCCGCGATGGACGGCCGCACGGTGATCCAATGGGACAAAGACGATCTCGAGGAGCTGGGGGTGCTCAAAGTCGATTGCTTGTGCCTCGGCATGCTGTCGGCGATTCGCAAATGTTTTCAAATGGTTCAATCTCATTGGGGGCCGCGACTTACGTTAGCAACGGTGCCGAAGGAAGACCCGCTCGTTTACGACATGATCTGCCGCGCGGATACCGTCGGCGTTTTTCAAATTGAAAGTCGCGGACAGATGAGCATGTTGCCGCGCCTCAAGCCGCGGTGCTGGTACGATCTGGTCATCGAAGTCGCCATCGTCCGGCCCGGTCCAATCCAAGGGAACATGGTGCATCCGTATTTGCGTCGCCGCGCCGGCTTGGAACAAGTGCATTATCCCAACGAGGAAATCAAAGCGGTTCTCCACCGAACGATGGGCGTGCCGATCTTTCAAGAACAAGCCATGCGACTCGCCATTGTCGCGGCCGGATTTACTCCGGGCGAAGCTGATCAACTGCGTCGTGCGATGGGTGCTTGGCGAAAAACCGGTGTCATCGAAACGTTTCGCGAAAAGCTAATAACCGGAATGCGTGCTCGCGGATTGACGGACGAATTCGCGGAACAAGTCTTCCGGCAACTCCGAGGCTTTGGCGAGTACGGTTTTCCCGAATCGCACGCGGCAAGCTTTGCGCTGTTGGTTTATGTGTCCGCGTGGCTCAAGCGTTATTATCCTGCCGCGTTCACAGCATCGATCCTCAACAGTTTTCCGATGGGATTTTACGCCCCCGCCCAGCTTGTCGCCGATTTACAGCGGCACGACGTAGACGTCCGCCCCGTCGACGTGAACTTCAGCAATTGGGACTGCACCCTCGAACAAGTTCCCTCTCCCCGCACGCGGGGAGAGGGCCAGGGTGAGGGGTTTAATGGAAATTCCCCTGCCCCGCTCTCAACTCTCAACCCTCAACTCTCAACTTCTTCCCCTGCCCTCCGCCTCGGCCTGCGCATGATTTCCGGATTGCGTCAATCTGCCGGCGATTGCATTGTGGCCGCGCGCGGCAAAGGCCCTTTCGCATCGCTGGCCGATTTTTCGCTCCGCACTGGCTTGGGCCAAGCCATCCTCGCGCGCTTGAGCAACGCGGACGCCTTCCAATCACTCGACCAAGACCGCCGCGCAGCGCTGTGGCAATCTCTCGCGCACGAAAAATCGCCGCGACCGCAACCATTGTTTGACCAACTGGTCGCCGAAGACGACGGGCTGCCGCCGCTAGAACCGATCAGTCCTGCCGAACAAGTTTTCGCGGACTACGACACGGTTGGCTTGTCGCTCAAAGCCCATCCGCTGTCCTTTTATCGCCAGCAGCTCGATCAGGCCCGCATCACAACTTCTGCGGCGCTTGGCGACACGCCGGACGGTCGCATCGTGCG
>JANNYC010000069.1:0-39055 GCA_031409895.1 Planctomycetota bacterium
CCCAAATTACCGGACGAAAATCACTCGCCAAGAAATGCTATGTGCCTGTTGGCCCCTGTTGGCTCCCCCCGGGTGGCGATACCACAGCGGATTCTTAGCATCGACGATACGCCTTTGCTCGATCGGGATTCCCTTCCCGTCAATCACGTCCCTCAGCGTAGTCAATTCATCGGCGTTGGCGAGATCGACTCAAACGACGGCGATTTCCAGCGCGATACTTTCGGGCTTCAAACGCGCTGCGGGCAAGCGAGGCAATTTCTCCTCCACAGGTTCCCGATTACGGCATCACAACCCGACCAAAAGGCACAGCCCAAGCAAATTCGTTCGCTGGCAAAACAATCTGACCCTTTCCCTGTTAAGCGAACCAAGTTAACGGCCGGCCGCAAAAACCGTCAATACACTTCGCGCGCACGTCCGCTGGCCTGCAGATCGCAGCAAACCAAAGAAACCAGACGGCGCGAGCTGGGTTTGATTCTGTTGGTTGGCAAAGGACATTGACGCACAACGGCGAAATCCACTAGCATTCCCCGCCGATTCGGCCGGCCAAGCGACGAATTTCGGCCCAAATCCTCCGCCCCCATCGAAGGCTGATGCCTTTCTAACAAGCATGCTTGAAAACCAATCCAGGCCACGAAAAGCCAGACTCACTCCGCAGGATTGTCGCGGATTAATTCTTTTTGCGGCTGGCGTTTTACTCCTATTGGCACCGACAGGCTGCGCCACAATTTCTCAAACCAGCCGCAGGACTTTGCGAAATCCGCTGGTTCGGGAAATACCAGAATCCATCATTGTGGGCCAGTCGCCGGACGGTGAACTTAGGCTTCCCGAATCGGTGCAAATTTACACCCCACCGTTTGAATCGCCGGTCGAGGAGACGGGAGCAGCGATGCACATGTCTGAAATGAAACTTGGCGACATAATGCACGACAATTTAGTTGACCTTTCCGACGACTATCGAAATTTCTATGGTTCGCGCAACCTAGCCAATCTGACGTATGGTTTTGTCGTTGGCGGGATTGCGGCCAACACGCATGTCGACTCATACATTGGCGCAAAGGTCTTCGAGAACATCATCAACGTCGAAAACGATGAGTATACAGAGCTCCTTCACTTGCCCAAGTCGCTGGGGGACGGAAACCTAATTCTTCCATTGGTTGGCGCCTTGGCGATCGCGGAGCCCTGGTTGGAACAATCGCCGAAGTGGCAGCCGCTGGGCGAATGGGGCAACCGATCGCTACGCGCCGCATTGGTCGGCGGACCCTTTGTACTGGCTTCGCAGCGGATCATCGGCGGATCGCGTCCCAATGAAACGGGATTCAAGTCGGACTGGCGACCATTTCAAGACAACAATGGCGTCAGCGGGCACGCATTCATCGGAGCGGTTCCATTTCTCGCAGCCGCCGAAATGACAGACCGGCCCTTTCTCAAGTTTGCCTTTTATGCCGGTTCGCTATTGCCGGGAATTTCACGAATCAATGACGAACGGCACTACACTTCACAAGTCTTTCTCGGTTGGTACATCGCCCACCTCGCGACCCAATCCGTCAACGAAACGAAGACGAACATTAGCGGCTTCCAGATATTTCCGACTTTCGACCAAAACGGCTTCGGCCTGTTGCTCGATAAGCGGTTCTAGGCTGTTACCAACGAACCATCGACCCTCGCCAAGATCAAAAGGTCAAAGCGTTGCCCCTTGATTGTTTTGCGTTGCTTCATCCACCTAGCTCGCATATCTCAAATGGCGAACGAAAACACAGGAAACGCACAGGGACACAACATAACTGGAACGGGCGGGCGGAGGGAGCGCGCAGTTTGTGGTTGTTGGACGAGTGGGAAAACGGATCGGAGTTGGGAAACAATTGCATTCAGCAAACTGCTCACGACCAAAAGTGTTGCGCTGGCAAAAGCCGCCGTCGTCACCGGCAAGAAACCTTTGTCGCTGCATCGACGAGCAGCGCGGTGACGGCACGTACCCAACTTCGCCGATCGCACGTCCGATTCATCGCATGCACAATCGCAATCTCATCCACGGCAAAAATCTCCACCCGTGCCAATCGTGCCACCACCGACTCCTTAAAAAGACAACCTCGCAAACCCACCCCCCGAACGCTCCTCCCCGTTAACCGGCCGAAAATCACTCGTCAGGATATGCTGAGTCCCTGTTCTGTTCCCCTTTTCAATAATTGAACCTTTCCTTGTTTCTTGCCTGTAAAGTAGAATGTCCTCGTTTGCCTTTTGCGCTGGGCGATAAACCCACGTCGACTAAACTGGACTAACGCCTGGGGTTTGAGAGCACTCTCCGCCCCCGTTGTCGACCCAAAAAAGAAAAAAGTGTTTCTTGACACCTTTTGACACTTGACACCTGGATGGGTTCGCGACTGAACCAGGAATCTTGACATATGCCTCAGATTTATTATTTGCTTCGAAAAGAGGCTGGAAACTCAGAGGAAAGCGTTAGGGGCCAACTAGTCTACGACAATGACATGCTTTATTACGATGGCACGAAACCAGATCCTGCCAATGGAGTACGGGTTCCACCAGGTACAGAACCTCAAGACGCCATTAGTGCGTTAGTGCTTTCTTATGCAGGCCAAAATCCCGACCAATGGCGGCTGATCGAACGGCACATTGAATTCGGCCAATTCTATCCGCGCGTTTATCGGCCTTTCGCTTGGTTTTCAGGACGGAGTCTACAAATTGAACCACATGGACAAATTGAATACGAGCATGAACAGCGCGATGCAGCTTCCAGCCCACCAGTTTGGCTTGATACGCAATTTGATGCCAATTACCTCGATGCACTTTCCCAAGTCCGTATTTTGTTGCGAAAGCTGGAATCGATTTTCGAATTCATCGAGCCCACGCCCAACAACTACAACACCTATGGACGCGAAATTCGTGACCTTTTGATCATCGCCTCCACAGAAGCCGAAGCGCAATGGCAGGGCATTTTGAATGCCAACGAATACACATTCCGTAGCCGCCCGTCCACCAACGACTACGTCAAGCTAGTCGCACCGCTAAAACTTGCCGATTTTGAATTAGAGTTCCCACTATTTCCAGAAATCAGCGCAATTAATCCGTTCGCAGGATGGAATACGGACACGCCAACTCAAAGCCTCATCTGGTACGACGCGTGTAACAAGGTCAAACATGATCGTGTGACCAATTTCCATTTGGCGACCATGTCAAACGTCATCAAGAGCGTGCTCGCTTGCGTTGTCATGCTGCTTGCGCAATTTGGAAAGCGGCGAACATGGAACCAATACTTGAGCGATCACGTTCGAATTTCAAAAATCCCCACGTGGACTATAGAAGAAATGTACCTTGGGCTTCCTAGCAGTTCACGCGGTGTTTCTCACCGCAATTTTCAATTCTGAGATAAAACTCGGAGCAACGAACAGGGACACAGCATATCTGGAAAGCGATGGCGGAGGGAGCGAGCAGTTTGTGGTTGTTGGACGAGTGGGAAAACGGATCGGAGTTGGGAAACAAGTGCGGTCGGCAAACTGCTCACGACCAAAATTGTTGCGCTGGGATAAGCCGCCGTCGTCATCGGCAAGAAACCATTGTCGCTGCAACGTCGAGCAGCGCGGCGGCGGCACGTACCCAACTTCCCCGATCGCTCGTTCGATTCATCACATGCACAACCGCAATCTCATCCGCCGCCAAATTTCCACCCGTGCCAATCGTGCCACAACCGCCTCCTCAAAAAGCCAACCCCCAAAACGCACCACCCCAATTTACCGGCCGAAATTCATTCGTCGAGAATTCCGGTGTTCCTGTTCTGTTCCCGTTTCCAATAATTGAACCTTTCCTTGTTTCTTGCCTGTAAAGTAGAATGTCCCCGTTTGCCTTTTCAACATTGATTATTTCATGATTTCGCGGTACAGCGAATATTGCGCTATTTCTTTGTTAGAAACTCCCGATCCGACTCCGATAATTCCTTCAAGTCCAATTTGAGCGATTTGCCGTTGACGAGTTTAAACGTCACGTTTTTTCCGGACTTGCTTCGTACTTTGCCAACAAAGACAAGCGAGCGGTCTGAATTGTGCCATGTGCGAAAGCCGAGTCGATCGATTATCGGATTGAGCGTCGACATCACTTGATCCTTATTAATGGCCACCAGGTGATGAACCGTTCGCTTGGCACCGGAGGCCGCCGAATAAGATTTCGTGCCCGCGACTGCAAACACCGTCCCCTGTAGTTCCAGGCGCGCGCCATCGGTCACTCCCTGGGTCGAGACTCCATCGATCCAGATTTCCGAACCAAGTATAAGCGCCGAATCCTCATCAATAACTTGACTGATGGGCAACGCCGTGAATCTGCCGCTTCCAGAAGTCGCCAACTTTAAGCGGAGGTCGTCGGGAGAATCGTTCCGCGACTGTTCGATCTTGGCGTAATAGGAGACGGACAAGCTCCCGATGTTTCCCGTCTTGAAATCATCGTCCCTGGACCCAAATGAACTGAGGTCTTGATCGTTTGTGACTAGGTCGATTTTGGGAAATTCAAACTGATTCTTGGCCAAATAAGTTGCCAGCGACTTCTCGTGTTCGGGGAGCGCATTAATCGCCGCCAGTTCAGGTTCCTTCAGACTTTTGAAAAGCTTTTCTCCATCGGCATCCTTGCGTTGCCCAAGGCATTCTCGTGGGGTGCAAATACACGTGGCGAATAGAACAAGGATCCAAACTGATCTCGCTAGCATGGTGCTTCACTCCAAGTCTTTTTTTTGAAATCAATTCAATTAAGTCACGAAACTAACTCACAACTATTCGCGTGCAAATGTCGTTGGCAATTGCTTGCTCATCCGACGCAGTCGTCAGAGTTACAACCGAAAATTGTGTTCTTTAAGAAATTGAAAAGGGGGCCTATCCAACCGGAAATTCTGTTTTGATTTTTACTAGCGGCCCAACGAGGGCACGAGGAGAACACGATGAAAAAGGTTACGACAGAACAGCTTTCACGTCCAGAGTCCGAACTTGATCCGGTAGTCATTTCCTTTCGAAAAGAGTTCGATTCGGTTAGCCCGTTGGACGAAATTGTCAGAATAGGGGCGCAGCAGATGTTGCAAAATGCCATTGAGACAGACGTTCAGGATTTTCTGACTGTGCATGCTGATCGGATAGATAAGCAGGGTCGCCGGCTGTTGGTTGGCAATGGGATTCTTCCCTCCAGGGAAATTATGACCGGTGCCGGTTGCCTGGAAATTCAGCACGCGAGCGTTCGCTGGAATTGAATCGCGCGATAATGACGTCGCCTGCGGCTAGGCGTTAAAAAAACGTGGCTCTGTCCAGTTAATCTGCTTCTCCGAAAGGCCATTGTTGCCTGCGGACGGTTACTTCGATAGACTGAACTTGTCGGTTCGCGATCTGAATGCGGCGAACTGGCGCGGTAGGGGCAAGCGGTGCTGTAGGGAGTAACTTCAATGGTATTGCTCAAGCTCATTTGTTGTCTCGTTGGATCGATGGCCTTGATCGACGGCGGTCGAAAACCTGCTTTGATCGCCGATATGGATCGCGACAACACGGCTTTTTACAAACGCTTTCGTGAAGCCGATTCCGACCGCGCCAAGGCCAACGCGATCATCGACTTGTGCCAGTTGCATAACCAAATCTGGTCCGATCCTCGCTATTCGTCGATCGAAAAACTTCGCGGGATGCGATACAAAATTGTGTTCGAACTAAAAGCCGCGCAAAAAGAACTTCGCAAGAAATTCGGCAAACAGGATAGCAAACCAAACGACGCCGAGCCTGATGGTACGGCGAGCCAACAAGCTTCGCTTGCTTCCGCATCGCAAGGAAATCGCGACGCCTGGACCGATCCGCTGCTCATCGGTTTGCAGTACGCGCCGGGACCGAATCAGATTGCCGTCCATGCGGGAAGTTTTGGCGGAGGAGACAATGGACCGGAACTCGTTGCCTTGATCGAGGCCACGATTCATCCCGAACATTGGGACACCAACGGCGGCCCCGGCCACATTCATTACTATCGACCGGTGATGGTCTTGGTAGTGCGTGCTGGCAGCTCGCAGCACGAGGACGTGTCGGGCTTGCTCGAAGGGCTGCGGGAATCGGGCCGATAGGAATCGTGGGGCGATATGAATGCGATTGAGGAGTTACGCGATCGCGCTCGCCAGCGATCCCGACGAATTATTTTCCCAGAAGCACATGATCCTCGCGTTGTCGACGCCGCAAACACATTTCAACGCAGCGGCTTGGGACAAGCAGTATTGATCGACCCTTCCGCAGAAGCGAACATTGATCGAAGAATCGAAGTCGTGCGCATGGACGACATCCTGCAACGAGATCGCTGCGTTGAACGACTTGTCCAGCAGCGTCGCGACAAAGGGATGACTGCCGAGCGAGCGCGCGAAGCACTCGCCGATCGGTTGATGTTTGGAGCTTTGCTGGTTGGCTTGGGAGATGCTGATGCGAGCGTCGCCGGCAGTATTGCGACGACTGCGAGCGTATTGCGGGCCGGAATCTACGCGATTGGAACTGCACCTGGTCGGTCGCTCGTTTCAAGCTTTTTTCTAATGCAATTCCCCGACAGCGTGCTGACTTTTGCCGATTGCGGCGTCGTCCCCGATCCGACAGCCGAGCAGCTTGCCGAGATTGCGATTTGTTCCGCCGATAATCATTTCATTCTTACCGGCCAGCGAGCGCGCGTCGCGATGCTTTCGTTCTCGACGAAAGGGAGCGCGTCGCATCCTCGCGTCGACAAAGTCATCCGCGCGACTGAACTGGTTCGCGCGGCGCGGTCCGATCTCGCGGTCGATGGCGAACTGCAATTCGACGCCGCGATTGTGCCAGCCGTCGCCGCGCGAAAAGCGTCCGGTTCGCCCGTCGCGGGACACGCCAATGTGTTGATCTTTCCCGATTTGGATTCCGGCAATATCGCTTACAAGATTACCGAGCGGTTGGGCGGTGCGACCGCGCTGGGACCGCTCATTCAAGGCTTGGCCAAACCCTGCATGGACTTGTCGCGAGGCTGCAAGGCATCGGACATTGTCGATGTGGCCGTGATCGCTTCCGTTTTATCGTAATTCACGGTCGGCTCGCTCACTTCTAAATAACTCGATAGGCATTTGATGTCTGAAAAAAGTCTCCAAGAACAATTCTCGCCGCACAACAAGTGCTTTGGTTGCGGACCGTCGAACGAACGGGGATTAAAATTGCGCAGCATTGTTCGTGGCGACGAAGTCATCGCCACTTGGACGCCCCAGCCCCATCACGAAGCCTTCGAAGGGATCCTCAACGGCGGCATCATCGGCGCGCTCCTCGACTGCCATTGCAATTGGACGGCGGCGTGGCATTTGATGCAGCGTTCCCACAGCGAGAATCCGCCTTGCACGGTTACGGCCGAATACAAGATTGAGATGAAACATCCGACACCGACCAGCGGCGCACTTGATTTGCGGGCTTGGATCGTGGAATCGTCCGACCGAAAAGCCGTCGTTGCAGGCGAGCTTTCCCACAACGGACAAGTCACCGCGACTTGCCGAGGGACGTTTGTGGCCGTTAAACCCGGCCATCCGGCATATCATCGCTGGTAAATCGTGGCCAATGACAGCTTGCGGCGCAACACAGTCGAGAACAAAATTGAAGTTACTTACAAAACAGGATCCGACTTGGCTCTTGCCCCGCGCATGTTGCCAAGCCTTCAATTTTACTTTCTGAATTACCTACAAGAGGATGCGACCATGAAATCAGTTTGTCGTTGGGCAGCTTGTGCTGTGTTGTTGCTCTGTCCCGCGAGCCTAATGGGCCAAGACGCAGCCAAAGATGCTGCCGCCAAAGATCCTGCGGCGAAACCGCCCGCAGAGACCGTCGCAGCCAAATCGGATGTCATCCGACTCTATGAAACGGTGAAAGCTCGCGTCGAAGCTCCGGCCACCGCCGAATTGAAAACCAACATGGACGTCTTCTTGAGCCTCATCGTCGACCAAGTCACTGCTCCCAGCACCGCGGTCAAAAAAGGTGACGTCGTTTTGAAATTCAAGACCGACAAAATCGAACAGCAACTACAAGAGGCGAAGTACGAACTTGACATCGCTGGCCTTACTCTCAAAGAAGCCGAAAGTAACTTGAACCAAGTCGTTCAAACATTCGACCTTGATAACAAGATCGCCCAAGAATCTTGGGACCACAAACAACAGGATGTGGACTATTATTTTCGGATCACAGCTCCGTTTTCAGAACGGCGAGTCAAAAAGAATTTGGAATCGGCCACGTTCCAAGTCGAATACGCCCAAGACGAACTTGATCAATTGGAAAAAATGTACAAGGAGGACGAACTGACCGAGGAGTCCGAAGAAATTGTCCTCAAGCGCGCGCGCCGCAGTTTGGATACGACCAAGTTCTATTTCGAATCGGAAAAGGACGATCACGATCATTCATTGAGTGTTGAACTTCCTCGCAACGCCGATAGCCAAAGGAAATCGCTCCAACGCGGTGAATTGGAATTCAAAAAGGCCATGATTTCCCTCCCCTCGCAGCGCCAACTCAAAGAATTGGAATTGCAAAAACAACAATTCACGCACGCGAAACAAAAACGCGAATACGAAAAATTGCTCGCCGACATGGAAAAAATGAGTCTCAAATCCCCAATGGATGGCGTCGTTTACCACGGGCAATGTCGCCGAGGTACATGGAGCAACGCGGCGGGTAGCCCTTCTCGCGTCATCGAATCCGGCGTGACACTACAAAAGGACGCCGTCGTAATCACCATCGTCGACTCCGCGAAACTTCGGCTGCGAGGCGAGTTGGAAGAAAAACAGCTTGCCTCAATCCATCCCGGCAGCATCGGCACCGCACGGCCAACAGCGAATTCAGATGCGTCGTTCGCGACTACAGTTGCCGAGATCGGCAGCATCCCCGTCGAAGAAGGCAAATTCGACTGCAAACTCAACGGCGAGACATTGCCAAAACTTCTGATCCCAGGAATGACGTGCGAAGTCAAATTGCTCGCCTACGAAAAGAAAGACACGGTGACCGTTCCGAAAGCATCCGTTTTCAGCGACGACGACGGACAATCGCATTACGTGTTTGTTCCTACGGACGCCGGCAGCGAGCGCCGCGAAATCAAAGCCGGCAAGACGAAAGACGACAGAATCGAAGTCGTCACAGGACTGAAAAGCGGCGACAAGATTCTCAAAGCCAAACCTGAATAACGCATTCGCAACTTAAGGAGTGACCGAATGAAATCGCACTTTTGGATTGCGTTCGCAATTGCGCTTGTGCCGACGGCAATCTCATTTGCCCAAGTCGCCACCGAATCGCCGCCGAAGCAACAAGAGTCTGAACCGGATTCGTTGCGACAACCGATTCTCGACGACGCAATGGACTTTAGTCGCGCGCCGGTTCTGCCCCCGATCGAAGCGCCGACCGCTGACGAAATTCGATTGGCGATCACGCGGGGAACCGACTTTTTGTTGAGCGATCAAAACCCGGACGGATCGTGGGGTTCTCCTAATGCGAGTCGACCTTTTCAAATCTACGCTCCGCTTCCTGGTGCGCATCACGCTTTCCAAACTGCGACGACTTCCATGTGCGTCTCCGCGCTTTTGGAAACAAAGCCCAACGATTCCGCCGCCATCCAAGCCGTCGCCTCCGCCGAACAATGGCTCAAGGATCACTTGGCACGGCTGAAACGAGCGACTGGCGACACGATTTACAACGTCTGGGGCCACACTTATGCGATCCAGGCGTTAGTACGTCTGCATCAGCGGCCCAACATGAGCGACGTGCAAAAAGCCGAGTACAAGCAACTGATCAAGGATCAAATGGAGATGCTCGATCGTTACGAATCGGTCGACGGCGGTTGGGGCTATTACGATTTTCGCTACCAAGCCCGCAAGCCAACGAGCAGCTCAACCAGCTTTGTAAACGCCGCCGTACTTGTTGCTCTCAAGGAAGCGGCCGACATTGGCGTGCAACCGACGAAACTAACCGTCGACCGTGCGATCGCGGCAACGCTACGTCAGCGAAAAAAAGATTTCACGTATTTGTACGGCGAGTACCTCAAGGACACGCCGATGCGCGGCATCAACCGCCCCGCAGGAAGTCTCGGACGTAGCCAAGCCTGCAACGCTGCGCTTCGCATGTGGGGCGACGAAGCGATTACCGACAACGTAATGAAAAACTGGCTTTACCGCCTATACGTTCGCAACGGCTGGCTGAGCATCGGCCGCAAGCGACCCATCCCGCACGAATCTTGGTTCCAAGTCGCCGGCTATTTTTATTACTTCGGACATTATTATGCCGCATACGAAATTGACTTGCTCAAGCCCGAAGATCGCGCAGAATATCAGTCGCACTTGGCCAAGATCATCCTTGACTTGCAAGAACTCAACGGCTGTTGGTGGGACTATCCGATGTACGGCTACCACCGCCCTTACGGCACCTCGTTTGCGCTCATGACGTTGCACCGCTGCCTGCCGCCGGCGACAAATGCATCAGGCGATTGACAACGCGGTAGGAATTCACTGCCTTATTGAATGCTGGAGGCTCCTATGTTCGCCATGTTTTCAAATATTGGCTACCAGGAAATTGTTATTATCTTGGTAGCGGTTTTTGTCGTTTTGCTTTTATGGCGATTTCTTGGAAGATAGTCGCACTTAAGCCGCTCAAAAATTCTTTTCAGGTCCAACCTAATCAGACATTGTCCTATCGCTCAAATCAAATTCCACGAATGCTCTAGCCGTACGACGCCGTTAATTCCGTGTGCCGAATTCGCGTCAGGCGCGACAATCAAGAACTCGCCCAAGCCATGTCGGCGATGATAAAATTCTGTGGCACGCGGACCGAACAGCGAAATCGTCAAATGATAAGCGCCCACCATCAGCGGCACGCGATGCAGCGTCAATTCAACCGTGCCTCCCGGCGGACTTAGTTCGAAACCAAAGTCGCTGGCAGCGGTCGTCATCGACGAAACAATTCCGCTCGTTGGCGACTGGACGCTCACGACCAGCCGCGCGCCTGAAATCGCTTCGCTTGCGGATATTCCAACGCGAAGGCGGACGGTTTCGCCCGAACCAAACTCTTGGCGAACCGCGCCGGATTCATCGACGACTTCCACCGATTGAATCCGAGCCCCGTCCTGGCCCTGGCAATTCGCGTCGTCGCGTTTTTCCTGTTGCAGGTCCAGCATAAGTTCGTACATCGCAATGCCGCGCTGTAAATCTCCGTCGAACTGAATTTGGCCGTGGCCAAACACGATTGCACGATCCGAAAGGCGCGAAAGCATATTGACTGCGTGCGTCACCAAAATAATCGCAGTCCCGTTTGCCGAAAGCTGTTTCAATCGATCCATGCACTTGAGGCGAAAGCCCACATCGCCGACCGCAAGGACTTCGTCAACCAACAATAAGTCTGGCTGCAAATGCGAAGCAACCGCAAATCCCAACCGGACGCGCATACCCGAACTGTACGTTTGCACGGGCGTGTCGATGACTTCTGCGAGCCCAGAAAAATCCACAATGTCATCGAAGCGACGGTCGATTTCTGCTCGTTTCAAACCGAGAACGGCTCCGTTGATGAACACGTTTTCCCGACCCGACAAGACCGGGTTGAACCCAGCGCCCAATTCGATCAACGCGCCGACACGCCCGCGAATGCGAATCGTACCACCGTCCGGGCGAATCAAGCCATTGAGTAGTTTTAGCATCGTGCTTTTGCCGGCTCCGTTTGGTCCCAGCAACGAGACGCACTCGCCAGCCGCAATCTTGAATGACGCATCGCGAACCGCAAAAAACTCGCCCGGTCGCGCGCGCATTCGATCTTCGCCCGCCGACAGACTTAGCGCAGCGCCCAAATCCCGCACCCCGTACCAGAGTGCTCGTTTCAAGTGCCGACAGTATTTTTTGCTAACGCGGTCGACATGGACCACGGTTTCCGAGGACATCGAATCACCTTAATAACTCATGCGGGCATTCGCTCAATCAAAATGGGGAGCGACACGCGATAGATTAACAAACCCAACAGCAGCAGCGGTAACGAAATTAACGCGTAACATCCGGCCATTGCCCAAAGAGCCAACGAATTTTGGATTAGCGAATCGCGACCCAAGACAACCAATCCCGCCGCTGGATTCATCCAATGAAACCATCGCGGAACCGAGTCAGAGATCGTGTAGATGATCGGCGTCACGACCATCCACAGCGGCAAACCAATCATTAATAGTCGTTCGACATCTTGATAGAGCACGCCGATCGGCATCAAACAAAGTCCAATCGCCGATCCCAAAACGATCAAAAACAAAAGGGCCACCGGAAACGCGAAAGCGTTCCATCCGATATTGGCTTTAAACACGAACAGAAGCGGAACCAAAATCACAATTCGGATCGCCAAATTCATCAGCAGCTCGCCCCAGCCGACCAATAACAGCGACTCGCGTGGAAAATTTAATTTCGTGATCATCGAACGATTCTGCCGAATGGCGTTGAGTGGCATTTGAATAGCCTCAACAAAGCTTTGCCAAAGAATCATCCCGGTCAGCACGTATAACGGATAGGCAATCGCGATCGCGTCGCCAAAACCGATCACTTGCTGCGTGTACAAGAAAACCCAAATCAGCGAGTTGGCAAGCGGCGGCAAGAAAGCCCAAACGATTCCCAGTAGCGTCTGCCGATACATCCCGCGAAGATTCCGTTGCAGCAATCGCCAAGCCAGTTCGCGGCCGGAGAAAAACCCGCGCAAGATATCCGCATACACCCCCCAACCGCGCCGTAGTTCGGATTCGGGCGAGTAGATAATTTCTTCGTGTTCGTGTCTGGTGATCGTATCGACAGCTGTCCCCTTCAATTTGTGGTTGCTCCAATTCTAAACGATCGTCGTTCTTGCTTGGCCCCGTCAAGCAAGTTGTGCTTGCAACAAATCGTGCAAATGCAACGCGCCAACCACATGGCATTCCGCGTCCACGACCGGCAAGACCGTGATCGATTGCTTTTCCATCATCTGCAGTGCGTACGCCGCAAGCTCGTCGGGGCCGATTGAGCGCGGCTTGCGAACCATTAGTTCGTCAAGTTTCGCATCCAAAGGATTGGTTTTGGCTTGAAAAATCCGGCGCAAATCCCCGTCGGTAAGAATTCCGACTAGCCGCCGATTTTCGTCGATGACAAACACAGCACCGAGTCCGCCGCGCGACATCGCCACAATCGCTTCGCGCAAACAAAGTTTCGGCGGCGCAAGCGGAATTCGGTCACCCGACTTCATCAATTTTCCGACCGTCAGCAACAATTTTCGGCCAAGCTGCCCTCCCGGATGAAAAATGGCGAATTGGTCGCGCGTCAAGCCGCGCCGCCGCATAAGTGCAATCGCCAAAGCATCGCACATGGCAAGCGCCGCCGTCGTGCTGCAAGTCGGCGCGGGGCAATCGGGATCGGCTTCGTTCGCGACTCCGACATCGATGACGATCGCGCTGGCCTGCGCAAGGGTACTGCGTGCCGCGCCTGTTATCGCAATGATCGGGATCGACGACCGCTGCATAAACGGCAACAGCCGAACGATCTCGTCGGTTTCGCCGCTGTTGCTAAGGGCGAGCAATACGTCGCTGCTGGCGACGATGCCCAAATCGCCATGAAGTGCTTCGGAGGCGTTCAAATAAAACGCGGGCGTCCCCGTGCTGGCCAAAGTCGCGGCGGCTTTGCGAGCAACGAAGCCCATTTTTCCTATGCCCGTCGCGATCACTCGGCCACGGCAATTCGCCAAGACTTCAACGGCCCGCGACGCACTTTCATCGACGCGCGACACCAGATCGAGAATCGAACGAGCTTCGATCTCCAAGACTTGGCGAATGATATCGCGGGTGTCATCTGCGGACATATTTCCGGGCCGGGCTAAATAAACTTATTCTTTAATTGTGCATTATAGCCACGAGAGTTGGACTTTGCCGAAGTGCGATGCGAGGGCGTTGAAGTCCGACAAGTTACAGACTTGTGACGAGGGATTCGCCGTTTCCCACGTAAACTTGAGGTAGTGAATTGCCGAAAACCCATGTCACAGCACGAATGATCGTGGTTCAATCCAGGAGATTTAACATGCGAAGTCTATTGACCTTTTTCATCGTCTTATGCTCGTCGATAAATCTTGTGGCGCAAGATTCTCAAACCGCCGAGAATCCCAAGATCGACATGGCGGGATTTTTGCGCGTCTCTCTCGAAGCAGCCGAGCATCGCGAAAGCCGCCGTCTTTCCGAAGATGATTTCATTCGCTTCAGCCAAGAACCAGGCACGATCATTCTGGACGCGCGCAGCAAAGAAAAATACGACTTGCTGCATATCCACGGCGCGATCAACTTGAGCTTTCCCGACATCACGATCGAGAGCTTGCAAAAGACTTTTCCAGAAAAGTCCGCGCGGATTCTGATTTACTGCAACAACAACTTTGAAAACGCCGTGGAAGCGTTTCCGACGAAGATGGCTTCTGCTTCGCTAAATCTGTCGACCTACATTTCGCTTTACGATTACGGCTACCGCAACGTCTATGAACTCGCTCCCTTACTCGACCCCGCAACTTCCAAGCTCCCCTTTGAATCAAACGTCAACTCGAAATAGTCCAGGCTTTCGGGTCATCAGCGACACGACGACTAACACGGCGAACGAAAGCGGAATCGTTACTAGACCGGGTTGGCTAAATGGTACGAGCGCACTTTCTGCTGGCAGCCCGTAGACTTTTGAAAAAGTTTCGCCGCTGAGCAAAATCCAACTGAGCGAGCTGACCATGCCGACGAGAACGCTGGCGATGATCCCTTGCCGCGTGGTCCCGCGCCAGAACAGCAGCATTACCAACGCTGGAAGATTCGCCGAAGCAGCCACGCTAAACGCCCAGCCAACCAAATAGTTGACGTTCAATTTTGCGAACAAGATTCCCAAAACGATCGCGATGACGCCCACAACCACCGAAGCGATCTTCGCCAAACGCACTTGTTCATGGTCGGTCAAGCGAACTCCCGCGACTCCGGCGACCAAATCATGCGCCACCGCCCCAGCCGATGCGAGAATCAAACCGCTGACCGTTCCCAACACCGTCGTAAAAGCAATCGCCGAAATCATCGCGAACAACCACTCGTTGATGCTTTTGGCTAACATTGGTGCGGCCATGTTGCTGTCTGAAATATCGAGCGCACCGCTGGTCATCGCACCCAGCCCCATAAACAGCGTGAGAACGTAAAAAAAACCGATGCTCGCAATTCCGACGATGGTGCTCTTCCGCGCCGCCGACTCGTCTTTTACCGTGTAGTAGCGAATCAAAATGTGCGGCAGCGAAGCGGTCCCGCAAAACAGCGCAAGCATCAGCGATAGAAAATTGACTTTGTCCAGCAATCGCTCGCTACGAATCCCAGCAAAGGTCGACGACTCGCCGGGCCGCAAAATCTGACTTCCCGGCGTGGGCTTTTGAAAGTAGATCGTCGCGGCCGCACCGTCCGGATGTTTGAGAGTGACGCTGACCCAGCGGATGATTTCGCTCTGTTGTAAAGTCCTCAGAAACTCAATCGGGCCGAGCGATCCTGTCGTCAATTCGCCCGAAGGCAATCGTGAAACGTATCCGGCCGGATGCAATTGGCCTTGCCCCGCGCCATTTCCTTTGACAAGTCCATTGACGAGTACTTCGCCAGAATTTGCAGTGATGACACTCTGTGCTTCTCGGAGGTAACTTGTCGCATCGTCAATTCGTTCGATGCTATACACTATCAACCGGTCGTCTGCCGAATTGCGAAATGGAATCAGCCCTTTCGCGCGATATGCTTCGATCAACTTCTGCTCAATGAACAACGGCCGCCACGAATCATCATCTTCGCCTCGTTCCAGTTTGCCATTGGAGACCGGACCCAATCGCTTGAATTGGTAACCGTCGTTTCCGCCGTCGCGAACCGTTATCCCGCGCATCAGAACCGCGACCGTTAGAATCGTACTGAAGATGACCAGCAGCGAGCCTTTGAGGAATTGCACCCAAGTCGTCGAGACCATTCCGGCAGTGACAACAATCAGAATCACCACAGCCCCGACGATCACAACGCCCGCCCAGTGCGGCAGACCGAGCAGCGGCTGGATCAGCACACCCGCACCGACCATCTGCGGGATCAAGTAGAAAATGCTTACCGCCAAAGTGCTCAGCCCCGCAGCGAATTTGATCCCGCGTGAATTAAACTTCGAATCGAGACAGTCGGCGAAAGTGAACTTGCCAAGTCGTTTCACCGGTTCGGCAATCACAAACAGGGCGACCACCCAGCCCGCAAGATAGCCGATCGAATACAGAAACCCGTCGTATCCGTAGAACGCGATCATTCCGCAGATTCCGAGAAACGAAGCCGCCGACAGATAATCCCCGGCGAACGCAATCCCATTGACGAACCACGGAATCTGTCCGTGCGCCGCAAAATATCCTTGCGAAGTCCCCGCGCGGCGGCCCAGGTAAAAGCTAATTCCTAGGGTCAATCCAACGAACGCCAGAAACACAATCGTTGCCTGTAGCGAGAATTCGTGAATCATGAACGCCCGCCCCGATCGCCTTCATTGCCTTGGTCGTCCGGATTGCACATGACGCCGTAGACCAAAGACAACACAAACGCGAATACGATCAAGCCCATCCCGCTAGTCACCGCGAGATTGACTCCCGCGAAAGAAATTCGTTCCATTGTCTGTGGAGCGAACGCATTGATCAGTACGAACGCCAAATACACCGCCGCGTAGACAACAAAAAATCGCAACCCTAACCGTGCATTTCTTTTCACTTCAAACTACTCCCGATTTCCCAGCGAATCGTCCAATCTAGAGCAAATAAGATACCTGCTGCGTCACGAGCGTACATGCCTCAGCTTTTTTTACTCAAAAAGTTACTGTCGGGCGTTGATCGAACGGCCACCCGAACGACGTCGTGAAAAAAGTCAACGAAACTTAAAACACGAATTTGCCGATTATTTTCACCCGATTCCAAAGCAAACTCATTTTCTATGGAGCTTTCGTCCGTTTGCGTTTTCGTAGTCAGTTCTTGTCGTCGATTGCGTTAAACAGGTTCCGCCGCAAGCCTCGACAACGTCAAATCATAAAGCCCTCCTGTCTTAGGTCCCAAAATTGACGAATGATCGAGGCTTAGGTTATGATCTGCAAAGTTAAAAATTGGCCGATCAGAAAGAAATAAATGAACCGTTCAGCGAATGTTTTTTGGCGTGGGCTGGTTGATTGTACGATTGCAATCGGTGCGGTACTTGCCGCCGACGTGCAAGGCCAAGATTGGCCTGCCCTGCGCGGTGAGAATGGAACTGGAGTGGTTCACCCCAAGGGAATTCTCGCCCAGACCTCCGAAATCGATTTGAAAGTTCGCTGGAAGAAAAAAATCGGCAGCGGATATTCTAGCGTCGTGATTGAACGCGGGCGTTTAATCGCGATGTATACGCTGAATGCAGACGACGTGATCGAATGCTTCAACGCGCAAGATGGACAGTCGATCTGGCGGGAACGGATCGATGCCAAATTCCCTGGCGAAAACGGTTCCTTTGACGGACCGCTGGCTACGCCCGTCATTCATCAGGGAAAAGTCTTTGGACTGACTCCGCGCGGAAAACTTTTCAGCCGGTCGCTGGCCGATGGCAGCGAAATCTGGTCGCGCGATTTGGTTGCCGAGGAAAAGACGGTCAGGCCACTCTACGGGTTTGCAACATCTCCGATGATCGCCGCTGGAAAATTAATCGTTCAAGTTGGTGCCAAAGACAAAGCGCTCGCCGCATTTGACTTGGACGACGGCAAAACGCTTTGGGCAATCGGAAATGACGAGATCAGCGCCCAATCGCCGGGGCGCATGTTGGTCGAAGGGAACGAGTTGATTTTGGCAGCCGGCGGTAAGAAGCTGATGGGGGTCGATCCGATTGATGGCAGGATCCTATTCGAGTTCGAGCATGGAGGCAAAAATGGAAGTGCAATGGTGCCGGTCGCGCTCGACAATAGCCATGTCTTGCTGACACTCGACGACAATTTTTCCAAGGCGGTTTTGTTGACGCCAAGCGGAGAACAAATCACCGCCAGCGACGCGTGGACTGAACGCTCGATTAAGAACACTTACAATGTTCCGGCATTGGTAAACGATCTTGCGTTTGCCTACTCAACTCGATTTTTGACTTGTGTCGATCCCGCGACGGGAGTCGCACGTTGGAAGGATCGCAAACCGGGCGATGGGTTTTTGATCGCCGTTGATGACAAGCTAATTATTTCAACCAAGACAGGTTCTCTACATGTCGCGGAGGCTTCGACCGATGGCTTTCGCGAGTTGGCCCAGTTGGCCGTGTTTGACGATTTGGTCTGGTCGATTCCAGCGTACGGGGACAACGCGATTTATCAGCGGAGCTTAGGAGAAGTCGCTTGCATCGACATTATCCCGCGCTCTGCTGGAATTTTCGCGGATGCCAACACCAACTCGGTCGTCGGCCCGAAATTCAGGGCCTTGCTGGAAAAAGTGAAATCGGCAACTGATTCGCCGATCAAACAAAAGATCGTCGCCGAGTTCATGTCGACCCAATCGACGTTTCCGATCATTGAAGGCGATGTCGTTCATTTCGTATATCGCGGACCAGCGACCGACGTGGCGGTGGCCGGTGATATGTTCGGTTCGCGACAGGAACGGGCCATGCTCCGTGTACCCGACACGGACTTGTTTTATTACGCCATGGAACTTCCCGCTGACCAGCGAGCCAACTACATTTTCCTGGTCAACTACCAGCCTCAAATCGATTCGCTTAACCCTCGCCGAGTTCTCAGCTCGTTGTACGCTGGGGAAATGGAATTCGCCGTACGGCTACAGCCCGACAAACCACTGGAAATGAATTGGTTTGCGATGATCGATTGGAAAGCCCCGGTTTGGCAATCCAAGCTTACCGAAACGGCCAAGGCCACATTGATTGCGGAAAAAATCGAAAGCAAAATTTCAAAAGCCGAAGTGGCTTTTGATGTTTACCTTCCGCCAAATTATTCCCGTAAGCCGCCAGACAAACGGTACCCAGTCGTTTACGTGATGGATGGACCAGGTGCCAAGCAATTTGGGCGTCTTCCAGAAATTGTCGATCTATTATTTGCGGATCATGGACAACTCGCGCCGATATTGGTCCTCGTCGACGCGATGGCTGCCGGCGAGCTTGGCGGGGAGCAATTTGCGGAGTTGTTGGCGAAGGAAGTGGTCCCTTTCATTGATTCCAAATATCCGACAATCGCAGACCGACAATCCCGTTCGTTGCTGGGTGTAGGATTCACGTCGGACGCAGCGATAATCGCACTGGCAAAACACTCCGATTTGTTTGTGGCTGCCAGCGCCCAGTCGCCATTGCTGTTTACCGATGCCAGTGCAGCGGCAATTCGCTTGATTTCGGAAATCAAGTTGCCAACACGCCTGTACGTGGAATGGGGCCGGTTTGACATGTTCAATCCGCATGAGAATTGGGACTTACGGACCATGTCGCAGAAGTTGTTTGACGGATTTCAGGGCAATCCGCAAGTTCAGGTCACGGGTGGAATGGTCAACGATTCAACGGATTGGTCGAGCTGGCAAAACCGGCTTGAGCCAATTATGAGATTCTTGGTTGAACATTAGGCCACGGATTTGGTTATTTAAGGCTTGTCGGAGCTACAACTCTCTCGCGCAATGGAACCGTCTCGGTGATCACAACCGAACCGATACAACAAGGCTTGTGGATCGGCGGGGGACTATTGAGCTTGAGCGCGGTCCGGCACCAAACCTACGGCTAATAACCTGCCAAGCCAAATCCCAACGAACAGACTAAGACTTCGAACCATCATTTTTGATCCCTTGATATGACGAATGGGTGTTCAAAATCGTCGGACATCGATAAGTATCGTTCAACAATTTGGATGCTTAAAGTAAAATCCTCCGACATGCACTACCAATGGTCAGAAATCGTCTTTTTCATAGGGTTCGTGGTGTACATCGCCACGCGCGGGAAGTTTGCTCACCGAACGAAGGCGAATGAGAAAGTTGTTCGCCGCGTGGATTGGACCGAGGTTTTGTTACTGTCGCTCGTGTTCATTGGAAATCTATTGCTGCCGGTTGTCTATTTATTTACGCCCCTGTTGCGTTTCGCCAATTATTCGTTGCCCAGCGCTGCTCCGTGGTGCGGGACGATTACCCTCGCCGCGTCTCTTTGGCTGTTTTGGCGCTCGCACGTGGACTTAGGTGCCAATTGGTCCGCGACGCTGGAGATTCGAAAGGGTCACGAACTGATCACGCGTGGCGTCTATCGGCTGATTCGACATCCGATGTACTTGGCGATATTGCTGTTTGGATTGGCTCAAGGGCTACTACTGCCGAACTGGCTGGCGGGCTGGTTGGCCTTGGGCACGTTTTTGCTGCTTTATGTCGTTCGCTTCCCGCGCGAAGAACAAATGATGCGCGAGCAATTTGGCCAAGCATACGACGATTACGCGCGCCGAACAGGACGACTGATACCGCGATTGTTTTAAGCCCCCTCACCCTGCCCTCTCCCCCGAAAGCCGGTGGAGAGGGAACGAGTTTTTATCGTCAGTTTCCCCGAGCGCCGGTGGAGAGGGTACGAGTTTCCTAAAGTATCGATTCATGCAAAACGTGCGGTTGGTCGTCGCCGTCGCGATGGGCGGTTTGATTGCGTTCGTCGATAGCCGTCCGGATTGGGACGACACGGGAGTGACCGCGTTTGCCGTTCTCATTTCAAGCGGAGTGCTGGGATTCTTGGGACCGAAACGCCCGTGGCTGTGGGCGCTTGCGATCGGCCTATGGATTCCGCTTTTGGGAATCATTCGCGAACAGAATTTTGGAACGCTCATCGCGCTCGTCTTAGCTTTCGTCGGTGCTTATGTCGGAATGGCAATTCGCCGAGGGACGAGGCAGACGGCGTAAATGCAAAGAAAAGCAAAACCCCTCACCCTAACCCTCTCCCCGAAGCGGGGCGAGGGAACAGAATTATGAACCGACTTCTCGAAAGCGGGGCGAGGGAACTGAATTACGAAATTAATCGCAGCGTTTCGTGTTTGACACCCAAAATAGTTTGGCTGTCGATGCCAAGCCATTGGTCGAGCAAGGTGGCGTAAACGGAGCGAAAGTCCACGTTGAACACGAGGTCTCCATCGACCAGCTCGGTCAGACTCGGATACTTGCCCAACGAAGTCGGGAGACTTTGACCGGCGATAAACAATGGTGCGGCAGTTCCGTGATCCGTTCCCGCGCTTCCGTTTTCTTTGACGCGGCGACCGAATTCACTAAAGCAAACGGAAAGGACTTGGTCGGATTGACCTTGAGCGGCGAGATCTTTGTGAAACGCGGCGACGGCGCCACCAAGTTCGGACAACAGCGCCGCGTGTGCTTCGGATTGTTGGCTGTGAGTATCGAAACTGCCAAGCGTCACGTAATAAACGCGCGGGCCGAAATCAATCGCGATGAGCTTGGCAACGAAAGCTAACTTGCGAGCAAGCTCAGTACGCGGATAGCCTTTTGGAATTTCGTTGGCATCCGCGACTGCTTCGAGGCGACGGCTGGCAGCCAGCGCTGTGTTGCGCGATTGGCGCAAGAAGTCGACCAAGTCCTGTTTCGTATCGGGTGCTTGGCCGATGGCGTCGATGGTCGAGCCGACCGCGTCGTCGGACGCTAATTGTAAACTTTCAATTGACTTGAGGCTGGGGACCATGATATTCAGACCGCTCATTGCCAATGGCAGCGGCTCGTCTCCAATATGCAGCCCAGGGACCGGATTCGGTTTCTTTCCGCCAGCCTGTTCGTCGAACCAGCGGCCGACCCAGCCGGTTCGATGCGGCGGTGCAAGCAACGCGCTGTGCCAGATATCCATCGATTCAAAATGTGAGCGGTTCGGATTCGGATAGCCGACTCCGTTGACAATGCACAAGTTTCCGGATTGTTGCATTTCTGAAAAACCGCGCAGCGACGGATGCCAGCCGATATAATCGTCGATTTTCAAAACGGATTTCTTATCGATTCGCGTTGAAAAACGATTGCGATGATAAGCATCGTCGCCGAACGGAATCACAGTATTCAAGCCGTCGTTTCCACCGGACAATTGAATCACCACCAAGATTCGGTCTGCTGCCGCAAACGCGGCGCGGTGGCTGGCCGAGGCCCATATTCGCGGCACCGAAGCAGTCGAAGCGACAACTGCGGCCGTAGCGGTTCCGGCCAAGAACTTTCGGCGATTGATTGACATGGAAAACTCCTTGAACTAACCCAATTGAAACTCGGCTAACGTCGCGGCAGATTTAAAGGCACACAACAATCGGCTTTCGCGGCGTGCTGTGGTTTTGTCGACAATATCGGTAAGCTTTTTCCGTTGTTCGTCGTCTAGCGGCTGCGAAAGCCAAACACTTTCGACGTGTCGAACCGCTGATTCGGCGTCATCGACATCGAACCGTTGATCAAGTCGATTCTTGTCACCGACAAATCGCGTTTCTTTGTGGTTGAGAATTTCGGCGATGAGATTTATTCGACCAATCATGGTCGCAGAATTGATCCAGCGTTTTCCGCCATCCCATCCCTTGACGTTGGGTGGATAGAACACGGACTGACCCAATCCGGACAAGTTGCTCGCCAATTGCACTGGGCTGGCCGTTGCACTCAAACAACGCAGCAAGCCGATAGCCAACTCGACCGGCGAGCGGATTTTTTGCCCGTAAGCTGTTTTGCTAAAGAATATTCGGCTCGTAAACATCGTCCTGAGCGTCGGGCGGATTTCAAATTTATTTTCCCGCAGAATTGCCGCGAGCGATTGGAGGACTTCCGGATCGGGAGTTAAATCGCTAACGTAAAACCGGTAGAGCTTTTGCGCGATGAACTTTGCGGCCGCAGGTTGCTGAACGATCCAAGCAACGGCTTGCTCTCCGCTTTCGATATTCGCATTTCCTAACAATCGTTTGAGAGTAGGATCGTGTTGGAATTGATTGAAAGCGAACCGACCAGATTGAATTTCCCAACCGGTGAAAGCCCGCGCCAACTCGCGAATGTCAATCTCGGAGTAGTTGCCCAGCCCAAGGCAAAACAATTCAAGCAACTCGCGGGCATAGTTTTCATTGGGATTGTTGCGGCGATTCGTCGCACTATCCAAATAAATGAGCATCGCCGGATCGCGACTGATTTCCAAAACCAGTGACTCGAATGGACCGTATGCCGCGCGGCGGATGGTTTCGTTTTGAGTCAGCATCATCAATGCGGAGTTGACTTTTGCGGCACTGGTCGCGAAATGGCCGTGCCAAAACAGGACAAGCTTCTCCCAAGCTTGGCATGGACTTTGCATGAAGCGATAGAGCCACCAAGCGGGCAAATGCACCGGTAAGTTTCCGGCTTGAATGACCGTCTTCATGATTTGGGATTGCTGCTCGAACTCGGCACCAGTCGTCGTCAACAAGCCTTCGACGACTTCGGTCAAGGGCAACTTGGTTGCGGCGGTCAACTCGGACAAATTCGCACCGAATCCAGCGCGGCGGAACAAGTGGGCCGCGCCTGCCAGAGTTAAATGATCGAGTTCGATAGGCGACCAAGCGTCTTCGGCACTCAATCTTAAATGAGCGTTCATAGCGACTCCCGTCATTTCGATTGAGCAGCAGCCCCTGACAATCGCGTATCGAATTCTAACACGAGCGCGTCATCACCGGCCAACAAACGGAGCCGAGCTGTCTCAAAAAACTTAAGAAGTTCCAACACGGTATCGACTTCGTTCGTCGCGGCCGATTGCGATAGTCCCGTGGCCAGCATTCGCTGGGCGATGAGCGGTTCGCGATTCAGTTTGCCCACGAGTGACAATTCTGCGGGCCAAAGCTCGATGATCGTGTTATCGACGTGACCTTGGGAATTTGCCACGCCCGGTTTCGCCTCCGAAGCAGTAAAGATTTGTGTCGCCAAATCGCGATGGCTAGCGAGTACGAACCGGTCACCTTTGAAGCCAAGCGTTGGCGAAAAGTTCTTGTACAAGTCAGCGGCGGGATTGTCGTACATAGTTTCGTCGCCCATTTGGATATAGCTGCCACTGATGATCGTCGTATCGGCTTCGCGTTCCGCCATCACCTCCAACGGTGGATACTTGCCCGCTCCCGCATTCAAGTTTGCAAAACTAATGACTTGTTGAAAGGCCAAACGTAATGCCGGTTGAGCTTTGGCGGTGTTGCGCAATTTGCCCGTGATACCAAAAGCCGGTATCTGCATCGTGGACTTGCCTTCGGCGGTTTGACGCATGGGCCGAACGGCTACCAATTCCAAATCGGGGCCTAGGAATTCGAATACATCGCTGACGGTAACCATGCCGCCCAGCAGCGTCGAGATGTCGCTTTCTGCTTTGGCGATGCCCGCAAGCGCATTTTCGTCGCTGATAATTTGCGGAGCCATTTTCCAAAACAATCCAACGTCTCGATGCCATCGCGCCGACAGGACGCGGTTCGGCAGGTCAATTTGCTGAGGAGCCGAAGCTGTTTGTCCCGCGCCGAAAAAATACTCCAACTTCTCAACGTTTGCTTTCGTTCGCGGCGTCGCGATGCGAACGGTTACGGCCTCGGCGTTGATATCGCCGACAACTGCCGCGATTGGGGCAATACCGACAGCCTCCAGAATTCCGCCAAATAGCAGTTCTTTTCCCGGATCAGTTCCTCGGTCGTTCTGGATCTTGAGCCCTGGTCGCAACTTTTCAATATTCAGGAGTGCTGCGATGGCCGGTCGGTTAACCGAAGTCACTGAACGGGCAAGCTCTGTAGCATTTCGAAACCAACTTTCGTCCGCGATCGATTTTGCCTTGTCGCCCAACACGCGATCTATCACGGTTTTACCGAGGTCGCTCGTTGAACTTGCGACGACCCAACCGTTGGCGAAACCGATTCTGGCTTTGTCCAAGCCAAAAGCCTCATTGTCCCGATAAGTCGTTGCGAATAATCCCCCTTTGCCTTTATTCGCATTCCCCAATGCTGCCGCGCTAGCGAATTCCTTGAGCGTTTGTTTAAGTCGGCCAAAAGCATCGGCGGTGGGCTGAAACAAAAGTACGATATCTTTTTCGCCTTTCAACGCGAATGTCGCGCCGTTTTGCGTAAAGTCCTGGACCAGATCGCCGAGCGGTCGGCCGAACAATTCTTCGACGAATTTTTGACCGATAAGTAAGTCGCGAAACTTTTTGTCCGCCATGGCGACTTTGATTTGTGGCAACTCAAACAATCGACGGACCAGCGCAGTCTGGGAAATATCGTTCCATCGCTGGCCCAAATCATTTACTGACACGACAATCGAAACATCAGCCGGCAAGAATCGTGCTGCTATATTGTCGGCTGCCGTTTGCGCTGTCGCGTGATACGAAACCAGTGCGGTGAAAACAAACGCAAATGAACTCGCTCCGCGTATCATCGCTCGGAACATTCGTCCCCCCTTTCACCCGCACGGCAAACGTCGGAAGTAATTGCTTAAGTTTCGTTCATTGTGTTCTTCGAAATCCAAATAGGCTACCCACGGGGACTTAACAAGGTTTCCGTTAGTCGTTCGTTGTCAGCCGCCCAAAGTGCTTCAGTACTTCGCCTGAAAGCTTTCGATCTTTGGACGCTGTTAAAAATTCGGACAAAAGACGCATTGCTTTCAAGCCGTCTGAGCCAATAGCTCGATCGTCGCTGGATGCGTGGGTGATTCGAAAATTTGCTTCGGAGGTCCGGACTCGGCAATTTGACCTTGATGCAAAATATGGACCGTGTGCGCGACCGAGCGGGCAAAGCCCATCGCGTGTGTCACCACGATCATCGTTTGGCCGCTGGCGGCAAGATCCGCCATGACACTAATCACCTCGGCAGTCATTCGAGGATCGAGGGCGCTAGTCGGTTCGTCGAACAGTATCGCCGCAGGGTTCATCGCCAGCGTTCGAGCGATCGCGACGCGCTGCTGTTGACCGCCCGAAAGCTGTGCCGGCCGCGAGTGAATTTTGTCTCCCAAGCCGACACGGTCGAGCAATTGTTTGGCGTTTTCGATTGCTTCGGCGCGAGGTTGTTTGAGCACATGGATGGGGGCCTCCATGACGTTTTCCAAAGCGGACTGATGCGGGAACAAGTTGTATTGCTGAAAGACCATGCCGACTCGCCGACGGATCGTGGCCAAGGCTATTTCGCGCGTCGGGTCCGAGATTGGTCCGAGCGACGTTCCATCGACGATGATATGGCCTTCGTCGAACGTCTCAAGTCCGTTAATGGTTCGCAGCAAGGTGCTTTTGCCGCTGCCCGATGGACCGAGCAGAACGCAGACTTCGCCCTTGCGAATTGAAAGCCGAATGCCGCGCAAGATTTCGATCTCGCCGAAGCTTTTGCGGATGTTGTGCAGCTCGATCATGAGGTTCTCTCTTTCGTCATGCGTCGTTCCAATAGCCCAGCCAACAGCGAAAGCGGATAACTCATCGCCAAATACAAAATCGCGGTGAGAATTCCCAATTCGAAAATCGCGCCAGTGCTGCGAGCGTGGATGTAATATTCCTTGCTCAGTTCGACGACCGTAATTACGGAGCAAACCGCAGTGTCCTTGAATAGCGCGATGAAATCATTCGTGACAGGCGGAATCACCAGCCGCGTGGCTTGAGGCAGGATGATTCGTCGCAACGCCAGCCAACGCGACATGCCCAGCGACAATGCGGCTTCCATTTGACCGCGCGGAATGGCTTGCAAGCCGGCGCGATAAATTTCTGCTTCGTAAGCCGAGTAATTGATCGCGAGTCCCAGCACGCCCGCCCAAAATGCATGTATCGACACGCCGATTTCCGGCAACAAAAAGAAAATCACATACAGTTGCAACACAAGCGGAGTGCCGCGAACGACTTCGATGTAAACTACGGCCAACCATGCCAGCCAGTGCGGACCGTACAATCGCATCAACGAAAGCGCCAAACCGATGAGGACCGCCAATGGCATGGCGACGACCGCAAGCGCGACGGTCATGAGCGCCGCTTTCAGCAGCAGCCCGCCGCGTTGCGAGATGACTTTCCAGCCGCGAACAGCCTCGTAGGTTTCAGTCGCTTCCGCTGCCGAGTTTGCGTCGATCGATTTGGTTTCATCGCCGACGAAGTTCTCGAGCGGGTCGATTTCCAGCGCTCGTTGTGCTTGGGTCGCATTCCAAATTCGATACTTTTCCAAAATTCGACGAAGGCTTCCGTCTTGAAGTGCTTTGAGAATGGCGAGATTAATTTCGGCCCGCAGCCGTTGGTCCGACTTTCGAGTAAGGCCGACGTAATATCCGCGCCCCACCGGTTCGCCAACCGCAGCCAACGCGGGAAAGCCGTCCTGAAAAAAAGTCCACACCGGCAAGTCCTGCAAATTGCCGTCAACTCCGTCCACACTAAGTTCCACACCCCGCATCGCATCCGTCGCGCCGTCGAAGTTCACGACGTCAACGCTTTCGGCGAATTTCGTTTCTAAATATTCGTGCGCGGCCGAACCACCCAAAACGGCGATCCGCTTTTTGCGACCGTCTGCGGATTGCTTGACATCCGACCAAGTTCGAAGACCCTCGTCGTCCCTTCGACCCAACAGTTGCAGTTCATAAATGTAGTAGGGAACCGATGTCCCAAACATCGCGGCTCGAGCGGGCGTCCACTCGTAGCCGTTGAGCACACAATCGATATCGCCACGCGATAACAGATCGGGGAGTTTGTCCCATTGGCCTTGGGCGAATTGAGCCTTGACCCCCAAATGCGAGGCGATTAGGTCGGCCAATTCGACTTCAAAACCCATCAGTTTCGTTGGATCATCCGGCGATGGCAACACGAACGGCCCGCCCCCTTCTTGATCCGCGCCCCAAATGAATGTTCCTCGTTTCTGAATGACATCGAGCGCGTCATCGGCAAAACAGTTCGCCGCGAATGTTGCGCAAATCGCCGACACAACAAGCCATTTCAATCTCATGGTGGTTCAAGCCCTCTCGGTTAGAGTGCAGACAATTCACGAACACTTCCGCGCGGCAAGTGCCTAGCTCAATCGCTGTTTGACATATTGCGCAACCGACGCACGCGTCGCCGCCGATTTCCACAAATCAATGTAGTCTTCTAACAAAGCTAGTCGATTGGCGTCAATTTGCCGCAAGATCGGCAAACGAACTTGACGTTTGGTGATTTGAAAGGTGGCAAGCGGAACGGCCATGTACTCATGCGCGATTTCCATCGTGCGAGCAGCCATTTGTCCGCTCGTGGCAACTTCGTCCGCCAAGCCAACGTCGACTGCTTGTTGACCGACAAACGTCGCGCCCACGTTGACGATCCGCTGAAACGCTTGCGGGGCGGCGACCATGCGGACTATTTCGATCGCCGTCATCGGCAATGGAACGCCGATCCGTAGCTCAGGGATACCGATTCGCGTGTCGGGTCCGATCAAACGATAATCGCACGCGCACGCCATCATGCAGCCACCCGCGATCGCATGACCTTGGACTTGGGCAATGATCGGTTTGGGAAAGCAGAAAATCGCGCGAAACACATCTTCAATCGCGACCAAAAACGGCTCGACGTAGTCTGGGCCTTCCGCCACCCATCGCTTGAGGTCCACCCCCGCCGAAAAAACGCGCTCGTTACCCGCCAAGACAACCGCCCGACAATCGCCTGCGGCCAATTCATCCAATGCCCGCAAAAATTCCTGGCACAACTCGACGTCCAGCGCATTGACCTTGCCGTGCATCATTCGCAAACTTGCAATTCCACTAGATTCAGACTGCGACAGCATTTTTTGGATGGCGTGGCTCCTTGGTTTGTATTTGGTTTTTCCTTTTACAACGCCACCTACGGCGGTCATGGGACGATAAAGTTCTCAGCTCATAAGCGATCGGCTTGCAAAATACGGACAGAAAACTTCCAACCCGGATTCCATTTCAATGCAAATCCTACCAAAATCTTTCGGCCGCTGGCGTACGGCTTGCACTTGATACGCCTGATGTCATCCAGTTGCCCGGAGCGGCAATTGCGACGAATGCTCTGGCGAACATCGCCGCGCGATCTGATGGAGATTGACAATCGCTTGCGCGTCGTCGATGCGGGGGAAAAAACGCTGCGCGGTTAAACGAAGAAATACAGCGAAGCCGTAACGGAGAAATTTCTAATTCGACCAGTTTGACAGGCGGCGGTTGGCGTCTTCGCGATTGCGAAATTGTTCGATGTTAGATTCAGCGGAGGCGCGGACGGATTCTTCGAGTTCGTCCAAGTAATCTCGCAGCCATTGGTCGGCGTCCTCGCGGCGATAAAAGAAGCCACCACGTCGCACGTTCTTGCGACCATTGGAATATTGAATCATCGCGACGAAATGTGGAGACGCAGCGACGGGCGAAGTGTACGGCTGCTTTTCCAAATGACGCACGAGGTCCGTTTCGACTTGCGCAAATTCCGATGCGAAAAATGTCTGGAAGTGTTCCATGTTTCCCAGAATGGGTTCGCCGGGTTTGGCCGCCATTCCTTGAAGCGGCTTCATACCGCTTAGCAATTTCAGGTACTCCTGGAATTTCTTGTTTTGCTTTTCGCACAGGTAATGCGTGATGGCCCAAGCGGTCGCGTAGCCGGTCGAGTCCAATTGCTGAGCCTGGATGGTCGATTTGATCGTCTCGCCATCGAGGCCTTTGAACGAGCGGCTCTGAATGTACGATTCGAGTTCGAGCATGCGGAGGTCGTTGATTTCGCCCGCTCCTTTCCAGCGATTGTTTCTGCCGAAGCTCGTCGGTGCCAAGTATTCCGCGAGACCTTCGTTAAGCCACATCGGCCAAACCGAAAGACGTTGTTGTACGCCGATGTTGTGCAAGATTTGATGCGTCCCTTCATGCGCGATTGTCGAAATAGCTTGGCCCAATGCCAAATCGGGCCGGGTCTTCATTAGCGGAGGTTCCTCGTGCAGCACAATTTGATTCGTCACGACGTTGTAATACGCGACGACTTGGGGAGGAATAGTGAAAAGTTTTTGGAGGTCGTTGAATTCTTGAAACTCTCGTTCGGTGCGAAACATCACCACGACCAGCGGGACGATCGGTTCGTGCGGTTCGCAACCTAGTTTGCGGCTAAAGGTCAGTAGCCCGCGATCCATCGAGTCTAATATCCGTCGAGTGGCGTCGAGGTAGGTGTCAGATGTGTTGTAGATAAACAGATGATATTTCGATTTCTTGACTTTGAAATCCGCGAGCGGGCCGACTCGAAGGCGATCGGCCAATTCGTCCATGTCGATTGGCGCGAACTCTTTGTCGGTAGTTTGAACTTGATCGGCGCGACGATCTTCGAGTCGACCGTCGGGCATTAAAAGAATGAAGCTGTCGCCGACTTGAGCATGGACTTTGGCAACAACGACTTCGTCGCCGCATTGCGTCAAGACGCATTTGCTGGTCGGAACAGTAACGGCGGCAGGAGTCGCGTGAAATCCGTAGGAGCGGGGATCGATTAACTTGACGCCAGGAATTTCGTCGTCGGCATGGATCTGCGAGCCGCAATTCCAACAGACTGAAATGAAAACAATTGCCAGAATTCGGAAGCAACACGGCGCAAAGGATGGCGGTAGAATGACTTCCATGGATTCGCTGACGATAAGACGGCCAAACTGCCTTGCCTAAGGAAATTCTAACAGACGCTGTTGGCGTTTGTCGAATCTGGCCTTCCGGCGTGACTCGGTGGCAAACTTGAATTCTGCCCACAAAATTGGTATTTCCGAAACATTCGGAGCCGAATTGGGTTAAGAAATTGGCAGGCGAAAGCACCGCCCGCAAAAGGCTGCGATTTCGCGAGGAACAAAATCCAGGAAACACGCAGCGGTTTGGACGCTTGGGCAATGCCAATTAGAATATGGACACGGCGGTAATTGGCGTAGAGGCAACAAGTCTTACATTGTCTGCTGAATGATCGCGTTTAGGAATTGGAACTGCAATGCAAATTTTTGACGATCGATGGGTCAAACTTTTCTTGGCCGCGGCGATTTCGATCAATGCGTTTTGGTCAACGGCATCGGCCCGTGGCCAAGAGGCTGAACCTGCCGAGTCTGCCGTGCCGACACAAGACGAACCGAGAGACGGCCAACAATCCCAGGACGATACGCAATCCAAGGCGAAAGGAATCGAGGTTCAGGCCAATGGGAGCATTCGATTCAAGTTTGTCGATGCGCCCTGGTCTGACGTCATTCAGTTCTTTGCGGAACAAGCCGGGTTTTCGCTTCAGCCGATCGAAGCCGGCCCGGATGGAACTTTCAAGTATCACGACGATCAAGAGTACACAGTCATGGAGGCGCTGGATCAACTCAATTATGCTTTGGCGCTTCGTGGCTTCACTTTGGTACGCAACAAACGGCTGCTCGTATTGGTTTCGACCGAACGAAATATCCCCGATGACTTGATTGAGACAGTTGCGCCAGCGGAACTCGACGGGCGCGGCAAACACGAAATTCTCAAATGCGTTTTCGATTTGGAGGGCTTGGAAGAATCGCAAATCGAAAGCCAAATCGAGGCGTTGATCTCGCGCACGCATAATGATGGCTTCCATGTGATTCCGTCAGCCAATCAGATGATTGTTCGCGAAAAAGGCCAAACGCTGCGGACGATTCGCTTGGTGCTGGAAACTGCGCGAACGAAGTTTGGCGAAAACCGGTTTGTGGTCGGCAAACATCAACTTAAACATATCGATCCGGAATCCATGCTCGAGGCCGCTCGCCTACTGTTGAGTTTGGATGCTAACAACCAGTCGTCCGACGGACATTTCAAAGTCATGGTTCAGCCGCTGAGCACCGAGTTGATTTTCCGCGGCTCACCCGACAAAGTGAAAAATTTCGAAAAGCTGCTCGCGCAACTTGACGTGGCGGACTCATCGGCAAATTCCACTTCGGTCGAGCGCCCCTTTCTGAAGCGATATCCTTTGAGCGGCGATTTGGATATGGCGTTCAAAGTCATTAACGCACTCATGGCTGGCCGAGATGTCAAATTTGAAATCGACAAAACCACGGCACAAGCGATTTTGTCCGGGCGCGAGGATGATCATCGCCAATTGCAAGAAATCATAAGCGAATTGAGTTCTGGCGGCGACGATTTTGCCGTACTTGATCTTAAATATATCACAACCACAAAAGCCACGGAGAATTTGGATCAACTTTATCGTCGCGAGGAAGATGGCGATAATAAAACGCCGGTGCAAGGGCCGGTATACTTCGCAGACAAGACTTCCGACCGATTGATCATCAAAGGGACCCCACAGGAAGTCGCTGCCGTCAAGCGTTACATCGAACAGCTCGACGTCGAGGTCAATCTCAATGACGGGCCGCGATCCAAAACGCGAATCATCTCGTTGGATGGTACGTCCGTGTCGCCGAACTACCTTGAAGATTTGTTACAGACGACAGGGCGGAAAAATCGGCTGGAAATCTTCATGCCAAAGGATTTGAAGCCGCGAGGTGCTTTTGACGAATATTCGCAGCCTGAACCGGACCCAACCGATCAGCAAGAACCGCAATCGACAGAGGTTTTAGACTCGATAAAATCCGGTTGGAATCGTCTGCGCGACGCTGCGACTTTCGCAGCTTTTCGTTATCTGCCTTCGCTCTTGCCGACGGTATTGGTTGCAATCCAGGAGCCAACGACTTCTGCATCCGACGAACAAGATGAACCGAAATCGATCCCCGGTGCAAAAGTTGATGTCAAAATTACCGAATACGGAATCGTAATCACCTCGGACGATTTGGATGCGCTGGATGAATATGAAGCTTTGATTCGTAACGAATTCGCCACGCTCTCGACCGAAGCACGATCTGCGGTGTTCTACCTCAAGTATCGCGACCCAAAAGATGCTAAGAGCATTTTGGAAAAATTGATCGGCCAAGGCAGCTCGTCGTCCGGTGCAGCGGATCCGCTTTCGAGTTTGATCGGAGCGGGCGTCAATAACATGATTCCGGGAATGGGAGATTTGTTTGGCGGCGGCAGTTCTTCCGGCTCGTCCGGCGAGGGAGTGTTCAAAATGGAGGGAGACGTCGTTATTTTGGCGGATTCGGAAATGCGCGCGTTGATCATCGGCGCGAACGCTGCCGACATGGATAAGATTGAACCGTTGATAATGGAATACATTGATCAGCCGGGGGCACCGCACGATCCGAAGGTCCAAGGCGATTTTTATACCATTCCCGTCATTCACCATGACCCTCTAAAATTGAAGGAAATGATTACGTCCATAATGCCGGACATGATTCGTTCGGAAGCGGATGCCAACCAAGCGGCACAGGGCCAGGGCCCCGAACAACAAATCTTGCAACGTCTCATGCAAGCGCGCGGCGGCGGTCAACAGCAAGCCGACGAAGAACTAGAAGCGCCCAAGGCAATTTTGGGCGTCGATGAAACGAGTCGCAACTTGCTCGTTTTCGGCCCTCCATTCATCTATGAAATTATCTTGAATGTTGTTCAAAAGCTCGACGTACCCGAACTGAGTCAATCGTCGTATGTGATCATGCCGTTAGATGGACGCAACGCTCAATTGATTGGTCAAAGCTTAAAAGCAGCTCTCGGCGATAAGATCGTAATCTCCGACCCGACAGCAACCCAGGGCTCGGGACAACCCACCGGGACACCAAATGCGACACAAAACACCGGGCCGGGTGCGCAGCAGGCGCAACAGCAAGCCGATGCTCGCAATCAGATGATCCAGATGATGCAGCAAATGAATCGCGGCGGAGGGCAGCGTCAGCAAAATAATCGAGGCAATCAAGGGGACCGAGGTGGACAAGGGGGCGGGCAACAAGGGGGCTTTCGCGGAAATCAACCGCCTGGCGGGGGCGGGTAGGCTTTAAAGATGATTTTTCCCCATTCTCGGCCGAAAAAGAGAAGCAAATCACAATTTCAGTCGGTATAACCTCATATTGCGACAAGGCTTTTGTGCATTCGGTAACTTAAGTTTAAATCCGTAGGCAAATACTCGTCCTCGTTTCGGAACCTTTTCTGGGCTTCGATTCGTATTGTGTGGGATGGATATCAATTCTACGAGGAGATTGTGATGGCGGAATCTTATTGGCATCTGAAAAATTGCATTTTGTTCGAACATTTGGCAGTGGCGGATATCGAACGAATGGAATCTGTTTCCAAATTTCGCCAAATCAAACGTGGCGAGCCGGTTTATTTGCCCGCTGATTCTGCAGACGGCGTTTTGGTTCTAATTTCGGGGCGCGTCAAAATCTGTCAGATAACAGCCGATGGAAAACAGTCCATCATGACTTTCATTGAGCCCGGTGAGCTTTTTGGCGAATTTGCCGTGATCGCAAACGACGCCCGTAACGAGTACGCCGAGGCAATCATTAATTCCCAAGTTGCCCTTGTTCCAAAACAAGAGATGCTCGCGCTCATGGAACGATTTCCAGCGATCAGCATCGGCATTTCAAAAATCATTGGTTTCCGTCTGCAACGGATAGAGCGACGGTTACGAAATCTGTTGTTTCAGTCCAATCGCAAACGACTCATTCACTTGATAATAGAATTGGTCGAGCGATATGGCCAACCAATGGACGGTGGCATTCGACTCAACATCAAGTTGACTCATTTGGAAATGGCCAACGTCATCGGCAGCACACGCGAAACCGTCACCGTCGTGCTGGGTCATTTGCAAGAGGAGAACCTAATCCAAATCGAACGGCGACAAATCACCGTTACGAATTTGGAAAAGCTTGCGACCGAGGTCGATGAAAGAACGCCGAAAGTCAAACGGGCTGAATCTGGACCTGTTGAATGTGCCGTCTAAATTTAATCCGGCAACCCTCTTGAGGCTTGAACAGAATTCAAGCTACTGACCCAAGTCGGCAGCGTTGAGACAATCAGCTACAGAGCGATACCGTTCGTGCTCGCTGTTGGCGCTCACCGCGCGCGTTCGAAGCTTTTTCCACTCAAGCCAGACGTCTCACACCTGTAGCCTCTGTTGTGTAATCACTACCGACTGGTGTCGGTTGATTCTCTACCGCCAGCGAGTTGTTTCGGTTGCTTCGATTCGACTGTATCGTAATACACGAAAGCTGCGAACTACTTCTATCGAATCGCTTGAACTCGGCGAATCGAATATACCTGGCTTGGGATTAGTGCGCGGCGGGCTTTTTTCAGACGCTCGGCAACTTCGTTTCTGTACCTCTTTTGTAACGAAATATACCGCAGTTTTGGCGACGATAAAAATTGGTTGAATCACTAGTTGCCATCGCAGCGGCTCTTTCGGTACAACGATGAACGCCTTGCGGTTCCCATTCTGCCTTGAGCCATTCCCTGGCTTCCACTTCCTCATGGGTTTCCCATGCACGATTCTTGGCTTGATTGTCCTACGGGTGCGATCGCGATTATGGTAGCTCACAAATCTGAATTGCGTCGTCGCAAGTCCATTCTCATTTCGACGTTCGCAACAGTCGCTTTTACTTGGACGATCGCCGCGTGCTTTATTAAGCCTGGAAATGCGACCTCTGAAACTTGCCAGCTACCGATCGAGTGCCGACACGTGGCGCAAAAGGTAACCGCGTTTACGTCGAATGAACTTGATCAAGACGCAACGGTCCAGTTGCGGGAGCACCTTTCGAGTTGCCCTGAATGTCGATTGGAATTCTTCCCAAGCTGCCCGTGCTATCACTCGGCATTTTGCAAATGAAATGGAATTCTGCTGTCGATCTATTCTGGGTTTGTGGAACTCCGATCGATCAGTCAATTACGATTGTTTCATTCAAGTTCATAACGGCGCTTGCGAGCATGGTCCACGCGGCTAAATCTGCGGCTGGGATATTTGACGGCACGGGGTAGTCGCCGATCGTTAAAAGCGATTTTGCATCTTCGCCCGACGCGCGGTAGTGCTCGCGGAATTTTGCTAGGGCTGCGAGGAGTCGAGATGACTCGTCAGCGTCGGGCGAGCGGCCGATGCAGCGCTGAAAGAGGGTTGAAAGACGCTGAGTGTCGTCGGATGACCCAGCTAAAGTTCGTTGGGCCAATACGCGGGCGGCTTCGACGAACTGCGGGTCGTTCCATAGGACGAGGGCTTGAAGCGGCGTATTGGTCGAGCTGCGGCGGATCGTGCAGGACTCGCGAGTCGGCGCGTCAAAAGTTTGCAGCGAAGGCGGAGGACAAGCTCGCTTCCAGTACGTGTAGAGGCTTCTCCGCCACAAGTCGTCGCCCATACCGCGAGTGTAATTTCGTGTGTTGGACGCGGGCATGGCAACTTCGGCCCAGATGCCGTCGGGCTGATACGTCTTTACTGACGGCCCGCCCAATTTTTCGACGAGCAAACCAGAAACGTACAAGGCTTGGTCGCGGACTTGTTCGGCGGTCAAGCGGCGGCGTGGAAAATAAGCCAGCCAGCGGTTGTCCGGATCGCGTTCGCGGACGTCCGGTCGAACGCGAGAACTTCGGCGATAGGTTTTGCTCGTCACGATCAACTGAATGATGTGTTGCATATCCCAATTCGATTCGCGAAGTTCAACGGCCAGCCAGTCCAAAAGTTCCGGATGGCTAGGCCATTCGCCTTGCATGCCAAAATCTTCGCTCGTGCGAACGAGGCCGGTTCCAAAAAAATGTTCCCACAAACGATTGACGGCGACGCGAGCAACAAGCGGATTTTCCGCCGAGGTCATCCACCGCGACAAGCCCAATCGATCTCGCGGTTGATCGGCTGGCCAATTCCCAAGCGACGCCGGAATCGTGCGCTCGACGGGGCGTTTCATGTCCGGCTTGTCGTAGGCACCGCGCGTCAGGACGTAGGTCGTCTTCGGTTGCGGCAACTCGTGCATCACCATGGTCAGAGGAGTTTTCGCCTCGATATCGGCTTTCAGTTGTTCCAAGTCGGTGATCGCCTTTTGCTTTTCGCGAAAGCCCGGCGAATAGTGAACTCGCCAAGCGTCTTTCAGTCGCTTGGAGGATTCCGCGACGAGCGCTGTGGAAGGCACCAATGCCAACAAAAGGTCGGTTGGCCACTGCGAATTTATGGGTTCGTATCGATAATAAAAGCCAGCGTCGCCACCGGTGTTGATGATTTTCAAGACGAGTGAATTGAGGCCGGTCTCGAGCGAAACTTCAACCACGTCTTGATTTGCGGCGAGTGATCGTTCGATGTTGCGTTGCTTGACGGAACGACCGTTGACATAGAGTTCAAATCCATCGTCGCTACCGAGTGAAACGGTGACTTTGCGGGGACTGGCGGAATAAATGCGGCGACCGACGTAACTGACGTTGGTGCCTGCCGTAAGTTTATTGAGTGTGATGTCTTTCAAATCAAGGTTATGCTGCCAAATTCGCTTTTCGTCGTCAAACTGTTTGCCTAAGTTGATCGTTACGTCAAGCTCGGGGCCGTGCTGTAACTCGTACGGAGATTGCCCAGAGCCAGTGGCGAACGGACCGGCAACGTACCATGCGCTAAACGCCGGAGGCACCTCAGCCGCCGCCGCAACATCTAACTGCCCCAAACTTAGTCGAACATGACCGAGCGTATGCTGAGAATACATCGACTGGTACTCAAGTCGAACGACGATGTCGGTCCCGCCTTCGAAACCGAACGGTACATCGGCCAGCAATAGTGCGACTCGTCCGCCCGGACGTAAATGACTACCGACGGCCCAACCGGATTTGGGATCGGCGTCGATCGCATTGATGATCACGTAGTCGCCATTGGCTTGTTCGTGATCCGCCCAAGCCCATCGAAATCGGATAGGCGTTTTTTGAGTTGGATCGGCCACGGAGATGGCTTCGGCCGCGACGCCGGAGAGGACTGCGTTTCCATTGGGAGCGCGTCCGACGCGCCCTTCGGTGAAGTTCGGATGCGTGAGGGCTTCGAGCGCGACCAAGTTCAAATTCGTTGCATCGGTGCGAAGCGTAATTGTGTGAACGTCGACACTTGGGTTTTCGCCAGTCGCCAAAATCGTCCGATCGGGGGAAATGGAAAGCGTTGCTCCTTTTTCGGACAAAGCTGAAATCACATTGGCCTTCACACTAGCCCAGCGGGCCTTATCGGCTGCCTCGGTGAGAAACGATTGTTCCAGAGCAGCTTCGGCTGGATCGATCGTTTCAAGTCCCGCGCGGGCATCGGCAAGTTGCAATTCTATTTTTTGAAGTTCAATTCGCTGTTCGTCCGATGGAACGGCCAGAAAAGGCTCAAAAGCTCGATTGGCATTCGGCAGTTGCGAATAAAGCCCAGGTTCCTCAAGCGAATTGAAAAACGCATACAAGCTATAAAATTCGTCCTGCGAAATCGGGTCGAATTTATGTTCGTGGCAGCGAGCGCATCCCAAAGTCAGTCCCAAAAATACGGCACCAGTCGTGGCGGTCCGATCGACAGCGTATTCGACGAGATACTCTTCGTTGATCGCCCCCCCTTCGTCGGTCATAACGTGATTGCGATTGAATCCGCTGGCGACTTTCTGTTCAAGCGTTGCGTCGGGTATAAGGTCGCCTGCAAGTTGCTCTATCAGAAACTTGTCGAACGCCATGTTTTTGCGATAGGCGTTTAGCACCCAGTCGCGCCACAGCCACATCTGCCGGCCCGCGTCGGTATGAATTCCGATTGTGTCGGCGTAACGAGCCACATCCAGCCAACGGGTTGACATGTGTTCGGCATACCGCGAGCGATACGGTTCCGTTTTCAAGAGTCGATGTACCAAAGTCAATTCGGGCGCTAGTTGCGTTCCGTCGTTGACAAACTGATCGACTTCGTCCGGAGTCGGCGGAAGGCCGGTAAGGTCGAGATAAAGTCGCCGCGCATACGTTGCTCGATCAACCTCGGGCGATGGTTCGATTTGTTCCTGTTCAAGTTTGGCGAGGATGAACTGGTCGATCGGATTAACAAACTTCGAGTCGTTCTTTGCGGGTGGTACAGGGGGTCGTTCCGGTGCGACAAACGACCAATGCGATTCGTACCGAGCACCTTGATCGATCCATTGGCGAACGAGTTCGATTTCGTCGGCGTTTAAATGCCGTTTATTGCTATCTGGGGGCGGCATCTTTTCGTCAGGATCGTCGCTAGAAATACGACGAAGCAACTCACTTTCGGCAGCCGCACCTGGAACGATAACCGCCGGCGCATCATCTTTGCCGACTTTTTCAGGCACGAGATCTAGTCGCAAATCCGCTTGACGAGCAGCAGTATCCGG
>JANNYC010000070.1:0-2526 GCA_031409895.1 Planctomycetota bacterium
GATCAAGCTTTTCAACCGATTCGCAAATCGCTGGTTGGACCAAGCCAACGCCCTGCCATCCCATGCCTCTGAATTGTTGCCCCTTAAAGAGACTGCACATGAAGTCCATTGCCGCGCTGTTGAGTCGCCGAGACCGTTCCGGCTTTTCAATCTTTGAATTGATGATCGCCATCGTGATCTCGCTGATCGTTTTGGTCGTCATGATGCAAGCCTTTAAACGGGCCAGCGGCGAAATCAAAAAGGGCCGTTCGATGATCGCAATGGCCTCCGAGATGCGTGCCGTCGGCGAAACTTTTCGACGTGACTTGGCCAACACAACCGTCTCGCCGCGCGTCTGGAATTTGACTTCGGAAAGCAATGGCTATTTCGAAATCATTGAAGGATCCGACAATGACGCCACTTATGTTGCGAATACTTCAATGTCGTTCTTTGGAGATGTCGACGATGTCGTAGCCATGACTGTGCGTTCTGGCGAGAAGCCGTTTCGGGGTCGATGGGTGGATACGACTGGGACTACGCGAATTCTGGAATCGCATATTGCTGAGATCGTGTGGTTTGTTGTCCACGAAAATGTTGACGATTCGATCGTAGCCCCTGGCATCGCGGTCGACATGGACGACCGGGTGACGCTTTATCGGCGAGTTTTGCTTGTGGTTCCCGATGAAGATCCGCTTTCTGCGGTCCCAAGACCGCCTCTTCCATTAAGCATAAGCACTTCAAGTTTAGCCGACATGAATAGTTTCTTTAAGAATAATGACATTTCGATTCGTCCAAATCTGGACCCAACGCTACCGCCGAATGTAAACTCACTGAGCGACCTAACTCGAAGGGAAAGCCGGTATTCTCGCGACATGTCCATGGACTTCCCTTTCGCTATTGATCGAGGTCTTCTTGGAGCCCGCACAATAGATTCCGGCGAAGACATTTTACTTACCAACGTCGCTGGCTTTGATATCCGCGTTTATTCGCCGAACGCCCCGATAATGGAACTGAACGATCAACAGGAGCTTGCGCCGGGCGATCCACATTACGACGACTTGGCTAATCCTCCGCCACCGGCACCTCCGCCAGCGCCCGAACCGGTTTTTGCAGAGGGTGCCTTTGTTGATTTGGGATGGCTTACCACGATGAATCCTGCCCCACTTCCAGGTTGGCCTGGATGGACAGATTGGTTTGGTGCTGCGGCGAACGCGAAAAGCCAGCTTGTGCGAACCTGGGATAGTTGGTCGCCGCATTACGAGTACAACGGAGTTAATGATGACGCCGTTCCAACGATAGATCAGGGAACGAATGGCTTAGACGACGGTGGAATTGCAAATGTGGTTGACGATGAAGAAGAACGTGAGACGATGCCCCCTTACCCTTATCCAATCCGTGCTTTACGGCTGACCATGCGCGGGATTGAAAAATCGACGCGGAATATTCGCCAAGTCACGATCACCTCTAGTTTTGTTCCGGAATAAGAGCTCTTCCGAAAGTACGAAGAACCCTCACCCTACCCTCTCCCCATGAAGCACGGGGAGAGGGAACTCAGAGGAATAAGCGGAATCATTGGCCGTACATCAGATTCGACTCGGATCGGCTTGGAGGTTGATCGCTCCGGCGACGATCATTGATCTACCTGCGCACGGCAACGTATTTGCAAACGTCCCCGCGGACAGCCCGCTTCAGTTGCGTCGGAGCTTTAACCGTCCGAGCCAGCTCGAAAATGATCAATGCGTGAAGTTGGCTTTCACCGGATTGGCCAATGGCGCGCGAGTCTTACTGAATGGCGTACTGCTGGGCGAGGCATTGGCTGCGGAATCAGGCAAAGCGGCCACAACCTCTTTTGAGATTCACAAGAAATTACTTCCGCACAATGAACTGCGTATTGAGTTTGCTGACCGCAGTTCATTTTCCAATCCGAACGCCGTGATTCTTGAGTCGGTTACGCTGGAAATTGATGACCGCGCACGCGACCGCCCATAATTGCGACTGCCGTTCGCTAGCAGTCCGGCCACAAGTTTTCGGGCTGCGAAGTTTGTGGCAGGCGGGGGTTTTAGTTTCGAGCGTTACAAGCAATATCGCGAATATAACCAATACGATCGTAAAAGTTTCGCAAAAATGCTTTCCCGCCGCACATGCAACGATTCATTCGCCAAGCCGCCGATACGCTTACCCACGTTTCGATCATTGTGCTAATTGCATGTGCGAATACATTCGCTTGCCAAATCAGCGATCCAATTGAAGCCGAAATTCTTGCGATTGATTCGTCCCCGCGAATCGATCAACTTTGGCGCGTTCCAATCGGATATCAGTTTTCCACGTCCGACGGCCGTGAAGTTTGCCTCGGCGCGATTGCACGGGCAAGCTATTTGCACGACCAGCGCTACGAATTCACCGGCACCGAATCTTCGTTCGGCGTCGAATCCCAATTATTCGGCGCGGTCTCCGAACCGATTGCATTCGGCAGCGTTCGATTCACGGGCGAATTCTATTTGACCCAACCGTTCGACAGAAACCTGCTGGTCGACTACGCCGAGCGCG
>JANNYC010000071.1:0-8177 GCA_031409895.1 Planctomycetota bacterium
GACATCGAACGAAAGCTGGCGATCAAGCTGCTGCGATTTGAGGAAGCGATTGCCGATGTGCTGATCGATTACAAGCCGAATATGCTGACGAGCTATTTATTCGAACTGACACAGACGTTTTTCGAGTTTTACGAAAAGTGCCAGATTCTCGAAGCTGAAACACCAGCTTTGCGCACGAGCCGTTTGCAACTTTGCGATTTGGCCGGGCGCACCGTTCAAACCGGTTTGAAGTTGCTGGGCATCGACGTGGTTGATCAAATGTAAACTAGTGACGACAAAGGTTTTAAGTATTGAATAGAACGGACGCTATGAAATCGAATCTCGCAGTCTCAAGTCGCAAGCCGAAAAAGCCCAGTTCCAAGGAAAAACTGCCTGAAATTTGGCTTAACTCGATCATTCACGGCGATGCGCTTGAGAAAATGAGAGCGATGCCGCGTGGGCAAGTCGACTTGATCGTGACGAGCCCGCCGTACTTTCGGCAACGCGATTACGGCCCTGCCGAACAAATCGGGCGCGAAGAAACTAGTGACGCTTACGTGCGACGGCTGGCGGAAGTCTTCGAGGCCGCTCGCGACGCGGTGAAGGACAGTGGATCGCTTTGGCTGGTGCTTGGAGACAAGTATGTCGAGCATCAGCTACAAGGTTTGCCGTGGCGAGTTGCATTGGCGTTGCAAGCGTCGGGCTGGATATTGCGCAGCGACATTATTTGGCATAAGCCGAACGCGATGCCGTCGTCTGTGCGAAATCGGCCCACGACCGATCATGAGTACGTGTTCTTTTTTTCAAAATCGAAAGATTATTTTTACGACGCCGATGCGATTCGTGAGCCGCATGTGACTTTTTCGCCGCAAAGTAAAATGCGAGGTGGTCGGAATCATTTCGGCGTTCGAGGCGGCACACCGGAGCGTGGCAAGAACGGCGGACAGCAGAACTTGCACGATGGTCGCTGGGATCAAGCCTTTCATCCGCTTGGCCGTAACAAGCGAACCGTTTGGTCGATTCCGCTTTCAAAGTTTCGCGCGGCGCACTTTGCCGTGTTCCCGGAAGTGCTAGTGGAAACGTGCGTCGCGGCTTCGTGTCCGCCGAAGGGTCTGGTGCTCGATCCATTTTGCGGTAGCGGTACAGTACCGGCGGTAGCGCAGCGCATGCAGCGTTTATTTTTGGGGATCGATTGCGTCGCCGCCTATTGCCGTCTCGCGCGCGAGCGGTTGGCGGAGGGGAAACGGGAATCTGCGAAGCGCGGGCGACGAGCTAAATGAGTCGAGAAACGGTACAGTTTACGACGGTCTCAAGAAATGGCACTCTCGGATAGCTGTAGCCTTAAAATTTCGAAATCCAACGCGCGGAGATTCAAATGAATTCACTTTTGAAGCCTGACGCGCAAGCGAAGGAACCCCATCAAACGCGATTCGTTGGCAATTGAAGCCTGACGCGCAAGCGAAGGAACCCCGTCCCAGACGTTCGATTACACTCAAAACCACGAATAATTACGGACCGCGGCATCGAATATTCCATCGTCAAGCCAAACGCGAAAAGCTTCAAATGCTAGCCAACTGCAGATGTTCCTTCGCTCGCGCGTCAGGCTTCAATTGCCACAGAATGCACGAACGACAGCACAAATGCGCAACTTCAAAACTCGCGCGTCAGGCTTCAATTAACACCGAAGGCACGTATGACAGCACTTATGCGCAACCTCAAATCGCGCAAGTGAAGGAACCCCGTCACCGACATTCCCTCGCACCTTGGACTTCAATGAAGAACCCATTAACTTATTCAAATACACAAAAATATCTAACAACCTATCCAACGGGCGGCGAAAGTGAGTAGAGATCCCGGCGCTATTCCGATGGCGGAACCGCTTGCATTTTTCTTGACATGGACGACTTACGGATCGTGGTTGCCCGGCGACAAACGTGGATGGGTTGAGAAGCCAGGGCGAATGCGTGAAGCGAATCCCATTCGACAAATGGATTCGCGAAAACGTATGATCGAGGATGAACTCGCTTTGACAAAGGAGCAACGCGAAATCGTGACGCGAACCATAGTCGACCATTGCCGCATTCGAAAGTGGCACCTTCTCGCCGTGAATTGCCGTACGCAGCATGTACATGTCGTTGTGACCGCACCGGACCGCAGTCCCGATGAAGCGTTAGAACAATTCAAAGCGTGGTGCACTCGGCGATTGAAAGAGCATTCAATAGCCACGGATGGAACGCACTCAAAGATCCGAGACGTTTGGTGGACTCAACGAGGTAGCAAACGGCAACTTTTCGACGAAGCGAGCCTCGAGGCAGCAATTCGGTATGTCTTGGAGGGTCAAGGGGTTCAACCAGGGGTCGTATCGTGACGAGTTAGCGACGGAAACCCAATCGCACAATCCAATTCGCTCCGCCAAGGGTGCGAGTGAGCATGGGTTGCGTATGACGAAGTTCCTTCGCTGGCGCGTCAGGCTTCAATTGGCAGTGGATGCGCGACTTGTCGAGGGCAGGTTTTGACGGAAACCCAATCGAATAATCCAATTCGCTCCGCCAAGGGTGCGAGTGAGCATGGGTTGCGTATGACAGAGTTCCTTCGCTCGCGCGTCAGGCTTCAATTGTTAGTTGCACAACTACCCGTGGATGGCCCAGCGCAAAATCTCGGAGAGTTTGGGCGTTTTGCCTTGCCAGAGCATGCCGGCGCGAAAGATGCGGGCGGAGATAATCACGCACAGAATCGTGGCCAGCAGACATATAATTATTCCCAGAATCGGTTGCCAAATCGGAATTGTTTGGCCAGTTGCCAAACGCAGCACCATCATTGATGGCGTCGCCGGAGGAAAGAATGAGAGCCCTACGGCCAACGAACTGTTTGGTTCGCGCACCACGTTAAGCCAAACAAAAACGGGCAGCATCATCACCATCCAAACGGGCAGCAACATCGACTGAGCTTCTTTGAGTTGCGATACGGACGAGCCGACGGCCATGAAAACGGACGCGTAAAACATTACGCCCAATATCTGAAAGGCCACGAACCAAGGGAACAACTGAAACGGGATCATTCCGGTCCAACCCCGAAATTGGGCCAGCAAGATCGCGCCGACAAAGTAAATCCCGAATACGGTAAGCGACCCAGCGACCGTCCCGATCAATTTTCCCATCATGAGCTGAACTGAGTTCGCGCTGCCAAGCAGAACTTCGGCGATGCGCTGCGATTTTTCCTCCAGCACGCTTTCAAGCATCGGCTGTGCGGCGAGGAAGATAACCATAAACATGAGCATCATGACGCCCATGGGCAAAAAGATGTCGCTCAATTCATTTTTGTCTTGAGCGTCAATTTTGCCCGTAGCCGATTTCTCAACCAAGCCTAAACTCCGGACTTGAATGGCCTTGCTGGCGGCTTGGACTTTTGCCGTGTCGATTCCCGCATCGATCAACCGTGAGTGGACGACGAACTCGTTCACTTTCGCTTGAAACCACTCGCGCGAGCCGGAGAGGGTTGAGCCTTGGGAATGGAAGCGAATTTGAGGTTCGGGAATCGCGCTGGCGTCAAACAAGTTCGGCGGAATTTCAACAAAAGCGAACAAATCTCGTTTTTGGATTCGATCGGAAAGCTCGATGCGCAATTCATCATCCAACGTCGCTGGATCGATTTTTTCAAGCAGATATTTCGGCTCGGTACCTTTGCCGAATTCCTCAGCCTCATCCACTTTTGAAACGGCCTCCAGCATCGCGTTTTTAGCGACGACTGCCTCATTAAGTTTTTCAAATAATTTTCCGGTTTGATCGATGACTGCGATTTTGCGAACTTGGGATCGGTTGACTCCCTTTAAAAATTCAACGGCGAACAGCCCGCCAAACATTAAGATCGGCATCATGATGATCGACGCCATGAACGCTTTGGTGCCTACCATGGCCCAATATTCGCGAACGGCAATCATCCAAATTTTCCACATGTCTCGTCCGTGTTAGGTCTCGCTAAATTGACCGTTACCGCCAGGGTGCGCGATGTGAATAAAGATTTCGTGCAAGGACGGTTTAACGATTTCGAAATGTTCCAGCGTGACTTGATTGGCAAGCTGCCGCACAATATCGTCAGACCGCGTTTGGTCCGACAGAATGAACTCGTAAAAGCGGCCGACGCGTTGGATGGAGTGAACACCGAGCAAGCGCGGCAATTGCACGTCAGGTTGATCTAAGCGAACGCGAATGTGTCTTGCTGAAAATTGTGCATGGATCGAGTTCATCGTTCCATCGAGGACTTTTTTACCTTCAAAGATCATCAAAATGGTGTCGCACATCTGTTCGGCCACGTCCATATCGTGAGTCGAAAAGATCACCGTCGTGCCTTGTTTCCGCAGTTCGAGAATCGCATCGCGCAGCGTTTCCAAATTGAGAGGATCCAACCCGCTGAAAGGTTCGTCCAGAATCACCAGCTTGGGATTGGCGACAACCGTGGCGACAAACTGGATTTTTTGAGCCATTCCTTTGGACAACGTATCGATTCGTTTTCGCCCCCAGCCTTCGGCCCCCAGTCGTTTTAGCCAGTGATCAATCGCGGCTTTCGGCTCGCGCATCCCTTTGAGTCGGGCGAAGTACTTGAGCAAGCTGTAGACCCGCATCCGTTTGTAAAGGCCGCGCTCCTCTGGCAAGTACCCCAACCGATCGTCCGCCGTTGCCCCCGAAGTCGCTCCCAAAACTCGTACGGTTCCACTGTCGGGCTGAATAATTCGCAAGATCATTCGCAGCGTCGTTGTTTTTCCGGAACCATTGGGGCCGATGAATCCGTAGATCGATCCCTCCGGGACGCGCAGGTCAAGACCGTCCACGGCGACGTGTTTTCCGAATCGCTTGGTGACGTTCTCAAGTTCAATCGCAAAGGACATAGTCGATATTTGACCGTTTTTCTGAAAACAAAAAAAGCCCGGCGAAACATTCGCTTCGCCGAGCTTGGGTTCATCGGATATTTGGTAGCTCGGTTCTAGCCTCCAGAGCCAGGAGCACCGGCGGCTCGTTCAAGCGGTTTAGCCAATTCAAGCTCGATGGTCTTTTCTTCACCGCCTCGTCGGAACTTGATTGCGATCTTCGATCCAGGCTTGTTGTCTCGGAGAATTTTCACAAATTCGCTCCGATCGGAGATTTTCTTGCCGACGATTTCCAGAACGATATCGCCTTCCATGAGTCCGGCCTTTAGCGCGGGCGAATCGGGGCTAACCGCCAGTACGGCCAATCCCGCAGTTGTATCGGTAAAGTCAAATCGAACGCCCGCATACGAAGGTCGAGTAGCGCTGCCATCTGCCGAAACGAATTCCGGTTTGGCATCCCGATTCACCAAATCCCAAATCATTTTTTCACTGAAGTCGATGACTTCTAGCGCGCCGGACATGTTCAACGTATTGAAGTCGTCTTCCGGTGTGTGATACGTATCGGTCAAGCCAGTGTGCACAAACATGACCGGGATTCCCTTTCCGTAAAACGGCATGTGATCGCTACCGGCATTCGGGCTGGCGACTTTGTTGAGCACGATTTTGGTTCCCTTTGCGGCTTCGTCCATCGCCGATTCAAAAGTGCTACCTGAGGCCGAACCAAAGATGGTCAATTTGCCTTCACGCAACCAGCCGATCATGTCGTAATTGATCATCGCCACTGTCTTGGTCAGGTCAAACAACGGCTCTTTGTTGCAATAGTGTGCAGCACCCAACAAGCCTCGCTCTTCGGCGCTGAAGCAAATAAAGACAACCGTCCGTTTGGGTTTTTTTTCGTATTTGGCGTAGCGTCTGGCCAATTCCAAAACGGCTGCGGTGCCGGTCGCGTTATCATCGGCACCATTATGAATTTCGCGGCGTCCGCCAGCTCGCGAACCGACTTCTCCCATGCCCAAATGATCGTAGTGGCCACCGATGACGACGTATTCGTTCGCCAACGGGCCTTCGCCTTCGAGCAAACCGACGATGTTGTCGGTCTTGGCGCTGACCGATTCAAATTTGCAATCGAAGTGGATTGTCCAGTCTTCGATTGGAGCCGAAACGGGCTCAAGATTCGCATCGATATATTCTTCGATTTTGGCAAGTGAATCAAAATTGCCACCGTTTGGATTCGCAATCGGCGAAATCGCCAAGATCTCATTTAAAGTCGCGCGTTTAATTTGCACGAAAGGCAACGTGCCGGTTCGCCCCAATTCGTCGAAGGCCAGCAATTGATCCTGTTCACTGGAAGGCGCCGTTACAGCGTCGTTCACCAAAATGATTCCGACTGCACCGGCATCTGTCGTCGTTTTTATCTTGTTGCCGATGCGGGCAAATTCGGAGTGCTCCTTGCCTGCGAAAACGCTGGCTTCGTTTTGTTGTTGTGGTTCGATCCGGATCAAGACGACTACCTTGCCTTTGACGTCTACGTTTTTGAATTCGTCAAAGTTGTGTGTATCTGCTTTGATGCCGTAGCCGACGAAAACCAGTTCCTTGCCGTCAAGTGCCGAGTCGCCGCCAACGGCCAGCGGCTGACAATTTTTGGCGCTTTCCAGTTCAAGCTTGGTGCCTTGTGGTCCAGTGAAAGCGACTTTCACGGAATCCTTGATCAATTGGCGGCCGATGTTGACTTCGAAAGGTTGGCGGTATGAGCCGTTTTCCACGCCGCTTTTGAGACCGACTTTTTTGTACTCTTCAATAATGTACTTGGCCGCCGTTTCGATTCCTTCGGTTCCAACGCCGCGACCCTTTAATTCATCGGATGCCAAGAATTGCGTGTCGTAGCTGATGCGCTTGAGCGCGGCTTTGGCGTCGGTATCGTCGTGCGCCTGGGCTGGAGCAACGGTCAGCACCGCCGCCAGCAGTACCAAAAATTTCACATACTTAAGTTGAGCCACCGTAAATCTCCTTTCAAAGAGAATCGAATCACGATCAATAGTATTTCCCGCTTGCAAAGGTTCCGACCCAGTGTAGCAGTTTCCGCCGAGAATTAAACTCTTTCGGGACCGCTTTGAAGAATTCGGCCCCGGCCCTCAAAAGCCCTTGATTGCGATGCGAGTGCGGTTAAAATGCGTCCTTGTTATTTGCCTCGCAAAACGAGGTTTCCCAGGCGTGCCGTCGCCGCAGCGATTGTGGTTCACACAGTGACGAAAAACATCCAGCGGATGCGCTCGTTACCGACGGTTACTCGTGCCCTTGCCGCATTCGAGCGACCCTCCTTTTTGAGTGTTGATCCGCGCGATCGCTTGGCGGCGTTGTCAGTCGACTCAATGTTAAAGTAACCGTTGCCCTAGCTCCGTTGGACGATCATGAAGCCCAAACACCTGCAAATGACTTACAACAAACTCGACTTGCTCCGACTCATGTACCTCAGTCGCGAAGGAGATCGCCGCGAAGGGGTTTTGCACCGCCAAAGCAAAGGTTGGTTCCAAGTCGCCGGGATGGGCCACGAAGCGCTCGCGGTCGTTGGCATGCAAATGAACGAAGGGGATTATCTGTTTCCTTATTACCGCGATCGAGCGATGGTGCTCGCGCGCGGTGTTTCCAACGCCGAACTCGCCAAAGTTTATTTCGCCAAACGTGACACGGGGAGCGGCGGACGTCAAATGCCCGGCCACTATTCCGCCCGCAAGAAAAATATTTGGAGCGTCCCAACTCCAACTGGTGCCAATACGCTACCGGCTTGCGGAGTGGCTTGGGCCATGCAGCTCCAGGGTAAGAAAAACCTTGTCGTCGCAACGCTCGGAGACGCCGCCGCGCGCCAAGGCGAATTCTACGAAGCCATTGCGTTCGCCGTTGAGCGACAGTTGCCTGTCATCTTTATTGTCGAAGACAATCAATACGGAATTAGCACGAATACGACTCGATTTAACCCATTTCGCCTCGGGATTTTCGGAGATGATATTGGTTTGGTGAACTTAGACGCGAGGCATCCGGACAGGGTGTTTGACACGATTGCAGCGGCTTTTGACCGAGCACGCAGCGGCCAAGGCCCCACCGTGATCGTCGCTGAACTTGACCGCTTGTGCAGCCATACGAGCAGTGACGATCATCGCGTCTATCGCCCACAATCCGAAATCGACGAGATGCAACATCGCGATCCGATTCTCGTCGTCTCTCAAGAACTCATCGCCGATGGAGAACTAACGGCAACCCAATGGGAGAAAATTAAAACCGAAATCAATCAACAAGTCGACCTTGAATATCAATCCGCAGAATCCGAACCCGATCCGCGCGC
>JANNYC010000072.1:0-49622 GCA_031409895.1 Planctomycetota bacterium
TCGCCGCGAACCATGATTTCGGCACTTGCGCCGTTGTCGGAAAGAAAAAAGATGAGCGTATTGTCCATCTCTCCCATCGCTCGAAGTTGTTCAAGCACGCGACCGATTTCTTGATCCATGCGATCGACCATCGCGGCATGAATTGCCATTTTGTTGGCTTGAAATTCTTGCTGCTCGGCGGTGAGGTCTTTCCAAGGAAGTGGACGGTTCAACTCGCTGGTGCCAAGCTTCTGTAGCGCGTCGGGGATTTCATACGGGGGCCCAACGTCTCGCTCGATCGCGGCCAGCGACGTTCCGCCGAGGTGCAAATCCTGCAATCGACGCCAGCGCTCGTCGCGCATCGCATCCCACCCGGCAAGATATTTTGTGCGGTAACGAGCAATCTCCTCCGGCGGCGCTTGCAAAGGAAAATGCGGCGCGGTGAACGCGACGAATTCGAAAAACGGCTTTGCGGAATACTTGTCGGCGTGCTCTTTGAGGTACGCGATCGCGTGATCGGCAATCGCCGTGCTGGAGTAATAACCACTGTTCGGCTCAATAGCGGCCAGGGGCTGATCGTCCTCGCGGTGTTTCTTCGGTGCAAAGTGCCGGTCGTGATCGTCGAGGCTATAAGAATGGTCAAACCCGTTTTGCAGCGGCTTGCCGTCGACGTGCCATTTGCCCGAGTGGTACGAGCGATAACCAAGCGGTTTCAACATTTCGGGGAGCAATCGAGCCCAAGCAGGCCGAACGCCTTGAGCACCACTTTTGACGCCGGGAACCGTGTCGCGACGGACCTGCTGAGCATAATAGCCGGTGAGAATCGCCGCCCGCGAAGGCCAGCAGCGGGAAGTGTTGTAGCATTGCGTGAACCGCAGTCCGCCATTGGCGAGTGAGTCAAGATTCGGCGTCGCGATTTCGCCGCCATAACAGCCAGCATCCGAGAATCCCATATCATCGGCGACGATGAGCAAAATATTAGGCTTGTTCGGTTTAGGCTCTTGTGCCGCCGCGATGCCGCATAGCGAGCAGACAACGACTAAGAAAACAATGGCGAGTCGAATCCCGATCTCAAATCGACTCGCTTTGCGCATGATAATCTCCAACCTCAATCAAAAGCAGCAACTTCGATGGCGACGCAACCGCCGCCGACCATCGCAGTATAGCTTTGCCCAATGCTAGTCATACTTGGGAGCTTGTTCCATTCCAGAGACTCGTCAAAAAGTCAGGGTACGGTCCCAAGAAACAAAATTGGGGTCGCGGCGGATGCGGCGACCCCAAATGTAATTTCGTTTGTTGCTTCGAGAGCCTGATGCGGACCCTCGAGACTAGCGCCCTCGATTTCGCGTTCGCGGTTGGCGTGGCTGAGCCGGTTCGGCTGGCATATCGGCGTCCGCCTCCTCGGGCTCCTCAGCCTCTTCAGCCGTTTTGGCATCTACTCCGTCAATGATATTGACATCGACTACCGCCGGCACTGGCGGAACCATTGGCGACATTGCGGGATAGGCCATGCCCCAGGAAGTTCTGCCGAGGCTTGCCGGACCTCCGCTGGAACCCATCCAGAAATTGTTTCCGCCCCCCGCTGGCCAACCAAGACCGTTCGCTTCGTTTTCCAAAGTCTGTATGCGAAGCGCGACGAGTTCATCTTTGGCCTCGCGGCGTTTGTCCCATTGTCCGCGAAGTTTCTTGACCTTGGCGTCCAGGCGATCCAGCTCCGTGGCTTGGCGTTTCAAGTATTCGTCGAACTCGTCGCCGAGTGCCGAGCTTAGTTGCTTGCGAGCGTCCGCCTTTTCTTCGTCCGTTTTGGCTTTGCGCAATTTTTCGATAGCCTGTTGGGTTTTTCCAGAATCTCCATAGTACGCCAAGGCCATGCTCGCCGTCGTTGGCGCGATATAGCCCGTACTCGATGGCGTGGTATACAGTTGACCTTGAAGCGGGCCGGTCACGGTCAGGCCATTTTCGTCAGGATCGTCCGACCCAGAAGTGGTTTGGACGACATGCACCTTGTACCGCCCTTCCGCCGCTTCGTCCTGGCGAACCGCCGTCAAAGCTCGCACGAGGTTGACCCCTTGGACTTCGATCGGGTCAAGGTTTACGCCACGGATTTCAATAGGATCATCCGCAAGGTTTACGCCGCGGACTTCGATGGGATCATCGCGGGTCTCGTCTTGCTGAGGCGCGGCTGATCCAAGGAATGAGGCGATCAGGCCAGCGGGAAGCAGCGCGGACAATAAAAATAAAGCTTTCATCGGAAACCTCCAAAAGGTTAATGGTTGAGCGATTGGGAATCGGAAATTACGGACGACGAGTCGAAAGGAGCATGATTTTGCTTGGCTTCGCAGCGCGGATAAGAAAGATAGGGTGAAAGTTCGTAAGTGCAACGCTGAAAAAACTGCTGGCTTGTAGAAACGAATCCGGGCGCGAGAGTTTTTTCCCACGAACGAATACGATCGAACCAAGGTGAATGGTTCGAACCATCCTTGGGAGAGATTTGCGGCTTTGAGGGCGGTCCCTTAGGAGCGGCATCGTTAAGGTCAAGTGCCCGTTCGGCGGCTTGAATTTCGCGCTCCAACTCGCCCAACTGCGAGTTGAATTGATCGGGTGGAAGCAAGCCAGAAAGCTTGCTGCTGATCGGCGGCTGAACGATCGGGGCAACTGGGCTCCCCAACGCTGACGGTGATGAACCGGAAGGTGCGGCAGGTTTCTTACCGAGGCCAATGTAGCTTTGGCCCCAAAGCATGATAGGAACTAGCGCGGCCACCAATGCGACGTAGCGCACGATCTGCCACCGGCGTTGAATTTGTCGCCGAGTCACCACGCGAATCAACTTCAGGTTGCGATTCGGCTGCTGCAGCTCGGCCAAGTAGTCTTCCAACAGCTTTTGAGCACGAGCCGCCGAATGGAAGCGATCAGCAGGGTTTTTTTCCAGCAGCCGTTCAATGATGTCAGAAAGCGTTTGCGGGATGTCGCTGTTAATTTGTCGTGCCGGCGCTGCGGACTCGCTGCAAATTTTGTGCAGCACAGCAACTGGTTTTTCGGCGCGAAACGGTTCGCGACCCGTCGCGATAAAGTACAGCACTCCGCCCAAGCTAAACAAATCGCTACGAGTGTCGATCGCCGCGCCGCGAGCTTGTTCAGGCGACATGTAATGTGGCGTACCGGCCAGCCAACCAGTTTGCGTCATCGCCAATTCGTCGGCCGCGCGGGCCAATCCAAAATCGGTGATCACGACGCGGCTGACGTCCTGTTCGAGCAAGATATTGGCGGGCTTGATGTCTCGATGAACGAGCCCTTGCTGGTGTGCGGCGGCCAAACCCGCTGCGATTTGCATTCCGATGCGCACGACGTCTTTGGTTTCAAAAGGGCCGTGCTGTTCGACATGGGCTTGCAGAGATTTTCCAGAGATCAACGGCATGACGATAAACGGCTGGTCTTTGGATTGGCTCACTCCGTAAATTGGAATCACGTTTGGATGCACGACGGCTGCTGCAGCGCGGGCTTCGCGCTCGAAGCGCTTGCGGGCGGTCGCGTTGTGAGCCAAGTGCGGCGACATGAGCTTGATCGCAACGGTCCGGTGCAGCTCGCGGTCAAATCCTTTGAACACGACGCCCATTCCGCCTTGGCCGATCAGTCGTTCGATCTCGAACTGGTTGAGTTGGCCTAATAATTCCGGATGACTGGGTGGATCGAGCAGGTCGCTGAAATCGCGCCGGGCGCTGCTGGCTGGCGGGCCATCGACAAGCGGCGAGCCTAACGTGCTGTGCAAATCATCGGCGCTCAAGTTTTCGACGCACGACCACCAGCTCGGATCGGCGGCCGCTTGTTCGAGTTGCTCACGGCATTGCGGGCATTCTTCCAAGTGCTGGGTCACATGCTGCGGGATGGACTTGCTGGAGGCTTCGTCTAAAAGCAACGCGACTTGTTTGCGGTCGATATGTTGTTGAGTGTTCATGTGAGTGTTTCCGCCCGCGAAAGGGGTCAGCCCCCAATTTTCTCCGAAGACTACGCAAATTGGCGTCAGACCCCGGAGGTTCTGTCTTTGGTGCTTACAATTCCGGTTGCTGCAATTTCTTTTCAATCGTGCGACGCAACTGGTTCATTACGCGACTACGAGCGATGTAGACCGCACCGCGGGTAAGCCCCAATTGTTGGGCGACTTGTTCAACCGGTTCGTTGTCGACGGCGGTTCGCCAAAACGCGGCCCAAGTGGTCGATTCGAATCGGTCCTTCAGCCGTCGCGCGGCCCACGCAAAATACTGGCGCTGAAGTTCAAGGTCGAACCATTGGTCGTCGTCGCGAGCATCGACTTGGCCCTCTACGATTCTTCGAACGTTGCTGTCGTCGCTGGTTTGCGGCCAACGGCGTCGATCGCGAAAAAATTGAATCACGAGATTTTTGGTGACTTGGCTGAGCCAACTGCGGAACGAGCCTTTGTTGCCGGAGTCTTTCCAAGTTGAGACTGCACGAGCGACGCGAGTGAGGACTTCTTGGAGGACTTCCGTGGCGTCGGCTTCTTGCAAACCGCCCCGTTCGGCCATTCGGAGGATCAGTGGTTGGTATATTTCGACGAACTCATTCCAAGCTTCAACGTCATCATGCCGCTGCAGGCGGATGAGGAGGCTGGCTCGAGTGTCGGGTGCGTTATTCATGGCTTCGCAGAGATAAACGGACCGCCGGGTAGAATCTTTCAAACTAGTTGCCAAAGTAGTCGAAAAATTGTTCCTCGGCTGTAAGCTATCACGCTATTTGCATGCGGGAGCTTGGGAATTCAAGCGAATTTGTGAGTGGGTACCCGGGAACAAGAGGATTCCCAAAGGATGGTCAATCGCGAGAAGCCAAGCAAGAAAACAAAAAAACGGGTCGGCAATCGACCCGTTTTGCTTGTTTTGGTCAAGGCGTTTGGATTAACGCTTCCATTCGAGGCCGAAATTAAACCCAGCCGAAACGAACGATTCCGGTGAAATGCCGCTGACACCACCAGGTCCGTTTGCGGAATTGCTATTGAAGATAGCCGGTAGTGTATTTGCTCGATTTACCCCATCCCAAACGTATAGGACTTGGGCACCTAGGCGAAATGCAATGTCGCGAGTCAGGGCATAGGAAAGGTCGCCGCGAATATCGATGGCCGGACAAAAATTCGAGTTTTGAGAGTTCGCCTCGAAGATTCCGACCAAACCGCCGTTGGGCTGGATGTCTGTGGAAAAGTATCGCTGCGCATTGTAGGTCATGGCGAGAGAACCGTCAGTCGCAACTCCCCAACGACCCGTGCGTCGAGCATATCTTGCGCCAACATGACCCCCGGCTGCGGAATTGGTAGCGTTCTGCTTAAATCGATTATCAAAGGTATTAATGTTCGAGTCTTCGATGGTCCGATCGCTGATGCCAATAAAGCGGAAGCCGAAATAAGGATCGAGCCAACCGCCTCGTTGCAGTTCTTGGCGGAAGATGCGATTGAGCTTGAGATTGTGAACCGAAGTGGTCGTCATGAACGGAGCTGCGACCAAAATGTCTTGTCCGGCAGAAAAGAACGAGCCGCTGGTCCGAGTGTATTCGCCACCCCAACCTCGTCCGTCTTCGTTCATTACGCCCGTCTCGAATCGATTGCCCCACATGAAATCATTTCCAGTAGGGACCCATGATTGGTCGCCCGGGTTGTTGTATGCATGTTGCCCGGGTCGCGAGACACTTGTGTAAACGCGATCGTAAGTAAAATAAAAACCCGTGGGTCCCGATTGATCATTGAGGTCGCGCAAATCGTATGGTGCGAACATCTGCGCATCGTAGTCAAACGCGCCGAACTCGGTGAGCGGTGCGGTAGCTTCTGGCGATTCGGCCGGCAACGGGCTGAAGCGAGAGCTGGGGACGGTTGTTTGGCCTGATGCGAGCGAACTGCAAAAGCTCGCCACGATCGCCGCGTGAATTGCCAGGAGTCTTATGAGCCGCATTTTCCTGATTCCCGTGAGGTTCAAAACCCAAAATCCAGACCTTCTTCGGTAGGTCGTTACAGGCTTTATCGGAAATCCCGATTCTATTGGTTGAATAAGAAGGTAAAAATTTACCGAAGCTTCCGATTGCAGGGGCGGTTATTTGGGCAAGACGCAACAGAGACGGGAGCCCTAAAGTGCAAATTCTCGAAAAAAATCAGTTGCAAGCACTTCCGGGACCGATTAGGTTTATTCTATGGTAGCTTGGCTGTACTGGCTTCACGATTCGCAAAACTAAGGACCGCCTTATGTTCACACGATTAATCCCATCGCGGTTGGTGAAAGTTTTCCTGGGGCTCGGCCTGATCGCCGCGACCTTTTTTCAATGTGGATCGGCGCGAGCCCAAGTCATCGACATCGTTTCGATTGACTTTTCCGGTATTCCAGACGGGACACCGTTGACTACTGTGCTCGGTATTCGCGACTCATTTTTTCTGGCGGAACGATTTTGGGAATCGCGTCTTATCGGCTTTAGCGCCCAACTGCCAGTTGCGGTACAACGTGCCGCACGCCCGATACAAATTACGGCAGAAATTGCCGGTATTGACGGCCCCGGAGGGATTCTTGGTTTCGCCGGTCCGAGGGAATTGATTACGCACGTTAGCAACCGGCCATACGTTGTTGCCAAAACAGCCTTTATGCAATTTGACCCGGAGGACGCAGTCACATTTCAAGAACTTGGGTTGTTTGATGACATCGTGCGGCACGAAATGGCGCATGCGTTGGGGTTCGGAACCTTGTGGTCGCCCAATCGATTAAATCTTGGCCCATTGCGCAATTTCACTGGCCCGTATGCCTTGAAGCAATTTCGGATCGAAGCGAAGCGCCCCAACGCGCTTTATGTTCCGACCCAGCAATTTTTGCAGATAGATTCCGCAGGGGGGCATTGGGACGGCGACGATCCGTTTTTCTTTGACTCCAACCGAAACGCCGGCGACGTAATGATTCCTTTTATTACGGATGTCCCAAGGGTGAGCGAAACGACCTGGGCGTCGTTCGCGGATCTGTGGTTCAAAGTAAAGGGAGTCAACGACAAGTTGGTGGGAAGTCAACCGGGCTCGGGTCGTGGGCCGCGAATCTCACAAGGCAGGTAGTTTTTAGGCCAATCCTTTTGTGAAGAAAACAATAAATCGGCGCGGCGCAAGCCGCGCTTTTTTGATGCGCAATTGTGGCGCGGGCCGTTTGTTGATCACCAGGCCAAGTTCCGGCGCGGCTCGTCTTGGATCGAGCGGGCCCAATCGGCTAACGCGTCCTTTTGCTCTGCCGACATTTGCGTCGGCAAGACAATTTGCAACTCAGCGATCAGATCGCCGGGAGGCTTGCCTGTCGGCTTAATTCCCATTGCTTTGAGTCGCAATAACTTGCCGCTGGAGCTGAGCGGAGGAACGGTTATCGAGACCGTTCCGTGCGGCGTGGGAATGTCAATCTTGGCCCCGTCGACTGCTTCGTGGATTGAAACGGGGACGACGAGACGCAAGTTATTCCCGCGACGTTCAAAAAGCGGGTGGGTAGCCACGTTGACAGTGACCAGCAAGTCACCTCGCTTTCCGCCCCGACCGAGCAGGCCTTGGCCGCGCAAACGGAGCGATTGACCGGACTCGATGCCAGCGGGAATCTTCATCGTGATGCTTTCCGCCGCCGCGCCATCGCGTGCAAGTTGTAGCTGATGCTGGCCACCGAGAACCGCAGTATTGAATGGGACGGTGACTTCTTCATGTGTTTCGCGGGTTGCCGTTGGAGGAGCTTCGTCACCAAACTGGGGTTGTCCGGTGCCGCCACGGCCGTGCATTCCAAATTGCTTTAGCAATTCTTCCATGGAGGCTCCTCTGCCGCCGCCTCGTCCAAAGAGATCGCCAAGGTCGATGTCCATTTGCCCGTCGGGTTGCGCGCCGCCGCCACCAAACGGTCCGCGCTTGGCCTGCGAGTACGATTCGAAGTTCGGTCCGAGCTGATCGTACATGCGGCGTTTTTCAGAATCGCTCAGCACATCGTAGGCGTGCTGGATTTTCTGGAATTGTTCCTTGGCCTTAAGCTTGTCTTCGGCCAAGTCCGGATGATGCTTTCGAGCCAATCGCCGGTAAGCTTTTTGAATGTCCGTTTCGGACGCGTCCTTGTTGACGCCAAGCGTGTGATAGAAATCTTGGGGCATTTTCGAAGTTAGCTAAACCAAACAAAAACGGAACGCCGTATTGTAGCAGGCTGGAAAACGCACTCCACGGGCAGCTTATTTCTGCTTACTCCAGTCGCGGCGTTGCCGCGAACTGGGAATGCCCATCTTGATGCGGTACTTTGTCACGGTCCGGCGTGCCAGGGTCAGGCCGATAGTCTTGAGATGTTTGACGATTTCGTCGTCGCTGAGCGGGTCCGATTTATTTTCTTTGTCGACGACTTCCTGGAGTTTGATTCGAACGGCGTCCCACGCGACGTCTTCGCCGGAATCGGCTAAAGTTCCACCGCCAAAAAATTTCCGCAATGAAAAAATTCCGCGAGGAGTTTCGATCCACTTGTCGTCAACGGCGCGACTGACCGTGGTGAGATGGACGCCAACTTTTTCGGCGATCTGCTGCATCTTGAGCGGTTCGATGGCTTCGGGGCCGTGCTCCAAAAACGCATGTTGATAATCGATGACGGCTTGGGCGACGCGGGTCAGCGTGGAGCGGCGCTGTTGAATCGACTCGATGAGCCACTGGGCCGCGTTGACTTTGCGTCTGATGAATTCAATTTCCTCTGGAGTGGCTTTGCCGCTGTCGATTCGCTTGAGGTAGTACTGGCTGATGTACAAGTTGCGCGCGGGCCCCTCGTCCATTTTGACGATGTATTTTCCATGTTCGTCGAGTTCAAGCCACAATTCCGGCGTGACGGTCGGAACCATTTCTTCAGCAAAGGACGACGCCGGCTTGGGATTAAGTTTCTTAAGATGATCCCAGGCTTCGTTGATCTTTTCGATCGACCAGCCAGTGGCCTTGCTGATCTGCGGCAAGCGGTTGTCGCTCAAGTCCTCCAAGTGATTCAAAATCAAAACTTTAAGCTCTTCATAAAACGGCAAGTCGGTCGTTAGCTGCAAGACCAGACACTCTTTTAAATCGCGGGCGGCGATCCCGGGCGGATCGAGGGCCTGCACGATTTTGAGCGCTTTGTGTGCCAGCTCCAGTTGGTTCGTGTCCGCGTTGCCCGGAAGCAAATCGGCCAAACCGGATTGAAGATAGCCGCCGTTTTCCGCCGCGAGCGACGATATGATCCGCTCGCACATTCGATGAGTCGGCTCGTCGATCTCCAACTCGCCCAACTGATGTAGCAAGTGTTCTTGCAGGCCCTCTTGGCGATCGACGACGTTGGCCATCAAGTCGTGGACGCGGTCCCCCTGTTCCTGAACTCGATTGATCGACGTGCGCGGTCGATCGTCAAAGTGCTCGGGAATTTCCCGATCGAGATTGAGGAGCCGCTCAAAGTCATCAGCGTTGTTATGAGCTTCGTCCACCACGAGTTCTTTTTGATCGACGTCTTGCGTGGGGCTGGCCTCGGGGTCGTCCTCTTTGGGTGCCAGTGGATCGTCGGCGCGCATCTCCAAGACTGGATTTTCGCTCAGCTCTTGCTCGATCCGCTCCTGCAATTCGGTCAGCGGCATCTGCAGAATCTCCATTGACTGGATCATCCGCGGAGCAAGCGTTTGAGTTTGCTTTTGCTGAAGATGCTGGCCGAACGACAGTTTCATCGCAAAGTCTTTGTTTAAGGTGAATTCAAACTGCTTGGCTTGACTGGCAAATCACGACCGTCGAGTGGAACTCGAATAGCGCACCACGTGTATACTTTATCTTACGTCAAGACGAAGCCGTTCGCCCACGAATCCTTTGTCTTGGCGAAACCCCGCCGCGAAAACAAGCCGATAATGCTAGCCCGCGCCAATGTTTAACCGCCGCTTCGGCGTTGGCGGCTGGAGAGTGGTGAAATCTGGCCGATCACCCGAATCCAACCCAACACGCCTGAACCGCAAATGTGCCGAACCGTCGATTATAGCGGCTGGCGGCCCGACAGAGCATCCGCCAAAATTTCTTTGTTGGTGTGTTCCAAAATACTTCCGGTCGTGATGCCGCGCGCCAATTTCGTGAGCTTGACTTTGTAATCGCTCAATAGGTTGGAAACGTGAAGCGCGGTCCCGTCTCCCTCCACGGTCGGATTGGTGGCCAAAATCACTTCTTGGAATTCGCCGTCGTGAACTCGCTGCACAAGCTTATCGAGCGTCAACTGTTCCGGGCCGATCATGTCCAGCGGCGCGATTCGGCCAAGCAATACGTGATACAGTCCGCGATAAGTTCCTGACTGTTCCAGCGCCATAAGGTCGCGCGGCTGTTCGACCACGCACAAGAGCTGTCGATCGCGTTTGAAGTCGCGACAGATTTCGCACTCTTCTTGTTCGGCCAAATTAAAACAAGTTTTGCAATAGCGCACGTTTTTCCGCACGTTGCGAATCGCATCGGCCAAGGCCAGCGCCTCGGCCTCCGGGATTCGCAACAAGTGATACGTCAATCGCTCCGCCGATTTGCGACCGATTCCCGGAAACCTAGCCAGATGCTCCATCAATGTTGAAACGGCTTCGGTCAGTTGAGCCATCGTTATGCCTCGGGTCAGAGTCGCAGATTTGTGCTTACGGATTCTTGTCTGATTCGGGATCGTCGCCAACATTGATTTGAGACATCAGCTTGTCAAAACCGGGAAGCTCTAGTCCCCCGGTCAGCTCATGCATTGCAACCATGTGCAGCTCTTTCGCTTTTGCGGCGGCTTGATTGATGGCGGCAGGCAATAAATTCTCCAGCATCTCCCGATCGCCGCCGTCGAATAGTGCGGGATCAATTACGACTCGCGTGACTTGCGAAAGGCCGTTCATTTCGACGCGAACCATGTCGCCGCCAGCGGAACCGACGACACTCTTTTCGTGAAGCGAGCGAGTGATTCCCTCAAGCTTTTCGGAAATCCCCGAAGCGCCGCGCATCAGCGAGGCCAATTGACCCAGACCTTTAAACACGGCAGTTCTCCTTAGGATAAATTATTGGTCCCGGCTGACGGATGGACTCGGCTCACAGCGACTTTTGGCGCGACGATGTCGGTTACGGTGGCGTCGAACAACTCCATCGCCGTCTGGATAAGTGGATCGCGGGTCACATCGCGCATTTGTTTGAGCTTGGAAACGGGCGGCGGAAACGAAGGCGCGGTTGGCGTGGCTTCAGGTGCGGCGACGAATTCGACGCGAACCGCTTGGCCGGTGATTTGAGCCAACATCGTTTCAAAGCGCGATTTTGGATCGGGTCTATTGCAAAAACGATGGTGCGATTCGCCGAGCGTGACAATGATGCGCCCGTCCGGCTTCCATTCCAATCGTTGATGCTGGCCGGCCATGTCGGCGGTCGTATCGCCCATCAAGCGCAGAGCTTCTTTCCAAACCGATTCGACGCTATCGGCGTTGATCGGCGCGTGTGCAGCAACAGGAGTTTTCTCCGCCGCAAGCTGCCGAGGCAGGTTTGGTTCGACCTGAGATACTTGCGGGTCAGTCGTCTCGTTTTTTTTTGACGGAGTCGTGTTGTTGGATGAACTCGCGGTCGGAGTCGGTTGGATTGCAGAACCGATTGCCCTGCGAGCCAAGGGTACGCTGGTGGGCTTCGTCGCGCGAACTGCTTCCGGATTTTGTCGAAGCTGCTCGATCAAATCGCTAAGTGACTGAAGCTGTTCGAGGCGGCAGATGCGAACGAGGGACATTTCCAACAGGACTTGGGGGTGCGTCGAAGTGCGCATCTTGACCAAGCATTCATCCAAAATTTGCGAGATGGCCAGCGATTGTTCGGGTCCGATCTGTTTGGCGAGTTCGCGAACTTGAGCGCATTGATCGGGCGACACATTGAGCAGCAACTCATCAGTGCAGCCAACGCTGGCGGCGAGACAATCCCGATAAAATCCGAATAATTGTGCCGTCAGTTGCCCCGCATCAACTCCTTGTTGAAAGGCTTGATGAGCGATGGCCATTGCGCCGGACGATTGGCTGGTCGCGAGCTGCTCGACCAGTTGCCCGACAAGCTGTGCGTCGGCGGTACCGAGAAACTGGTTGACATCGGTCAAAGTGATTTGGGCTTTGCCGGCCGCCAGTAATTGTTCAAGCAGCGACTGGCTATCGCGCATCGATCCGGCGGCGCGGCGAGCCAGCAGCGTGAGCGCGTCGTCGGAGATGTCAACTTTTTCGGTGGCCGCGATTTGCTTGAGCCGCCCGCGGATTGCGAGTTCCTCGACCGGCGTAAATTCGAATAGTTGGCAGCGAGAGCGAATCGTAATCGGAATCTTGTCTTGCTCGGTCGTGCAAAAGATGAATTTGACATGGTCCGGCGGCTCCTCAAGCGTCTTGAGCAAAGCGTTAAATGCTTCCTTGGTCAGCATGTGGACTTCGTCGATGATGTAAATCTTGTATCGAGCACGGCTCGGTCGCACGTTGACCGTGGAGCGAAGCTGGCGGATTTCTTCGATTCGACGATTGCTTGCGCCATCGATTTCAAGCACGTCGATGTCGTCGCCTGATGTGATGCCCTGGCAACTATCGCAAACCTGACACGGCTGCACCGTCGGTCCTTTTTCGCAGTTCAAGCACTTGGCGAATATCCGCGCGGATGAGGTCTTTCCCGTGCCGCGAGCGCCGCTAAACAAGTACGCATGGCCGACACGATTTTGCTGAATGGCGTTGGAAAGCGCGGTCGAGACGTGGGCTTGGCCTACGAGATCGGCGAAAGACTGTGGCCGATATCGCCGCGCGACGACCAGATACTGAGCGCTTCCCGAAACAGGCGGCGTCGAAATCGCCGGGGCAGCAGTCGTCGCGCTCCCGGCGCTTTTCGCGGATTGCTTTGTAGATTTGGCAGCCATGATTTTTTCCGTATTGCCACCAGTGCCAACGAGGAAACATTGCGGTCGACTTGTTTCGGTCACCAAGAGCGGCTTGGCCGACGGACTGCGGGAAAGTGGGCCCCGCACAAGAGTACCCCGCTTAGGGCTGCTTCATATTTCAGACCTGACCCGGTTCACGGCTCCCCCTCGCGGAGCCCACTTTCCCGCAGACGCGGGTTTTTCTGGAACGACAGTTGTATGTCGCCCGTCGGTCCAGGTCAAACGGTCGGGGACTGGCTCATTTTGCGAATTCCTCGAAGCAATATGTGCCTGTCCCCCTCAGGGACGCAGCGGATAGCACTAAATGATAGTCAACCGCGAGCGGCACGACCACCAAAAAGTTGAGTCCATTGCGGGTCGGCAACGATTTGCTCGGCGATTCGTTCACTCACCGCACAAATCGTCATCAGCGGATTGACGCCCAGCGATGACGACATGATCGAACCATCGGCCACATACAAACCTGGATAAATCGGCGGCGATCCGCCAGTCGCGCTCTGATAGCAATTCGTGCGACCATCGAAGACTTGGCCCCGATCGTTGACCACGCCACATGTTGGATCGTCCGACATTCCGCAACCACCCAGTGGATGGACGGAAACCAGTGTGTCGCCGAACGCGCGCATTCGTTTGTACCAACCGCCGTGGGCCTGCGCGAGTTCGTCAAAGTCTTGAAAGACCATTTTGCGATAGCGGCTATCGCGCAAATCCGGCCAATCGACTTGCCAGCGATCTTCCTTCCAAATAATTTTCCCTTCGGACCCGTCGTGCCCCATGCCCAGCATGACCATCGACTTGTCCAAGTCCCGGTCTTGCAAGAGGAGCGAGAAGATTTTTGTCACCGCGCGTGGGAGAGCGGCTTCTTGAATTAGCAATCGATGTCGAAGCTCTGCGCGACGGCTGTAGTTCAACGAAGTCTGCACGGTCGGACCAATGGGCTGCATCGATTCGGGGTAAGCACCGACGCCGCCGATCGGCGCGTGAATACGCGGGTCAACCACAAAGCCAATCGTGTCGCCGTTGAACGACCAGCGCTGACCCAGCGATTGGGAAAACTCCATTCCCGTTTGCCGCGATTGCAACAAGATCTCCGCGCTGCCTGGACTTCCGGCGGCGACGATCACCATTTGGCTGGCGATCGTGACGGGAAATTCTTGCAACGTGCCGCCGCAATCGTCGCGCGCGATGGCTTGGATTTGGTAATGACCATCGACTGCAGCGACCGATTGGACTTCGATTTGGGTGTACATCTCCGTCCCGTTGAGCTTGGCCAGCGGCAAGTAATTCGTGGTGAGCGTGTTCTTTGCGCCGACGTTGCAACCTGTGATGCAATCGCCGCAAAGCTCACACGGTCGTTGAATCATCCCGTGCGGATTGCGGCCACTTGCATCCAAATAGCGGCCATCGTAGGTGACAGTCAGTGGCGAAAGATCGAAGAATCCAGGACGCGGATTGAGGTGATCGGCCGCGTCACGACGAGACTGAACTTTGCAAGTCTGATCGTGCGGCGTGCGAGCAAGCGAAAGCATACGAGCCGCGCGCTCAAAATACGGATCGAGGGTCGCTCGATCGCGAAGCGCCGTCGGCCAACAGACTTGCGAAAATACGTCCGCATCGGGCTTGAGCGCCACGCTGGCGTTGATCAGCGACGTTCCGCCGAGGCCGCTTCCTGAAAGCGTATTGATCTCGGCGTTCATTTTGATGTGGAACAGACCGAGCGGGTTGTCGATCTGGCCCTTTTTCTGACCCGTCAATTTCTGTCGCGTTTGACGCGAAGCTTCGCGAAACGTATCTGGAAAAGTCCCAGGAACCCACTCGCGTCCCCGTTCGAGAATGCAAATCCTAAAACCGGGCGATAGGCTCGCGGACAATCTCGCCGCACAGATCGCCGCGCCGTAACCCGAGCCAATGATCGTCACCGCGAACTGCTCGTGCGGCGGACGAGAACTCGTGCGGATCAGTTCCTGGATATCGTTGGCAAGTCGTCCACCGTACTGCTGCAAACTCGCCTGATAATCGTCTTTGGCTCGCTGCTTGAGCGAAGTGTTGTTCGTCGGAAGTGCGCAACTTGACGAACGTCCCATTTCAACGAAGGAATCAGAGGCCTTTGCGGCGGGAGTTGTGATGGCACCGGCGAGCGTAGCAGCAACAGTGATTTGCAAAAGTTGCCGACGACTAACTCCGGTCGCACACGAATTAGGTTGCGAAGGTTGGATTGCGCCCGACATGACGTCCCTGTCCATTGGTCGCGAAGAAAGACTTACGTAGGTTTATCGCTCTTTGCCGGGAGGCGGGCCGCAAAATTCAGAACCGAGCGAATAACCGGCAGCCAAGTTCAACGCGAAAACGGCTTAATCCGCCTAGTGAAACTTTTCCGTCCCCAAATCCACCAAGCTTGTGGCTTGTTGATTTCCGCCCCGCAATCCAACGTGCTTGTCCCTTGTTGATTTGCGTTCCCAAATCCTCCAGGCTTGACCTGGTGATCGTTAGGTTGGCAGTCTACTATCGTCCCGCCGCGCCCCAGAATGCCCCAGGCTTGCCTGTTGATGGTTGCGCTCGCAGTCTAAATTCGACACGCCGCGCATCACTCATCGCGAAGCTTGAACTGCGGCGACTGGCCAACTTTAACCCGAATCGTTTGCTGCTTGCCATTGCGAAACAAGTCGACATCAACCAGCGAACCGGGGGGCGTCAACCCGACGCGGCGATACAACAACTGATCATTCGAAATCGGCTGGCCTTCCCATCCGCGAATGACGTCATCGGGCTGCAATCCAGCAACTTCCGCGGGAGTTCCTGGTTCCACGCGCTCCAACAGCGCGCCGTCGCCATTGGGCAGCTTGAGTCGAACGACGTCATCATCGAAAAGCTGTGTCGGCCGCACTCCCAAATAGCCGCGCACGATCCGACCCTTCTTGATCAAGGTATCGCAAATCTCGCGGGCCAATGAGCTGGGAACGGCAAAGCTAATCCCTTGGTAGCGATTGCCATAAATGAGCGTGTTGATTCCGACGACACGTCCCGTTTCGTCAACCAGCGGCCCGCCACTGTTGCCGGGGTTTACGGCCGCATCGGTTTGCAGAAATTCTTGATATGTACTGCGTTCGCTCCGCCGCTCGGTGTTACTGATGATGCCGGAAGTTACCGAATTCTGCAATCCAAACGGAGAGCCGATGGCCCAGACCATCGAACCGACTTCCAAACTATCGCTATCGCCCCATTCCGCCGCGACCAAATCCGTGGCGTCAACTTTGATCACCGCCAAGTCAGTCAGCTCATCGCCGCCGATGACTTGAGCCGTAATGCGTCTTCGCCCTTCCATCTCGACCGAAACGGTTTCAAAGCCATCGATCACGTGATGGTTGGTGACGATATACCCGTCGGCTGAAATCACGACGCCGGAGCCTTGGGCTCGCGGCTTGAAAGTATCGCTTGGGCTGAAGGCTTGGATGCTCACGACGCTGGGACGAATTTTTCGAAAGACTAGCTGCGAGCCCAAAGAAATTTCACGCAGCGGCGTCGAGTGCTCGCCAATCCTTTCAACCGCAAACTCATACTCCGCAGTCAGCCGCGCCCGAGTCGCCGCCCGATAATACCGCCCGATCAAATACTCGATCGTCCACGGCGCGATCAACAAGAACATTCCCAGCAGCAGGAAGGCCGTCCGATTCAGGGTAAACATTGAGTCGTTTTTTCTACGCGACTTGCGAGGTGCAATTTGTGGCGGTGCAGCATGCGGTCCGTCCTCTCGTTCCAAGTCGGATTGAGTATCAAGATCAATATCAGCTTCGTCGCGGAAGTTCATCGGATCCCCACACTTATGGCCGCGCAACCTTTATCGGCAAGCAAAACGGCAACGCCGAAGTGCCATTATACGAGAAAAGCTAAACCAGCAATGGAAATTGGGAAAACCACGAGCTTCGGGCTTAAGTTCAACCCAATGGCACTGCGACGAGGCGTTGTTCATTGGCTCAATTACCCAACACAACCCAACGTCAGAACCGATCGAACCAACATCTACAAAACAGTCCGTCAATCGAGTGCTATTGGGCTAATACTCACCTTGATCCTGACTCGAATCCCTAGTTAGGATCAATGGCGCTTGCCTTTGGCGAAACCTCGATGCACGAACAAACAAAGGAGTGTCGATGAAACATTTTGCGATGGCGACGTATGCTTTGCTTCTCGCCGCAATTTTGGCAAGTAGATTGCCAGCGCAAATGGTTGCTCCAGAAGAGCTTTTGTCACGAGATGCATTGCTCTTTCTGGAAGTCACAAACGCCCAATCATTTATTCAAAAGGCAAAGTCCAACTGGTACGACCTTTGGTACTCCGAGGCCAGGCGTTCGAAACAATTGCGAGCATTGGATTTACCAGTCGCTCAAGTTGCGATGACTCATCGAGAGCCAGCGGAACATTGGTTTTCGAATACCGTATTGTCGATTTGCCTAAAAGAAAATCCCGTTGCCAGCGAGTTGGTTGCGCTCGCCGATTCGTTCAAGGAAAACGGTTTCGAATTTGACCAAGTTGACGAAGACCGAGCCGTCGATTTGTTGGCGTCACTTTTTCCGGGAAAGCTCTTTTGGGGAGTGGAATCACGCCAAAAAACGCTGGAGTTCATATTTGCTTTCGAGTTCAATCCGAATGTATTTGATTGGTCGGCGGAGTTGATCGAAAAGTCCATTCGTGAAATTAGCGATGGCGAACCAATAAAAACCGTCGACGGAATTGAGATTTACTTTCTGCCGAATGAAGAAATTTATTTTTTCTGTCATCAAAACACGATCTACGGGACTTCATCAACAAGCGAAGACCGCTGTGTCGCATTGGCTCGACAAGTATTGAACTTGGAATCGAACAAGAAAACGCTGTCAACGTCTAGGCACTTTCAATTGGTGAAAGCAAAAGGCAATTGGGGTAAAGCGACAGATAGCTGTTTTTTCTTCGTTCGCTCCCGCGATTTGTTTGACTGTGTCATCGAAGGACGAATTGACGAATCGACCAGCATACGGTCAAACGCAACGAATTCGGACAAAACATCTTCAATTTTCTGTTATTGTGGCTGGAGCGAATATTGTGGAGGCGTCATTGAATTTGGAAATCCACATTCAATCGACTATCGAGTCGTTTACCCTCTAATTAACCCGCCGACGAAAGAAATGGTTGCGTTTCGCCTCGCGACTGAAACGGAACTTAACGAAACCGACACCTATCGCGTCCCGGAACGTGGAGCCTCGATTGTTCGGGCAGTCTCGACAGAGCAAAGTAGCAAATGGAAATCGCTTCCGTGCCTGATCGATCCTGGGGCACTTACATTTCTATCCGACGGAAGTGAAGGCTACGCTGATCCCAGTCTGAACGAAATTGGTGCTGGCGATTGGCTAAACGAACTTGAGCCGGTCGCCGCAGTGTCAAACGTGGCATCGGACGGCACCTGGGAGACTGCTCGACTGCTTTTTGATTCGTATCGGGTGTTTTACAACAGTAATTCGTCAACGCGACACCAAGCGGACACAAATCGTCCCAAAGGCATCAAACTGAAAGAGTATTTTGGCGACGTCAATTCAGGGGAACATCTTGTGGCATTCGCTTATTGTAACGAATCGGGTGCGAAGCCAGAATTGAGTTCGGCTTTTGGATCCTTGTTCAATTTCCTTGGTCGATGCGATTCAACCAACCGGTTTGGCGTTGGCGCGCACATCGTCAAAGGCGATTTCGCAGCTGGCTATGGCTACGATTTGCGCAAACAAGCATTTTCTCGCGAAAGCGCATCCATTATGAACTTGGCAAGCGTAATTTCGGGTAATTTTTTTGAACCACATGAGTTCGTTCGATCGTGGCATTCGATCGAGCTGCCCAACTCGAAGGTCACGCGATTGCTTTTGCTCAGCGTAACAAGCGACTGCATCACCTGCCGCGGATGTTTAGCTGAATGAACCTTCAAAATTACGCTGGTTCCGAACTTCACATACATCACGCAACGTCAATGAATTTGCGCTTTTTTCGCAGGCATGAAAAATTAGAAAATTAAAAAGGACAGGGATAACCTGAGTGTCGGTTGCGAGAACCGCTTTGGTGACGCAAGCAAAGTTGGCCCGTCGGTGGACGGTTTGCACATGACGCCGGGTACCGATTGTGGGTAGAATTGATTTACGCACAGACAAGACTCGTCAATCATTCGGAACAACGGTTATGCAAAAGCTGGATTATCGCAACATCGAGAGAGACGACGCGCGTTGCGGAGGGCAACCAGTGGTTGCTGGCACCAGGATTCGCGTCGGGACGATTTTGACTTGCTATCGACAAGGGATGAGCGTCGAAGAAATTGTTCAGCAATACACTCCGCTCAAACCGGCCGACGTACATGATGCCTTGGCCTATGCCTACGACCACATCGACGAAATTCAGGCGGATTTGGCAGCAGACGATGAAGGTGCTGTTAAAGCCCAGAATGCGCACGACGGATCGCCTTGATGGCTCAAGCTCGTTTTTTGATGGATGAAGACGTTTACGGCGCGACAGCGATTGCGCTGCGGAAGGCCGGATTCAATGCGATTTCCACTCCCGAAGCCGACCGTCTTGGTGAAAGTGATGAAGCTCAATTGAAATGGGCAGTGGACGAAGGTCGAGTACTCGTTACTTTCAACGTCGCGCATTTCGCGAAACTACACACCCGGATGTTGAAACACGATTGGCATCACGCCGGAATCATTGTTTCCGTTCAACGTCCCGTCGGAGACCTGGTTCGTCGGCTGCTTCACGTGGCCAATGTTTTGGACGCTGATGCAATGTTGGATCGTTTGGAGTTCTTGAGTGACTGGTAGTCATCGATAGATGAGGCCTCATCGATTTCTCTACCCGGCGCGGCGGCTAGAAAGCTTGAGCGCGTTTTGCTGCGAGACGTTTTGAAGCACGTCGAGGACTGGTTGGTTGGAACGCGAGGAGAGAATCATTCGCTTACGTTGAATCGACCGTTTTCAACTAGCCTATCGCGCAAATGTCGATCGTTTAGCAAGCGGATCGCGGTGTCGGCGATTGCGATGGGGCTTCTCGTGGATACGGAAAACAGAATTGTCAAACTCGTAAATCAATGCGATATTTTGTTGTGCTTCAAATTGGGACCGCTCCGGGCAATTGGCTCTTGGTCCAGCAATGCGCGTCGGCGTTTCGCCAGTTCAGCCGAAAGCAGACAAGTCTTTCCATCGTCCTCCGTTCCGTTGTTCGATAAGCGTGACGTGCGCTTTGATTAGGTCGAACTGAACTCGATTGAAGCGGGCGCGGATCGATTCAACGAAAGTGCCACTTGGCAATGGAAGATACAAAATCGCTTGGCGTCGAATGGTCATCGGTCGTGCGCTGAAGTACTTGCGGGACGGAGGTCTGGCCGCCGCACGATGGATAGTTGGAGATTCGATTTCGGGATCATTGTAAGCACTTGTGCGTTCGCTCTGGTACAATGAACATCGCTCGCGACACGAACCAACGGGCCAGAAAATCCTCGAAGCACAAGAGAATTTAATACATGAGTTCTGATCTGTTTGATCCCGAATACATCGCAGCCAGAAATGCAGCGTTGCTTCGCCAAGGGGATGGGTACGCGGGCATGGATGACTCGGACCCAAAATCGCCATCCGGCCATGCTTCCGGAATCCATACCTCCACGCGACTGACGAGTTACTATCGACAAACGCACAGGAAACAAGCCGTGGACGTCACACCACAACAAGTAATTGATTGCCTCAACGACGCGGGCATTAAGAATTGGATTTTAATGGGGCTGCACGGATATATCGGCTACTTGCCGATGCCGCGGGCGACTCAAGACGTCGACATCATGGTGCCGTACAGCCAGAAAGAACGAGCGGCCAAGGCAATCGCGGAGCATTGGCCCATGCTGCAAAAGCTTGAACTCTCTCAAGTCGTGAGGTTCCTGGACCCCGGCGATCCCGATTCCGAGGGCAAGCCCAAACCGGTCGTCGATCTAATGTTGCCCTGGGGCAAGTTTCAGGAAACGATTTTGAAGGACCATGTTGTTGTCGACAAAAAAACCGGGCACCGAATTCCGACCGTCGAGGCCGCAGTCATCTCCAAATATGCCGCAGTTATTTCTCCACATCGAAGTATCGAAAAGAAAGAATTTGACGCCGGCGATTTGCGATTTCTAATCAAGGCCAATCTCAATAAAATCAATCGCAACAAACTAGTCTCCTTAGCCGGCGAAGTATGGGAGCGAGGCGGCGAAGACATATTGAAATTTCTCGACTTGGCATTGGCCGACAAACCTTTTCCGTCGTAGTGGCTCGCAAAAGGATCGATCGATTGGCAGGACAGGATGGTTGCCTGAACAGGTAGACTTTTCAAAACATCGTTCGGGTGAGCCAAAGGCGTTATGGAAAAAGCTTGCACCGTCACAAATCGCAAGTCTTTCCCGTGTCGCTTCGAACCGCTTGACGGAGCCGGTAATTCAGTGGGTTCCCAGGCAGAGCCAAGGAACCAGCGAATTTACGTGTCGCTTCGCGGCCAGAGTTTTTGATGCTAGCGGCGATAAAGTCAGATTATCCAAATAGTCGATACGAGATTTGGAAAGGTCTATTCATGCGCGACGCGATTCCATTTGTCGTTTTTGCACTCATCACTTGGGCAAACGTCGCAATCGGTCAAGAACGGTTTTCTGAGGGTTCTCGTGACCGCAAGACGCTTTTTTCATGGCCCGAACAGCCGAGTGACACGAGCGACGAAAACGAATCGGCGGAGACCGAAGAGGAGCCGATCGCCACCGACCGCCCCGACTTCACCGAATCCAGCACGACGGTTGGCCGCGGGACATCGCAATTGGAGATGGGCTATTCGTACTTCCAGAACCGTGACGGTGGCTTGACAACGCGCAGCCACTCCTGGGGTGAGCCGTTACTGCGCCTCGGTATTGGGGCCGAATGGTTTGAGTTGCGGGTAGCAGTTTCTCCGACTTCGATCGTGGAAAATGCTGGTGGCGTTCGAACTCGTCAAACGGGAGTCGAGGATTTGTATCTCGGTTGCAAACTGGGTTTGACGGAACAATCCGGGTGGTTACCCGAAATCGCGTTGGTACCTCAAATGACTGTGCCGACGGGCAGCACGCCGTTCACCAACGACCAAGTTCTACCCGGGACCAATTTGTTGTACGGCTGGGATATCAACGACAAGTATTCGTGCGCTGGCAGCACGCAATTCAATCAATCGATTGATGGGCTTGGTGATACGTACACGGAATGGGCTCAGTCGCTCACGATTGGAACGAGCCTATCCGAAAAGTGGGGCATGTATAACGAGTGGTTTGTCATCTCGCCCGACGGTGCGGCCGACGTTCGCGTCGAGCAGTATTTTAACAGCGGTTTCACGTTTTTGTTTACGCCCGATGTGCAATGGGACATTCGTGCTGGCGTCGGGTTGAACGACGCCTCGAGCGACTTCTTTGTCGGGACGGGAATTTCGTTCCGCCGCAATTGAACCAACGCACTTGCCGCGTGCAGCAGAGACTTGGCGATTGCTACAGAAATCTGAACCCGATCGAGTGTTCGACTGTTTTTCTAGGCGGCGCGGCGGGTAGAGAGTTTGGGCGATTTCTGTTGCGAGACGTTGTGAAGCACGTCGAGCACTTGGTTGGTTAGAACGCGCGGGGAAACCAAAAAAGGACATGCATAATTTGGACGGGGTCGCGACATTGCCGATCACCGCGAAGTGCGCCTAATGAGTGATCAGGCGGCTGGGCGACGGGAGACTTGTCTCAAGACGTCAACGACTTGAGAGGTCATCCGAAAGTCAAAAACCGCCCGGCAACTTGCGTATCGTCTCCACCCCTTCTGCGAAAGCGCCGGTAGCGCGGAAGCCGTTTGGGCGTACAATGAACGGATCACCTCGGCGACCAGCATCGAATCTTCCTCCGCCAAAGAAACTCGTGTTGAAGCCGGAGAGCTATTTTGAATTGCACGATTGTACGTCCACTCACGAACGCCTCTGGTTGTCAAACAAGCACGGGCTATCAAACAATCACTGGTTGCCAATTTTACCTTTGAAGGAGAAGGAATATGTCAGAAACGATCGAAGCAAGACTTGCCAAAGTCGAACGTGAATTGGCGATTCTCAAAGCCAGGACAGGCGAAAACAGCACGAAGGGTAACTGGATTGAGAAAATTACCGGCTCGTTCATGGACGATCCCGATTTTGATGAGATCGTTCGTTTGGGCAAAGAGTTTCGCCAGTCGGATCGCCCGAAGGACGACGAATAAATGTTTATCCTGGACACCGATCATCTGGCATTGCTTGAGCAACGGCGCGGTGTCGAATGCGAGAATCTCATCGCGCGTTTGGCGAGACACAGTCCATCCTCGTTCTTTGCGACGATCGCATCGTTCCATGAACAAGTCAACGGTTGGAACCAATACTTTGCCAAAGCGATTTCATCTGAAGGCGTTATAAAAGGCTATCACCGGTTGGAGTTGTTGCTGACGAATTACTCCGAAGCGCAGGTACTTCCGTTTGGCTCAAGTGCGGCTGAGATCTATGATGAGCTTCGTAATCAGCGAATCCGAGTGGCAACCATGGACCTGCGAATTGGTGCTATCGCCCTTGCAAACCAAATGACAATTTTGACCCGCAATACCGTCGATTTCGAACGCATCCCGAACTTGTCGTTCGAAGACTGGTCGACAAAACCGTAACCCGATGCGGGCTTGGTGATTGGTCAGGCGGCTGGGCAATGGGAGACTTGTCTCAAGACGTCGACGACTTGGTTGGTTAGAACGCGTGGGGAAAAGCGTTCGCTCACGTTGAGGCGGCCATTTTCAACCAGTCGATCGCGCAAATGGCGATCGTTTAGCAAGCGAATTACGGCGTCAGCGATCGCAGCGGGATTTTTCGTGGGGACGATCAAGCCGTTGACGTTGTCTTGAACGATTTCAACGAGGCCGCCAGTGTTGGTTACGATCAGCGGAGTCCCGGCGGCTTGGGCTTCCATCGCGACGAGTCCCAGTGGCTCCTCGATCGAAGGGACAATGCAGGCGTCCATGGCGGCGAAAAAGTCGGGTACGTTGCTTCTGCGACCAACCCAAATCACTCGTTGAAAGAGTTTGTGCTCGACAAGGAATCGTCGAAGTTGGCGCGTAGCGGCTTCATGACGCTTGAAGCGGCCCAGGACCGCGAGTTTGAAATTCGGGAAGGCTTCGGCGATGCGCGGCAAGGCACGAAACAAATGGATATGGCCTTTGCGCGCGACGACTTCTCCGACCACTCCCAGGAGCGGTTGGCCATCGGCAACACTCAGTCCGCAACGAGTGGTGCGGCGAATTTCTTCGCCGACAGATTGGAAGCGTTGCAAATCCGAAAAGCAATAAACGGTTTGGATTCGTTCTTTGGGAACGCGGTTCATTCGAATCTGAAATCGCCGCGTGGCTTCAGAATTGGCGATTACGAAATCATTCCATGGCCAGTGCAGTTGAATGTGGCGATTGTGCGCGGTCGCAACGCAGGGCACGCCGGTCATTACTTTGAGCAAAATCCCGAACATGTGCGCGCGGCTCATGTGCGTATGGATAACGTCGATCTGCCGCTCGCGAACGATCGTCGAGGCGCGGCGCAGCTCACTCCAGTGACGATGCATCGACGAGGAGATGCGCTCGACGCGCACACCATTGAGCCTGTCCCACAGCCAGTATCCCGGTCGGCACAATACGCTGACTTCATGGCCCAATTCGACCATCTGCTGGACAAGCAAATAGGTATGAACCATCGCGCCGTTGACGTCGCGACCGGAGTTGATTTCCAGAATTTTCAATGGGCTACAATCGGGCAGGGGTCTAGAGTTCAGCCATGGCCGGAACGTACGGCGAAAGTGGATTTGGCAGGCGTTTCGGGGCACAAAGAGTCATCGCCGCAGGCATTTTTGTCAACGCCATTTGATGCCAGCACTTCGTTAAAATGGCTGGTTCGATCGGTTGCTATCCGAACTCCCCTCATCCGGCCTTTGGCCACCTTCTCCCCGCAAAGCCGGGGACAAGGAACAATTCTGGTTTTTCGATAGGCATTAGAAGAAGTCTTTGATCGCGGCTAACGTCGCTTTCCAACCTTGACAGCACCGACGGAAAAACTCGTCGGCAGTTGCCTCGTCCGGAATGCCAGATTGGGTAACGGTCAGCCGCGCATGGCCCCTCAATTCTTCGATCTGAAATGCTGTTTCCAATTGATCGGCGAAAGGAAGCGGCTCCTCCCCGGACCAATATTCGAATTCGCACATGACGAGTTGCTTAGGCGGGTCAAAGACTTTCATTCGGGCGACTGTGATGTAATCGGGCCGGTCCTCGTCCTTGCCCCAAGTCGCCATCCACAAACCGTTGGGCCGGGGCATAACAACTGCGGTTCGGGCATTCCACCACAGGCAAATTTCAGTCGGCGTATGCAATGTCTGAAAAAGCCTGTCCGGTGTGCAAGCAACTTCGACAGATTCCGTAATCGCGCGCATTGGTTTCCCGTTGACGACGGCTTGAGGAGTTTGAAAGTGATAGCTGGCAATTCTAGGTAAATGTTTAAGCCAATTCGACTGGCCCAGGGACTTTGTCGAATCGCAAAAATCGCGTTGCTGCCAAAATCGCTTGCGGGTTATGATAGCCAACAGTTTTGGCACCATCGATAGACGGAACGCGAAAGGACGCGCGATGAAGACTTTTTATCGGATCAGTTGGGGAATCGTTTTGTTGGCTGGTTGCAGCGGATACTCCTCGACGAATGAAGCGGAAAACGGCGCGGTCACCAGCGGGCCAATCATTGCTATGGGCAAGTCAGCGCCGCTGAGTCAAGAAGTATCTGACTTGGTAACGGCAGCCAGCAAAGCGGAAACGGAGTCACGATTTGCGGAAGCGGCTTCGTTGCGGCGCGAAATCCAACAGAAACTCGCCGCACAATATGGTCCGGAGCATTGGCTTGTGGCCAACTGTGATCTGGCGATCGCGGCCGATGAACGGCTTGCCAAACTTGGCCCTGAGGAACTTGCGTTAGTCTCGGAACTGAGGGAACTGGAACAACAAGCGGCCCGCTTCACTCAATCTGGCTCAGTCCGCCGCGCATTGGATTGCGTCAACAGGGCTCGTCCGATCGCGGATCGAGTGTTTGGTTCCAGCGCCGCACTGCCGTTGCGACTGCAAATCATGGCGGGCCAAATGTCGCAGCAACTTGGGCGATGGGAGGCGGCCAAACAGGAATACGAGCAAGCTGCAGCGTTGGCTCAACAAATGTTTTCGATGCCCCATCCCGATTTGGAGAATGCACTTTATCAATGCGGACTCGTCGAACGGCAGCTTGGCGCGCTGGACCGATCGGTCGAGTTGCTTTCCAAAGCGCAAAAGTTGTGCGAACAACTAGCCGGCCGCGATGCGACGTTTGCGGCACGAACTCACGAGCTGGCAGTGACACTTCATCGGGTTGGCAAGCTGGACGACGCGCTACGCGAACTCGCGGTTGCGGAGCGAATTCGTCGGACCGAATTGGGTGAGCAGCATCCGCTGGTTGCCGAAAGCCTTGTTAATCAGGCGGTCGTTCTGATGGATCAAAAAAAATGGCCCGCCGCACGCGACAAGCTCTTGGCCGCCGAAACGATTTGCGCCGCGAGTCCTAGTGCGGAAAATTTGCGGCAAGACGTTCGTCTGCACTTGGCAACAATCGACGTCGTGCAAAACGATTTTGCCAGCGCCGCGCTTCAGTTGCAGAAAGCCCTCGATGCGATTGAGGCACAATCAGGCCGCTGGAGCCCGCAATACGCCCATGTCGCGTACCGGCTTGCGATGAGCTTGTCTTTTCAAAGCGACTTCCAGCAAGCCGAGCCCCTGTTTCGGCATGCCCTATCGGTTCAGCGAAATTTGCTTGGGCCCAGCCACGATCAAACGCACAAGACGCTGCAAGCCTTGGCCAAGCTGCTTGAGCGAACGGAACGCGTCGCCGAAGCGAAAGCTCTACTTTTAGAGTTTGCTTACACGGTCAGTGAGGGTTCGGGCGAAGCCAGTCAATAAAAACGACCGCCAATCGAAGTTTTAAATTCGATTGGCGGTCGCAAGTTTAGTCTCGTCGATGGTCGTGCTGACTTTTGCCGCGTGTCTCTGCGGATCAGATTACGGTGGTGGGAAACCGTTCAAAATGAAGAACGCTTCTTCTGCACTGATTGCCGGTTGACACGTCGAGCCAAACGGTACGATCGTCACCGCAGGCGGTCCTCCCAAGATCACAGGTTGACCGAGTCCGTTTGACAAGCCATCCAGCTCTAGCGTAAATGCTCCCGGCCCAGACAAATTTTCAACGACTGCTGGTGAAGCAAAGAAGTTGTTTGACATTGCCAAACATGTCGTTGCCATCGCTCCGTTGGTCACCCGCATGTCTTCCAAATTCGAAGTGATTGGAATGGGCGCATCTTCGCCAAAATCACTGTCGCACGTGTTGCCAAACATGAATATATTGGCAACGCCGCTGCCAGCGTTATTCAAATTGAAGGAATGCTCAAAGTTTCCGAGCATTCTGTTATTGGTTAGATTCAGGCTAAATGTGCTCGCGTCCAAGGGTACAGCGGCATCGATTTGGACATTGATGCCATCGAAGTACGGCAAGTTCGTTGGATCGGCGCCAGGTCCATTGTTGAGGATGTTATTACCGTCCAAAGTTGCGAACGTGTGTGACCCACCGCTGGCCTGGAAGAGAACGCCCTCTTCCTCGAAACCGAAAAGACCCGGCGTTAGGTTCGAAATGGTGGTGTTCTGCAATAACACACGTGCCAGCGTACCCGCACCTCCATCTACTGAAACATGGAACCCATGGTTCCCTGCCGCCGCGGCAGGGTCGTCGTCATCGCGTATCAAGCCGTTGGTGAATACGAGGTCGACCAAGCTATCGTCCCGTACATCCACCCGAACGCCGTCGCCGCCGACAGTCGTAACATTCACGTTATTAAATATGGCCCGCGACAACGCGCCAGTCGCATTCGTGTCGAAAATCGATAATATGCCGATTGCCGAGTTCGTAATATTTACATTTTCCGTGAAAAGCGTGAGCTGACCATCTTCTTCGACATCGGTGAAAATACCGATCCCGCCAGTGTTAGTAATGTTCACGTTGCGGATGATCGCATCCATCGACGAAATCATGCCGGGGCTGTTGTCGCCGACGAGCAAGTCGATGCCATTGCCGGTCACCGCGCCGTTACCGTTCATTATCAGCCGATTAAATTGGTTTTCTACCAAGACCCGATGAAAGGCCCCTTGCATGGAAGTAAATCGCATGCCCGAACCGCCCGTGCCGCTTACAGAGCTGTTGTCCACAACATTTGTCGTCAACTGAACGCCGGTGCCACTGGCTTCAGCTAGGATACCAATCAGGGCGTTGTTGTTGATCGTTGAATCGGTAATTGTGACGTTTTGGATCGCGCCCGGTTGATCCAACCGGACATGCACGCCAATGTTGTTTCCGTTGATTGTGCTGGTACCGCCCGGTGTGGTGCCAATAAACGTGCGGTCGCCCGGTTGCGTGTTTGTCACGTTGGCCAAGTTGATGCCAGTGTCCAGATTTCCTTGAATGTCGGGATTCAAGATCTGAACATTGCCGTCGACATTCTCCATCGAGATGCCATGCCGCGTGTTGCCGCTGCTGGTCGGGCTGGCAAACCTAAATTCCCCGCCCAATCCGGCCATGTTCTTGTAATTTTCCAAATGCACGCCATCGCGGCCGTTGCCGTTGGTCGTGTTTCGCGTAAACGTAAATGTGGTCCCGTCAAAATCCTCCATGTGGATTCCATCGCGACCGTTGTCGTTAACGACGTTGTCTTCAAACGTAAACACCGACGTCGGATCGCAAGCATTCAAGATTGAAATTCCGTCACCGAGCAGTGCGCCAGAGATCTCGTTGCGGGCAAACCGCCAATCGCCAGCGATAGTATCGAGCAAGATACCGTTTAGAATCGGGTCGTTAATCGTTGAGTCTTCGATCACGCCATCCGTAATAGGCGGGCCAAACGGAAACGCGTTACCGCTGATGCCGTTAACCGCAAGTCCGTTGCCATCGATAATGACGCCGCGAACGGTGTTTCGATTCGCTAAGGTAACGACGTTGCCGCCGTCATTCGCCAAATGCGGACGCAAACCGTCGAGGTCGTTACACAATTGGAATATCAGACCGTTTTGAATTGGAATCAGATGGCGTACGCCATCGCCTAACAGCATTTGCCCGTCGTTGAGCACAATTCCGTTGGCGTAGTTGCGCGTCGTGCCATCTCCTTCGCGAACGAAGATGATGTCATCCGGTCCCGAGGCCCCTTGGGCTTCCAGCAAGGTTGCGAACGGCGTCTCGGCCGAACCGTTTCCAAAAGCGGCATCCGCCAAATTATCCACATGGAAAACATTGTAAGGCGCCCCAGTATCCGGATCGATCGCCAAAATCACGTCTTGTTGAAAGCGAACGATGTGATCGTTGCGGTTTGTCGGCTCCAGATCGCGACCCAAGCCAGCGTATTCGCTGCCGCGGGCATTCATACCGAATTGCCAGCCCACCTGAACGACGCTGGTAATGTCAAATCGATTGTCGTGATTGATTTCGCCCGCGATCATCAGCCCGCGAAGAAGCTGTATTCCCATTCGCGCCCTCACGCCGCCAAAATCATCGATTAGGTCAGAACCATAGGAGTATCCACCCAACTCCACGCTGCCGTTTAAAAGGCCCAGCGCGGCGGGACGATACTTCAGCGTTGCGTCAAATCCCTTGAGCGCGCTGTCGATACCCGCTTGCAACACAATGCTGCTGCGGAAAAAGCAATCCACACCTGTAGGATCGCCTTGCGTGTAGCCGTCGACACCGACTGGAAAATATCCATTGCCGACCAAGTCCCATTGTCGCGTCTTGATAGCCGCGTTGACCGAAAATTGTGTAAATGTATGTGCGAAATTTCCTTGTTGATCCGAGTCATAGTCGAACCAACCACCGACGACGACGTCGGAACCTGCGTTAGCAATCGAAAACACGCGCTCGATACCCGCATTTCCAAAAACGCCACCGCTTTCCAAGCTTACATGGCCTTGACCTTCAAAAAGCCACCGGCCATCCAGGAAGTCATCCCACAAACGAGTCTTGCCGCCCAAGGTCGCATAGGAGCCGGTATAACCCAGCCCACGATCGGCAAAACTAAAGTCGACCCACAGTCGTCCCGGCGCCGCCGACCAAAGCTCCGTTTGGAACGGCATCGCTTGAGCGGAGTCGCCTCCGGGTTGATACGGTTGAACGTCCTGGGCTTGCAAACCTGCTTTACAGCAGCACAAAGCCACCAAGATTGCTATCCATCGCGAGCAATTTTTCATCGATCTTCCCGCGTCTTGCGGCCCTTTTTCGAGTCCATCCTGTCGTTTTTCCCACGCAATACAGGCGCGCACCGCCCGCAAAACTAGTACAGGTGATTCAAACCATCGACCTGTCACGATCAGACTCATTAGAAAAATCGATACAAAACGATTTGTTGGAACAGCTTCGCGCGCTCGCTAGCAGCGCTCGGCGCCCGTACGCCATCCAGCACAGGCGTTGGCTAGGCCGATGCTCCGCCATCGCAGCAAGCAGTCATGGCGGGAATCGATTGCAGATTGCGTCCCGTGTAAGAATTTCGCGTGGACTCGATGCCGCATCGGCGTCGCCCCGACAAGCTTGAGCCAAGCTGTCTTTTGCCAGGGCATAATTGTCGGAGTCGTATTTCTTCCGGGGTCCGCTCAATTTCGGCGATCGGATTCAATTTGTTTGATCACGACAAACCATCCACTTTGTGCGACCGAGGGAATAATCAGCGGTCCAATTTGAATGCGTCTGGCTTCGGCGCCGCCAGAATGGACTTTTCCAGGTTCGAAAGAAGTTGTTTGAAATCGTCGCGATTTTGAATTGGTTGCAGGCGGTCGTCGGAGCGTAAATCTACAACATCCTCCAACGTCGTGAAGTAGCCTTTTTCTGCCGCCTTCGCCAGGAGTTCCACCGAACGGACGGCATAGTGTTCAGCCAGTTCGGCACGATCGGAATCCGCGAGGGCTTTGTCTCGGCTGGCCGCTTCGAAACAGGTTCCATACACGCTGGCCATTTCGCTGAAGTTCGAACCGGTAGCGTTGGCGCCTGTCACGATTGCTTCCGCTGTTGCCGCAGCTTGCTTATGGTCGCCGACCAACGCCAATGCCCGTGGGCGGAAATTAACATAGTTGACGTGACTTTCACCCTCGCTAAGTTCCAGCGAGCGGCGATAGTCCTTGATTGCCAACTCGCTTTGTTTCAGTCTCCGGTACGTTCCCGCCCGGCCCATCAAGCTGTTGTGAAGTAGTCGTCGCGTTTCATTGTGACGAGGTTCGACCTTGAGCAAATCTCCCGCTGCTTCAATGGCTTTTGTGTTCCAAACGAGCGATTCCTCCAATCGGTCCTGTTCGATCAAATATTTCGCCTGGTTGCCGCATCCCCCCATGTAACTTGCAAAAAAGTCCAAGCGTTTTGGAAAGCGTTGTCTCAATCGTTCAAAGATCGTCAACGCCTTTTCGTTTTCGGTCACAGCGCTCAGTGAATCGGCGTTTTTTGAGTGCATCAGAGCGACGTTGTTATGAACTTTCGCCAAGTCCCACTCGTAATCTGGTAAGCCAGGATGATTTTGTGCCAACGGCCCGTAAAAAGAGATCGCCTCCTGATAGGCAGTTTCCGCTGCGGCCTGGCAATTCATATTGGCATACAAAAGTCCCAGGTTGTTGCACAAGGCGGCCATGCTGTAATGAGAAAAGTCGTCGTCGGGTTTCTGCGCCAAAAGTGCTGTCAATGTAGCCTTGGCATCCAGGAAGCACATTTCAGCTTTGTCGAACTGCAAGTTCTCGCGGTATAGATTGCCCAGAAAATTGAGAATTTTCGCGCTCTCTGATTGGTACTCCAACCTAGATGGCTCACTGCGAGTCAGGTCTTCGGCCAATTTCAGGGCTGCCTGACTTGCCGAAATGGCATCATTTTGCCGTCGTGTCGTGGCGCAGATCCATCCACGCAGATAATGCAATAATAATTGTTCGTATCCAGTGTCAGTCGTTGAGAAGCGCTCGCGGCTCAACATGTCGCCCACAATTCGCTCTGCTTCAGGAATACGGCCTGTTTGGACCAGGACATATGCAAGAAAGCGGTGACTCCGAATGAGGTCATTCTCAAATTTGTGTTCGCCGGCGAATTCGCCAACGAGTTTTTGCTGAATATCGATGGCGCGATTCAGAGACTTTTCTGCCTCCTGAGATCGACTCAACAGGGTCTGAATATCGCCAACCCGTTGCCAAGCCAACGCGACTTCGCGACGCGCAATGGGATCGTCACTTTCGTCCTGCAGGATTTCGCGATAAAACTCCAATGCATCTTCCAGAATCCGGCGGCGAGTCTCATCCATTTGAGGCACCGCTTCCAATTGGACGACACCGACACGAGTCAAAAGCCGATCGACAGCGGACATCGCTCGTTGATAATGCCGCTCGGCCCGATCACGTTGTTGTTGAGCAACCTGCAGCGCGCGAATGGCGGCCGCCTGACCTTGCCCGGCTCGAAACAGCCCGATGGATGTGCCAACAACGCCGCCGATCAACGTCAATAACAACAACGACCCTGCCGCCACGAGACCGCGATTCCGCCACAGGAACTTGCGCATCCGATAACTTGTGCCTGGCGGGCCCGCTTGAACTTGCTCGTCGGCCAGAAATCGCTCGATGTCTTGAGCCAAGCCGTTGGCGGTTTCGTACCGTCGCGTTCGAGTTTTCTCCAGGCATTTCATGGTAATCCAGTCCAGGTCGCCGCGGATCAGGCGGGCCAGTCGTGCAGGTTCGAGTCGCCGATTGGCGGCGACGCGCGGCAAATCGTCCGCGGCCGTGATCTTCGTGCTGGGCTTGGTCGGCTCGACCTCCTTGATGATCCGCAACATTTCGCCGAGGCCTGCGCGGCGCAAAACTTGCGACGCAAATGGAGGCGATCCGGTCAGCAACTCATACAACAATACGCCCAGCGAATAAACATCGGCGCGCGTGTCGATATCGAGATTATTCATCTCCGCCTGTTCGGGTGCCATGTACTCGATCGTTCCGATGATCTGTCCCACCTCGGTGAACATGGTCTGTTCGATCAGCCGCTGCCCCGTCGCCTTGGCGACCCCAAAGTCGATGACCTTCGGGATCGGCTGACCATCGTAGAGCCCCACGATCACATTCGACGGTTTCAAGTCGCGGTGGATGATTCCCTTTTGGTGGGCATGCTGAACCGCGCGACAAACCGAAATGAACAAGCGCAGGCGATCCTCCAGCGAGAGTGCCTCTTGATCGCAGTATTTGGTGATCGGAATGCCGTGCACCAGTTCCATCGCAAAATAAGGCCGGCCCGTCGCTGCCACGCCCGCGTCCAGGACCCGCGCGATATTCGGATGGTCCATCAGGGCCAGCGCCTGACGTTCGTGTTCGAACCGAGCGACGACTTGGGCTGAGTCCATTCCGGCGCGAATCACTTTCAGTGCAACTCGGCGATGGAATGGCTGTTGCTGCTCGGCCATGTAGACAACACCCATGCCCCCTTCGCCCAGTTTTTGCAAAAGCTTGTACGGTCCGATCGACTGACCAAGCAAGCTTTCACTAGGGGGCAAGATCGTTTCGTCCTCGCCGGGCCGGCGATAGGCGGGCTGGTCCAAGAAGCCGCTCAGGTTAGGCACGGCCACCAACAACCGCTCAACCAGTCCCCGCAGTTCCAGGTCGCCCCCGCAGGCTTTGTCGAGATACTCGTTTCGAGCCGCGGCATCTGAGATGTCTAGGGCTGCCTGAAAAATGGCATCGGCTTGTTGGAGATTCGGGTTCACGATGATTCTTTCATTCCATGGAGCACCGCACCAAAATGTCCGTCGACTTCACTGTAGCCAGCAAGATCGCAGCGGCCAATCGGCGACAGAGCACTCGTCCAATATAATGCGATTTTTCGCAACGGATTTGATCAACACTCGAACCGAGCCTAAGTAGGTTTGTGTTAATTCCACCAAGACTCAAGCCTACGGAGCATTGCCAATTTCGGAATACAGCCAAGCCCGCGCGAACATCCAATAGCGCTGTGTCGTGGCTGTGGACAGGCCGAGTGCCTCGGCAGTCTGGGCGTTGGTCAGGCCGGCAAAAAATCGAAGCTTGACGACGGCGGCTTTATCTGGAAACGCCAGTTCCAATCGTTCCAAGGCCTCGTCCACCGCCAAGAGCCGTTCGTCGGGTAGAGGCGATTCAATCTCGTCGAGTGGTGCTTCGATCCGCTGACCATCGCCCCCGCGCTTCTGCCGATTTTTGCGCCGTGCACTTTCCACCAAGATACGCCGCATCGCTTCGGCCGCCGCGCCGAAAAAATGGCCCCGTCCATTCCAGGATTCCGGAGCCGAACCGCCGATCAGCCGCAAATAGGCTTCGTGAACCAAGGCCGTTGGCTGCAATGTTTGCCCGGGGCGTTCGTTCGCTAATCGATGCGCGGCGAGACGACGCAGCTCGTCGTAGACCAAAGGCAATAATTTGGCCGACGCTGCGGGATCTCCCCGTTCGATGGCACTCAAGACTTGGGTCACATCGTCCATAGATTCCAGCATACCACGGCGACCCGCTCAGCGAATGGGAGGAATTTCCCATGCGGATCGGCGAATCTATACCTACGGCACAAAGCCTTTTCGCAGGCAAATGTCGTCCGACCCAGCGGCCAGCCAAATCTTCCAGTTTTTTATGATCAAGATTCAAGCCTCACGGCGCACGAAGTTTTAGAGAGTAACTCTATTTTCCCATTGAGGCTTCCCATGTCTTGGACCCATCGAATCTCGATTTCACGCTTTCGGTTTCCCAAGCCGCAAAATCAACTGCCCAACGCGCTCACGACGAATCTGGCACTTGAACCCCTCGAGCCGCGAGTGCTGCTGGCCGGGTCGCCACAACTGATCGACATCCTCGCCGACGCGGGGTCGTCGAGTCCGGTTTCCTTTGTCAACGTTAATAACACGATTTTCTTCAGCGCAAATGATGCCGCACATGGTAACGAATTGTGGAAATCGGACGGGACGGTCAGCGGTACGACGCTCGTCAAAGAGATCAGGCCGGGCCTCGAGGGGAGTAGTCTTGGCGAATTGACTAACGTGAATGGGACTTTGTTTTTTTCCGCAGATGACGGCGTCAATGGAATTGAACTGTGGAAATCAAATGGGACATCCGCAGGGACAGTGTTAGTTGCCAATATTGCTGCCAGCTCAACGTCGTCAAATCCACGATATCTCACCAACGTTAATGGAACATTGTTCTTCGCCGCCAACGACGGGTCGCATGGATTCGAACTTTGGAGATCCGACGGTTCGGCCAACGGGACGTTCATGGTCAAGGACATCAATGGCATATCGACTGGCTCCTTCCCCGGTGAACTAACCAACGTCAACGGCGCGTTGTTCTTCTCCGCCACGGGGTCCGACGGAACCGAGTTGTGGAAAAGCGACGGCACCGCAGATGGGACTGTCCAAGTGGCGGACATCGAAGGGGGGAGCGACAGTTCGCAGCCAAGAGAACTCATCAACGCCAACGGAACGTTGTTCTTTGCAGCCGTTGCGGGAACGTTGAATCATGAGCTTTGGAAGAGCGACGGGACCATCGACGGCACCCTGCTTGTTAAGGAAATATCGCCCGGAAATCTAGGCACGTTTCCGCGTGACGGGGCAAATGTCAACGGCACGCTTTTCATCGTGGCCCAATCCCCCTTTGGTACTGAACTCTTCAAAACAGACGGTACCTTTGGCGGCACAGAGATTGTTCGAGACATACGACCAGGATTGGACTCGTCGCAGCCCATCTATCTGGTCAATGTGAACGGGACTTTATTTTTTCGCACCGACGATGGACCCAACGGGGCGGAACTTTGGAAAACCGACGGCACGCTCGCGGGGACGACCTTGGTGAAAGACATTTTTCCAGGACCGCAAGGATCGAGACCCGCCGATCTGGTCAATGTCAACGGAACACTATTTTTTCAAGCCAATGATGGAGTGACGGGCACTGAACTGTGGAAGAGTGACGGTACGGCAAGTGGAACGGTACTCGTTCAAGATCTTCGCCCCGGTCCCGGCTCTTCAAACCCGGAACTTTCTACTTCGCTCAACGTCAACGGGTCGCTTGTATTCCAGGCCAACGATGGAACGCATGGTTATGAACTCTGGATTATGGACGGCGGGGGAGAGGTGCCGGTCGCAGGTCCAGGTGTCACTGCGGCGGGAATTGCACTTGCTGGCGTATCGAGCGGCTTTGTTCCCGGTGCTGGCTTACCGGGAGTCGGTGTGGCTGGTGTCGGGGTAGCATCGTCCACGCCACCTTCGGATCTTGTGCTGCGGGACCTCGTGGCCGGCGCCGGAGCATCCGATCCACAAAACTTCACTGCGGTCGGCGGCACGGTGTTTTTCACCGCCAACAACGCGGCCGTCGGACGGGAGTTGTGGAAATCGGATGGAACCGTCGCGGGTACCGGCTTGGTCAAAGACATTCAGCCAGGAGCCGTAAGCTCCAGCATTGCCAACCTGACCAACGTGAATGGCCGCCTGATGTTCGCCGCCAGCGATGGAATTGCGGGGGTTGAGCTATGGATCAGCGATGGAACAGACGGCGGAACAACCCTTGTCAAAGATATTCGCGCGGGTTCGTCGTCATCCGCGCCGCTGTATCTAACGAACGTCAATGGAAAGCTGTTTTTTTCAGCCTTGACCGGTGCCGGTGGAGTGTTCCCAAAAACGGAACGCGAGCTGTGGAGTTCCGATGGGACCACGGCGGGAACGTTCTTGGTCAAGGACATTGCCCAAAACGAAGCAAGAAGTGGCGGCGAGATTCGCTCGTCGAGTCCCTCCGAATTGGTCAACATCAAGGGGACGCTGTTCTTTGCCGCCAGCGGGTTCTTGAACTCGACCGGCAGCCAGGGCCGGGAACTCTGGAAGAGCGATGGGACGACGGCGGGTACGGTGATGGTAAAAGACATCGCGGCCGGGGCCGGAAGTTCCAGCCCCTCCAAGCTGACCAACGTCAAGGGAATTGTCTATTTCACGGCCAACGATGGAACCAGTGGCTATGAGTTGTGGAAAAGCACGGGAACAACTGCCAACACACTGTTGGTCAAAGACATCCTACCCGGTCCGGGGAGTTCGGACCCAACATCGCTGGCCAACCTCAAGGGGAATCTATTCTTCGCCGCCAACGATGGGACCAACGGGATCGAGTTGTGGAAGAGCAACGGATCGATCGCCGGGACGAAGATGCTGAAAAATATCCGGGCTGGGGCCGCGTCGTCGAGCCCGAGCTATCTGACCAACGTGGCGGGAACGGTTTTCTTCGCGGCCAACAATGGGACGAGCGGCATCGAGCTGTGGAGGAGCAATGCATCGACGATCGGCACGGCCTTGATCAAAGACATTCGCGTCGGCGTGAACGGCTCGTCGCCAGCGAACTTTGTGAACGTCAACGGGACGCTATTTTTCAGTGCCAACGACGGAACCAGCGGCGTGGAGCTGTGGATGCGAAAGGGGACCGGCGGGGCGACGACCCTGGTATCCAACATCGCTCCCGGCGCTGCGAGTTCTTCGCCTACCGGCTTAACTGCCGCTGGCGTGAACCTATTCTTCGCCGCCAACAACGGAACGAACGGCAATGAGCTGTGGACTTTGTCCAATCCAACGTCCGCCGCGCTGTCGCAAGGGTTAGCGTCCACCTTGCCTAGTGACCCGTCCGGCGCGGGAATCGAAGGAGTGTCTGCTTGGGAAAACTACACCCCAGCCACGGCGATCGATTTAAGCGGAGTTCGCACATCGCGCGTCGCGCGGCGGGTGCCGTTCAACCCCAATCTAAACACCCAGTTCGTCGGACGCGGCGCGAGTTTCGTCGAGCCACTGTTCGGTGCTGGCCGGATCGACGGCGCGGCACATGGCTTCGAGCTGGTCGGCAATCTGTCCCCAGTCCGCTTGCCACTCCTCCAGAGTCGTCTCGGGAGGGGCGAGCGGGGCAAATTCGTCAATCAGCAGCACCATGCGCAACAAATGCCGGAGGATCAGCCCTTCCTGTTTTTGCAGTCGGTAGCTGGTGATATAGCGATTGAAGTCCGTCCCGAACTGCAAGGCTTCGCCGACAACCCAAACCGGCCAAACTCGCACGTCGACAACATCCGGAAACTCGTACTCGAACAAGCGATGTAACTTTTCCGCGAAAGTCAGCGTTCGGACATACTCGCCCGTTGCAAATTCATCGACCACTTCGCCGTCTTCGTTCCCTTCCTCTGTGCCGGCAAGTACTTGCCCGCCCAGCTCCGCGCTCGTGGCCAATCCGAGTTTAAGCAATTGTTCGTGCAGTCGTTCCGTTGCCAGCGGGCCTGGCGGCAACACGTCCAGCGGCGGCACCCGAATCGCTGGTCCAATCGATCTGGGAAGTTCCAGCAAACTCTCAAGCGCCTGAATTCGCTCGTTGCGATCCGCGATTCCCAAATGGTTGACGAGAAAAAGTCCGTACAGCGGATGCACGCCGCGCAACCGAGTCAGCAGCGGAAGCCGCTCGGTCGGCGTCGCCAATCGCGGTCGATAAATCGGCGGTTCGGGTGGTGCCTCTTGCAGCGCCTTGATTTTGTTCTTGTGAAGTTGTTCCAGGCGATCGGTAAGCAATTGGTGATCGGTATTCCCTTGGCGAGCGGTGGGTGTTAGCCCACTGATTCTGAGTTTTGCATCGGGCGCTCGCTGCCCCATTTCCAATTTCAAAGCAACTGGAACCGATTCCGCCTCCGTTCGATTGCTCGCAGAATTGCCACTCTCATCCGCTGGCGGTTTAGGCTCTAACTCAACATACCCCGCCCGCCAAAGCGAAATCAGCATCCGATTAAGCTGCAGTTGCGCGCTCTTTTGCGACGACTGCGCGATCAGACGTTGTGCAACCAAAGTCCGAATCGGCTCGACCTCCGGCGAAAGCGTCAGCATGTGGGCAAGCATCCGCCACGGCAGCGGTCCGCGACTTGCCAGATCGACAGAAGCTGCCCCAACCAAGCCTTCGAACTGAGATTGATTCCAATAAGCGACCCCTTCGCGCCGCTTGGGCATTTTCTTCTTGAGTTGCTTCTTGGCCTTCATCAAGCCAGGGTCTTTCGTGTCTTCTGGAATTTGGTCGTACTTTTCCCGCCAGCGCAGAATCTTGACGTCGTCTTCGTGGGCCAGGGCATAGACGTATCCGCGGTCGTCGAACTGGGGCCGGCCAGCGCGTCCGAACATCTGGTGAGCGGAACTTGGGTCGATCAATTTCATCTTGTCCGGCGGGCCTTTCATCAAGCCCGGCAGGACGACGCTTCGGGCCGGCAAATTAATTCCGGAGGCCAACGTCTCTGTGCATATACAAACCGACAAAAGCTTTTCCTGAAACAGCGACTCGACGATCCGGCGGTATTTCGGAAGCACGCCCGCATGGTGAACGCCGACGCCGCGCTGCAGAATCTGTTTCAGTTTGGGACCGGCACCTTGCGACCAATCGAATTCTTCCAGCGCGATGCTCAGCAGCTTTTGCTGTTCGGTCGAGACAAGTTTCTTCCCTTTGAGCAACTCGGCCACGGTCCAACATTGCTCGCGATTGAAGCAGAACACTAGCGCAGGTGTCTTGGCGCCTTCCGGGCCGCCGCGGACCATCTCTTCAAGTTGCTCGTCCAAGAGCATGTCGCCGACCCAATGGAACGACAATGGAATTTTTCGATCGGTACTCTGCACCAACACCAAGTTGCGTTCATGGTGCGTTTCAAGCCAGCGCGAGAACGGATAAGCATTTCCGACCGTCGCCGAAAGCAGCAGCGTCTTCACCGTTCTCGGCAGCAGTTCGAGCGAAAACTCCCAAACGATTCCCCGTTCGAGATCATTGAAGCTGTGGAATTCGTCCATCACGACCGCCCACACGTCGGAAAAATCAAACGCCTCGTGATGCAGCAATCGGTTGAGCAAAATCTCAGCGACCACGACCAGAATTTTTGCATTCGGATTGACGCGGCGGTTGCCCGTCACAAGCCCCACGTCATCTGCCGAAAAGCCCCACCGCACAGCGGCCGCCTGCAGCTCTTGGAATTTTTGATCGGTGAGCGCGATGAGCGGCGTCGTGTAATAAGCCGTGCGGCCCAGTTTCAGTGCTTCGAACACGGCCGCTTCGGCGATCAGCGTTTTTCCCGTCCCCGTCGGCGCGCAAACTAGAACTCCTTGCGCGCTAGTAAACCAAGCCAACAGCGCCTCTTGCTGCACAGGATACGGCTCAAATTGCAACTGCGCGAAATACTCGTCGGCGATCACATCTCGTTCGGATTGTTCAACGCTGTTCATGCCGCGATTCTAATTCATCACACAGCGAAGCCAGTAGCGGGGCGTCGATCCGACCGAATAGAAACCACTAATTGACGCTAATCCACACTAATCCAGAAAAGAGCGAACACGGACGAAGTCGGTGCTCACTCAAGCCGGAACGTGATCGCATTCAGTGTCTTACATCTCAGCCGGAACGCGCTAGCGTCCGGTTTCTTGGCCGGAATTGGTCACGTTATCGATTCGGTTGGTGCTAAAATCAAACTGGAACGAGTCAACATATGGGTATTAGCGTAGATTAGCATTGATTAGTGGTTTCCTCCTTTCCTTCTCTGAGGTCCGCGTGAATCGAAAGGCCAGTCTATTCGTCGGTTGCGTGTGGTTGCTGGCGCTAACGTGCGGCCAGTTGATCGCCCAACAGCTTGAGCCGAACGAAGGACTATTTCGCCGCGAGAACCTCGTGGCGTGGTGCATCGTGCCGTTCGACGATCGCCCGCGCAGTCCGGGCGACCGCGCGGAAATGCTCGTCCGTCTCGGATTCAGCAAATTTGCGTACGACTACCGGGCGGAACACGTTTCCCAATTCGATGCAGAAATGGACGCCCTCATAGGGCATCATATTGAGCTTGTCGCTTGGTGGTTCCCCATGACACTTAACGACGAAGCACGAACGATCTTGGACGTCCTCGAACGTCACAAAATCCAAACGCAGTTGTGGGTGACCGGTGCTGGCGAGGGGGTCTCGTCACCCCTAGAACAGCGAGCGAGAGTCATAGCAGAAGCCAAACGAATCGGTGAAATCGCCCAAGCCGCCGCCGCGATCAACTGCCGTGTTGGGTTATACAACCATGGCGGCTGGTTCGGCGAACCGGAAAACCAAATAGAGATCATTGAAGAACTAAAAATGTCCAACGTCGGCGTCGTTTACAACTTGCACCACGGTCACGATCACCTCGATCGATTCGCCGAGCTGATGTCCAAAATGCGACCGCATTTATTTGCGCTGAATCTCAACGGCATGATTACCGGCGGCGACACCACAGACAAGAAGATCGTCCCCATTGGCCAAGGGGATCGAGACCTGGAGCTTTTGCGAATCATTCGCGACAGCGATTATCGCGGCCCATTCGGCATTCTGAATCATACGCAACTGGACGCCGAAGCTCGCTTGCGCGACAATCTCGCCGGCCTTGATTGGCTTGTGCGCCAACTCGACGGTCGCGATGCTGGCCCGCGTCCGCAAATGACGACTTGGGCAATGGATGCGGTGCGATAAGTTCGACTGGACAACTAGAGCGATTTTCTCAAACGCTCGAGACGTGACCAACAGCGCGTATTCTTGGAAACCCGAAACGTTAGTGAGGTTGGCACTAGGTTTCCTCGCTGAGGCGTCGGGTAATGATTCGCTTGTGAGAAACGCGATCTAGATTAATTGTTCCAGCGAATCGACGAGTCGCGTGAACTTGCGCATGGCGAGGTCGATGGGGTGTGGTTTTTCCAAATCGACGCCCGCGCCGCGAAGCAAATCGAGCGGGAACTTGCTGCAGCCGCCTTCCAGAAAACCGAGATAGTCAGCCAGCTCGCGCGGGCCGCCGCCAAGCACTCGCTCGCTCAACGCAATCGCAGCCGACAGGCCCGTGGCGTACTTGTAAACGTAGAATGCGCGATAGAAGTGCGGTATGCGCAAACACTCAAGCGACATTTCTTCATCCAAAACAAACTCCGGGCCAAAATAGTCGTCGAGCAATTGCCGGTAAACTTTTTTGAAAGCCTCGATCGTCAGCGGCTCGCCCGCCTCCACCATCGCGTGAGTGGTCTTTTCGAATTCGGCGAACATCGTCTGCCGAACAATTGTCGAGCGGATGTCGTCGATCTCATTGTTGATCAAATACGCTCGCTGCCGGTCGTCTTTCGCACGATCGACCAAGTGATGCGTGAGCAATTGTTCGTTAAACGTGCTGGCGACCTCAGCGACGAAAATCGCATAGTGGTGATATTCATAAGGCTGATGTTTTGTAGACAAATGCGAGTGCATCGAATGGCCAGCTTCGTGGGCTAGCGTGAATACGTCGTCCAAGACATCGGGTTTGAAATTCATCATGATGTACGGATCGCCATCGTAAGTTCCGTAGCTGAACGCGCCGCTCTGCTTGCCTTGATTCGGATAACGATCGCACCAACGCCCGGTCAAACCCTCGCGCAACACACTGCAATAGTCGGTGCCCAAGGGAGAAAGCGCGTCGACGATCACGCGAGAAGCCTGATCCCACGTGTGCCGCTGCTTGATCTCGCTGAGGATTGGGACGTAAGTGTCGTAGTGGTGAATATCGCGCAGCCGCATCTTCGTCCGCCGCAGTTCGTAATAGCGGTGTACGGCTGGCAAATGTTTGCGAACCGTTTTGATCAAGTTGTCGTAAACAGAAATCGGCACGTTGTCGGCGAACACCGCACTGTACAGGCAACTTTCGTAGCCTCGTGCCCTCGAATAGTAAACATCCTTTTGAATCGAGCCGTTGAGAATTGCAGCCAAGCTGTTTTCGTGGGCCTTGAACGGCACGTAGAACTGCTGAAAGGTCGTGCGGCGAACGTCGCGGCTGGGCGATTGCATGAGTTTTGCTAACGTCGACGGCGAGAGTTCAATCTGTTGACCCGACTCGTCTTTGACCAGACCGAATTTCAAGTCCGCATCATGCAACTGGCGGAACACGACGCTGGGAGTCCCAGCAATTTCGCCTTGCATTGCCAAGAGACGCTCTTCGTTTTTGCCAAGTGTGTAGGGCTTGAAGCGCAAAATGCGTTCGACCAACAAACGATATTTGGCCATCGCGCTGTTTGCCAAAAATGTTCTCATTTTGGCGTCTGGAATCGCCATGACCTCCGGCTGAATAAAACTGGAAGCTTCGCTGACTCGCGTTGAGATATTGCGAATCCGTCCCAACATGCGCTGATACGTACTGTTGGCTTGGTCTTCCGCCGTTTTCAAATAGGCATAGTTGCTTAGCCGGTCGGCAAGTCGCTCCGTATCGCCGTCGTACTTGAGGCAAGCGGCTAAGTCTGCGGCGCTCTTGCCAAGCGTATCGCGGAATTTGTCGTAGCCTTTGATCCGTTTCTCAAGCTTAGTCAAACCTTCGTCCCAAGTTTTGTCGTTGGAAAACAGTTTAGACAAATCCCACGTGTCAGGCGTTTTGACTTGGGTACGTTTCGGCAAGCGAACAATTTTGATCATGGAAGTCCTCAATTCTAGGCCGATCAGCAATCAGCAATTCCCAATCATCACTCGTATCTACCGGCGCGGTAAAATGGGTCCGGTCGTCAGCACGCCGTGTTTGAATCCATCGACTTGGGTCGTGTGGTCCCGCAAGTTATACGCGATCTTGCTAGCGACTAGCGGGTTTCGCGGTCCGCCGGGTGTCGTCTGATAAGTCAACTGAGCACCGTTGCGCGGATCGCCTTCGAGGATGACTTTTTCTTGCGATTGGTTGTAGCCGATCCGCTCGGCGAGGGCTTCAAATGTTTCGCCTTCAAGGCGGGCTTGACCCAAGGCAATGATTTCAACGTGGGCCGTCTCGGCAGCGTCGCGCTGCCACTGCGTGATTTGTAGTTGGTCCGAACGAAGACGAAAAAGGTCGCCCGTAGGCTGCGTTCGATCGGCGTCAAGCGACGTTTTCCAGTCAGCGACCGGACCGTGAATCGTCCGGACTTTGCCATTAAACGTCAGCTCGGTTTGACGGATGTTGCCGGTGATTGATTCCTCAAAACGAATTTGAGTGTTGGTCAATTGAGCTGCCGGAGGCTGCGCAGCGGCCAGCGGCGAGGCGATCGCGCTTGGAGCTGTCATCTGCCACATCGAGACGCTGCCGGGGCCGGTCATATTGAGTTGCCCGCTGGTCGCGTTGACTTGTCCCCACGGCACGGACATTTGCTGGATGGATGCGACTTGGCCGTTGATATCGAACGACTGACGGACAAGCTCGACCGACGCGGGTGATTTGCTTGGCGAAGTCACCGCAAAGACGAGCTTGGACGTGGAGACTTCACCCATTAAAGTCAGTTTCTCAATCTGCGGTCGCTCGGCGGGTGCAGCGGATTGGGCACCGGACAAGTCCACGGATGGTTGTATGGAGAGGTTGATCGCCGCGCTGCGGGCTTCGATTCGATTGATGCCGGTTGCGGCCGCCTGTTCGCAAGTCGTTAGCACGTCGGTTTCAAAATAAATCTGTTGTCCATCGAAAACCATTCCGCCCGCCCAACGAACGTCAACGGACGTCGGACCTGCAGCAGCTTCGGCTGGCGCGGCTGTGTCTTGCGGGTTAAGCGGAGCGGTTTGCTCGGCGTGCATCGAGCCCGGTCCGTCAATCCAAAGTCGATTCGCAGATTGATCTAGCTGAACCGTTTGCCCAACCAAAGTCAGTTGCTGGGCTTGGACGCGACTGGGTTGCTCCGGCCCGCCAGTCACCGCTAATCGAAAGCGTTTATTTTCTTGGGGCGTGATCCGCAACTGTTGGCCCGCGATCTCAAGCGCTCGGATGCCATCGGGCGTGGTTTGTTCGACGAGAACATCTCCATCGATCGCGACTTCACGAAATTGGACAGCAGACCCGTTCAGCATTTGCACGGACGCAACCTTGCCTCGAAAGCTGACTTTCGGCTGCGGTCCGGTAGCCGCTTCCAAACCAACAGGGGTCGGGGGGGTAATAGGTTGAGGCTGCTGTGGAGCGGCAGCCGCAATCGCGCCGCGCGGCGGTTTGATCGCAGGCGTCGGATTCGACGGCGGGGGCTGCGGCCACTGAGCGCGCAGTTCGTCGACAGCGCCACTCATTCTGGTCGAGTCGATTTGAACATGGCCTGCCGCCAACAAGCGATCGGGATGCAACGTCCACTTAGCCGCCGCAGTTGTTTCGTTCACGTCGCGCAGCTCCCACATCCAGACGCGAAGTTGATCGGCCACAATTTGCGATTGACCGTCAAAGATTATTTGTGCAGCGCCGATCAACGAAACGGCTTTTTGACCAGCTTCGGCAACGATCGATAACTTTTCGCGCCAATGAATCTCAAACGGCGGTTGATTTGCGGCGGCCCCTCGCCGCAAAACGCCGGGGCCATGAAGGAGCGCCGTCCCCAACGATCCGTCAGACGTGATTTGGTATTGGGCGTCGGCGGCCGTCAATTCAATGTCTGCTTGCCGCAGTTCTACGCCGCGCGAACCGGCCACATCGATCATTTGCCTTTGCATGTCGTACTTCAATCGCTCCCCGCGAACAAGCAATTGGCGGGTTGTCGAGTTGAGAATGGCAGGTTGACCTATCGCAACGATGCTTTGGAGCGCCCATGGTTGATGAGCGGCATTCGTGTCGTTTGGCGTCGCGTTGGAAGTCGTTTCGCCCGGCGAAAGTTGCAATTCTATCGCGTCGGCGGCCAGCCAATCTTCCGGCTCGTCGCACGCAACGATCTTCACGTCGCTGCGGAGCGTGGCCAAGCCCAACTGCAAATCGAACTCAAACGGTCCACTGCAAGTCACATCAAAACCGTTCGGGTAACCGCCATCTGTTGCCACCTCTTGGCCATCTTCTTGGCGAGCGGGGAGTGTCAGCCCCCTGATTCTTTCTTTTTCCTTTTCCTCTTGGTCATTCGCGATTGATTCAGAAACCGAATTTCCTTCCGGCACCAAGTGCAAACGATGGACTTGAACCAATTCGATCCTTCGCGCGCCACGAATGCCCGTCATCGCTCGCTGCTGGGCGCGGAGAGGATCAGTCTCTAGTTCGATGACCAAGTTCCTTCCATGACCGAAATGCGGTCCGAAACGAAAATCGACGTCTTCAATGGTCTGAATTTTTTGTTTACTTAGCTGAACTTGGCTCGTCTGAATCACCCACTCGTCGCCCGCGTTGGCATCGGTGGCCGCATGATAAATCGTGACCGGGCCAAGTAGTTGCCCGCTTTCAAGCTGAACTGCTTTGCCGCCCAACGACAGTGGCCGATCGAGTTTGAGAATGGCACCTTCCGGCGCACGCAAGATAATCGGTGGTTGCGGTGAATCAGCAGAGTCCGATTGCGGCAAGATAATTGTGAGCGGTTTGAGTTCGACCCTCCCGTTATCGTAGGGCCGATATTCTTGGTAAAAGATATGACCGCTGCGCGTCGAAAGCTGCTTGCACGAGCCGCGTTCCCAAGCATCCTCAGGCAGCCAAGCGACCAAATCGGCTTTGAATCGCATTGGGTCAAAGTCATCCACGGGAACTTTTGCAACCCGAGCACGAGGGGGCCCTTCGATCAGCGGCACAACGCAAGTGGCGTAACCCAAATAGGCGACCACCACAACGGCAAGCGTCGCCAAGAATCGTTTGAGTTGTCGCCGTCGGAAATTCAAAGTCGCAACCTTCCGTGTAACCGACTTGTTACGTGTTCCCTCGCCTCGGTACTCTGGCGAGAAGGAACAAAAATCAGGGGGCTAACACCCCCCGCTCGCCTTTCGTCGCCGCCGACCTTACAACTGTTCCCTCTCCCTGGTACTCCGGGGAGAGGGTTAGGGTGAGGGGTTTTCCGCGCAGCCATTCCCGCCCCCTCATCCGGCCTTCGGCCACTGTCTCCCCGCAAAGCCGGGGAGAAGGAACTTAATATCATCGTCCTGTGTATCGCCGAAGGACTTCGTCCCAGCGTCCTTGCGATTTCAAAATGGATTCGACTAGTTCGCGGACCGCGCCGCGGCCTCCTTCGGTTTTCGTCACGTGATGCGCGATCTCCAGCACGTCGTCGGCCGCGTTGGCCACAGCCACTCCCAATCCGACGAATTGCAACAGCGAAATGTCAGCCAAGTCATCGCCGATGTAGCAAACTTTTTGCGGCGACAGTTTGAGCTGTTCCAAAATCTGTTGTGCCACGGTCAGCTTGTCGTCAAAGCCTTGACGGATCAAGTCGATCCCAAGTTCGGCGGCTCGCACGCGCACGATGTGACTGGTTCGCGCAGTCAACAAGCCAAACGTCCCCCCCGCGCGTTGCCAGAACTTGATCCCCAACCCGTCGCGCACGTGAAACTGTTTATATTCGATTCCTTGGTTGTCGAAGGAGATGCCGCCATCGGTCAGCACGCCGTCGACATCCGACAAAATGAGTTCAATCGAGGCCGCGCGTTGTTCGAATTTCATGTTGCCAATCGTTGAATGGAAAAATCCTACCCCGCGCCAGACATACTTTTACGGATTCTAGTCCGACCCCAATGCCGACACAATGTTGACATTGGCCGAACTCACGCTAGCGATCAAGTCGCACCTCCCCGTTTAACCCCGCCGCAGGCGGGCTGGCGTTATCAGCGAGACTGCCGAAGCGGCCTTCCCGTTCAACCCCGCCGCAGGCGGGCTGGCGCGACAGCGAAGCTCCCATAGCGGCTGCGCCGGTTAAACGAGGAGTGGAAATTTGCGACTGTTGGCCGTTGGCGATAGAATGTGCGTCAGTCGCACTTGCCGATCTGACAACCCAAGCCCCAATACAAAGGTCGCGGTATGAAACTCCTTTCACAAGTTAAGATTCGCGTGGTGGTTGGGATTGCCTTGGTGATAACGCTTGGGGCAACAACTGGCCTGCTTGCTCAAGAAAGTTTCAGGACACCATCCGGCGCGCCGGCAAAACCGAAACAGGGTTACACGATCTCGAAAGAGACGACATACTTCACCGGCCCGCTCAAGCCCGACGGCACGATCGATTTCGTCGCGGCCATCAACGAGCACTTTTCGAAAGGCGTAACCCACGAAAACAATGCCGCCCGCACCATTGTCCCGCTTATCGATCCCATAAACTGGGGACGTGGGCTTAGCGAACATCGAAACGACGTTTTGAAGTCGCTTGGCCTTGATCCAGCTCAATGCTCTGACAGGGATGCGTTTTCGGAGGCGGCGTATTTTAGTTCGCAAAAAGACGGCGACCAATTTCGCAAAGAATACCTAGCGGCGTCTGACCGCACTTGGTCCGACGACGAATTCCCATTACTTGCCCAGTGGCTCGAGGACAACGAAGAACCTCTCGCCAAGATCAGCGCGGCCACGCGAATGCCACGATACTACGTCCCCTTTGTAGTTCACGGCCAATCGGATTCGCTCGTCCAGATCCTGCTCGAACATGTCCAAGCGACCCGGTCGTTGGCGCGAGCTTATTCGTTTCGAGCGTACAATCACTTGGATAATCATCGTTGGAAAGAGGCGTGGGACGACATTCTCACGATTAAGAGACTGGGTCGCCTCGTGGCCCAAGGCCCGACCTGCATCGAAGGGCTTGTCGGGGTTGCAATAACAGGCATCGCGTGCAATTCAGCCACGCAGTTCATCGCTACAGCCGATCCTAAAGAGACCGATTGGCCGGCTTTGCAAGAATCGTGGCAAACGCAGCCGATTGCCAACGTCACGGAGGAACTTGGAATTTCCGAGCGGGCCATGTTTATTCAAATGGCTTGCAAGTTGAAAGATAGTCCCCGCGAGGAGCTTCCGGAATTTAGGCAGTTAATGTTTGGGGAGTCCGAAATTGGCGGTGACTTGCCCAATAAGCTCTTAATTAAGACTCTGCGCGACATGTTGAGCAGCGGCGAAGTCAATTTGGACGACGCACTTCGCTACGCGAATAAAACGTACGACCGCGCCATTGAGATTACGCAAATGTCGGACGCCCAAGAACGACAGCTCGCATTTGGCGAGTTAGAAAAGCAGCTTGTCATACTTCCCATTGACGAAGACCGATCACCAGTGCTGCAAGTATTTTTCGCCAAGCCCCAGGATCCGGCGCATCAATTTTCAAAAGTGATTTTAAGTTTGGTTTTCCCCTCAGCGAACACCGTCAACCGCGCCGAATGGCGAATCGAAGCATCTCAGCATGTAGTCGAGCTGGCTCTTGCGGCGAGCTCGCTTCAATCGCAGACCGGCCATTTGCCGCAATCGCTGCGCGAGCTTGAACCGCTTGTCGACGAAGCAACCATGATCCAACCCTCGACCGGTGCACCGGTTGCGTTCCGTTCCGAGCCCAACGGAATCCTCATCTATCATTGGAGCTCCGATTGCAAAGACAACGGCGGCAACATCGATGGCGACCGCCCAACCGACTGGGGCATTCGGATGGCGAAATGAAATGACGGAGCGTCGCGAGTGTTGCCAAGCGAGTTTTAGCCACAAAGAACGCAAAGAAAAACTGACCAGCAAATAAGTAGCAGGCACATTCCATGTGCCGTTCCCCGCCGTTCGCTGCCGACTGCTGCTGGCCACGGCACATGGAATGTGCCTGCTAGTGCGCCTGTGAAGGCGTCTGACTGGAAGGGTGCAAGTCCCTTCATGGACTGATCTGAGTCCATTAACGGAAAGTAACTGCGTCCTTGCAAGAGGAGGTGGAGAGCAACTGGAAGT
>JANNYC010000073.1:0-3893 GCA_031409895.1 Planctomycetota bacterium
CAAGTCGGTCACTTACTCTTACGACGTGTTCAACCGTCTCGTGCGTCGACAGCTCGATCCCGACGGCAGCGGCTCGCAACCCGCCACCAACATTTTTTACGCCGGCTACGACGGCATCACTCCAACTCTCGAGTTCGACGGCACGACCAAAGACGACGTAAGCCATCGGTACTTGTGGGGCTCGGCCTACGATCAACTCTTCGCCGACGAGCAAGTCACGGTAACTTCCACCCCCGGCAACGTCCTCTGGCCGCTTGCCGATCATCTCGGCACGATCCGCGACATCGCCGATTACAACGAAGCCAGCCCCGCGTTCACCATCACCAACCACAGCGTCTACGACTCGTTCGGACGTTTGGAAAGCGAAACAAACTCCGCTGTCGATCTCTCGTTCGGCTACACCGGCAAACAATTCGACGACGCCACTTCACTTTACAACTATCTCAACCGCTGGTACGACCCGCGCATTGGCAAGTGGCTGAGCGAAGACCCCATGGGCTTCAGTGCCGGTGACGCCAATCTCTCCCGCTACGTCGGCAACACCGCCACCATGCTGACGGACCCGTTAGGGCTGGCGGCGTTCGATGCGGATGGGGCCGCACTGACTACGTCGAATAGTGAGTTACAAGAAGAGGGAGGATTCGGAGGAGGCCAATCGGGAGGTCATGGGGCATCTGGTAGCTGGGGTCAAGAGGATGCAGAAATCGCAAAGACTCGGATTATTTATCCTGCTCCATTCAACCCTGAGTATGATCCCGCATTCGAAGCGTACCTAACCACGAAGAAGAACCACGTCGTTATCCACACGGAAGCGGGTGACGAATTCCCAGAGGATCAAGCCGACTTCCACAAGACCATTTCAGGCATCTCTCAACCCGGTTTCGACGACGACTTTGACTCCCTTCAGGTCGCGTATGTAATCACAAAGAAGGACGGGACGAAAGTTCGCGGAACAAATCCACCAACCGATCCCGATTCAAAAGCTCAGTGGGACGAGAATAACACTTTCACAATAGACAAAATACCCGCAGCCACCACGTCCATCGACATCGTGCTGATTTTCACCGATATTGTGTATGGCAAGAATGGCGCCCCGAATCCGTTTTGGCCCAATGACGACAAGCCAACTGAGATTATTCGCGATGCGGCCGCCGTAGTAGTTAAGTGGAAACTAACTCGGACTTCCCCCGAAAAGCCTTGGACTTTTGAAATAGATGATATCGCAAAGACGAAAAAATACGCTGTAACGGATCCTTTCGGATATGGAAACCCTGAAGATCAGGCGAATATAATCGAAGCCTACAAGCACACGGTTATGGTCCTCGACGAACTCGGCTTCGATGTGGTACCACGTGACGGAACCGCAACCAATCCTAATGACACGGGCTTTACTGTAAAGGTGCGGATGGCAAAACTTCCGTGACCCGGCAAGGAGACATACAACATGTATAAGATTTCACTTTCGATTTTTCGCCGCCCTTCAACCGTTACGCTCATTGCGCTGTCGTTTATATTGGAGGTGCATTTGTTTGAGCCCGTTTCTTTCGCATACGCGGATGATCCGTTGCAGTTGTTGGCAGCTTGCCGCAATGCAACGCCTAAAAATCGGCACACGGTTAGGGTCAAATTTCAGCGCCGCGATGGTGATTGGCGTTTAGTCGACATAAACGCCTATAACAGAGTCGAGTTTGATCTTGATCCGCTGAAAAACGTGACGTCGATCGAGGCGATTGCAAATCTGAACAGCGTACGAAGTAGCCGCGTTCTTACGCAAATGCCACGACTTAAAACCTTATCGGCCAATGCCCGAGTACTGTTGGATGCTGTACATCTTGACGGAAAACTCGATTCGCTTGAGTCGCTGACTCTCGATGGAGAGGCGGAAAATGTGTCGTCCGTTTTATCACGGCCCGCAGCATTTCCGTCCCTACGGACGCTTGAGGTAAACGCGCATATCAGCGACGACGACCTTAACAAAATCGCGGCGTTTGGCTCGGTTGAGGGAATAACCATAACGTCCAAGGCTATAACCGGTGCTGGGATGGGACGACTCGCCGGAATGAGTAAGCTCAAACGAATCGCCTTGTATCAAACCAATTACGTTACCGCATCTGATTTAAAGGCTTTTTGCGACCTATCCAACCTCACCGATCTAACACTTTTCCCAGGGGTAAGTGTGGACGCGGTTTCCATGCTTAGTGCAATTCCAAGATTGGAGAACCTCACTTGCTATTTCGAAGGTGCACAAGTCGTGGATTTACGCGATTTGCGAACGCTTAGGTCATATGCTGAACCTAACAAAGTGAATGTAAGCGGTAATTGGCCAACGAAATTGCTTCCGCCCATTTCAATGCAGGAACTGAAAATTAGCGGAAGATGTATACCAGAGTTTGCGGACAATTTAAAGGGTGTGCAATCGACTGTGCCACAGATTGAGTCGGTGTCGATTGTTGGAGTTGAGGATAGCGACGTAGTAGTCCATTCCATTGACCTGTCATGGATGCGAACGCTTCCAAGACTTAAGAGACTCGTGTTGGAAGATGCAGCTATTGGAGAGTATGCACAGATTGCTGGATTGAAGAACTTGCAGTCCGTGGCTATTGAAAGTTTGTGCCCAATGATGTTTAACGAAGTCTTGGTCCCCTCCGGAGACCTCAGTTGGCTTCGCGAGTTCACGAAGCTTGAGAGGTTCAAATGTAATAGCCGATTTTACGATGTCAGCGAAGAAGGGATTGCTATCCTAAGTCACCTGCCGAAGCTCGAGTACCTGTCGTTGACTAGCAGTGTTTGGCCGCAATCAATTGAAACAATCTTGAAAATGCCGGAACTGCGTTCGCTGCACTTGCACGACAAGACTGGTCGTACAAGTGACCTCGACAAATTCTTCGTAAAGCTCGCGGCACTTAAAAACCTTGAAGAAATTGAAATTCAGGGAAATGTAACCGATGAGGGCTTGAGCCACCTTGCGTTACTTCCCAAGTTGCGTATTTTGGACCTTCGTCACACCAACGGATTTACAGACTCGGGGCTCGCTCATGTGATGAACATGTCCCTATCTCTTAACGAGGTGATCAAATGAGTGTGTCGACACCCGGAACAGAATACTTCAACGGAGCAAAAGCACAGGTCAGAAACAGACGACAGAACCAGGGACGGATCCAATTCGGGCTCTGATGTGATTAAACTACTTCGATAGATTTCAGTCCTTGGCCACAACAATGATGAAACCTCAGCGTTGCGAACGGTCATTCTGGTAGCGTTAAGGCGTGAATTAGAAGTCTTCGCACTAATCTGAATGACCGCCCTTGCCGCTCATCAAGCGAACGCGGATGACCCACGGAAATTGTTGGCTGTTTATCAGGCGGTGGTTGGCGACGATACGAACGGCACTTTGCGGTTGATGCGCCAGAATGGTGAGTGGCAGGTCTTTGCTGTCACTGAACCAGAACACGAGCGCTGTTTATCCGAGCTTGCGGACGGCGTTTGTTTATGACGCGGGGAATCGGATGAGCAGTATCGCGCACCGCAACTATACGAACGCAAGCACGTCGACATTGCTTTCGGACTACGCCTTCACGCACGACAACATCAGCCGGATCTCCGCAGTCAACTCGTCGGTCGATGGGAATAGTGCGATGGCCTACGACAAGACCCACCAAGTCACGTCTGCCGATCACGCCGCTGGTCGCACGGACGAAGGCTATTCTTACGACGCCAACGGGAACCGGACCAATTCGGGCTACACCACCACAACGAACAACCGGACGACATCCGACGGGACGTACAATTATCTTTACGACAAAGAAGGGAATCGGACTCGCCGCACGCTGATCGCCGACGGGAGTTACGAGCAGTACACGTGGGACCATCGCAATCGCTTGACGAAAGTCGAG
>JANNYC010000074.1:0-22507 GCA_031409895.1 Planctomycetota bacterium
GTGGTGTCACTATCACCCAACGCATTGTCACTGGTGGTGGAATTACTGCACCGACCTGCACTATTGCTTGCCGACGCAGTACTACTATTGGAACTACAGTTACGTCTCGTGCCCACAAATCGTTTACCTCGGGGTCGTGCAACCCAAGTGCACTTGGTATCTAGGCGTGACCGGAATGATTTTGCCCGGATCAGGTCTGGGAATTGATTCGGTCGCCGCCGGTTCGCCCGCCGAACTTGCAGGACTTCGGCCAGGCATGGTGATTTCGACGATCAACGAAATTGCCTTGACCAGCGAAGCCGAGATGCAACGAGCCATCACGTCCTCCGGCGGCTTGTTGAACCTGGTTGTCGTCGAAGCCGCCGACCAGGAACCCGTCGCGATTACGGTGCATATGGCGCTAGTAACCAGCGTGAAGTACTAAACACTGACGCGCATTGTGACCCCGGGGAGATCCACTCTTTCCGGGGTTTTTCCCGACCAACGCCAACGATTCGGCGGAACGCGGGTTTTAGTCACAGTTCCAAACCATATTTGAGCAAAGTATCGACCGAGTAAGGTGGGTGTAGACGCGTGGGCCACAAAGGCACGACAATCATTGAATCAACAACTCTGGGAGTGTTCGATGAGTCCAAGAAACGACCGATCGAGAATACTCGTTGCCACGCCCGATTATTTTCCTTGCTGCGTTGGGTACGGTTGCAGAGTAATTGGGTTGGCAACGCTTTTTCTAATTACGATTGTCAGCCCGTTGCATGCTGGTCTATGCGTTAGCTCGGCGTGCGCCGACGATGAATCGATTTCAATCCGCGGTCAGGTCGTCGATGAAGCAGGTCAACCGGTTGGCGGCGCGATCGTCAATTTACTTGCGGGCAAATTCATGCCCTCACAACAGTCGTTGATCGAAATCATTGCAGAGAATACGACCGATTCACGGGGTTCGTTTGAACTCAAGGTTTCCCGTCACATTCTGAAAACAGAACATTGGTTCAATCCTCGAATTTTTGCTCGCGATGCAGATCATCGAATCGGATGGAACCAGGCGTCCGAATTGAGATGGCTTATCGAACCACGCAGCTCGTATTCGAAAGTCATCCACGAGTCAACAGGCCCGACGGAATTAGATAAACCAATTCGGATGTTGCCAACGCGCAACGTAACCTTGAAACTTAGCGACCATGAAGGTCGGCCCATTTCTGGCGTCGATATCATGCCGTTCATTTTCCAAACAGGCTCATTTTCCACGGTTCGGGATTCGGCTGACCCATACCAGGATGAATTCAACTTGGCCAACGCAGATCGCGAATCGTTGAAAGTCAGTTCTGATGCTCAAGGCATTTGCACTCTGCGCGACATTCCCTGCAACGCAACATGCGCGGCCAACCTAGATAAAGACGGCGTTAACTTCACGCTTGTGTTCGAAAGCTCGGAAAGCATCGACGTAAAGTTTGATGCGCGGGGCAAACTCCAAGGCGGCATTCGCTGTGACACGCCAGATTGCAAGTTTGGTAGCCTCCGAGTGGCTATTTACTCTAATCGCGATGAAGATCCAACGAGGAGCTTTAGGCTTTCGCAATCCAGAACTGTGGATGTGAATTCGGACGGCTCGTTTGAATTTGAAAATTTATTATTGGGACCAAACACGATTAACGTCGAACTTGACCGGTTCGGGCCATACGCATTGGCAGATGCATCGAAACAAGTTGTGAGCGTCGTTGTCGGCGTCGAAAACGAACCCATTGCAATTGACGTCGTGAAACGCGATTTGGTGTCGATGTCCGGCCGCGTCATTGATGACGAAACGAAAGAAGGCGTGGCCAATGTCGATCTCCTTTTTGCTGTAATCGATCCAGAAGCGGGCTATCGGTTTCCATGCGGGGCTGGGAAGACAGACCAATCGGGAAGGTACACTTTCCTATTTGGAAAGGGAAAGATAGACGTTCGCGTCCAAATGGCACCCGAACCATATATCCCTGTTTCGATCGACTGGAATGAGTCGAATGGCATCCAAGTGGACGTTGCCAAAGATGGCCAAGTGGCCGAGGACATTTTCCTAATCAAGGGAGCCACAATCGCGGGCCGAGTCGAAGACGGGGAGGGAAATCCCGTGTCCGAAGCGGTCGTCAATATTCTCGTTCCGGGTGGGTGGGACTTTGAAGGTAAGTTGCCGACGACACTAAGAACTTCACGGGATGGTCGCTTCCGTTTTGCTCAAATACACCCCGACGATATCGTGCCCATTCGCGCCGTCTTTGACGGAGCGACCACGGATGGAGCAGTCTTGATTGACACAGCCGAGAAAAGAGGCGACGTGACTTTGGTTATCAAACCAGAAAACGCATTTCGGGTTAAAGGTCGTATTGTCGATAGCCGAGCCGGTCCAATTCCAAACGCTTCCATCCAAGTGCTTTGGACTCGAGTTTACTCCAGTCGCCATACGAGGATGCATGGCATGGGGGTTTTCGGCGAGCGAATGAAGTCCGATGAGCGCGGCCAATTCACAAGCAACGCTTTTTGGGGAGGCGATAAATACAATTTGAAAATTTCGGCGGACGACTATTCCGGAGCGGAAACAAACTACATCACTGGTGAATCCGGTAAGGTTCACGATTTTGGCGATATCAAGTTGACCAGCGTGTCCGGGACGATCTCCGCGCGAGTCGTGGATACCAGCGGAAATGCGGTTGCCGGTGTCAGTGTCATTTGCTTAAACGGCATCGCGAGAAATTCATCCGTGGTAACGGATGCCGCTGGAGAAGTTGTGTTGAATGGAGTTCCCGAAGGTTCTTGTCAATTGATTGCGGAGCGCGAGGGCTTTCGATTTGGTGGAGCGCGAGCGGAACAAGGTGATCCGGATGTTCTAATTACGGTTTATCGACACGATGAAATGCCGCCACAAGCCGACGTACTGACGGCCTATTCCCTGGCCGAACGAAAAAACTTGGCTAAGGAATTATTGCTGCACTTGTATGAGTTGCCCGCCGCACAGCGAGCCCCTGCCAATCGCGCCATTTTGAGTTATATGGCAAGCGTCGATCCAAAAACGGCTCTACAATGCGCCAGCGCGCCAGAGCATGAAGAAAGCCGAAACTCGGTAATCTTCCGAGCGGCCATGGCATTGCTGGAAACAGATTCTGACGCGGCTATGGAACTACTCTCGCAAGTCCGGCCGGGAACTAGAAATCACGAAATTTTACAAATCGCGGACAAAATTCGAACGTCGAATCCGAAACTTGCACTTGGGTTAGCCGAACTGTTGGCGGTCCGCTGTCGAGCCACCGATGGGCCCATGCAATTAGCCGAGCTGGCAGGCGTGGGTCGATTGTTAATGTTTTTGGGTGAGACCGATGAGGCCAAGGCATACTTTGACGAAGCATTCATCGGAGCGGCAAAACTCGAAGGCGGGGCCACCACGGGCTACGTCAAAGGGCTCGTCGCGGAAAAGTTAGCGGCATTCGATTTGGCTCGCGCGAAACTATTGGCGGATCAAATTGTCGATACAGATGGCGGAACGAATCGTGATCGGCATTTAGGTAATATTGCAGGCATCATTGCCGAAACAAACGCTGACGACGCAATCGAGATTGCGCTACCATTAGAACCTAGACACTTGAGCAAGGTCGCTTACGGCGTGGCGAAGTCCGATCCGAATCGAGCTTTGGAATTGATCGAGACATGGAAGAAAGATAAAACACCTCGAACCAAAGTTGCCACGATAGCTTGGATTGCACAGACGCAAAAAAACCAGAATCCGCAACTTGTTATTGAGCTAATTGACAAAGCATTTAGTTTGGCTCGGAAAAATCCGAACGAGTTTAGATCCTACTCAGGTGGAGCGCCGCTTGTCGCGGCTGATGTTGCGATGATCGCCAGCGACGCGGGCTATCCAGATTTACGCGGCGTCGTGTTACAGGTTCTTTCCGCCGGCGAAACATCCGACTTGCGACATGATCAGATAAGCCACTTACAAACGACTTGCGACGTAGCATTGTTTTTGACGCGCGTCGATCGAAGCGCCAGCCGGGCACTTCTTCAGATAGTTGCAGAGCGGGCAGAATTCGTAGGTCAAGGTGGTTACGATAGCGTGAACCGTAACGACTGGTTGCTGGCTTGGTGTTTGACCGATGCCACTGTAGCAAAGGCGTTGTTCGCCAATGCAATCAAAGCCGGAATTGACAAAGCTGGGTCGGTAGATCAGAACGTGATCGTCGGCGTAATCGGAACATTGATTTTGTCGGATAACGAACTACACAGCAGACTGAGGATGAATCGCTCGTTTTGGCAACCGGGTGAAGAGTAGCATTGAATTTGCCATAGGACTGAACTATGGACGCGAGGAAGGGTAATGGGATGCAACTGATATTCATCTGTCTTTGTTTCGGAATTGGAAATTGCGAATCGACTAGTTTTGCGCCGTTGGTTCAAATCCCGCCTCGGATTGCAGATGATTGGACCTACAATGCTGACGTTTCCGTTGTTGGTCGTCCGCAAACGCTATGGCCTGGAACCGAAAAGCCAAGTGATTTGTCGCTGGAATTTGAAACGAATGACGAAACGCTGCACATTTCTGAATTTCAATATGGCAATGCTTCTTCGCATCGCGTTGCCCTTGTTGTTGCCGTTTCTGCCGATGAGACGACGCGGTTCTTCATTGACAAGAATCGCAATCGAAGGATTGAGGATTCCGAACTCGTGATCGGCGAAAAAGGGACTTGGCAACATGAACTTGAGGCCGAATTCGTCGAAGATGATCTAAGCGATCCGCAACGCTTAAAGCGAGTTGTTCAGTGGAAGTGGAATCCATCGGGACCAATGCTGACGTACCGAACGGTAGGCTGTCTGCGCGGAGATTTGAATGCGAAGAACGACCGTTGGATCGCCAGGATTTCCGATGAAGACGGAAATGGGCGATTTGGCGATTCAGGCGATGGACTTTGGATAGACTTCAATGCGGATGGCAAGTTCAACGCGTTTTCCGAACGTCTGGTGTATTCGCCTATCGTGAATATTGGCGATGATCGCTTTCAATTGATAACAGGCTCCCTCGGATCGAGCTTTCGAATTGAGCCACTCGTAGGCTTGGGGACCATTGCCATCGCGTTAGACGACTTGGAATCAAAGATCGACGCGTATCAAGTGTTGTTGATCGGTCGGGATGGCCAAGCGATTCCAGTATCCGCTGACCGATCAAACGACCCGATACCTGTCGGCGAATATCGAATCCACAGCTTGTACCTACGGTTTGTCGCAGAGGGAAAATCTGAATCTTGGAATTTTCGCTTTTCGGGTATGTATAGGGGTGACGAAGCAACTTGGTACGAAGTGCGTCGTGACCAGTCGACGTTGATTCAACCGCTTGGTGAGGTCAAATTAAGTTTGTTATTGCCCGAGATTCCGATCCATCTAGGACAACCGATCACTGCTACGCCGCGCCTATCTACTTCAACTGGGTTAATGATCAATAACTGTTGGCGTGGAAACGATGCGCAATCGTGGGATCAAAAGAGCAGCGTGGCCAAAATCGACTTGTTCGATTCGCGAATGGGGCTGGTTGATTCATCAAGCTCAGGGTTTCACTGAGGAACATTTTGTCCGGCCACCGTGCGTGTGCCCCAGCAGCTTGCGGATTCGCAGTTGAAACTGGTCGTTATGTTTGACTCTGGCCCGCTCGCCGGGCCTCTGGCCGTAACCGAAGCTGTTCTCGTGAATAGGTGATGACGGCGACCGACGCATCGACTTTCACGGTTCCCAAGAAAATCGACCCGAAAATTCTCAAAGCATTAACAACGACCAACGGCAACGATCCGGCGGAACGCGAGTTTTAGAATTTGGACTGGGTTTGAATTCCGCTCGGTTGTGCAATGAGTTTTGAAACGCGAGGGCGTGGCCCTAACAAAGGGGGCTCGTCTATTGGTCTTGTTGGGCCTTTGTATCAAGTCCCTTTTTGACTTTGTCCCAGATCGTGCGCAAGTCTCTTTGCAAATCTATGTCGCTCAGGGCCTTTCTGGCGGCTTGCAGTTCGACGATGGCTTGTTTGATGTCGCCACGGTTTTGAAGGACTTTCGTTAAGTTTTCGCGGATTTTAAGGAGCTCGGGATGTTCGTCGGCGGTGTCTTTGAGGATTTCGACCGCTTCATTAAAGTACTCGGCGGACTCGCCCCATTTCTCTTGCTCCGACATGAGTTCGCCAAGCGAATTCAACGTCACGGCAAGCATGACATCATCGTTGCCGAAGGCCTCTTTCTGTTTACTGAGGATCGATTTCAAAACAGAAGCTTGGCATTCCCCTTCGTCGTCGCAAACGATTTCCAGATCGTTGGCAATTGGGTTCGGGACAACTACGGAAAAAACTTTGGCGTGCGAAGGGTCATGCGGCATCGCCGCGTGAACCGGTGGCCGTGGCGGAGGTTGATTTAACGCGAAAGGAGTGCCAGGCAAAGGTGGGAGGTCGGATTTAAGCAATTTCGCCAAAGACATGACTTGTACACCCGAGACGTTTGCTTTTTCAGTGCCGTCAGTCGTTTTGACCAAGTATTTTTTCATCATATCCGCATTGTGAAGTGCGGCGGCTTGATGGATAGCGACTCGATTGCGTTGCTCGCGCTCCAGTTGCGCTAAACGTTTTTCGGCAGCCATGGCACGATCGCGTTCCTTTTCAACATCTTCCAAACGAATGTTGGCAAGTTTTTCGGCGTCCGTCGCGCGCTGGGCTAAGGCGCTGGCGTGAACAGCCATCCACGACGAAAAGATGCTGACAAAGGCTAAAAGGCAAGCGACCGCGGCGGTTACGGTGACGATCGTGCGGTTCTTGCCCACGAATTTTTTGGTCCGGTACCAAAACGTCGGTGCGGCGGCGTCAAGAGCTTCGCCGTTGATGAAGCGTTTGATTTCGCGGGCGAGTTCGCCTGCCGATTGATAGCGCAGATTTCGATCGCGGGCCAGGCACTTGGTCAAAATCCAATCCAATTCACCACGGATCGATCGTCGCAATGCATGTGCATCGGTATCGCGATTGACGCAAATTTCGCGTGTTGTATCTCCCAATTTGCTTACGCGGCTTGAGGCGGTCGGTGGATCATTTAGGCGAATGGCTTCGCGAAGATCCTGGATGCTGTTTTTTCTGAGATCGTGGAACGGAGTGGTTCCGGTCAGCAATTCATACAGGAGGACGCCGAGCGAATAAATATCCGACCGAGTGTCGACATCGCCGTCGCTGGCTTGCTCGGGGCTCATATAAAGCGGCGTGCCTACCATCTCGCCGACACGCGTTAAGGTGGCCGTTCGATCGGACTTCATTTCCGTGGTCGCTTTGGCGATTCCAAAGTCGATGATTTTAGGAAGTGGCGCACCGTCTTGGTCAACGACCATGACGTTCGTTGGCTTGATGTCGCGATGGATGATTCCTTTTTGATGCGCGTGTTCGAGTGCATTGCAAACCTGAACAAAAACATCTAGTCGGCGGCGAATCGGCATTCGATGCACATCACAGTACTTGTTGATCGGAAGGCCTTTGACCAACTCCATCACAAAGTACGGACGTCCCGACTCCGTGGCGCCAGCGTCGAGAACTTTCGTAATGGACGGATGATCCATCAAGGCCATCGTCTGCCGCTCGGATTCGAAACGGGCCACGACCCGCCGCGTATCCATGCCGACTTTGATGATTTTGAGCGCGACGCGGCGGAGGATCGGCTCGGACTGTTGAGCCAAGAACACGACTCCCATTCCTCCGTGGCCGATCTCTTCGAGCAATTCGTAGGGACCAATGCGACAGCCAACGGTGGGCACGCCCGAGACTGCACTGTCGGCGGCTAGTCCGTCAGTGGTGTCATTCAAGACGCTTGGCCCGGAAAAGTGTTGCTCAATTCGTTGTTCGATTTTCTTTCGAAGCTCAATATCACCTTGGCAGGATTCGTTCAAGAACCGCCGTCGCGCGGATTTATCGGTGAGGCGAATCGCCTCTTGAAAAATCTGGTCTGGGAACTGTATTGGCACGTGCATGGCATTCCTCCGTCAATCACCAGTATATTCGTGGACGTCGCCCTGAAATTCCTGCGGAATTTTTTAAATTTAGCGCTGACTACCAATTCGAAGCGATCGACTCGGAAAATGTTAAGTTTTTCGGGCGAAAATCGCCGCCAAAATTCGCAGTTACAACATTAAATCGCTTCAAAATGAGAAAAGTTGCACAAAATATATCGCCTAAATCAGCCGCTGCTGGCGAATCTATTGCTTGCGGGCGAAATCCTGCCGTGCCATCCTAATTACGGGTTTTTTTATCGCAAAATTTGGTGTAAGTATTTTTGGGCCATTCAGAAAACCTAGGCGACCACGGTCAAGTTTCGAGAATATTTGCAGAGAGTAGTATTCTTTTTTGGATCAATCCATGGCTGACGAAAAAATAGTGAGCGACCCGAATTCGCAATCTTCATCCCATGCAATCAGCGTTACCGACCGGCCAGCAGAGGTTGCTTGTCCGCGGTGCGGGACGGAGATGTTTTTTGGCGAATTGCTCAAATCCAAAGTCGTTGTTTGTGCGAAATGTCACGGCGTGATGCTCCAAAATGCATTGTTTGGAGAAGTCGTCGAACACCTTCGACAAATCTATGATGGCCCGGACAACCAGCCTACTCCGATTGAACCGAGCGCGTTAGAGATCGCCGCGAATTGTCCGGCGTGTTGGAAAAAGATGGATGTCCATCCGTATTGCGGTCCGGGAAATATCGTGATCGATTCCTGCCGGGATTGTCACGTCGTTTGGCTTGACGGCGACGAACTTACCCGCGTGATTCGCGGACCCGGAAGACGATAGGCCATTGTAGCCGCCATACAATCCGTTCGACGCAACCCAAGAAAATCAAGGAGCCGAGACAACCCGTTCGCAAGCTCTACTCGCTGGGCTCTGCTGTTTCGACGACGATTTTGACTTTGTAACCGCCGGGAAATTGATAACTGTCATTACAATACTCGGCTTGCATGGCCACGCCAAGTTTCAGTAACCCTGCCTTGGAAGCCGTGAATGTCGCCTTCGATCCGACCTTGATGTATTTTTCGTCGTCGCCGATCAAGGCCAACAGCGTGCCGCCGCCGTGACCGTTGAAGTTTCCATATTGGGTGTTGCCATCTGGCGATGCAGAGGCTTGGCCGCCCCAAGGGCTCATAGCAATTTGGCCTTCGGCGCGAATGGTCACTCGATCGCCGCGATTCAAACGAATTTCGGTCGATTTTGGGTTTGATTGTGCATAATTCTTGCCCGCCACAGACACGGTCGACCGGCGTTGGACGTTGCCCGCTTGTTGCCGATCCGCGAACTTCACGTCGCCAAGCTGCACGGTGAGTGGGCCGTATTTGCTGGAGACTTCGAATGAGCTTTGCGAGATTTTTCCGACGATGACGAAATCGCGAGTGGCGATCGCATCACCTTGAATCAGCTCCGCATTTTCATCGTCTTCGAATTCCGAATCCTCGCTCAAATCTTCCACCATCGATTCGACTTCTTTTCGAATTTCATCCAAGTGCCGTTTGCGTTCCGCGTTGCCGCCATCGTCAAAACGATAAATTTCGCGTCGCAATTGCATTCCCATCGCAAGCAAACCTTTGTGGGCCGATTCGCGAGTCTTGTAGTCGTCGGAACCGAGGTCATCGACCAGCTTTTCGATCCGCTCCCGCATCGCGGGAAAACTTTCCAACCCGGGGCGAAAGCTCACGATCTTTTCGACGGGGACTTGAAGTTCACCAAACTCGGTTTGCACGGTGACTTGGTTGATTCCCAACTCGCCCGTAATCACGTTACCGTCCCAAAGATGGAGTCGAATTTCGCGTGGATTGGCTGGCTGACTATTTTCAACAGTTTCGACGACAGCTTTTTCGTCTTCGTCGCCGGGATCGGGTTTTGTTTCGTCTTGGGCGGCTTCAACGACCGACGCTCGAGCAGCAGCTTGAACAGGCAATGGGACTGCGTCATCTATTTGCCTGGACGTTGCGCAGACGACCGCCGAAAAACAAAATGCCACGGGCATACCTAGAACGATTGATCGGAACATGTTTAATCCAATCCGATTAATTTGATTTTGATGCTGTTTTAACCGCAAGAATTCAGGCATGTAGTGAACTTGAAAGCTTGGGGCAATGGCCAAAACGAACTCGGTCGTCGCTGGTTATCGCGGTGCCGCGTTTGCTTTTGTATCATACTCTATCCCCCGACGCGACGAGCATACCTCGTTGGTTTGGAGCCGCTGAACGCATTGAAAGGTTCCTCATTTTGCAACGGTTTTCGCTGTTGCAAATTCGTGACAATCGACAAAGGGCACAACATGTTTGATCTCAAGGCCGTCACAACCGTTCTTTCGCGATTCGGGTTGCCGGGTTGGCTGTTGTACGATTTCCGTGGCTCCAACGTACTAGCCTTGCGAGTCCTGGGCATTCCGGAATCTGAGGCCAAATCCCGCCGCTTTTTTTATTACATCGGAGCCGACGGAACGGCGAAGAAACTTGTCCACCGAATTGAATCCGCCGCGCTCGATCACTTGCCGGGCGACAAGTCGATCTATCTCACTTGGCAAGAGTTGGAAGACGGAGTGAAGAAATTGCTCTCGGGCGTTTCCAAAGTCGCAATGGAATATTCGCCGCGCAACGGGAACCCCTACGTTTCCAAAGTCGATGCGGGGACGATTGAAATGATTCGGTCCTTTGGCGTTGAAGTCGTCTCGTCCGGCGATTTGATTTCGTATTTCGAATCGCGCTGGACTCCGCAACAGTGGGACCAGCATCTTCGCGCTGATCGACTCAATCAACAAGCGTTTGACTTGGCGTGGAAGCTGATCGCCGATCGGGTGCGAGCGAAAAAAACTTTGCGAGAAACCGACGTGCAAGATTTCGTCATGGACTTTTATCATAAAAACAAAATGACGACGTATCACGCACCGATCGTCGGAGTCGGGCCGCACAGCGGCGATCCGCACTACGCGCCGCAAAAGGGCTCGGATAGCGAAATCAAGGCGGACGATTTCGTGCTGCTGGACATGTGGGCGAAACTTGAAGAGCCCGGTGCCGTGTATTCTGACTTGACTAGAGTCGGTTTCGTCGGCGAGACCGTTCCGGAAAAGTATGAGAAAATTTTCGCGATCGTCGCTGCGGCCCGCGACGCGGGAATCGAAACGGTCAAGTCAGCCTTTGCCGCCAAGCAGCCGTTGTATGGCTGGCAAGTCGATCGAGCGACTCGGGACGTGATCGAAAAAGCGGGTTATGGCCAGTACTTTATCCATCGAACCGGGCACAACATCGGGCAAGAGACGCACGGCAACGGAACCCACATCGACGATCTGGAAACCAAAGACGGTCGCCTCATCCTGCCGGAAACTTGTTTTTCGATTGAGCCCGGAATCTACATGAGCGAATTCGGCGTCCGCAGCGAAATCAACGTCTTCATCGACTCGGCTCAAAAAGTACACGTCACCGGCGGCGTCCAAACCGCTGTAACGCCAATCCTCGCGAAATATTAAGGGCTTCGCTCAGGACTGCTGAATCGACAGACGCTACGCAACTCTTGATGCGATGAGCAAGCCGATCAAGGTTCCGATTCCGATGCAGGCCATTCCGATGATGACGACCCAAGTTAGCGAAAGACGTGGCTCGTCACTTCGCAATCGCTTGGCTTGGGCGAATTGTTCGACGACGGAAACGGGGGGCGGTGGCGTGGGGGGACCCGCGACCGTGGGCGGGCGCAGTTTAAGTTCAGACGCATCGCCAATCGCGCCCGAACCAGTTCGCATGTTGTCGGATTCGCTTCCAGTACTGTCGGAAATCGCCGCATCTGAATTTTGACTAGCAGCCGGATCGGTGTCTTGGTCGCCATCGGAGGACCGAGTTGGAGTCGACCAGCGCGATCGCGTTTCCTTAGCGTCAAGCATGAGGCTTTGGTCCGCGGCCCACGGAGCCAATCGTTCGGCAACTTCCGCTGCAGATTGAATTCGTTGTCGCGGATCTTTCTCCATCATGTCGCTGATCAAGTCGACGAACTCGTCGCTGATTTCAGGATTGAAACGCCGCGGGTGCCAAGGAGTCTCTTCGAGATGACGCCGTGCTTTGCTTTTGGTACTTCCGCCTGGAAACGGAACTTTGCCAGTGATCGCGTAGTACAGGGTGCAACCCAGAGCGTAAATATCGGCGACTTTCGAAACATCGAGCGGACTTCGAATTTGTTCGGGAGCCAAATAATCGGCGGTGCCCACGATCTTGCCAGATCGCGACGCGGTATCACTCAGGTGACCGGCCAGGCCCAGGTCGGAGACTTTGGCAATTCCTGACGTGGTCACCAAAATGTTTCCCGGTTTGATGTCGCGATGAATCAGTCCGCGTGAATGTGCGTGTTCAAGACCTTCTGCAGCTTGTTTGATAATGCTGGCCGCCTGCTGCACGGAAACCATTCCTTTGTTGCGGATCAAACGTCGCAAGTCAGTCCCCTCGACGTATTCCACAACGAGATAGTGAACATTTTTGTCGACGCCCGCGTCGTAAGCGCGTACCAAATTCGGGTGATCCAATTGAGCTTGTGTGCGAATTTCGCGTCGGAAGTTTTCGATCGAGTCGGAATTCGATTTATGCAACGGAAGAACTTTCACAGCCGTTTCGCGGCCCATCAGTTCGTGGACCGCTTTGAAGACTTGGCCCATCCCACCTTGCCCGATCCAGTCGGTAATGATGTAGGGGCCCAAGGTCAATTTGGTCCTCCCCGCCAAAAGCTGATCGGCCTGGTAAGCAGTCAGATGCTCCAGCGCAACCATCATCGAGGCCAGATCACGATCCGAGATTTCCGTCGCCGCATTTTTCACCGCATCGTTTTTTTGCTTGGCGCGCAAAGCCGCTTCATCGAGTTGGTCTCCGGTGACCAACCCGCTGAGGAGTGCATAATCGCGAAAGGTGGATTTTTTGGAAGACAAAGTATTCCTTGACGGCTGAAAAAGAGAGTTGGCAAACAACTCCAATTTACACAATCGCTCGGCGATTTGCGACAAATAGGTCGATCATCATTCCAAGTTAATAGAGCAACTCTCAAAATCGACTTTGAAATGAGCCAAGTTCCAACAGGCGGGCGGGCGGCAGCGAAAGGCAATCGCCGTCTTTAGGGTCGGATGGCTGAATCTTAATGCCACGGAGTGAAGTCCGATTCCGGTCGAAAACGGCTGCCGACTCGCATATTTTCGGTCCCCCATGATCAGCCAACCGCGACCACTTAACTGCGCTCGAATCTGATGCTTGCGCCCAGTCAACAATTCGATTTCCAAAAGCGTTTGGTTCTGAAACCGACTCAGCACTCGGTAGCGCAGCTCTGATCGTTGCCCACCGCTAGCCGTAACTCGCATCCGTCGAGCCGTATCGTCTTTGATGAGGTGATCGATCAACGTGCCTTCATCCGGTTCGACTCGACCTTCGACTATCGCCCAATAACGCTTCACGATTTCTCTCGTGCGAAATTGCTCGGACAATCGCGCGGCGGCTTTCGACGTTCTCGCGAGAACAATCACGCCGGAGACCATCGAATCCAAGCGGCTCACGACGCCGACAAATACGTTGCCGGGTTTGCGGTACTTTTGTTTGATGTATTCTTTAGCCATCTTCGCCAAACTATTTTCAGTCGGACTAACTCCGACTGTCGCCAGCCCGGCTGGTTTGTCGACGACCAACAAGTGATTATCTTCGTACAAGACCGTCAACTCAGGCTTCATCGATTTCACTTCGCTAATCTGTAATTGCCATGCCGCGCCACCAACCACCGCAACTCATTTTAGCCAGTAACTCGCCGCGCCGTCGCGAATTGCTCACCGAGGCGGGCTATTTGTTCGACGTGGTCGCGCCCGATCCGACGTGCGAAAGCGGGCCGCGACCGGGCGAATCGGCAGAGCATCTCGTCGCGCGCTTGGCGACCGAAAAGGCCAGTCATGTTGCCGAGCTGTTGCAATACGCGAATTCGCCGCTTATTCTCGCGGCGGATACCGTCGCCGAGTGCGTTGGTCAAATTCTTGGCAAGCCCGATGACCGAGATCACGCTCGTCAAATCTTGAAACAATTGCGCGGAAAAATTCACCGCGTGTTGACGGGCATTTGCCTGTGGCAACTCCCCAGTGGCCTGCGGCGTACGGCGATTGACGTGACAACTTTGGAAATGACTTCGCTGAGCAACGAGGAAATCGAAACGTATTTGGAAAGCGGTTTGTGGCGCGGAAAAGCTGGCGCATTCGGCTACCAGGACGGAATCGATTGGGTTCGCATCGTCAACGGAAGCCCCAGCAACGTCGTCGGCCTGCCGATGGAACTGTTGTCAGTTATGCTGAGAGAGTTCACGAATGAGTGATGAAAAATATGGCCTGTGCCGCATGATACTTTCGAAAGCGTATTCGTCGAAACTACCGACTCGCGATGGTAGATTGCTACCCTCAAGCCTGTCGCCTCAAACCTGTTGCCTCAAACCTGTTGCCTATTCGGTTGATCCAGCGTTTCGCGGCCCGGCTCTTTCAACCAAAACGCAAGGATTACTCCGACCAGACAATACGCGCCGGCGACAATCGCGCCGACAAAAGCGATCTTGGCTGGGTCCGGTGGCTTGGCCGTAGAAAAACTGAGCGTCAGCCACGCGGCAGCCGTTCCCAAAACTCGGCCGCCAATATTGGCCGCAAAGCTTTCGCCCGTGCCGCGCAAGTGCAGCGGAAAAACGCGCGGAATGTAATTGCCCCAAAAACTAAATTGGGCGACGGTGAAAAAGCCAGCGGCGAAAATTCCCAGCTTGATCCACAATAGTGAATCTGCGTTGTTAAGCGAACGGCTCACCCATACGAATAACAATGGCACGATAATCAGCGCGGGAAGCTGGAACATTCGAAGCTGCGTTCGGCAACTTACGATGCCGACTGCGACGAGTGCGAACACAAGGCGTCCGGCGAGCCCGCCGACTTCCTGCCAAATCGTGACTTCGGCGATTGCTTTGTCGCGGGCGTTACCAGCGGCTTGTTTCAGTTTTGGTTCGGGAACTTTTTCGGCAGAAGATTCCGCTAATTTCTTAGCTACAGCGTCGCCGGCCGCTTTTATTTCCACGTGCCCATTGAGAATTTGCGGCAACTGTTGAATCGCACCGAAGGCAATGCCGTAACTTGCTGCAAACATCAAAGTTGTAACGATCGTGGTGCGGGCCAGCGCCGGACTAAATAATTGGCCGATGCTCGGACGACTCAAGGTGCCTGCTTGGCGCTTGCTCAACCAAGCGGGTGATTCGGGCAAAAATGGACGAATGAGGATTAGGGGCAGAGCCGGAATCACTCCGCTGATCAACGTGTATCGCCAAGCCTCGTGACCACCTTGGATCACAGGCAAGCTGGTCGCCCAAGTACCAGCTAGATAATTTGCGAAACCGACGAGCAGTCCGCCGAGTGAAGAAAATGCTTGGGTAAACCCCAATATCTTTTCGCGCCGCTCGTGTTCGGGGAAAAGTTCCGCCAACCAAGCCACCGCCGCCACAAATTCGACGCAGACGCCAATGAATACCAAACATCGAAAGAACAGCAACATATACAAACTGGTGCTGTAGCCCGCCGCCATTGCCGAAAAAGCGTATAGCAGAATGCTCCACGTCAAAACGCGTCGCCGTCCGAGCCGATCGGTCAGGTAGCCCCCCAACAAACCAAAAATTCCGCCCGCCAATGCAGGTACAAAGAATAGCACGCGAGCCCAGCGTGTGTAATTTTCTCCACCGGGCGCGAATGAAGCCATCGCCTCGGGCTTGGGCATTCCTCCGGCCACCAACTGATCGACGAGCGGACCACTGAGCGCGGCAATTGCCGACTTGAGAATGAGCGGCAACATCAGCAATTCGTAGATGTCAAACGCAAATCCGATCGCCGCGATGATACAAATCAACCACTGCGTCCTTGTAAGTTTCGAAGTCGCCATGAAGTTTCGCTCGCTACGTTATTGAGTCAGTTGCCGTCACAAAAGCCAATCGAATGATGCAATACGATAGCCGCTCGATCTATGCTTGGGAAACCCCGACCAAAGGACGACGCATAAACGGCGCGAGTATTCTGGCCCAGCCTGTGATGCCGCCGACCGATTGTTTAACCGGCGCAGCCGCTGGCCGAGCCGATAGTCGCTGCGTGCCAGTTAGCAGAGTTTCACCAGGTCCTACCGCCAGCCGCTTCGCGGGTTAAACAAAAAAGCAGTCGCTAGTTTCTCACACAAGCGGGTCGACAAAAATAGCCGGCAATACACAACTGCCAGATTTTTGTCGCCACAAGTCGCATGGAATCCACCACTTGTGATTCGGCATACGACTTGCAGGCGTCCGGTATTCGAAAACACGATTACAATGAACGCCATTCGCCGCCTAATCGCGTTCGAAAAACGAGCGCGAACGGGGGAACCAAATGTGGCAAAAGACGTGAAGCGTTTTTCGCCACCGGGGCTCAGGCAAATCGATTTGCCGGGATTTGTTCCAAGTCCTCGCCCGTCAGCTAACCTCGTCGGCCTATCGCGAGATGTTCTCGCGATTATGGAAAGCAGTTCCAACAAAGTCTGCTGGCGCAATGTTCTGTGGGTCACTTCAATGGCCATTCGGCTTTAAGCCGTTGCTGTTGCAGGCAATTCATTTGCCACGCCTTAGCATCTGTTGCAGCGTCGCGGTGCCAAGCTAAATACGCTTTGCGCTCGCGGTACGCAACTTGCGATCAAGGCCATTGAGCGATTGTCCCACGCGCGGAGGTATTGCAATGTTGATGACACTTTTGATGACTGAGTCTATTTTTCTTTCGCAGTTGGAGGCGACTGCCAATTGGCTTCCAATCGCATTGGGCATTTCGGGCGCGGCCCTATTAATTTTGATCGCGCTGCGAGTCTGCTTTTGCTACATTCCGAACAACGCCGTTGGCGTCGTCGAAAAACTATGGTCGACCGCCGGTTCGGTGACGGATGGTCACATCATTGCGCTGGGCAGCGAAGCGGGTTTTCAAGCGGAGTTGCTGCGCGGTGGTATTCACTTTGGCTATTGGCTTTGGCAATACCGAATCCACCGAGTGCCGTTGGTAACAATTTCGCAAGGCAAGCTCGGTTACGTCTATGCGCGAGACGGTCAACCGCTTTCGCCAAGCCAGACGCTCGGTCGTTCGGTCGAATGCAACCATTTCCAAGACACGCGGGCGTTTTTTGCGTCCGATCCGAAAGCACCGTCGAACGTACAAGCCGGCCAACGCGGGCGGCAACGGGCGATCCTGCGCGAAGGCGTTTACGCGATTAACGTGGCGATGTTCGTTGTGATCACCGACGAAAAAGTGTTTTCCTTGGACGCGATTCAAACCAAAAAAGAATTTGATTCGATTCAGCAATTTCACAACGACCTGAAATCCATCGGTGGTTTTTCGCCGTTGATCGTCGGCGCTCCAATGCACTTTGACAACTCCCACACGCCAGAGCAGCCCACCTTGGTCGATTCAATCGGGATCGTAACGGTTCACGACGGCCCGTCGCTGCCGCCGAATGAGATCATCGCACCGATCGTGGGGAGCGATATTGATCAGCCCCATTTTCACAATAACTTCCAGGACGCCGAAGCGTTTTTGCTTGCGTCCGGCCGGCGCGGTCGGCAATACCAGACGCTTACCGACGGTACGTATTTCATCAACCGATGGTTTGCCACGGTCGAGATGATTCCGAAAACGGTTGTTCCAATCGGATACGTTGGTGTTGTCGTCAGCTACATCGGGCGGCACGGCGACGACGTCTCTGGAAAGAGCTTTCGCCACGGCGAGCAAGTCGCACATGGAGAGAAAGGCGTGTGGGAAAAGCCGTTGGGTCCAGGCAAATACGCCTTCAATGCTTATGCCGGCAGCATCGTCATGGTGCCAACGACGAACTTTGTCTTGCATTGGATTACCGGACGAACGGAAGCCCATAAGTACGACGAGAGTCTGCGGTCCATCGACTTGGTGACCAAAGACGCTTACGAGCCGTTGTTGCCGTTGAGCGTGGTCGTGCATATCGACTACGAACGTGCGCCGAGCGTGATTCAGCGTTTCGGCGACGTGAAGAAGTTGATCACGCAGACGATCGACCCAATGTTAAGCGCGTTCTTTCGAGACGTCGCTCACAAGAAGACGATGCTGGGCCTTCTGCACGAACGCGACTTGATCCAACAGGAAGCGCGCGAAGCCTTGCGCGAAAAATTTCGCGCGTTCGATATCGAATGCGTCGACGTACTGATCGGCAAACCGACCAACCAGCCGGGCGACGACAAGATCGAAACGCTGTTGGAACAACTTCGTCAAAGGCAATTGTCGTCCGAGCAGTTGGAGACTTTCGAACGGCGCAAAGTCGCCGCTGAGAAATTGCAGGAACTGAAAGCCGCCGAGGCCCAAGCCGAAATGCAAACTGCGTTGACCAACGCGGAGGTTCAGGCTCGAATTGCCTCAAGCCAAGGCGAAGCCGAATTGGCCCGCTCGCGAAAACAAGCCGAGCAGACGATCGTTTTGGCAGATGCCAATCTGGAATGCTCGCGCCGAGAAGCCGAACGCAAAGTCTTATTGGCCGAAGCCGACAGCCGCGAGCGAATGCTTGCCGGCCGAGGTGAAAGCCAAAAGATCATGCAAGTCGGCTTATCCGAAGCCGCCGTGCTGATGCGCAAAGTCAGTTCGTACGGCGATCCGCGCTTGTATGCGATTCAAGAAGTTGCTCGCCGGTTGGCCAGCAGCCAACAGCCGCTAGTTCCGGAGCGAGTTTTCGTCGCCGGTGCTTCCAACGGTGAAAGCCCTCAAGCAGCGAGCGGAATCCTCGGCTTATTATTGCAACTGTTAGTCGCGGAAAAGTCCAGCTTCCAATCAGCCGACGATCCGCAGCTAGCCACCCTACAACAATTCGCCGACCGCATGAGCCACCAAGCCATGACCAACATGGAGTCGACGATGATAAAGCCTAATTCCTCGAATTAGCCAATTGTCAACCAACGATTTTCGTTTGAAGCCTGAAGCGCTAGCGAAGAATTGTGCCGAAGTCGTCGGCACGCTTCAGCGCTTCAATCGAAGAATCCTGCCCGGTACCGCTTCGCTCGCGCGCTTTGATGTTGCGCATTTTAAGTTCCCTCTCCCCAACACGATGTGATTTCACGTCGTGTTGGGGAGAGGGCCAGGGTGAGGGGCCGCGATTTCGCAACGCCGAGTGCAGCCCCCTCATCCTAACCTTCTCCCCCAAAATCAACGGCAAAGCCCGTTGATTTTGATGGAGAAGGAACAAGAACTGCGCAACTTCAAAACTCGCGCGTTAGGCTTCGGCCAATTCCTTGTTTCCAAGCGTCAACATGGGACGGAGGTAATTAACTCTAATCGGTTTCGGCGTGACCGCTGATTCTGGAGCACACGAGGTAAAACAGGTTGAATCGCTGGAGGCTTCGCCTAGTGCTTTGTTCCGATTAAGAATTAAGATTGGCTGAGTTAGCCGGAACGCGCTAGCGTCCGGTTTTTTCCGCCGAAACCGGGTGCTAGCGCACTGCGGCTGATTCTAAAATCAAAACGGACCAAAGCACTAGTGTACGCATACAGGTGGATGCGTCAGGGCATGACTCGCAATTCCTTGAGACGAAAAAAACACGTCATGCAGGCCAAGCAATCGGCCGCCGCATCATGCGAGTCCTCGAATTTAGTCTTGAAAAGTTTCTGATGAAGTTCAATCAGAGTCGGCCATTTATAGCCATAGCTGCCTGGCAACTTACAAAAGTCAGTGGTTCCCTTCATGGTGCATTGAGATGCCTTGGTCGGAATCAGATTGATCATCCCTGCCCTAATGAATTCGGCACCCACGATGTTCGCGTCGAAGGCGAAGTTATGGCCGACAAGGACATCGGCAGATTGCACGGCATTAAAAAAGGAGTCGAGAACCGGCTTCAACGGAACGCCGTTGTCGATGGCAAATTGCGTGGAAATGCCATGCTGTTGGAACGCACCGCTGGAGATCGTGAACCCTTCTGGTCGAATTAGTTGGACCTCTGGTTCAGGTGAATGTTGAGCCGAATCACAAGTAATCCATGCGATTTGAACGAGTCTCGGCCAGTTGCGAAGGTCGGATACTGGCGCGTCCCACCGCTTTGGTAAGCCAGAAGTTTCCGTGTCGAAGAACAGGTACATGATAGAGGCCGCCAAACGATTCCATCCTCGTCCGTTTTTTTTGGGGTCAGTTTTGTAAGCTGACCGGGCGCGTGAATACCCAATTAACTGCCCTTCTGATCCTCGTACACAAGCTTCCCATTTTCAATTGCCCAAAGGATTGGAAAGCTGACGTGCGAAATTGCATTCTTGCTTCGATCCAACTGACGGTTCGTCTCTTCAAGCACATCCGTTGGATCAAGTTCATAGATCGATTTCAAGTTAATCTGGTTGTCCTTGTAGAATATTGCAAAGTACACTTTGCGATTCCGGATGATTCGCGCGAGGGATTCGGCTCGCTTGTCTGGCGGCTCCTTGTACATGCGATCAAGCTGGCCGGAGCCCCCTTCCTTGCACGACAAATACTCGTACTTGATTGACGAATCGCTTGGATCGCACGCATCGGCATCTCGTTTTGAACTGATTACCTTGTGTCCGAGAACATCGGCAATGATCATTTCCTTGACGAGTCCTGGCTGCAAAAGATTTCCGATGCCAATGGAACGCGCCAATTCCTGCGCTTTGACAACGAGTTCGATGATCCGGCGAATGATCTCTTTGGCCATGATTAGAAAAGCTTCGAAGCCTGCTCTGCCTCGGCCGCATGGAGCCGTGCCAAAGTTAGTTCTACAAATCTCGGATTGGCTTCAAATCCGATGTACCGACGTCCCAGCCTCTCACAGGCGACCAATGCCGTGCCAACGCCGCAAAACGGATCAAGAACCAAGTCACTTGGATTTGAACTTGCCGCTACCAAGCGATCCATTAGTTTGAGTGGTTTCTGAATCGTGTTGAGGACTTCACGCGATACGAGTTCTTTGGATTTGTAAGTCAACTGCTTGATGTCTCCCCACACATCGCCAGGATTCTTGCCGTTGTCGTTGAACTTAGTCTTGCCGTATTGGCCGTTGGTGACTGAGGGAACGCGTTCGCAGCGCAAGCGATGTTCCAATTCAACTAATTGTGGAACTCGAATGTCGTCAAGATTGTAGGTCGCCGGACGAGCGCCCTTTACGAAATAGCAAATTGTGTCGTAGTTGTTTGTGAAGTTAATCCTGCCCTGAGCAAGCCGACTGGGTTGATACCAGACGATTCGAGACCGCAATGTCAGGTAAGGCCGATAATCGATGAAATCGATGCTGTCTGGCTTACCGAATAGATAGAGTGTGCCGCCGTCCTTAAGCTTGAGCGAGAAACGCTTGATCAAATCGAGGTTGAACTGCTGTATATTTCCCACCCGGTCCCACGAGTTTGTCGTAACGCCATACGGTCCGTCGCAGATGACCAGATCGACGGACTCATCGGGCACGTCCTGGAGAAGCTCGAACGTATCGCCCTGATAGACTCGATTTGCATCCATGTTTAGTAGTCGACTCCTTTGCTTGTTTTTTGCTCTAAAGAATCCATGTAAATTCGCGGTTTGGGAAGGGGTCGGGGTCTAAACTAACCGGGCGAGTAATCAGGCCATTTCACGCATCATTTGGGCGGTTCAGACTCTACAATAACCATCCAGTCGATTCCAAAGCGATCCGTGAGCATGCCGTAGCGAGGCGACCAGAATGTTTTGGCCAGCGGCATCGTTACTTTGCCACCGTTGGCGAGCGCGGCGAAGGCACGCTCGGCTTCGGCTTCCGTCGCTACGCTGAGTGAAAGTGAAAAGCCGCTGTAGCTCGATCCTTCTTTGCACCCGTCCGAAGCCATGAGCGTCGTTCCGCCGATTCGGAAACTGGCGTGCATGACTTTGCTTTCAAAACCGTCTTGAAGCACGCCTGGAGGAACGGGTTGAGGACTGTCCTTGAAGAGCATCGCCATATCCACCTGCGCGCCAATCGCGGCCCGGTAGAATTCAATCGCCTCTTCGCAGCGACCGCCGAAGAAAAGATAGGGTTGGACGATCGTGTCTTTCATGGGGACTTCCTGGGTTTGGAATAGTGGATATCGTATCGGTAGTTGCGGCTTGCGGAGTTGTCCAATGATTCCGATGACCGGCACCTCAGACGCAAGTGTTTTCAAGCCGTCGCGTCGCGAAAGCTCACGTTCAGTTCAGGCGCAATCGCCGAGTCTATTCGAAACTCAACCACTTCATTTAGAGGCCAACCAATGAGTCAATCAAAACCGAACTCGCCAAACACTCCCGACACGTTGATGTGCATCCTAAGCTATTTCGGAATTTTCGCGCTAATCCCGTATTTTGTGCGCAAAAACGATCCGTACATTTTGTGGCACGCCAAACAAGGTCTGTTGTTAATGATCGTTTGCTTTGCCACCAGTTTCGCGCTCGCCATTCTTTCGTACCTCCCTGGAATTGGCATCATCGCATCGATGGCGTCATTGTT
>JANNYC010000075.1:0-1638 GCA_031409895.1 Planctomycetota bacterium
TTATGAAAGATCGTCGCGCGCAAGTTACCGCGATTGAGAGCGTGATACAGTCCGCCCGCTTCGTCGGCTCGGGGTGGTCGTGGCATTTACCGATCATAGCACGATCAAAGACCCTCGTAAAGAGACCTGACCCCTTTCCCCCGCCTGAGTCCCAACTCGCGAATGGATCTGGACATGGTGCGCTGGCTGGTGTGGCTGTTCCTGGGCTGGCCGTTCTGGCTCGGCAGCGGCTACGCGCCGCAAGCCGATCCGATTCAACGCCAGCCGCCCAGGTGCGCCGAGTGCGGCGCAGCCATGCCAATCATTCGGATCGTGAACATCAACTGCCGCACGCTGGTCGAACACACACTGATCGAGCACAGCATTGCTTTTTTGGACAGCGGATGAAGCCGATGAATACTCCCAAACAACTTGTAGCCGGTTTCAAAACGCTTTCAGTCAAACGTCCGCTGAAAGCCTGCGCTGACCACGAAAATTCGTTGATTTCCGACCGGAAACAACATCCCGTTCACCTGAAAACGCACCTCACTTGCGTCAACTCTGGTCGTGCGGTTCTCTCCCGCGACCGTCGGCCGCTGGAAACTCTGCGAAACTACCCAAGCCGCCCGAAGCAAACCCCATAAGCCTCTCGGCAACCGACCATCACCGGGCTTCTTGAACAGATGACTTGAACTTCGGCTCGAAGACTCGCGAAGTCAAATCCTTATTTGTTCGTCAGCTACATTCGGGCTCGATAAGTACGTTTGTATGAACTGAATTCGCGATAAAACATTCATCGTGAGCGGCACGGTGCATCTCTGCGATCACAACATCACTTGGGGTCGGAGCATCCCATTCCACGGCAGGACGAAGTCGTACTGTAATCATAACGAGTTTTCCATTTTCGTTCTTCCCCATTTCGCCGACCGCGTGGTCGAGATATGTATTTACACGAAAACCTCTTTTCGCGGCAATCGACAGAAACCACAGCATATGGCAACTAGACAATGAGGCCACAAATGCTTCTTCTGGATCCACAGCAGAAGCGTCAGACATCGGTACGGGAACAAACTGCGGCGACGACGACGCTCGAATCTCAGCGCCCCCGTCAAAAATCCATCGATGAACGCGCGAGTACCGGTTGTCTGTGAACTCTTCTTGTCGTCTAGACCATTCAATCGTAACGGGGATTGTGGTCAAAGCCTGTCGTTCCTTGGTGCTGACGAACAATTATTATACAACGTGCTGCATATCCACACTGGATATTCAGAGCGCTGATGAAGTCGAATTTTCATCGTGACGGCTAGGCGTGTCAAGTCTTTCTCCCGAGTAATGGCACTTCTTCCGGCTGGATGCGCCTTGGCGAATACAGTTAGAGTCCTGGAATATGCTGGATGCTGCACATCGTTTTATTCCTGCGTGCTGTGTATTCCCGGAACTCTCGGAATATACAGCTTTTGGAAAAGGCCAGATTTAGGCCGAATAGCGGAGGTAATAGGAGATGTCGAAAGACCAACAACTAGGCTATGTCAGAAAACTCGTATTGTATTGACGAATCGAAAAATGCGAAACTTTGTTTTTCGATTTTTGTTTTACAAGGACGGACTATCATGGCACGGAATCGCTTGACGGACAAACAGTGGAATTTGATTAAAGACG
>JANNYC010000076.1:0-22286 GCA_031409895.1 Planctomycetota bacterium
GGGTGCGCTCCTTTCTTTTCGTCGAAACAAAACGACCCGCCAGTTAACGCCCGACGCCAGGAGAGTGGCCGCCGGGCGTTTGGCGTTTTACGCCGGTTATTCGCGGGTCGTCTGATGACTGGCTCAAAACAGAGAGCGCTCACCCGATGCTCACTTTTGGGACGCGTGCGGTTCGCCGCCCCACTTCTTCCCCAAACTCTCTGACTCTCGGCGAAAATCAGCCGTTGCGGTTAACAGCCCAATTTGACAAGCAGGAGTATTGGCCTGAGCCCCTTGTCGAAAGCATTGATGAGAAGCCCCGCCACACAATCCCTCAAAATGCAGGAAAATTTTTCCGGATTGACTCTATGCGTTGCAGGCGAACACTACCGCGACGGACCATTGTTCATTCGTCGATATCCGCAAAACGGTAACAAAGTCGATCTAGAAAAACATCTCTTGAAATTGCCTCTTCGTCAATATCAGGACTCATCATCACTGACTCTACTTCAAATCGACTATTCTGTAAGGAGTCGAAATGGCTCCATCCTCTGTCTCTCAAGTCGAACCGAAACTCCACGCTTTGCTTATTCGGAACTAATTGGGTCATTGGCACATGTCTGCCATATACACGTTGCCCATAACGACTGACGAATAGTTCGCCGGTTTCGGTGTTGTTGAGGACAAGATAAAACTGCCCATCACCCCAAATGCTTCCGGGTTTAAATAGCGTTAAATCACGTCCAGTGTTGTTGGTACAAACAACACTTAACGAGGCCCCATCAATTCTCGCAACCATCGACAGATCATTTTGACCAAATAGACAGACGCAAGAAAAAAGTTGCGCCGAAAAACACGACAATATTCGTAACTTCGAATTGTTCATTGTACTGACTCGTCCTGATGATCAAATGAAACCGTAATTGTGGAGCTAGTCTTCACCACTTTATCTCCGTTACAAACGTCGATAACTTTGAGCTTAAAGTACAATTTTCCGCGGGTATTTTTTGACATTAGCGGTTGGTCCACCTGGTTCATCCGAGCCACGATAAACATACCCGTTTGGGCAGTTAAGCCTAACTAGAGCCGGTTTCAAAAACCCTGTAAATCAATCTTTGTCGAAATTGAATGATTTGGTCAATTGCACTTCGAAAGGAGTTCGAGATGGCAACCGTTCATTCCAAAAGTAGCTTGCAGTCCCCTGGGAGGTCGTCCGCGAGCCTATGCTTTTTGAGCAAATGAAGTTCTGCAGAAACGTTTTGAATGTGTTGAATTCCTTGGCGACGCTGGTTAGCCTTACTTTGTGGCCCGAAGATCAACGATTGTCTCCAATTGACCAATGGGTACTGGCCCGAACCGATATGAGCTGCCCGCTGGATGTCCTCGAAGCAATATTGTCGGACATCGCCGATGATATTCTGCACTTTGGGTGGTTGCGTCAAATTGTTCGCGATGCGTATCCGAGACTTAAAGTCGCAGACGTATCGGATATTGTAGTGGCAGCTGTAAAGGAACTTGAACGCTGTCACGTAATAGTTGTCGGTGATGCGCGTGAAATCGACGGTAAGGTACAGATCTTGACTTGGAACGTGTCCGGCGACGAACTCGAAAAACGGATGCGATTTGTCATAGATAAAGCGGAAAATGCTGTAGGCAGCAGCTTTTGTTTTTGGATTCAGTCGTCAAGTGATGTTGCCACTTGACGGTCGGTGAAAGTCCGCTGTACTGAGACATTTCGCGATCGGGGTGTTGTTTCAAGGAATCGGATCAATATGTGCCCTGTTGGTCGTACCGTCTGGGTAAACGACATCTATAGTCGGACCGCCGCCAATTCTCCATCGGGCACGATCACCGACAGCGATACGTTCCTGTTCGATGCCGCCAATCCGATGACTTTTGCCACTTCTGGCCGCTATGTAAACAGCGTCTCGATGTCTTACGGCTCGACTGGACGATTGGCAACCGAAGGGCTGACGATCGCGGGACAGACTTACTCGACGACGCGCGAGTACGATACACTGAACCGAATCAATAAATATATCTACCCCGACGGAACGCAAGTCGAACGGACTTATGCTAACCGCAGCCAATTGAATCAGCTCAAGTACAACAGCGCGGTGATCGACACCCGGACTTACGATATTGGCGGACGACTTTCCACGCGCACTTACAGCAACGGCGCGGTGACGACATGGAACTATCGAGTCTCCGGCTCGAACAAGGACAATCTCCTTGCCAGCATCGCTACCACCAATCCCGGAACGGACAAAGTTGGGACCTATGCCTACACCTGGGATGCGAACAGGAACAAGACGGCTGAAACGATCACCAATTCGTCGCTCACTGGTTTTGGTTTCTCGACCGGTAGTAATGGCTACGATACCGAGAACCGTGTCACCGCATGGAACCGCAGCGACAGCAACCAGAATCAAACCCCAGAACCTGGCGCTGTCCAGTTAGAATGGCCTCCTGGTTGGGAAAAATGGAAAGGCTGCTTGGGACAGCGAATTATCAAAACAGTTGAACGGTAAGGTAGATTGTCTTGGATTGTTTATCAAATGAGCTGGTTATTTCACAACCTGTTAGCGGTTTCAATTGGGATAGGATCAGTGTTTTTGATGACCGCAAATTGGATAATTTACGTCCGTCAAAAACGTAGGCACGTCAAGTGTTCGTACGTGCTGCCACTTTTCGCTGGACTATTGGGTTGCATGGCGATTTATTTGCTGCGAATTGAAATCGATCACTGGTATTTATTGTTACCGTTTGTTTTGGCTGCTGACATCGGTTGGTTGTTCATTTTCTCCGGTCTTGTTTGGAAGCGAACAACTACGAGAAAGAAATCGACGGGATAACGAAGCGAAAGAAACAAGGACGGAAGCAAAGGGGGCAGGCCCCGAACCGTAAGCATCCACTACCACTGGATTCGCATCCGCACGAACAATCCATTGGAGCGCATCATGCGAGAGATTCGCCGTCGCACGCGAATTGTAGGCGCATTTCCCGACGGCAAAAGCGCGTTGATGTTTGGGGCAGACCGGCTTCGTTACTTGACACTAGCAACCACTCCATCCATAGCCGCTGCTCGGCCGGGTGAGCCAGCAACTCGCGAATCTTCCCCCGTGCCAGCGCGTTTCATGCCGCGCGCAAGATCACCATCGTGGATTTCGTCCTTGTATCGGACTCTTCCGATATAGACCACATTGGTCAGAAGCTGGTACAGATTGGCCTTGTCGTACTCTCTCCCGCCACGGGTTATTCCACGCTTGGTAAGCCATTGCTTGGTACGCCATCCCCGTTTGTTGAGTAACCGGGCAACGGTGAGCAGTGATTTATGCTCAAGGTACAACTGAAAGATCTCCCGGACTGCGCTGGCCTCGTCGCCATCAACGACCAGTTTGGTATCGAGTACTGTGTATCCGAGTACAGGCATTCCGCCAGCCCATTTTCCTTTTCTCCTCGTAGCGGCGATCTTGTCCCGGGTTCGTTCGGAGATGATTTCCCTTTCAAACTGCGCGAAACTCAACAATACGTTGAGCATTAATCGGCCCATCGAATTGCCGGTATTGAAGCTCTGGGTCACGCTGACGAACGAAACCTGATGTTTGTCGAACTTCTCCATCAGCCTTCCAAAATCGAGCAGGCTTCGGCTCAATCTATCCACCTTGTAAACAATAACGCAGTCGATCTTTCTCGCCTCGATATCCTTTATCAGTCGGGCGAGTGCAGGTCGGTCCATATTCGCGCCGGTGAATCCGCCATCGTCGAACTTCTCTTCAAGGCAGATCCACCCTTCGGATTGCTGGCTTTTGACATACGATTCACCGGCCTCGCGCTGGGCATCAAGGCTCGAGAACTCCATATCCAGTCCTTCGCTTGTGGACTTCCTGGTGTAAACAGCGCAGCGAACAACCTTGGTTAATGACTTTTCCGGTTTGCTCATTTCTTACAACTCCGCAAACCGAAGAAATGAAAGCCGTTCCAGTGTTTCCCGGTGATCGCTTTGGCAACCGCAGTCAGCGACTTGTATCGTTCACCTTCGAATTCGAACCCCTTATCCAGAACTCGGACTCGCAGCGTTTGTGCCTTGTACTCCCGCCTGAGAACCATTCCGGACATCAGTTCACCGCTGGAACCCACGGTTACCGTTGATACCGGGGAATCGGCAGGTTTCCGTTGTCGGGGTTCGGTCACTCGCAAGTCGGCATCGTTGGCCAGTTCCATCGCCCGGCGTCGTGCCCGCTGGGAAAGATCTCCCTCGGCGTTGGCATGCAACCGCCAGGCGATCCGTTTGACCAGGTACTGCTTGTGTCTTGAACGCGTGGCTTCATTGAATGCCTCCACGTACCGGGCCTGCAACTCGTCGACGGTCATCCGCTCCATTGCGGCGACCTCTTTTGTGATGTTCATGTTCATTCTCCGTGTTTGTGAAACTCTCGGGTTAACGGTCCCGAGAGCACACTGAGCACGCTTTGCTCCGCACTTGGAAGGGATGAAGAGAGCGTTTTCTGGAGATTTTCCAGGCCTTTTTCCGGTGTAGATCCGGCCTGTTTTTGGCGGGTCCACAAACGGACGACCCCCTTGGCGAGGATTGCGGCGATTTCATTGAGGAATTCATTATCACCCTCGCCAATCACCGAACGATGAAGCTTCGATTTGGCCATTACATTCCCGCGCTGTTAACTAGTGGGTCACGTACTGGTTAACATACGGATTGCGTCACCGAATGTAGCGCACCTTTTTTGCCTGAGAGTATTCCGATGGACGACAATCTCAATTGTGATGGAATCCAGGAACTATTCAGCTTTGAGAAATCCGCTGTGCCTTTGGACGACGGGAACTGGTTTCAGGCATTAAAGGAAGCCGCTTTCCGCTGGATCGAAATCTGGCACTTGTCTGCCTATCATGACGGCACACAGGTTCACGCGCTTTATCAACGTCACAACGCCTCGTTCGTATGGATGGAATTCGTGGCAAACTGCGCCGTTGCCCGTTGTGAGCAGTCTGGCAGGGTTTGCGACTGCGAAGATCCCTATGTCGCCCGCAACATACCTGCAGTCGAAGCAACCCATTTCCTGGTTCGAAACCATTTTGAAATTCCGGACGGGCTTCTCGATAACTTGAAGTCACTGACCAATGACGAAACGCGCGCCGAGCCTCCTCAACCCCGTCCATTGAGCCAATGGGAAGGTCGCGGACTGTTGTCGAATGAAAGAGAATCGGCCGGCGAATACCGGGTTATTGATCTCTTGCAAACAATTCGAGACTCCGCAGTATTCGCTGTTCAGGAACTGCAGTCCGGATTCCATGAAGGAGATCGACGGGCAACTCTTGCCATTCTCAACCTCGGAGCTCGGTTGTTTGATCAGTTTCCGGTAGACCCAAAAAAATGGTGGGGTTCAAAATCCACCGTCCCGCCAAAACATGTTGACCTGTTGAAACTGCAGTGGCCTGACGGTATTCCGGAAATACGAAACGAGGTGATTCCGAAACTGCGCCAACTGTTGGATGGACCGGTCAGTGTAATTAGACAATCGGGGTCACCCATTTCCGATCCCGATCGCCCCACGCATGAAGAAAAACTTGCGGCCGAGCAACAGCTCAACGCTTCTTTGCCGGAAATAGACAAGTTGACAGTTCGGCTTTCCAGGACTCTGGACGCTCTTGAATCGGGAGCCATTCATCAGCAGTTGTTGGACGAGGCTCCAAAGACCCGAAAGCCGCCCACCGACAACGAGATCGCCGCCTACCTGCATCGCCAACTTTTCAATCATACCAATTCGGAAATCAACACGAAACTCAAACTTGGAGTGGTGCCAGGAACCATTTCCCGAATGATCAGTAAAGTCAGAAAATGGCATGGTGAGGGAAATCCTCTTCCGAAATCTCTGGATGAGTTGGGCAAATTTGCCGGCAGGACCCAGACTGTTGACCCTTCGGTTCTCGATATGGGCGCTCCTATCGAAAGCCGAACGCCACGTCAGAAGTCCAAAAAGTCTGACTAAAACGTGCGCGCACGCTTGTTTTCCGAGTCAAAAAACCACGCTCAGTGTGCGCGCCGCAAGCCCTTTATTTTCAACAACTTACATACGTAATTAACAGCAATTGCGCAAGTGCGCCCGGAATGAAAAACCCCTCGTTTTTCATTTCAGGAGCACTCCCATGGGCAAGGAGCCAGATCTTTCTCAATTCAATCCAACCCGATCCCGAAAGCTGATCACCAATAAGGTCCGTCGGTTCTTTGGGCGGATACTCTCGGCCGAGGACGTTGAGGACAACACCAGTAGAATCATGCTGGTCGTCCTGGAAAAGCTACCCGGTTACGACCCTCAACGATCCGGCCTGGAAACATATATTTCGCGAATCGTGGATTCCAGCCTGATCGATATCGCGCGAGAAAATCGGGCTGTCAAACGGGGCGCATCTCGCGGGGCCCAGTCACTCAACGCCACTGTAAGCGACGGCGATGGCAATTCATGCGAAGTCTGGCAGTTACTTGACGATTCCTGTTTGCGCGCCCACCGCTTCACAGAAGCCAGCAATCGTCAAAACGAAGTTGATTTGCGGTTAGACCTGATTGCTGTCTCCGACACTCTTTCGGCCACCGAACAGAAGCTTGTTCGATTCATTTACCAAGGTTGTTCGGCGCGGGAAGTTGCTGTCGCAAGTGAAATATGTCCGGCAACCGCCTATCGAAGGCTGAAACGGCTGTTGGCCAAACTCGTGCGTCTTGGGATTTATCGCTAATTAGCGCAGCGCATTTGGCGGAATTCCGTATGTACAAGGTAGGCCCCCACGAAACGGAGTTTTGCAATGAATTTTGATGCCTACACCTATTCGTTTGACAAGTCGGTGGACATGCGAGAAGCCGAGGCGACTCTGATTCTTTGCATGATGGCGGTCGAGTCACTTCACGGAACGAGTGCCGTTCGAATGCATGGCAGATTTGATTTCGATCCGAAGAAGCGGATTTGTCAGATCGAAGGACGCTCTGAAGTAGGTCGTGATTTGAACCAGCTGTTTGTGGGCTTTCTGGGACGGGAATTCGGACCCTGTTCCTTCAGCGTTACCAGGAAATCAGGAGGCGTTTGATGGCTGCAAAAACGAGCACAGAGCGGACGGTCGAAAGAAAACACTTCACCACCAGCCGCGAACTGGACTACCTTTCAATCAAGGAGTTGATTACCCAGACCGGCCATCAGCCTGACGAATGGCTTTTAGTCATTCTCAAGGAATTGGTCGACAATTCCCTCGATGCCTGCGAGGAATCAGGGGTTGCTCCGGAGATATGCGTCACTGTCGAGGGGTCAAAAATCACCGTCGCCGACAACGGACCCGGAATTCCACCGGAAGTCATTGACCGAGTACTGGACTTCAATGTCCGGGTTTCATCGCGCGAAGCGTATATCGCGCCAGATCGCGGGGCTCAGGGAAATGCGTTAAAGACCATCGTTTCCATGCCGTTCGCGTTATTTGGAAGTGGAAACGTATTCGTGGAAGCACGGGGTGTTCGGCACGAAATCTCCATTTCCGTCGACCAGGTTCAGCAGACGCCTCGAATTCGGCATGAGACGACCGCCATCCCTGAACAACCGGGAACCACAGTAACCGTGGTGTTTTCCGAAGAACAACCAAGGTTAATCGAACCGGATGATTCCGATCAAATTTTACAAGACGACGACGAAGAGGGCGATTTGGCAAACCAGCTTTGGAATGCCTTCTGTGCTCCTTGCTTCCCGGAGGACGATGGCGAAGGGGATTTACCAAGGTTGTTTTCGGTAACCGCTCGCGACCATTTTTTACAACTCTGCGAGGACTACGCCTGGCTGAACCCGCATCTGACGCTGAAAGCCCGTTGGAATGGGGAGGAACACAGCGTCTCCATCGATCGAGTTTGCGACAACTGGAAGAAATGGCTCCCGTCGTTCCCGACCGACCCGCACTGGTACGACGATCCTGGATTCCAGCGACTGATTGCTGCCCACCTGTCGCATGGAGAGACCAGTACCGTTCGGGAATTGATTACCCAGTTCAGGGGCCTCTCCTCCACCCTCAAATGCAAGCGCGTCCTTGAGCAGTGTGACATGGCTCGCCTGCCACTATCCGATCTCGTTGTTGATGGTGAGTTCAAAACAGACGAAGTCACCCAATTATTGTCGGTCATGAAGAGCGAAACCAAGCCTGTCAAACCTCGCGCGCTGGGTGTCATCGGTGAAGAACATTTTCGCCGTCGATGCGAATTGGCTGGAGGGGAAATGGCCTCTTTCAAATACAAAAAGGTCGAAGCAGTGCGCGAGGACGGAATCCCCTACGTATTGGAAACGGCCTTTTGCCATTGTCCAAAGGCGACGAAACGACATCTCGTCACAGGGGTGAACTGGTCACCTGGAATCGTTAATCCGTTTCGCCAACTCGGATCGTTTGGCGGCAGCCTCGATTCGGTTCTCAGCGAGGCATTTGTGGACAGGAAGCAGCCAGTGGTTTTTGTACTGCATGTTGCCTGTCCGAAAGTTTCTTACGCCGATCGCGGCAAATCATCCGTCGTTGTGGAGAACTAATTCATGGAAGCCAAAAAAATTCTGGAAGCTGTTACATCTGTCATCAAAAATTACACCAAACGAAAGAAACAAGAACTGCGAAGCAATCGTGGACCTCGTGCTTATTATTACTCTGACCGGGTCACGCACACGGATGTGGCAGACTCCATTCTCCCGGAAGCCTACAACCATGCCTCGAACGAGGGACAGTACACAGCTTCCCGCCGACAGGTTTATTACGCGTCACGAGAAGCCTTCCTGAAAGCGACAGGCAAGCCAATCGAATACAAATACTTCGACCAATTGCTCGCCAATTACATGGATGAAAACAACCTGAGCAAAGTCTGGAAAATCACAGCCGATCCCCGTGGCACGTTCGAGATTCCCAACACGTCTTCCGAGAAAAGGATACCGGTCGGCACGCTGGCCATCGACGCTTATCTGGATGAAAAAGAGGGGGACATCATGGTGGCACCACCTCATCTCCCGATTCAGTTTCCCTCAACGAAATCGGGTGTTCGTTATCAGGCGATTCTTTACATCGAGAAAGAGGGGTTCGGACCAATGCTCAAGGAGGCTGGCATTGCGGAGAAGTTCGACGTCGCCATTTTGAGTTGCAAGGGACAGAGTGTTGTCGCGGCTCGAAGGTTGGTCGACATGTTGTGTTCCGTCGAAGGGGGTATCCCGCTGTTCGTTGTCCATGATTTCGACATATACGGTTTTCAGATTCGGGACCGGTTGGCGGAAGTCGCTGAATCGGGAACCATTCGGTATCGGTTCGAAAACAAGATCAACATGACTGATTTTGGACTCCGGCTTGAGGATGCGCTGGCTTATGGGCTCGCATCGGAAACAGTCGAACTCAAACGGAAACTGGCGATCCCTGCAGGACTAACGAAGGACGAAATCGAGTTCCTGCAGTCGGGTAAACGGGTCGAACTGAATGCGTTTACGACGAGCCAGTTTATCGAATGGCTGGAAGGAAAACTGCGGCTACACCTTCCCGAACGATTGATCCCGGACGACGACGTACTCGAATTGGCATGGCGACGCGCGGTGCAGGTGGCAACCCTGAACAATCTGCTCGACGAACAGTTTGATATCGCGATGGAGGCTGGGGAGTTGACTGACGTTCCAGACGACCTACGAAAACTCGTTATTGAGAAAGTGAACGACGAAACTCCGTGGGATGTCGCCCTTCATCAAATTGCACAACAAGATTTGAACAACGAATAACCGTATGCCGCTGGCGGTTGATTCAGCGGCACAATGCAACGCGGTCTGTTTGAATGGAAATGGACCGCGCCAAAACCCGTCAAATATGCGGCGGGCGAAACGACCGAAAAAGAAAGTGCATAAATGATGCGTCAAGGAAACACCTCCGGCATCACGGGACACTCGCACGGTGGTCTGGTCATTTCGAGGAGAACTAACAATTAGCGATTTAGGATGGTGGCTCACAACCACCGAAACGGTTTAAGGCACCAAATCGGGCAACGTCCAGCCATGACGACCCGGACCCACCGGTTATTTTACCGGCCCGCAACATGCCCAACCCGTTTGCGTTAATTGACGGACCTGCGAGCTCCCAACTGCAACAGCGGCTGTTGCGGGAAAGGGGAAAAAATGGCCGTGGTGCGCGCGGGTGCCAAAAAAGCGGGTTCAAAAACGGGTTGGCATCCGACTGGTAACGATGAAGGAGTATCGGACGAATGAATCCTGAACAACAAACGGCGACTTCATCAACGGAACCGACTGCCTGCCAGTGCATCGACTGGTATTCCGAGGGGCAAGGGCGAGAAGTGGTAATTAACGGCCATGTCATCACCGTCCGTTTGGTTGCGCGAAAGGGACGGCGCTCCAGGATCGCGATTACTGTGCCGGCGGGTGCCCGATTCCTGTCAATCTCATGCCAGAATACTTAGCCTGTAGTTCACCAATCAAACCCTTGAAATCCAAAATGCTTCGGTAAGTTGGGAGGCTGAATAGCGCTAGTCCAGACCATTGCCATCGATCTGTCCGGAACGTCCTATTTGTCATCGAATGCCAGAATAACCAGGGCCGGGGCACCTGGAATGTTGTCAATCGACACAACAAATTCGCTCCTAATCTGCTTGGCTTTTTTGTCCGGCAACTGTTTCAGAATGGATTTCCATATATCACGTTCTGCTTCCTGGGACTCCGCGACAAGATCCTGCAAGTCGCTTTCGACCTGTTGGCGGATTTGCTGACGTTGGGAATTGGTTACCTTCAATTTTTTGCCCAGGTTTCCGTTTAACATCGAGGCGTGCAGACCGCGCATTGAAATAAGTCGCCTAAAAAGGACGCTGTCCAGTTCACGCTTCTGGATGTCGGTTAGCGGCGAAAACGCTCCATCAAGATGTTTACGAGAGTTTTCGTTCAAAACCTCACGAACCTTGTCGCGATACTCCTGAAAAGACAACAGCTTCAGCTGGAAGGCTTCCCTCAACTCATCGACTCCTTCAGTGAAGTTGACATCGGGGAGCCATTGACTCATGTCCGTCATTGCCAAATTAATCGGGTATTCTCCCCAGTAGGTCATCCCCCCATATAAATGGTTTTTGGCAATCCCTAATAACTGGTGAGCGGAAGCTGGCCTAAGCGATTGGGATGGTTCCAGTCGCCCTGACGGAGCAATCTCCCAAAATTTCTCGCAAGACTCCCATTCCGTGATTAAGTCGACATATTCGCCATGCGCACCTTCCAGTTGTTGTAATTGGAAAACGGCCAATTCCATAAGCGGAATAATCAATTCGTCTGGCGATCCGACAAGCCGCAAGAATTCGGCTCGTTGTTCATCGTTGAGCAGCATCAGAACTGCCTCCGCCTGTGCAATTAAGGATTTTGTTGTTTGTTCCCTCAATGCATCTTGTTTCTCAAGAAGTACGGCTCGTATGCTCTCAAGCTCGCCCGGTGTGAGACCGCCCTGCACAATTTCTCGCGAGTCAGGGTTGCGGCCATCATCAGTCTCCCGCTGGCCGACTTTTTCGTTGTCTTCCGACAAAGCGTATTTCGATGCGACAGTCGCGCCCTGCCTTAGGAAAAGGTACCGGTTTCCGAATGTATGCAATGTCTCCCACTGATGAGGCAGCAGGATTTTGTCCATATCCTTGCGTAGAGATTCCTTTCTTTCCTCCAGTTGTTGCAACTTTAGTTCCAGGGACTCCCTGGTCATCGAATCAATTGAAGCTCGTGAGCCCCGCAATACTCCCGAATTATTCGTCAAGACAGTGTACCAATCATCAATCAAATCACTGGCCCGTTTCATCACTTCCTTGAGTTCCCGCTTCTGAAAGTCTGCCAGCTCGAGCTCTTCACTGATTTCCTGCTGATCCGCCCATTGCATATCACCCAAAGCCATCAACGTGTCCCGCATTGACTGTGGAACCGGCGTGCGCTCCAGTTGGTGTTCCGGTGTCAAACAATAACCATGATCGGGTGACAGGTTCGGGTCCATGTTTTCCAGTTTGCTCGCCAACTGTTCCACCAACGATTGAATTGGTGGGTCTTGCCCGAATACAAGGCCGCCTCCTGTTAAGAATGCGAACAAGACTATACACAGGCCCGAAACGACAACTGCGCAACTATTTGGAGCCTGGAGAGCAAACGGAATCACCGAAATGGATGATTCGGATTGTGTACGGGCAAAGAGTTTCATTCAAAAATCCCCCACGCCAAAGAACGGCCGTTCAATAGTATAACGAAGTTGTCTCAGCTACATGCAATCTATTCGGCTTTGCCTGACCCCGTTTGCGACTTGTCATGACGATTTCGAAATCCAAGGCCGAGTTGGATTCTATCAAAGTAAATGGATACCGCCTGTCGCGCACCAACCGGCATGACGATGGAGTAACCAACAGCTACAATTCGACTTACGAGAATCAACTGCCTGCGCGTTAGGCTGCACATTTGATTCCCACAGGTGACAGGCAGAAACTTTCTATAAACAAGTTATCCAGTTCGGAGAGTCTTAAACGGACATGACCGGCAAGAGAGCTACGAAACATTCTTATGACGCCGTGAGAACTACACTCACGGTTTTTGTTGTTGTTGCGGAACAACAATTGCGTGACCGCATAGCCATGGGACATGGACTCCTGAACCCGCTTCCGGACAGCGTTCCATCGTTGGAAGCCGCTCGCCAACGCTATTACACCTGGACTGAATACAACAGGACTCTGCTTGAACGCCTTTTCAATACGAACGAATTGTCGGCGGAATATTCGTACTGGGGCATTATTGTTGCTGATCGGTCCAGCTTGCGCGAGCGCATCTCTGATTTTGCCGATGATGTAAACAAAAAAATACGGCGGATTGAATCCATTATCGAACGCCTCCCTCTGTACGCACCGAATGGGACCGATTCAACGCCCATGCCGATCCGTGTGCCAGTGACCAATTCAACTGCTATTCCAACACCAACCCGAGACGTATTCGTCGTTCACGGCCGCAACAACGAATTGAGGGAAACCGTCGCCCGTTATCTTTCTCAACTTGATCTGCAGCCGATAATTCTCCACGAACAGGCGAGCGCTGGACGGACGATAATCGAGAAATTTGAGGATCACTCGAATGCGTGCTACGTCGTAATCCTGCTTACACCTGATGACGTTGGCGGATTGGATCCACCTGAATCAATGGAACAACTCAAAAAACGTGCGCGTCAAAATGTGATATTCGAGTGGGGCTTCTTCGTGGCAAAACTTGGACGCCGAAACGTCTGTGCCTTGGTTGCCGAGGGGGTTGAGATTCCGTCTGATATGCATGGCATAGTTTACGTTCCGCTTGATGGGGATGGAGCGTGGAAAATGCTGCTTGCACGCGAACTCAAGGCCGGAAACGTCGAGGTTGACCTCAATCGTGCGATAACATGAATTGGATACCTCATCAAACAGTTCTCGCTATAATTTAGTCAGTGGTTGACCGCAAATCTGGTCGTCAGCCCGCCGTCCTGGATTGCCGGGACCGCACTCCGCATCTCGGAGCCCCCAGTACATGAATCATGTACCCAAGGTGCGCCCCGATGAAAATCGAACTGCGGAAACTTTCTGAAATCAAACCCTACGAACAAAACCCACGCCACAACGACGAGGCCGTCGATACTGTCGCAGCCTCGATCGCACAGTTCGGCTTCCGCCAGCCGATTGTGGTGGACAAGGAGTTCGTGATCGTCGTCGGACATACCCGTTGGAAGGCGGCGCAGAAACTCGGCCTCACGAAGGTACCAGTCCATGTGGCCAGGGAACTGACAGAGGACCAAGCCCGCGCCTACCGGATCGCCGACAACCAAAGCGCCAATCTGTCGACGTGGGATTTCGACCTGCTCAGCGCCGAAATCCTGAATCTCCAGAACAACGAATTCGATATCGACCTGCTGGGATTTAGCGCGGAGGAACTGGCTCGTATCAGCTGTGGTCAAACAACGGAAGGCCAGTGCGATGAGGATGATATCCCGTTACCACCCGACGAAGCCATCACACAATCTGGCGATTTGTGGATTCTTGGAAACCACCGGTTGCTATGTGGCGATTCAAGTTCAATCGCTGACGTCGACCGATTGCTTGACGGCGCAGCCATTCATCTGGTCAACACCGACCCACCCTACAACGTCAAGGTTGAGCCTCGAAGCAACAACGCCATCGCCGCAGGCCTGAGTTCGTTCGCCGGAAACTCACACCATCAAGGACTCGACCTGTCACGGCACCCAGGTAAATCGAAGCCAACTCAAAAGAAACTCCGCGCCAAGGACCGACCACTCGCCAATGACTTTGTAACAGACGAAGCATTCAACGTCCTGCTTGATGCCTGGTTCGGAAACATGGCACGAGTCCTCCTTCCGGGTCGCTCGTTCTACATCTGGGGAGGCTACGCCAACCTCGGGAACTATCCACCATTCCTGAAATCATCCGGACTCTATTTCAGCCAGGGGATCGTCTGGGACAAGCAGCATCCCGTCCTCACCCGCAAGGACTTCATGGGCGCTTTTGAAATATGTTTTTATGGATGGCGCGAAGGAGCAGCGCACAAGTTCTTCGGACCGAATAACGCCACCGACCTGTGGCATGTCAAGAAGGTCAATCCGCAGTCGATGGTCCATTTGACCGAAAAACCCGTTGAACTGGCAGCACGCGCCATTCAGTACTCATCCCTGCCCGCAGATAACGTGCTCGATCTGTTTGGCGGAAGTGGTTCCACCTTGATCGCCTGTGAACAAACGGGACGCAAGGCGTTCCTCATGGAACTCGACGAGTTGTATTGCGACGTGATCGTCGCCAGGTATGAACAGTTCACCGGGAAGAAAGCCAGGCGTGTGTCAACTGCGACTGCACCAAAAGCCAAACGCAAGAGCGGAAAGGCTGTGGCATGAACACCATCGCATCCAACAGAAAAACGCCCCGACTATGCGAGGCGCTGGGCGGAAAGGAATCGCGTCTATGCGTTGGCGACGAATTGTCCCCGGTCGGCCTTCTTGAAACGGGATTCTTTCCCTTTCGAATTGATCTCCCGCAGGATGGCGCTGTACAGCGTGGCGTGCGGTGTCTTTCCGGCCGGGCTGGACCAGAGCTTCTTGCTGGCCATCGCCTCGATCAGCTCTTTGGAATTCATCGGCTCCTTCGATGTGCCAAGAACCTTGGCCGCAGCGTCAATGGCGCTGAGTCGTTCAGGTTTGCTACTGGCTGCAGGTTTGGTTTTAGTTTCCGCGCCCTTGCGCGTCGTGGTCTTCGCGGTCGTCGGTTTCTTCGCCGTGGTCTTCTTCGTAGCCATGTTCGGGCTCCTGTTCAAATAACAAAATGGTTGGGCTGCCATCATCAGGTGACGGGAACCACCCGCCACGACGCCAATCAAGGCGTTTCGGCTTTAGTACGCGACCTCCCACGCTCGCTTCGATCCGTAACAGAGCTGCGTCCCTTCGACAATGTAGAGGACCTGGTCCGACTCCACGTTGTCGTCCGATTCGTCGTCGTCCGGTTCGTTGATCTCCTCTCCCGATGCCAGGCCAACGACCCCGTTTTCAAATGGCCAGTGCTGTTGCGTCATCAATCGGACCTCGGTATCCCCACCAATCGCGTCCCGGTATTCTTCCAGTCGTTCCATCAATTCGTTGATCGTCATGGTCATCTTCCTTTCAATGGTTGTTGCTGGTTATTTCTCGGTGCCATCGAGGAATTCGATCACCGAAGAAAGACGCTTGTTGATCTCGTTGATGTTTCCGACGTGTCCCCAGTTGATCGGGTGCTCGTTGTTGTCTGGTGCGGGAAGATCAAACAGAAGTTCACCAATGCGCTGAACCAAATCTTGCGCAACAAGATGCGCGTTCTCGTATGCCGCTTCAGCTTTGAGTTTTTGTTTGTCTGTCATTCATCTTCTCCGTGGGTTGGGAATACCATTCGTTTACAACAGACACATGTAAGCCATGCGGGCGGAAGAACATCAAGCGCTGTGAAGAATATTTCTGAAAAGAATTCTGTCGTTCGCACACAGCGCGACGTGTTGAACTGCGGACCAGTTGCCAAACGTTGGAACAGAACGCCACACGGGCCAACGGGTGCGTCGTGGTGGCCAACCAGGCGGCGCTATACCCCCCCCGGGCTAATGGTTCCTCCTGGGGGATTTGGTCGTTTGTGCGGGAACGAAAGCCCCGGAATTTTTACAAGTACCCTGGTGAATCAGGTAAGTAAGTAAGCATGACCGAAAAGGCGAAACCCGGCCCGACAGCAGCTTCCGACATGGACGCCGTAGCCCGCGGTTACCGGAAGATCATGGATGGGAATCAAAGCGGCCTTACGAAAGAGGAGCGCAATGCGCTCAAGCGCCATGAGAAGGAAAAAGAAGAACGGATTCGCTGGCAGTATTACAACTCCATTCCGCAGAAACACTGGCGACAGATGTCAGGTCGCCAGACCAAGGTCATCAACGAACAGGCGATTCGCTACGAGATACCCTTCGGTGGCGCGAGTATCAACCTGCCTGCCGTCGTTCGTTCCTTGCACGACTTTCTGGCTGTAAACAAGCATAAACTTTCCCGGGACGATGACGACTTGATGAATGGTGCCGCAACCCCTGCTTTGGAACGGTACAGGGAAGAACGGGCGGCGCTGGCGCGCCTGGATCGACTGGAGCGGGAAGGAAAGCTGGTTGCGCGAGACACGATCCGGCAATCGCTGGCACAAGTTGCATCGTTGATTCGCGCAGCGGGTGAATCGTTGCAGCGTCAGTTTGGCCAGGGGGCAGCCGACGTTCTGAACGAAGCGCTCGATGACGCCGAACGGGAAATCGCCAGCTTCTTTGAGGGTTCCCATGAATCACACTCCGGCTGGTAACCAAACGGCTCAAGGGGACATGCTCTGGTTTCTCGGACAGGCTCGTCCCCGGCGATTGAGAACGATGCGGCAGTTCGCTGAGGATGAGATTGTCATTCCGGACGGGCCGTTTGCCGGAAGGAGATTTCGTTGCCATCGCCAGCCCTACACAGGACTCTGGTTCGATCAAATAGATACCGGACACTGGACCCGGTTTGTGGCGACTGGCCCCACGCAATCGGGTAAGACTGTTGCCTGCTTCGTTATTCCCCTTATTTATCACCTGTTTGAAATAGGTGAGACGGTGATCTGCGGGTTACCCGATATGGAGATGGCGTATGACAAGTGGAGGCATGACATATTGCCAATTGTGGAACGGTCAAGGTTCAGGGAGCTGTTACCAAGCCAGGGAGGGGGAAGCCGGGGTGGTCAGGTTCAAACGATTCGCTTTCGAAATGGAGCGACCCTCAAGTTCATGTCGGGGGGTGGAGGTGACAAGAGCCGGGCTGGTTTTACGGCACGAGTGGTGGTGATCACCGAAACGGATGGAATGGACGAACCGGGCCGTTCCAGCCGTGAAGCGGACAAGGTTTCCCAGCTTATCGCAAGAACCCGCGCCTACGGCCAGCGGAGTCGTATTTACATGGAATGCACCGTCAGTACAGAAACGGGGCGGACCTGGCAGGAATACTCGGGTGGGTCCAGAAGTCGTATCCTCCTCCCCTGTCCCCATTGCAAGGAGTGGGTCAGCCCGGAACGGGACCATCTGGTCGGATGGCAGGAATCAGAGACTCAGGCGGATGCCAGAAAGCAGAGTATGTTCTTCTGTTCTGCCTGCGGCCAGTGCTGGTCCAGCGCCGAGCGGATCAAGGCGAATAAGTCGTGCCGGCTTGTTCACGATGGACAGACGATTGATCCCTTGGGAAACAGGGTGGGGGAACTCCCGTCGACCGACACACTTGGTTTCCGCTGGTCTGCCGTAAATAACCTGTTTCTGACTGCCGGTGATGTGGGCGCGGACGAATGGCGGGCCTCACGCTCCTCCGATGAAGATAATGCCGAGCGGGAAATGCGGCAATTCGTGTGGTGTATGCCTGTGGTGCCAACCAAATGGCAGGACACCGAGATCGCTACCCACGAACTGGCGTCCCGGACGATTGAACTCCCTCGGGGGGTGGTGCCGCAAGATGCCACGATTCTTACGGCAGCGATTGACCTTGGTAAATACCTCGACCACTGGATTGTGGTGGCGTGGTCACCCGGTCCTCGCGCTCACGTTGTTGATTACGGACGAATGGAAGTTGCCTCCGAGGATCTGGGTGTTGAGCAGGCCACAATCGTCGCTTTGAGACAGCTCAAGGAGATGATGCTGGGGGGCTGGCCCCGGGGGACACCCAGCGGGGAGCTGGTCCATCCCAATATGGTGTGGATCGATTCGGGTTATATGACGGAGGTGGTGTACACGTTTGTCCGGGAGGCGGGACAGCGCTTCCTTCCTGCCATCGGACGTGGTGCGGCGCAGCAGCGCCAACAGACTTACAACAAGCCGACGCAGGCGGGATCGGTGACCCGGCATATCGGAGAGGGGTTCCATATCAACTGGCTGCCAACGGCGAGACTTTTTCTGTGCGAGGTCGATGCCGACCACTGGAAGACGTGGGTGCACCAGCGGCTATCCACCCCTGTGGGGAACACGGGAGCGATGACCCTTTTTCAGGGTACGCCACAGGATCATCTGGCGCTGGCCAAACACCTGACGGCGGAAGTGAAAACGGAGGAGTTTATTGCGGGGAAAGGGGTGGTGACGAAATGGGAACGGCGTCGCCGGCAGAACCACTGGCTGGATGCTCTGTACAACGCTTGCGCTGTCGGACATTACTGCGGTGTTCGTTTGGTGGAGGAAGCGCCCAGGCCAGCGCCGCCGAAAAAGCCGCAGCAGGAACCACCGCACGATCCCAACCATCGCCCGTGGATTGACGTAGAACGCTCGCGACGGATCATGGAGCGGCTAATGACCGGGAGGCAGACGGGGTATTGAGAAGTTTCAAAAAGGTCAAATCCGATGGACATCGAGCGATGGGAGGAAACGCAGGGGCGGATGGGGGGGACGGCGAGGTTGAAATGCTTCTATGAATAAGAACTGCTGCCTGGACATATGCCGCAGTCGCATTTCGCGTCGCATTCGCTCGATCAAGCCCAGGTTATTGGCAATTCGTCACTTGACCATCAATTCTGTTCAAGCCCTTCAGCCAGCCATTACAAACCTTGTCAACCAACGAACGGATTTCCAGCACTCCATCGGAATATCCAGCACGCATGCAGCAAGCTGCATACATTCGCAAGCCCCCAACGATCGGCGGGCGTTACAAGGCAGAAAGAATTTGTTTCGCTTGACACCCGTTGCCCGTAAGACCAAAATCTATCCATCGTAGCGCGGCGAATATCCAGTGCGGATATCCAGCACGCTGCAGAATAACTGTTCGTCGACTCGAACACGTTGGCATGAGAGTACTCGTCTCGTATTTGATGTCCGCAACGTACTATTCCTTTGCAGGTGCCCCATGAGGATGTATCAGTTGTTTCTGGCGATAACACTGCTGCTCAGCGGCATGGCCTTCGAACAAATTGGACCAGACAAAGACCAGCCACATCCGACCGTTGAGCAACCTGGTTGGCCGGCCCGGATGGTCGGGATCCTGAAGCATGATTCGCGTGTCTATTCGATTTGGGTCAATGGGAACGAAAATTACTACTTCAAGGCCAGGCCTGATGAAATTGGCGAACTGATCAAGCTCTATTCCGAGAGTCGTGTGCGGGATCATGTCGTGACGATCAAGCAACAGAAGAACGAAGTTCGGACCTTCAAGGAAGACAAGATCGACTACAACGTCAATTTCCACTTTCTCGGCGGCATCGCGCTGGGCTTGACGCGCAGAGAGGGAAAGGCGGAGACGTATGATCCCACCCTTACTATCTATGTGGATGTCGGCGCGGACTTGGCTTGGTCGAAGCAGATAGTGATTCCGGAGCATGTCATCGTCAACAGCGAGGTCGCGGGCTGGCCGGTAAGGAGTAACCCGACCAAGCCGAATCGCAGGCTCTGGCATGCAGAAGTGGTCTTCGACGACAAGAAGCCGGCCGGCGATTCCGAGAACGGCGCGTCGACTAAAGTAACGCTTTGGGAAAAGGACGCCGAGAGCGGGCTCCCTCTCGGCCATGTCAATCACAAGGGAGAGTTTAGTGCCGCCCTTTCGGAGAAAGAGATTGCGGATTTGAAGGCGGGCAAGACATGGCTCACATTGACGGTGGGCAGCCAGCGGACGGTGGCGAAAAAGAGCGATGCGCAACTGGATATCGGGAACATGTCGCCGGACCGATTGAAGGTGAAGACCGTCGAGGTTGCGAGGCGCAAATAGGCTGACGAGATCAGGTCACCGGAGCGGTGTCTACAGAACCAAGGCAGCCAGAAAGGGCGAAGTCCTTGCACTTCAACCGCTACTCCTCCCAGCTACTCATTGCCTTTTTGACTCAACGACATAATCCCGTCGAGCGCGCACTCGTCACTTGACCATCAATTCTGTTCAAGCCCTTCAGGCAGCCTTTACAAACCTTGTCAACCAACGAACGGAATGCCAGCACTCCATCGGAATATCCAGCACGCAGGAATAAAACAATATGCAGCAAGCTGCATACATCCGCCGGCCGCCAGCGATCAGCCAGCGTCGCGAAGAAAAAGGAATTTGATTTGCTTGACATCGGTTCCCAATACGGCAAATATTTATCCATCGCAGCGCGGCGAATATCCAGTGCGGATGTCCAGCACGCTGCAGAATAATTGTTATCCCGCTGTGGAGTCGTTGCTCCGATGCATCCCAATATCGAACGATGCTTGCCACATCTGACGAAGCTTGCCGACTCAATTGGCTGGAATGGCGTAATACCAAATTGCCACGATGCAAATGGACTTGATGTCGTTTGGTATACGTCTGGTGAAAACACCGGCGATGAATCCGATCTTTTCTTGCAAATCAACGAACATCCAATCGGTAATACCACCGAATTCGCTGGTGCGGTTTATGCACTTCGACATTCACTTTGGACTGGCTGGCACTCATTTCCTTTACCAGATTCAAATGACCGAATGCGTCTCGCAATCGAACGGATTGATTGTTGGTTAAACCGGAAATGGTTTACGGACGAGAATCTTCGGATACAATTTTCGAATGAACATCCCGAATGTTGTGGGTTCGATTGGGACCGAATTCGCGAGACTCAACCGCCACACAACCCCTGATCGCGGGATAACAATTGACAATTTGACTTCGCGTATTATTGAGAAGAACTGATCGCTTGAACAATTGGGAATTTGACTTCGCGCACTATTGAGAAGAACTGATTGCGAGAGTCGGGTTTCGATTCTCACAGGATGTCGTGGCTGGTGTATGCGAGCCGAGGCTCGAAAACCGGATCCACCAAAGTGGCGATTGGTGCGCGTTTTGAAAATGGATCATCGAAAATCGCCACTCGGTGATCCGTGGCGTTTGTCGAATGGAGTGATGACTTGAATCTACGTCGTTACCAATTTCGTCTGGTCGACATACTCTTGCTGACTTTTGCGGTGGCCTTTTGCTGTCTTTGCTTTCGAACTGGTCAATACAATGGTTGGGTCTCAGCGATCGTCCTTGTATCGCTCATAATGTATTGGTGCAATCACGTCGTTTGCAATCCAAGGCTTGTTCCGTCAACGCTTTTCCTGTTCCCGATTTTGTTTGCGTTATTTCTAATTAGCGCACTTATTCTAGGAATGCACCATCCTCCTTTCATGGTTCCTGAGGACTGGAAATGGCCGCCGTTTGAATCGTTCGAGGAACGCATAATTCATGCCTTCGCCTTGTCGGTATGGACGGTCATTTTCGGACTGCCTACTATCGTTTGGTGTGGTATAGTCCGGCGCGTCGCGTTGTCTTGTCAAATGGATCGTCTATACTGGAACGAAAACTGAACTGGAATGGTTGCGCGGTCGATTGTTGCAATTCGGAATTGACTCGTCCGTTCTCCCGCAGAAAAACGACGAAGATGCCAGTTCGATCGACATCGTTAAACTTGAATCAATCGAAAACCAAACGTAAGAACGCGATAACAATCGCATGCAACGGAGCCGGCGGTCGGGTCGGACTCAAATGGAAAGTCTTCACCGCCCGCCCGGTGATGCTGTTTGTTGAACTAAACCGCTTCACTGTCGGCTGATTTCTACTTTTTTTCTGTTTTTTCTTCCCACAGATTCGTTGGTCCCCATTTGACTTTCACGCGCGTGACGCGCTGGGGCGAGTGACTTGTGAGGTTCCGTTGTAACGAACGTTTCGATTGTAAGGCCTTGCGCTTTTCCAAGGCGCAACGATGCTGGGGTTGATGGCCCGAATGATGGGCCGGTTTCTCACTCCCTCTCCCG
>JANNYC010000077.1:0-52037 GCA_031409895.1 Planctomycetota bacterium
GGCCTGACCGATGGGCACGCGTTTGTTTTGTTTACAAGCTATGACATGCTGCGCCGCGTTTCCGCCGCGCTGTCGAGCTGGATGACACGAAGTGGCTTGACCGTTTACGCCCAAGGGGATGGCGTTTTGCCTGGGCGACTATTGCAGCAGTTCAAAAGCCAACCGCGCGGCATCTTGTTCGGCACCGCCAGTTTCTGGCAGGGCGTGGACGTTCCGGGCGACGCGCTGCAAACCGTCATCATTACTAAGCTTCCGTTTTCCGTTCCCGATCAGCCGCTTCTCGAAGCCCGCTTCGAAGCGATTCGCGAATCGGGTGGCGATCCATTTCGCGACTATCAACTTCCCGAAGCGATCATCAAGTTCAAGCAAGGCTTTGGCCGACTGATTCGCACCGCGACCGACACCGGCACCGTCGTCATCCTCGATCCGCGGATTAAGACGCAGCGTTATGGCCAATTGTTCCTTCGCGCTCTGCCCGATTGCCCGGTGGTTTACGAAAAAATTAGCAAACTAGAAACGCATTCTTAGTTCCTTCTCCCCGGCTTTGCGGGGAGAAGGTGGCCGAAGGCCGGATGAGGGGTGAATTTGGCGACGCAGAAAACCCCTCACCCTAACCCTCTCCCCGAAGCGGGGCGAGGGAACCTAAATCATTGAGACTCGAATTTTCTCTGTGATTCGCGGCGAGGGAACCTGCTACATATCGCGCAGCATTTCCACGGCGGCGTTGCGGCCGCAGGCGCCCATGACACCGCCTCCGGGATGACTGGCGGCCCCGCAGAGGTACAAGCCGCCCACGGGCGTGCGGTGATCGGACCAGCCGGCGACGGGCCGCATCAGAAAAAGTTGATTGAAGTTCATCGCCCCTTGCATGATGTTTCCGCCGGTCAAGCCATACGTCCGTTCCAAATCGAGTGGCGAAAGGACTTGGCGATGCTCAATCGCTGCGGGAACATTCGGCGCATACTCGGCCAGAACTTCGATGCAGCGATCTGCAAACGATTCCTTGATCGAATCCCAATGCAACCCTGGCTTGAGTTTATAAGGTGCGAACTGCACGAACATTGATAGGATGTGTTTTCCCGGAGGGGCGATTGTCGAATCGACGGCGCTGGCCATGGTTAGTTCCAGAACCGGGCGGCGGCTGGGCTCGCCGTATTTTGCATCGTCATAAGCTCGCTCAATCCAATCCATCGTTTCGCAAATGTGCATCGTGCCGTGATGATGCGGTCCGATGCCGGTTTGGGGCAAGCACTTAAACTGGGGCGGCTCGCTGAGCGCGACGTTGATCTTGGCGGATGCAGAACTGTAATCGATCTTGGCGACGGCGTTGCGAAAGGTTTCCGGCAAATGTTCGGGTCGAAGGAATTTTTCGAACGTCAGGTGCGCATCAACGCTTGACGCAACAACCGGCGCTGTAAAACTTTTGCCTCCGACAAGCGTCACGCCCACGGCGCGGCCGTTTTCCACGTTGATCGACTCGACGGCGGATTCGGTATGAATGACAACGCCCAAATCCGTCGCGGCCGCGCGCAGCGATTCGGCCAAGCCCCCCATGCCACCTCGGATATAACCCCACACGCCGCGCGCTCCGCCCGCCGTCCCCATGACGTGGTGCATCAAGACATACGCCGTACCCGGCGCATTGATCGACGCGAAAGCACCAATCACCGCGTCGGTGGCGATAGTCGCTTTTAGGACTTCCGTTTCAAACCAGCGTTCGAGAATCGGTCGCGCCGCCCCCGTAAGCAGTTCAATCGCGTCCGGCAAATCCGCGCCAAGCTTTTTCAGCATCCCGTGCATCCGCGCGGCGGTGCGCAAATCGCGAATTTTTTTCATCCATGAAATGTTCCGCCAAGACTTAGGCAGCGGCAGCACGTCGGGAGCAGTTTGGCCAAGCAACGGTTCGATTTGAGTGGCGACCCGCTCCAAAAATGCTTCGTACCGACCAAAATTCTCTGCGTCGCGCGGACTGAACTTGGCGATCTCGCGGCGATTGGCGGCTTGATCGGGGCCCAGCAGCAAGTGCCTTCCATCGGCCATCGGTGTAAACGACGACGGATTGCGCGGCAGAATCGACAAGCCGTATTCCTTTAGTCGCAACTGCTCGATGATTTCGGGCAGTAACAAGCTAACCACATATGATGCGGTCGAGACTTTGTAGCCCGGCCACAATTCTTCGGTGACGCTGCAACCGCCGAGGATGTGTCGCCGCTCAAGTACGCAGACTCGCTTCTTGGCCCGCGCCAAATAACACGCGGCGATCAAGCCGTTGTGGCCGCCGCCAATGACGATGCAATCAAACGGTCCATTCGTTGTCATGATTTGAGTCCGGTTGTGGATATGCCACGAACAAACGTTCGCTGCGTCAGAAAAAACAAGATCATCGGCGGCAGCGTGAACAGCACTGCCGCTGCCAAAAGCAAATTCGTCTGGTCGCTATAAGCACTGACGAAACGCTCGAGCGAATACGCCAAAGGAAATTTATCCGGATCGTTCAAATACAACAGGGGACCACTGAAGTCGTTCCAAGTCTCGATGAATTGGAACAAAGCCACCGTCGCCAGGGCGGGGAGCGAAAGCGGCACGGCCATTCGCGAAAACAGTCCCCAATGATTTAAGCCGTCCAGGCGAGCCGCTTCGAATAGCTCTTCGGGAATCGTCATGAAAAACTGCCGCAGGAGAAAAATATAAAAAGCGTTCCCCAGAAAAGTCGGCAAGATAATGGCCCATAAACTGTCGTATAAACCGACTTCGCGAGTCAGCCAGAATCGCGGGATCATCGCGACGTGCCAAGGGAGCATCATTGTCAGGATGACGAGTGCCAAAGCCAACTTGCGACCGCGCCACGGAATCCGGGCGAGCGAATAGGCAACCAAGCTACAAGAAACTGTCGAGCCAATCACGCAACCCAAACAGAGCAGCAACGAATTCGAAAGCCCGCGAAAAAACGGAAAGCTTTGCAATGCATCTGAGTAGTTCTGCCATCGCACCGGCTGTGGCAACAAACTGTACGGATCGCGGACCAGTTGCTCAGAAGATTTGAGCGACGAAGCAATCATCAACATCGTCGGCGCTACATAAAGTCCGCCAGCGACCAGCAAGAATATCCACATCCACCAGCGAGCGCGACTATTTTGCATCGGCGGCCCTCTCGATTTTCTGGAGCCGATCAAGCTGACTTTGGATGCGAAGTCCGGCGTCGTGCAGTATCTGCGCACTGGACCGCTCCGGGTGGCTGACCGCTTCTTCGGCGGCGGTTTCCAGCGTTCGCTTGAAGAACATCGCGCCACGCGTTTGCGGATACGGAAATACTTGATCGCTGTCGGCCAACTCAACAAACGTCGCCATCAAGGGATGCTGACCCAAGTAGTCTTGGAATGACTTGCTCTCGATCACGGCAGACGAAACTGGAATCCAACCACCTTCGGCGCACGTCCGCGCGGCTTGGTCGACCGACTCAAGGCCGATCCAGAACCGGATAAAGGCCCAAGCGCCCGACACATTTTTTGCCCCGCGCGGGACGACAAAGAAATTTCCGTTGACCCAACCGGAACGACTTCGCCCACCATCCGGCGGCGGCAATGGACAAACTCCAAATCGAGGCGCGGCCAACCCGCGCGCCTTCCGTGCGGCCGCGAAAGATTCGATGTCGCGAGTCCGCCATTGGCCGTCGAGCAAGAAGGCATAGCGGCCCACATTCGATTCGGCCAGCGCCGGCAAAAGCGGAAACGTCTTGCCCGGAAGCGACTGCTCGCTTTGGCGAAATCGGGCGACCGCGTCGGGCCCATACAGGCGACTGAATTCTTGCATCCAATTCAGGGCGGCGATAATTTCGGGTGAATCAAGTCGGACGCGATTTGTCTTTTCATCGAAAAAATCGCCGCCGAAAACATATCCCCAAGCCAAGATGCGGCGCGGGTCAGGCAAGTAAGCAAACATTTCGGCGTTCGGATTATTCGGTGGCGACAATGCGCGGATCACTTGATCGAATTCGGCCAACGTCGCTGGCGGTTGCAAGCCACGCTCCTCCAACAAAGAAGCGTTGTAGTACAAAGCCCGCACGTCCAACCCATTCGGGACGGCGACCCACCGGCCATCGACTTGGGCTAATCGCCGCGCGGCGGGTAACAAGAATTCGCTGAGCTGTGATTCGGCTTGATCGCCAGCAAATTCGCCTACGGTTTGCAGCACGCCCCGGCCATACCAATCGGCCAGCACGGGATCGTCTTGGTTGACAAGGTCAGGCGGATTTCCACCAGCCACCGATAGGAAAAGTTTGGCGTCCAAATTATTTCCCGGAACCGCCACCGCGCGGACCCAGTATTCCGATTGCGACTGATTGAATCGCTCGACGACTCGGTCGACCACGTCGCGATCCTCGCCGCCCCAAAAATGCCAAAAGACGACTTCGCTCCGATTCGGCGGCGCGGAATTCGACTTGGTTTGGAATTGCGGCAGCAAGATCGCAGCGCAACTCGCGACGATCAAACTGCCCGCCACCAAGATTCGGAAAAACTTGACCATTTGGAATGCTTCAATTCGCGAAACGATAGTAGACCCAATGCCGCGATGAACGGAACAACAACCATGTACAAAGCATCAATGCACAAAACAACAACCAGGCCATCGCCGACGCGTAGCCCATATCCAAATCGACAAACGCGGCAAGAAAAATATGCAGCGCGATCACCAACAGCGATTCGCCTGGCGCACCGGTCCCTTCGCTCAGAACGTAAATCGAGGTGAAGGTCTGCACACTGCGAATCAGCCCCGTCACCAAATTGAACAAGATCACCGGAGTTAGCTGCGGCAATGTAATTCGCCAAAAACGCCGCCAGCGACCTGCTCCGTCGAGTTCCGCCGCTTCGTATAAGCTTTGCGGAACGTCATGCAGCGCCGCCAGATAAATCACCATCAAATTCCCCACTGTCCACAAGCTAATCATGACAAGCGCGTCCTTGGAACCGAAAAGCGCCAGCGGTGCTTGACCCGACCAAGCATTGCCGACCACGGCCGCCGACTCGGCCGAGACCGCGCTGCGGGCTTGATGCAGCCAATTTTGCGGCGGCAAGCCCAGCCAACCAATCGCGTGATTGACCCATCCGGATTGCGGGTCGAATAGCCACATCCACAAGATGCATGTGGCTACTACCGGGATCATCGACGGCAGAAAAAAAATCGTGCGGAACAAAGCTTGTCCGCGCACCGGCCACGACAACATGATCGCCAGCCCAATCCCGAACACAACCGACAACGGCACCGACAACAAGCTGTAATACAGCGTGTTCCGTAGAGCCAGACCAAATCCAGTTTGCGAGCGAATTTCGTCAGCCAATCGCAAATAATTCTCAAACCCAACCCACTGTGGCGGACGAATCATGTCCCAACGGCAAAAGCTTAAAACAAGCGACGCCCAAAACGGAGTCAGCACCAGCACGAAGAATCCGATCACCCACGGCGCGGCAAACAACCACCCCGCGATCTGGTGCTCGCGATTTCTTTTCATTCCCGCTATCCCGTTCGGCTGGTAAGTCAATTTGATATTGGTCATGATATCGTAACTCAATTCAGCCTTGAGAAACTACGTAAGGACTTCACCGGACACGATTTTTGATGAGCGATTTTTTTGAAGACTTGCAGTGGCGCGGATTGGTTTACCAGACGACGTCAGAGCAAACGGGGGCTTGGCTTGCGGCCGGGCGGCGCACTTTGTACGCAGGTTTTGATCCGACAGCCGACAGTCTGCACGTGGGGAGCTTGTTGCCGCTGTTGATGCTGCGACGATTTCAGCGCGCGGGGCATCGCCCGATTGCGATCGTCGGCGGCGCGACCGGGATGATCGGCGATCCGAGCGGCAAGTCCGACGAACGACAGTTGCTTTCAGCCGATTCGCTGCTGGCCAACGTCGCAGGCATCGAGCGACAGATGCAACACTTCTTGGATTTCGGACCGGCGGCCAACGGTGCGGTTCTGGTGAACAACGCGGATTGGATCGGCCGAATGTCGTACATCGAATTTTTACGCGACGTTGGCAAAAACTTTCCGGTCAACGTGATGATGGCCAAGGACTCGATCAAGAATCGACTCGAGCGCGAAGACACCGGCATCAGCTACACTGAATTCAGCTACATGTTGTTGCAAGCCTACGATTTCGTGCACTTGTTTCGCACGCACGGTTGTGAGTTGCAAATCGGCGGCAGCGATCAATGGGGAAACATCACGGCCGGAATCGACTTGGCCCGCCGGATGGATGGCGTTCATTTACACGGGATGACTTCGCCGTTGCTGCTGAAATCCGACGGGAGCAAAATGGGCAAGACCGAATCGGGCGCGATTTGGCTCGACTCGAAACGGACCAGCCCGTACGCGTTTTACCAATACTGGATTAACGTCGCAGACGACGATGCGGGAAAGTGCTTGCGATTCTTGACCGAGTTTTCGCGCGAGCAAATCGAGGCGCTGGATCGACAGCGCGCCGAAAACTCTTCGGGTCGCGATTGCCAACGCGAACTGGCGCGGCATTTGACTCAGTTGGTACACGGCGATTCTGGATTGGCCAAAGCCGAATCGGCAACTGCGATCTTTTTCGGTGCGGAGATCGGAAGCCAATCTGCGGCGGACTTGCGGCAAATTTTCGTCGATGTTCCCAGCCAAAAAATCCCGCGCACATCGCTTGACGGTGATGGATTGGCTCTGGCCGATGCCTTTGTTATGTCAACGCTTGCCAAAAGCAAAGCCGAAGCGCGTCGCACGATCGAACAAGGGGGAGCTTACGTCAACAACCGCCGCATCGACAGCGTCGACACCCGACTCACCCCCCGCGATCTCGTGGGCGAAAGCATGATCGTCCTCCGCAGCGGCAAGAAAAAATACGCGCTATTGCAGTTTGAGTAAATCGATGTCTCTTTCGCCCCTCACCACTCGAATAACTTCAATCCCATCCGTAACAGGGCGAAAGAAAATTACATAATTGCCCGCCACAAAGCTTCGACACGGATCGTGCCCCTTGGTCGCACGGGCCTCACCGACCTCGGGATTATCAGCCAGCAGATCGCACGCTCTTGTGATCTGGTCGATCCAATCCAAGGCAGCCATCGGCTTGTCGCGGGCGATGAATTCCGCATTCTCGATTAAGTCGCGTGAGGCGAGACTCGAGTAGTGAACCTTGGTCATTTACGAGAGAGTTCGCTTTTTATCTAACGCCTGAATTCGCCGCCGGGCCTCGGCGTAGACGTCGCTTGCCTCGATGCGATTGCCGGCGTCCAAGTCGTTGATGCCTGCTTGGATGTCGGCATACAGAGCTTCGCGAGCAACCACCAACCGAAGACCTTCGGCGATCACTTCTTTTTCATCCCGAAATCTTCCGTCGGCGATAAGTTTTTGCACTATCGGGTTGAAGTCGGCAGGAATATCGATGCTCATTTCAAGTCTCTAAATCTCGAAAGCAATTTGCGGGCAGTGCGCCCAACTAAAATGTAACGTCGCTCGTTCATGGCTAAGCAGGCTTTGCCATTATACAATCCAGGCCGCTCGCCATCACCTGTCCTTGGCAGAGAGCGGCTACCACTGAAGCCTATTGCCTTTTCAGTTTCCCGAAATGAATCAATCCCAAACGACGAACAACGGCAACGGCGAATCGAAATTTCTCGAAGGGCCTCAGTCGCGTTTCGCAGAGTTGATGCGGGCGTTTCGGATTTTCGGCGAACTGATCAACGGCTTTCGCAAACTGCACTTTGTCGGCCCCTGCGTTACGGTGTTCGGATCGGCACGATTCGACGATTCGCATCCCTACTATGCACTTGGTCGCGAAATCGGGCGCGAACTTTCGAAAGCGGGTTTCGCGGTGATGACGGGCGGCGGGCCGGGGATTATGGAGGCAGCCAATCGGGGAGCAAAAGACGTGGGAGGAAAAAGCGTCGGCTGCAATATCGTTTTGCCGCGCGAACAGAAGCCCAATCCTTACCTCGATATATTTGTCGAATTCAAATACTTTTTTGTTCGCAAGGTGATGTTGGCCAAGTACTCCTATGCGTTCGTCGCTTTGCCGGGCGGGTTTGGGACGATGGACGAGCTGTTCGAAATCGCAACGCTTGTTCAAACCGGCAAAATCAAAGAATTTCCAATCGTGTTGGCCGGCTCGGAATACTGGAATCCGCTGATACGGTTCTTGCGCGAAACGATGGTCAAGCATGGGACGATTGACGCGGAAGATGTCGACCGCATTATCGTCTCCGATTCCCCAGCAGAGATTGCGCACTGCATTAGTGAAGTCGCCATGGGGCATTTCGGCTTGCAGCGAGGAGTGCAAAAACCGCGTTGGTGGCTATTTGAAAAAAGTTAGCGAGGCTAGCGCTAGATGCTTTGAATTGTTCTCACGACTTCTTGCGCCGCTTGAGGGTTTTAAGGAGTCCTCATCATGACTTCATTTCTGCCGCCGTTGAGCACTGATCGCATGGCCGACGAGCCCTTCCCAATTAGCAAGCTGCACGGTGTCGTCGACGAGCGACTGTGCCGCGGGCAGGTCATCGATCCGCAACCAAGTCTGGCGCCGCAGAAAAGTCTCGACTGACAAGCCTGACGCGAACCGCGCGGTCCCGCCGGTCGGCAAAACGTGATTCGGTCCGGCACCGTAGTCGCCAAGCACTTCGGCGCTGCCGCTTCCGATGAACAAGCATCCACAGCGAGTCAAACGCGGTGCAATAGTCAGTGGGGCCTTGAGATGCAGTTCCAGGTGTTCCGGTGCGATGGCTTGGCAAAGTTGAACGATGGTGTCGGCGTCGGATGCGACCACCGCGAAGCCGTCTTGCAAAGCAATTCTCGCGACATCGGCCGTCGCCAACGTTTCCATTTGGCGGGCGATTGCTTCGTTGACCCGCGTCACGAGTTCTGCGGTGGCAGCGATCAACATTGGCCGCGCATCGACATCGTGTTCGGCTTGGGCCAGCAGATCGGCGGCGACCGTCGTTGGATCGGCCGACTCGTCGGCGACGAGTAACAGTTCCGAGGGGCCTGCCAACATGTCGATTCGCACATCGGCGGCTACCAGTTGCTTCGCGGCCGTAACCCAGCGGTTGCCCGGCCCAACCACAGCATCGCAACGTGGTGGTCCACCGATTCCATAGGCGAGTGCGGCGATGGCATGCGCACCACCTGCGACGAGAAATCCGTCGACCCCCGCAATCGCCGCAGCGGCGAGCATCACAGGCGACGGTGCCGGACAAGCGACCCAGACCTCACCGACTCCTGCCGCACGGGCCGTGACGGCCGTCATCAACAGACTTGAAACGAGCGGATATCGTCCTCCGGGAACGTAGCAACCCGCGGAGGACAATGGAAAAAAATTCTGCCCCGCCATGCCACCTTGAATCGCCAACTCCATCGGTCGCATCGTCGAAAGTTGGGCTTTGGCGAAAGTTTCGATGCGCTGCGCCACGCGCCGCAGCAACTCGACGTCGGTGACAGGCAAAGTTTCCAAGGCCGCCTTGCAATGGGACAGACTCAGGACTAACGGCTGGTCTGCCAAGCGCCTATTTTCCAGGACCTCCGGGATAAACCCGGAGGCTCGCCGGATCTTTGGCTGGTCCACTGCGCGCCGATCGTACTTGGCGACGAATTCCCGCAGTGATTGTTCGCCACCGGCGCGAACCTGGTCGATGATTTGGGCCGCTTGTTGCAAAGTCTCCGCGTCCACCGCCGACGTGCTTCGCTGCAACAAAGCCGCTTCGGCCGAGATGGTTTTCAGCATTTCTTTTGATCCAATCAGAGTTGTCATTTCCTACCTTGCCGGTTTCGCGTCTCCTGGTCGCCGCGTGATCCTTAACTGTCGTCGATCCAATTCGCGAGAGACTTGTTCCCAATTCGCTCCGCTCGCGACAAGTTTGACCAATGCGAAGTACACAACGTCGGCCGCCTCGGCGATCACGTCGTCGCGCCCGCTCGCCTCTGCAAGTTCTCCCGCCTCCTCAACCAGTTTCGACTGAAGCAACGCCGGATCGTCGAACAACCGCTGCGTGTACGATCCGCTTGGTGCCTCGTCCAAGCGTCCTTTCAATCGGCGGACCAACTCCGGAACACCCGTCGCCGCTCCCCAACAAGTCATCGTGTGGCGGTGGCAAAATCCAGTTCCCGCCTGCCGCACGCGAAACCGCAACGCATCGCGATCGCAGTCCGCAGAGACCTCCAGCAGCTCTTGCGTCGCCCCCGACGATTCGCCTTTGACCCACAAGCCCCGTGCGCGCGATTGATAAACGCCGCGCCGCGTTTCGATTGCCGCGCGAAGACTTTCGAGACTCGAATAGGCCAACCCCAAAGCGACGTCGTTTTCATCCACGACGACCGTGGGCCACAATCCGTCCGGCCGATCCGACACCAGCGGCGCGGCGAAAGCATCGGCCAGACCGAGTCGCCCTTTGTACAGAGCCATCCCGATTTGGGCATCGCAGCCCATCGCGTCGAGCGCGGCGACTTCTTCCGCCGTAGTGATCCCTCCCGCAATCGTCACCCGCGCATCACCGGCCGCAGCGGCTATCTGCTCGGCCGCATCCAGCCGCGTTCCGCCCAGCCGGCCCTCGCGCTCAACGAACGTCACCAAAAATCCGCCGACCAGATTCCGCAACTCCTTGATCCGCTCTAACACGGTCGCGCCAGTACCTTGTCGCCAGCCATCGACGACGACTTCGTCATTCCGCGCATCGAGCGCGGCGATCACTCGCTCGCGGGGCAACTGCCGCAAAATTTCCGGCTGCGCCGCAGTTCCCAAAACAACGACCGCCGCTCCCGCGTCCAGCCAATTTCGTGCGGCTTCGACAGTGCGGATTCCACCGCCGACTCGGCACCGAGCCAATGTCAACAAATCGCGAATGGTGTCTTCATTAGTGCCTTGGCCCAAGGCCGCGTCCAAATCGACGACGGCAGTCTCTCCCACGACAGCAAATTGCTTGGCCAGCGGACGTGGATCCCCCGCGCTCAGCTCAAAATCTTTGCCGCCCACCAACTGCACGGCTTGGCCATTCATTAAGTCGATCGACGGGACAATCATTGCCGCACCTCAATTTGTTTCGCTTGCAAGTATTCTTTGATCTGCTGCACGGAATATTCTCCCGAGTGAAAAATGCTTGCCGCGAGAACCGCGTCGGCACCGGCGGCAAGTGCTTCCCACATGTGCCGCGGTTCGTTGGCACCGCCCGAAGCAATCACTGGAACCGAGACGCTTCGGCTGACCGCCGCGATCAATTCCAGACAATAGCCACTCCGCGTTCCGTCGCGATCCCAACTCGTCAGCAAGATTTCACCCGCGCCGCGACCGACCGCTTCGACACACCACGCCACCACGTTCTGACCGCTGCGAACTCGACCGGACTGCACGATCACCTCCCAAGCATCGTCGCCGACACTCACGGCATCTACCGCCAGCACCGTACATTGCGAACCAAACTCGCAGGCCATTTCGTCGATCAGCTCGGGCCGCGACACTGCCGCAGAATTGATCGAGACTTTGTCGGCCCCGTGGTCCAGCAAGCGTCGAGCGTCACTCGCATTGCGCACTCCGCCTCCGACGGTGAGCGGAATCGACAGGACATCGCGAACAGCTTGAACGGTGCCGGCTTGATTCGCGCGACCTTGGACGGTGGCCACGACGTCCAGCAAGACGATTTCGTCGGCCCCCTGTTGTTCGTAACGGGCGGCCGACTCCGTTGGCGATCCGACATCGCGCAAATTCCCGAACTGAATGCCTTTCACGACTCGCCCATCGCGGCAGTCGAGGCAAGGAATAATCCGCTTGGTCAACATTGGGACTGTTCCTTTATTGTTGGCGACGTGGTCGTCTCAAGCCAACGCCGCAAGAGTTGCTGTCCCCAAGGCCCCGACAACTCCGGATGAAATTGGCAGGCCAGTACCGAACCACGCTCGACCGCAGCCAAAATCGGCCCACCGTAATCCGTCCAACTTGCCGTCCAACCATTCGGACAAGCGCGGAGGCAGTACGAATTTGCAAAATAAGCGTAACCGCTCGCGAGAAGACGACTTTGCGGGCTCGCGTCAACCCAGTTCCATCCCAGTTGCGGAACGCGCGGTGCCGAAAGCCGCTCGATTCGGTTCTCAAAGATCGCAAGGCCTCGCACGCCGGGGCTTTCGTCGCTCGCCTCCGCGAACATCTGCAGACCAAGACAAATTGCCAGCGTGGGTCGGCCTTCTTCAACCCGCCGCTGCAGTGGTTCGATCAAATCCAACTCCGCCAGTCGCTGCATCGCCGCACCGAACGCACCAACGCCCGGCAATACCAACCGCGCCGCGTCGCAAATTTCCGCCGGACGGCTGATCGTCCGAGTTTCGGCACCGGCGCGGCGCAGCCCGGCCAGCACCGACGCCACATTCGCGACTCCGGTCGCGACGACTGCGATCGTGCGCTCGTCGGCCATCATAGCGCTCCCTTGGTGCTGGGAATTTCGGACGAACCGTCGCGCGTGACCGCAGCTCGCAGTGCGAGAGCCACAGCTTTAAATGCAGCCTCGGCCGCGTGATGCGCGTTGCTACCGCGAATCAAATCGACGTGCAACGTAGCTCGCGCCGCAGTCGCCAGGGACGCCAAGACATGCGGGATGTTTTCGCAACTCAGCCCACCCAGCGATTCACGAGCCAGGGGCAAATCAAGCCATGCACCGGGCCGGCCCGAGAAATCGATCACCGCGCGAGCCAAGGCTTCATCGAGCGGCGCATAAGCGTTACCGAATCGCACGATCCCGCGACGCTCACCAAGTGCTTGGTCGATGGCCTGCCCCAAGGCAATCGCGCAGTCCTCCGCCGTGTGATGATCGTCGACATGCATGTCGCCTTTGCAATGCAAGTCCAGATCAAACCGCGCATGCCGAATCAGGCTGTTGAACAGGTGGTCCAAAAAACCGATTCCCGTTTTGCAATCGCAGTTCCCGATACCATCAAGGTTTAGACTCAATTCAATATTCGTTTCCGAAGTGCGACGGGAAACTTGGGCGGTTCGATTTGGGTTAAGCATGGGCAGGTTCTTTCAAAAAAATCGCCAAGGGTTTTTTTCAGATCGTTTTACAGTACGCTCGCCAACGCATTCATTAGCCGTTCAAAGTCATGTCGCTCGCCGGGACACGTGATCCGCAAGGCGTTCGATAATTCCGGCTGGTCGCCAAACCATCGCACCGCAATTCCCAACATTAACAACGCTCGCCAAATGGATTCGGCTCGGGCCGTGCGTGCGAAAACGAAGTTGGCTTGTGAGACAACGACTGCCAAGCCGCGAGTTTCGAGGATCGATTGCAACTCAGCGCGCTCACTGCGGACGCGATCGATCGATTGACGCTGTTCAGCAATGCCACTTTCCAATGCCGACAAAGCAATCGCAATACTTGGCCCAGTCACCGGGTAGGGGTTCCCGGCGCGGCGCAAGTAGTCGATCAACTCGGCCGGTCCTACGGCGTAGCCGCAGCGAATTCCCGCGAGCCCCCAAGCCTTGGAGAAAGTTCGCACGACGATTGCATTCGAGTGTTGTAGCGCGAGCGGAGTCAGGTCGACATCCGCGAATTCGGTGTAAGCCAAATCAACGAGAAGCAGCGACGATCTCGTTGCGGCGGCCAATCGCTCGAAATCACTGGCCGAGATAATCGCACCGGTCGGATTGTTGGGAGACACAACGGCGACAACCCCCGTCGCGGGCGATACGGATTCGATAACTCGCTGCGTAGGAAAAGTCTCGGCGAGCCAGGCGACTTCTTTGATTTGTCCGCCGGCCAACCGCGCGTACTTCGAGAGCATTTCAAACGTCGGCACCGGCAAGACGATTTCACGGTCCGGTTCTAAAAAGGCCAAACAAATTCGCAGCAGCGCGTCATCACCCCCGGCAGTCACGAGGACTTGATCCGGCGCGATGTTGAGTTGTCGAGCCAACTTCGATTCCAACTCGGCGACTTGCGGATAGCGTCGCAGGCATTCCGCGTCAACGCGATGGATGGCGGTGGCGACGACATCGGAGGTTCGCCCCTCGTTGCGATCCAAGCGGAGTTGAGGAACAACGCCCGTTGGCGGCAGACGGTAGGCCGACCCGTTTGCCACGCGGGCAGAGGGTCGCAAGCCAATCGCGGGTAAAGCCGGCACTTTTTGCATGATTCTCTCCAGCGGTTTAGGGCACAATCTGTGTCAACTGACTCACGACAATATCCGTGCCGCCCAAGGCTTTGATCTTGGTAATTAGCGCGGGGAGATCTTGGCGCGGCGCGGCGACTTTGATCGCAAAGCCTTGATTGCCATGCAGTGGCGAAATCGTCGGCTCGCGCATGCACGGGAGAGCGTTCACCACTCGCTCAAGCACTTCTCCCGTGACGTTAATTTCCACCATCACCCGCCGCCGCGCGTTGAGCACCGATTGCAGCAGCAAAATCAGCTCGTCGATCCGCGCTCGCTGGTCCGGTTGATCCAAAACCGCCGGCGCCGCATACAGGCGAGTCGTCGAAGTCATGATCTCTTCGATGACATTCAGCCCGTTGGCTTTGAGAGTCGCCCCGGTCGCTACCACGTCGATAATGCAGTCAGCGTCTTCCGGCGGATAAACCTCCGTCGCGCCAAACGAACGCAAGAACTTGGCTTGCAGCTTTTGTCGTTCGATCCACTGTTCGGTCAGCCGCTCGAACTCCGACGCCACGACCAGCGGCCGATTCAGCTCATTCGAATCTCGCAACTTGCCGCCAGGTGCAGCGACAACCACGCGCACCGGATCAAGGCCCGTGTCAAGCAACTCCACAACGTCGCCGCCGAATTCTTCGACCCAATCCGCGCCGGCAAAACCGATATCGCGCGAGCCGAGTTGCAGCATCTTCACAATGGCTTGCGGCTTAAGCAGTTTGGTCTCAAAGCCACCCAGTGAGACTTCGGGGCGATACTCGCGAGCCGCCGATTGTATTTGGATACCGGCGTCGGTCATGAGCCGGTTAACCCCTTCGGCCATCCGGCCCTTGGGAATACCGAGTCGCAACAAATGATCATTAGAACCGTGGGTCATCGTCATTAGCTCCTAAAAATTAAGCTTCTGACGCCTGTCGATCTGCCAGCGCACAAAAAAACGCCAGCAAGTGCCGGCGTCATGTAGTTCAGTAATCTAACCAAACAGTTTCACGTCGCCGCACACGGGTGTGCCGAATGATGGTGGACGTGATGATGTTGGGCAAAACGATTCATAGTAGATCTCAAGTTAGCCGTCAAAAAAATCTCGTCAAGTCCATTTGCAGTTTGGGCCGTAAATCCGCCAATTTGACTCGCAATACATATTGCTTTGGCTGGCTAGGCCGCCGCCCGAGATCTCGCTGCAAACCCCTGTCAACTCAAAACGAGCTTCGCTCTACTCGGGTTTTTCGCTTGTTGATTTGGCTCCCTTGCTCGTTTCGGAATCGGCTGAAGCGTCTCAATGGGCGAGCGAATATGCTTAGAAATGATGCGGCGGGCGGGGAGTTGTCATAGTAGAATGGAAAGCCGTCGGCCCAGTGTGGGCAAAGCCGCCGAACATTTGCATGATTGGCACCAAAAACACCTAAACTGCGTCAGGGCTTGCCTTAGCCACTCGACATTCTGACTTATCCACTTCTTAAAATGCCAGACGAAGCCACTCGACTATTCGATTTCCGCCCGGGATCGATCCCGATCTTGGTGAGTGTGCCGCACGCCGGGACCATGGTGCCAGACGAACAGCGGCAGTTGATGACCGATGCGGCCCTCAAATTGCCTGATACCGATTGGTTTGTACCGCGGTTGTATGATGTGCCGGATTTGGACGAAGCCAGTTTACTTACGGCGAACGTCTCGAGATACGTCGTCGATCTCAATCGCCCGCCAAGCAATGAGAATTTGTACCCCGGACAGATGACCACGGGGCTTTGTCCTGAGACGAACTTTGATGGGAGCCCCGTGTATCGCGAAGGCGTGAAACTGTCTCAGGAAGAAATCGACGCTCGAGTTGAAAAATACTGGCGGCCCTACCACGCCCAGTTGCAAAAAGAATTACAAGCCATTCGCGGCCGGTTCGGATTCGCCGTATTGCTCGATCTGCACTCGATCGCCAGCCGCATGCCGAATTTGTTTCCCGGCGTCTTGCCCGATTTGAACTTTGGTACAAACCAGGGCAAGTCAGTGAGCGCTTCATTTCAAAAAAAGATGGATCACTTGGCGGTTACGCCGCGACGGTTTACTGCGGTGGTCAATGGACGATTCGTCGGCGGCTATATCACGCGACACTACGGCGACCCCACGCATCGCGTCGAAGCGTTGCAGTTAGAGTTGTCCCAAGCGACTTACTTGGACGAGCGAACGGGCAAGTGGGATGCGGCCAAGGTCGCCAAGATTCAATTGGTACTGCGAGAAGTGGTCCAAACGATTTTGGCGTGGACGGAATTCGAGACGAGGAAGTCGCGTCCCAAAGCCACAATGATCAATCCGAATCGGCCACCCGACGCCTAGCTCAGCAACCGTCTGACAGAGCGAAAATTTACTTCGGACCAGATACTAATTCATGTCGATCAGCTTTCAATGTCCTCGTTGTGGTCAGTTCATCAAGCCTTCGTCGCAAACGGTTGATGGATTGGTGACGTGTCCGGGATGTCAGCACACGATGAAGGGCCCGCCTGCCAGCGATCCTCCCGCGCAGCCCGCCGCGCAAAAGCAAACTGCTTCGTCGACCAGCAAGCCACTTCAAGCTGGCGAATTTCGCGTGACTTGCGGGCATTGCGCGAAGTCCATTCGCGTGCCGCTCAAGATGGTTGGCCAAGCAGGGGCTTGTCCGAAATGCAATTATGTTTTCGTCATTCCGCCACCGGGCCAACAGCCGCTCGTGGCCAAAACGAATGAGCGTGTCATTATCGAAGAGCCGATCGTTCTCGACGAAGCAGTAGCTGCCGATGACGCGGTCGTGATCGACGAGCCGATTGTGCTCGACGAGCAACCGATATTGATGGACGATCCGTTTTTTGTAACGAGTGTCCCTGCTATTCCCGCCAATATTCCCGTGTATTCGCCGCCTTCATATCAGCAACCAGCGCCGCAGTATTCGCCTTTGGGGCCAACCTATGGCACGGCAACAAAAGTGCATCATCCTCTGCGAAAAAGTTCCGCGATGCCGAGATCCATCGCCACGACCAAAGTTTGTGGAATCGTGCTGGTTATTTTGGCATGCGCCAATACTTTGTTTCACGGGTTTAATTCCTTAAGCTTTCTGCTCCTTCCTTCTGAGGAATTCAAGCGTCAAATGGCGGCGAAGGCTGCGCAACGAGGCTCAACCATCGATGTCGAGGCAATGCTCCCGATTATTTATTTGCTCGGGATCGCATCTATGTTAGTTCTCTTCGGAATCTTCTTGACGATGGCTTACGGCGGAGTCCAAATGATTAGGCTAAAGCAATGGGGCGCTGGTTTGGCCGCATCCATTTGTGCGTTGCTCCCTTGTTCCTGTTATACATTTTTCATTTCCGTTCCGCTGGGAATCGTGAGCATCGTGATGCTGTGCCAAGCGAACGTAAAATCAGAATTCGATTGATGTGGCGATCGCCGTTGCAATAGTCGGTGACCTCCAACGAGCAGAGTCTCAGCATGATGTATTTAATCGCAGTCTTGGTGACTTTGTTCGCCATCGTCTGTTGGCTGGCGACCGTCGTCGGATTGCCAGGGACGTGGGTCATGGTCGTGATCGGAGTGCTGCTGGCTTGGTTGCCGCCGGAGGAGTGGATCGGTGACGTTTCATGGGGCAACGTCGCGGCGCTAGTGGGCTTGGCTTTATTCGGCGAGCTGATTGAGTTTGTTGCCAGCGCAGCGGGGGTTGGCAAGCTGGGCGGCTCGCGTCGCGCGGCCACATACGCGATCATTGGCTCGATGGTCGGCGCTTTGGGCGGGATGTTTATCGGCTTGCCCATTCCGATCCCGGTGATCGGAAGCCTTATCGGGTCAGTGTTGTTTGGCGCGTTGGGCGCGGCTACCGGTGCTTTTTTCGGCGAACGCACAATTGGTAAAAACATTGACGGTAGCATGAAAGTTGGCTTGGCCGCTTTCGTGGGGCGCATCTTCGGAACCGTTGGCAAAGCACTCTGCGCGGCAGTCATGGCGGTTTTTTTGATCGCGCTGTGTTGGTGGCGTTGATCGGCGCTACGTGAATGATGCGTTACGAACCGTGGAGTATCTCGCTCAAAAGGCAACTTTGCTGGGCTGTCGCCGGAGCGAACCAGACGCGAAAATAACTATGGAGTGGCTTCGCAAGTTCGTGTGGCAAACGAAGCGATCGGCGGACGAGCCGATGCCAGTCTTGCCAACGAGTCGCTACCGGCATGAGGATCTAGTTCCATACCTTTTTAGAATTCCGTGAAACGCTTATGAGATGGTCGTGGCGAATTGGTCGCATCGGCGGTGTCGATATCTTTATCCACGTGACATTTTTGATGTTGCTGGCGTGGGTCGGTATCAGCCATTGGGTCGAGCACCGCAATCTGGCGGAGTCCTTGATCGGCGTGGCGTTCATCTCGGTCATTTTTGGTTGCGTGGTGTTACACGAACTGGGTCATGCTCTGGCGGCGCGGCGATTCGGGATTGTGACGAGGGATATAACACTGTTGCCGATCGGCGGTGTGGCGAGGCTCGAGCGAATGCCCGACAAACCTTTGCAAGAATTGTGGGTGGCGATTGCAGGGCCCCTGGTCAATGTCGTGATCGCCTCAGTTTTATTTGTCGGGCTGACGGTGACCGATCAATGGATGCCGCTGAGCGAAATCACGGTATCGAGCGGTTCGTTTTTCCAGCGGTTGTTACTGGTGAATGTGAGTTTGGTCGTGTTCAACATGATCCCAGCGTTTCCAATGGATGGCGGGCGCGTCTTGCGGGCCGTCTTGGCACTTTCGATGAATTACACTTTGGCAACTCAGATCGCGGCGTCCATTGGCCAAGCCATCGCGCTGATTTTTGGCTTCCTTGGAATAATCATAGGCAATCCGATTCTCTTGTTGATCGCTTTGTTCGTTTGGATCGGCGCGGCGCAAGAGTCGAGCATGACGCAGATGAAAAGCGCGCTCAGTGGCATCCCGGTCAGCCATGCCATGTTGACCGAATTCCGGACGGTGACTCCCGCTGATGATTTGACGGCGGTCCTGCAGCTAGTCATGGCTGGATCGCAAGCGGATTTCCCGGTGGTCGAGCATGGACAAGTCGTTGGCATTGTGACCCGCGCGGACTTACTGACGGCAGTGGCCCAGCGAGGGCCTCAATCCGTTGTCGCCGACATCATGCAGCGCCAATTCGAAACGGTCGATCCGAACGAAATGCTGGAAGGAGCTTTTGCGCGGTTGGAAGCTTGCGCCTGCCACACGCTACCGGTCGTCCGCAACGGCCAGCTCGTGGGTCTCGTCACGGCGGAAAACGTCGGCGAGTTCTTGATGATCCAAGCGGCGCTTGCCCAGCGCGGCAATAGGCCCAGCGGACGATTTTTTCGCAGCGGGTAAATGGCGAACCAAGGTGACTTCATGACGGACGATCGACTGACCCAGTTAGAACAGACGCCATTTGGCGCAGCGCTGACACCCCGCAGCCGGATTTTCGTGAGTGAATTGGCGAAGCCAATCCTGTTGTCGAGAGGGCAAACCTTGTTTCGCGAAGGAGCGGAAAATCAGTTCATCTATCTGATTGTGGAAGGACAAATTGACTTGTCGATGACGGTCCCGGGACGAGGGGCGGTTCGCATTTTAACGCTGGGTCCAGGGGATTTGGTGGCTTGGTCCTCGGTGGTTGGCGATCGCTGCATGACGTGTACGGCTCAATCCGTGGAAGCCACGGAATTATTAACGATTCCTAGCGAACCGCTCAATGAGCGAATGTCGCACGATCACGAATTCGGCTTTGAGTTCATGCGCGCTATCGCCAGCGCACTGGCGAAACGATTGGTTGCGACGCGATTGCAATTGTTGGACCTTTTTACGGCAATTGAGCCGGTTCGGGAGAAGCCGTGATAAACGATCCTGAACTGGGCAACGCCTTGCGCAATTGGATCAATGAAGGTGGCGCGGGAGCCGACGTTAGCGAAGTGGATCCGCGTTCAGCCCCCCGCGCCGTCCAGTTTCTGTCGCGGCCTGACCTGCAATTTTTGTTTGATGAACTCATTGCACAAGGCTACGAAGTCGTAGCGCCGCGCGTGGATCAAGCGGCAATCGTATACGACCACGTCTCGTCGGTCGCGGAATTGCCGCGCGGCTGGACCGATCAGCAGGAGCCGGGAAAATATCGCTTGGTGCAGCGCAACGACGATGAACTTTTTGGCTATGTCGTAGGTCCGCATTCTTGGAAAAAATATCTCTTTCCCCCTTTGGCGACCGTGCTGACAACCACCCGCGGCCCCGACGGTTGGGAGATGCACGATCCGCCAGTCCAAGCGCCCCGTTTTGCGCTCGTCGGCGTGAGGGCTTGCGAGTTGGCAGCAATCGCCATGCAAGATCGCATCTTTATGTCGGGGGATTACGTCGATCCGATTTATGCGGAGCGAAGGAAACAACTTTTCATCGTGGCGATGAATTGTACCCAAGCGGCGTCGACCTGCTTTTGCACTTCGATGGGGACCGGCCCCGAATGCCGTTCCGGATTCGATTTGGCTTTCACGGAGTTGCCCACCGGCTTTACGGTAGAAATTGGAAGTCCCGCCGGTGAGGCAATGGCCGCAAAGCTTCCGCTGCGCGCGGCGACGGCCGAGGAAGAACAAGCGGCGAGTGCCCGTCGCGAGCGCGCGGTACACCAAATCACTCGCCGCATGGACACGACGAATATCCGCGACAAACTGTTGACGCAGTTGGAACATCCGCGATGGGAACAAGTCGCCGACCGCTGCTTGAGCTGCTCAAATTGCACGCTGGTCTGCCCGACCTGCTTTTGCAGCTCGGTGGATGAAGTGACTGACTTGACGAACGATCAAATCACGCGCGAGCGACGATGGGATTCGTGTTTTAATTTCGACTTCAGCCACGTGAGCGGTGGACCGGTGCGCAATCAAACCCGCTCGCGCTACCGGCAATGGCTCACGCACAAGCTGGCAACGTGGATCGATCAATTTGGAAGCTCGGGCTGCGTAGGCTGCGGACGATGCATCACCTGGTGTCCGGTGGGAATCGACTTAACCGAAGAGGTCGCCGCCATCTGCGGTGAAACTCCATGACGTTGGCAACTGGCAATCGAGTTCCTTCGGTCAATCCGTGGTTTGTTCACACGGCTGTGATCGAACATGTTCAACCGGAACTAACTTCGGTGGTGACCTACCGGATGCGTTTGTTGGATGATCGGTTCGCGTCGGATTACCGGTTTCGACCCGGCCAGTTCAACATGTTATACGTGCCCGGCTGCGGTGAAACTGCGATTAGCTTAAGCGCCGACCCGGCGCAACAAGCTGGTCAAATCGTGCATACGATTCGCTTTGTCGGTCGAGTGACAGATGCCATTTCCAAGCTTGAAGTGGGCGCGCGGATCGGCGTGCGCGGACCATTCGGATCGGCTTGGCCGCTGGAGGACTGCGCTGGGCGAGATGTGCTGATCGTCGCGGGTGGACTCGGACTTGCCCCGCTGCGGCCTGTGATCGAAGCCCTCGCCGCGCGCCGGGACGTGGGCCAAGTAACGTTGCTCTACGGATCACGCACACCGGATACACTGCTGTACGCCAGTCAGTTCGCGGCTTGGGCCCGGCAAGGAATTCAGTTACAAGTCACAGTGGACCGAGCCGATCCAACTTGGCGCGGAACCGTGGGTGTCGTGCCGCTGCTGCTGGATCGTTTGCGACCACTAGCCGCTGACCGAACGATGATGTTCACCTGCGGCCCCGAAGTCATGATGCAATATGCGATTCGCAGCGCGCTGGCCCGCGGAATCAGTCGGCAACAGATTTGGCTATCGCTGGAGCGCAATATGCAATGCGCCGTCGGTCTCTGCGGACATTGCCAGTTGGGCCCAGCGTTCGTCTGCCGTCAAGGTCCGGTGTTCCGTTGGAATACGATGGAGCCGTACTTACGAGTGCGAGATTTTTGATGCCAACTAAACCCCGCATCGCCGTGATCAAATTCGCATCCTGCGACGGATGCCAACTTACATTGTTGGATGCCGAGGACGAATTGCTGACTGTGGCCGGAGCCGTCGAGTTCGTGCATTTCGCCGAAGCATCCAGCCGATTGGAATCTGGTCCGTACGACGTCGCGCTAGTCGAAGGCTCGATCACAACTCCTGACGACGCAGCGCGCATCCGGAACTTGCGGGCGCAAACGCGATACCTTGTGACGATTGGCGCTTGCGCCACTGCGGGCGGCATCCAAGCTCTGCGCAACTTCGCCGACCACCAAGAATTCATGCAAGCGGTTTACGCCAAGCCCGTCTATATTCAAACCTTGGCCACTTCGACGGCAATCTCCACGCACGTCAAAGTCGATTTTGAGCTGCGCGGTTGCCCGATCGACAAGCATCAATTGCTGGAAGTGATCGCCGCGCTGGTTGCTGGCCAGCGGCCGCGAACTTCGTCCGAAAGCGTTTGCCAGCCTTGCAAGCGCCGCGGAACGGTTTGCGTGGTGGTAGCTCGTGGCGTTCCCTGTTTGGGTCCGGTCACTCAAGCCGGCTGTAATTCGATCTGCCCGGCGTATGCGCGCGGCTGTTATGGTTGTTTCGGGCCGGCAGTGCAGCCGAACTTGATCAGCTTGACGCGCTCCTCGTTGGCCGCTGGCGTCTCGCGCGAACAGCTCGCCCACAGTTTGCGAAATTTCAACGGCTACGCCGACGAATTTCGCCGAGCCAGCGAAAGTCTCTTGCAGATTGAGTCGCCAGAGGTTTAAGCGACTGAGTGCAGTGGCCAACGCGGCAGACAATCAAGTTCAGCGCCAACAACGGCATCGGCGGAGTCGAGTTCTGGAACTTGTCGAATCCCTAGCGTGCGCGATGACCGGCGTCTCAACTGCGGCAAATTTTGCGGTCTTGTAACTCTGGCCTTTTTTACTCCGGAGTATGTATGAAGGTGCAAGCAGGAACTGGTGAGGCCCAAACTTCCAACCTTCTCGCCATCGAAGGGGCCGCCGACAGCACTTGTGATCTTCCAATTCCCACCCAGCGCGAACTGCGCCCGTAACCCTGCCGCTGGCGCTTTGATGTTGCTTTAGTCTGCCCAGTTTGATAAATCACCCGAGCGGAAGGCCTGGAAAATTGGCGGGGCAGTCACAGTATCGGCGTGGCTGGTTAGCTTCTCGCCGATTCCGGATCGGCTGAATGCTTCGCGAATGATTCGTAGCGAGTTTTCTGGAAAAATTGTTATTGGGGAAGCAGAAATGGAACTAGCCTCAAGTTACGAAATCTGTTCACCCAGTGTGATCGCCGAGGATTTTGACGGCGATATCGTCATCCTCAATTTGGACGACGGTCGTTACTTTAACTTGCGCGGTGCCGGTCCCAACGTGTGGAACACATTGATGGCGGGCGCGACAGCCCAGTCGATTGTCGACAGCGTTGGGCAATCTCGACCTGACTGGGTTGATTCCACAAACAGATTTCTGTGTCGTCTGCACGAATTGAAACTGATCCGAACTGTCAGCGCAGTGGCAGCCACCACGGTCGCAATGCCGATCGACTGGAATTCGCTGCCTGCTGGCGATCAGCCGGAAATCGAAGTCTTCGACGATCTCGCCCAACTGATCTTGGCCGATCCAATCCATGACGTGGACGCCGAAGCCGGTTGGCCCATGCGAAAGGCGGCCTAACGGAATCGTTGGGCCAGGACCGATGACCGATCGGACGTTGGTTAATTCCGAAAGCATCGCCGAATATGCGACGAGCCTACTCGCGCAAGCGATGAACTTTCCTGGCGAGCGGTTGACGCGGCGAACTTTTCGACTCCCGTTTCTCGATATCAACGCGCGGTTTTCCAGCATGTCGTTTGCAAGGATGTGTGAGGACGGACTTGCGACGCGCCGTGCGGACAAGGAACACGTTGCGAAAGAGCTCAAGATTTCTGTGATGAGCGCGGGCGATAACGAATGGCCCGCGCCCGCCACGTGGCAAGAATCATCGTTTTCGCCGGTCGTCTTTGACCGCGTGATTACCGGTCATCAACTCCGCGGATATTACCATCACGACCACCGCTTTTGGCAATTCTACGATCCGACGTCGGGGCAGGGCGTTCAATCGATGCTGGCCGCCGACCGCTATCCCGCCTGGGAATCAAGCGGTCCGTTACGGGCGTTCCTACATTGGGCGTATGAGGGAATGGGAATGCGTTTGGCACACGCTGCCACAGTTGGAATAGGCGGACGCGGTGTGTTGTTGGCCGGCAGTGGCGGCTCTGGAAAATCCGGAACTACGTTGGCGGGAATCGCCAATGGGATGAGCAGTGTGGGTGACGACTATGTCCTTTTGGATCGCGAGCCGTCGCGGAAAGCTCACGCCGTTTTCGCAACGATGAAACAAGACGTTCGCGGATTTCAGCGCGTCAAGTTAAACCCAGATCAGTTCGGCGGCGAGCTCAATTGGCAAAACAAAATCGAATTCGATCCCACGCGAATACACCCCCAATCGCTTACCGACAGTATGGAAATTGTGTCCATCTTGCTCCCCAAGATCGCGCATCAAGCGCGAACAACGCTCGAACCCGCGCGGCCAGCGGAAGCGATGCTCGCCTTAGCTCCGTCCGGTCTTTTTCAAATGCCGGGCTGCGCGGCCAGTGGCGTTCGATTTTTCTCCAATTTTGTTCGCAGCCTGCCGGTGTTTCAATTGTGCTTGTCAGAAGATTCGCAGGAAATCGCCGACACCATTCGCGGCTTCTTGAACCGGGAGGTACTGGCTCGTGTTGGTTAGCGTCATCATGCCCGCATATAACAGTTCGCCCTACATCGAACAGGCCATTCGCTCGTTGTTGGCGCAGCCGCAACGTGACATGCGATTGGACATTATCGTCATCGATGATGGCTCGTCCGACGACACCGCAGGGGTCGTGCGCGGCGTCAGGCGACAACACTCCGAGGTGCGGCTGATTTCCGCCCCGCACTGCGGCATTTCGGTCGCGCGAAATCACGGGCTGGACGCGCTGCCGGCTGAAGCGCACTTCGTGACGTTTCACGATTCGGACGACATCGCTTATCCCGGTCGAATCGAGCGACAATTGGCGCTGCTCCGTTCCGATTCAAACGTACAAGTCGTCTATGGACTGCTGCAAATCTTCGACGTCTGGGACAACGAAACTCTATCGCCGAGCAAGACTGGTCGCACGATGACGACTCGGGGAATCAGTTTGTCGGCGGGGCTCTTTCGACGGACGATCATCGAACAGATTGGTCGCTTCGATGAATCTTTGATCCAGGCGGAAGACACCGATTTCCTTTTTCGGCTGGTCGAGTCGGGCGCTAACATACACACGGAAGAAGAGATCGCGACGTATTATCGGCGACACGACACAAACACTACTCGCGACGTCGCTGTTGGGCGGCGAGAGTTTATGAAAGCGATTCATAAATCCATGAAGCGCCGCCGCCCAGCCGATCGCCATCGCATCGCAGCGTTGTGCAACGGCATGTTCGCGGATCGGCGAAAATTTGAGGAGCAATTCGAAGAATGTCCAGTCAATATTCCGTCGTAATTCCAGCTTACAATGCTGCCACAACGATTGCCGAGGCCATCGATTCGGTGCTGATGCAGACGATTCCGCCCAGCGAGATCATCGTCGTCGATGATGGTTCGACCGACGACACTGCAGCGATCGCGTCCTCAGTCCCAGGTCCGATCCATGTGATGCGGCGTTCCAACGGTGGTCCAGGCGCCGCGACAACAGCCGGCATTCTGGCCGCAACGTCTCCACTGCTGGCGACCTTGGATTCGGACGATCTTTGGTTGCCAAGAAAAATCGAGCGACAAATGGAATTCCTCGCGGCGAATCCTGGGATGACAGCGGCATTTACCCTGGCCGAACTTTTCAAACAAACATCCGAGCCGCTGGGTAGTGCTCGAGTGCAACCGATTTGGTCACGCACCACCATGTTGATCGATATGGCTGCGGCGCTTTCAGTTGGTGCTGTGATCGATCCCCCTGGTGGACGCGGTGATATGGTTGACTGGCTGGCGCGGTGTGGCGAAATGGGTTACCAACTGGGCATGCTCGAGGAAGTACACGCACGACGTCGCATTCGACCAGGCAGCTTGTCGTATGGCCGTGATCTCGAACGAGATGCCGGCTACCTCCATGTCGTGCGTCTTGCGTTGGAGCGAAAGCGGCAACGGGCCGTCAGTTCTGTGCGGGGAGAAAGCGAATGAACGGAGGGTCTCGTCAACATCGAATCTTTGCGTGGGCTTGGCCGACAGGAGCGATCGATCAACTGCTGCGGGCTGCGGCACACGTCGACCAGAATCAGGCGCAAGCCGCATGGCGGCAGTGGACGCACGGAAGAGACCTCGATGATGTGGGCTTTAATGAGATGAGACTGTTAGCGGCAGTTTCTCCTCGGCTGGATCGACTCGACCCAACTCAACCGGAACGCAATCGCATTGTGGGCATCGCGCGAAGTTTGTGGTCGCGGTCGCAGATGGTTTTGCGCGAGGTTCAGCCAGCGATCGAATCTCTTCGCCAAGCAAACATCGAAGTCATGGCATTGAAAGGCGCGGGCCGAGTCGCTCGAAACCCGTTCGCGCTCAAATTTCGGTTTGTGAACGATGTCGATGTACTTGTACGTCCACACGATTTTCGTCGGGCATTCAATTTGCTGGACGCAGCCGGCTGGCGATCTACGGCGGCAGGCTCCGCTAATTTTCACCGCACACTTTTGGATCGGGTTCATGGCCTGAATTTGATTCGCGGTGACCTAGGGGACCTCGATCTGCATCGCTCAGCCATTCACCATCCGCACCAATCCCTGCGGGACGATGAGTTGATGTGGGCGCGGGCTGGAGTTGGAGCGATCGCACAATGCCCGGTACGAGTTCTTTCCAGTACCGATACGATGATCGTCGCACTGGCTCACGGGGGATGCGGGGGCCATCGAACGAGTGATTGGCTGCTGGATATCGTCGATGCGATCGACGGCGGCGGCATTGACTGGGAACTGGTTCAGGACGCCATTGGACGCCGACAACTGGAAGTGCCAGCCGCCGTGACCTGGACGTATTTGGCCGAGAGGCTGCAACGCCCGGTTCCGAGTGACGTGATTGATTGGGTAGTCAAGCGAGCGAAGCGCAAGCCGCTCGACCTCACCGTTGGACTTTTCTTGTCGCGCCCCAAGAACGACTTCAGCCCTCCGCTGAAGGCAGCGCGTGCTTTCGCGAAGATGTGGCGACTGCGTGGCAAGAACGGTGAAAGCAATTCATCGTCCGCGCGGATCACGCGTCGTGCTTGGCGGCTATTAGTGAATCCATCTGCGGCGCTCGCGCCGCTCGAATACAAAACGCCGATCCGACCGCCGGATCGCGAGCCGGGAAGTTCCTGGCAGGGACTGGTGGAGGCGACAATTACTCTTCCAACGCCCCACGGTGCGCGACGGATCGAATTCGAATTGAATGTTGGCAACCGCCACGTGGCACGAGTGAAACACCGCAAATGGATTGCCCGCGGAAAGAAGCTCACACTGCGATTCCGAGTGGACGTAGAACTTTTTTCCGGAGAAGGCGAACTGATTCTCGAAGCCGCTCCGGGTCGCGGCTTGCGCCCGAACGCTTCCGATAAATTGTCCAAGCGTTATTCGCGACTCCCGTTCAGCCTGATCGACATAAGGTGCCAACGCAGCGCGCCTTGAAGGGGTTAAGCATGGTCGGCCGAATTGCGGTAGTTGTCGGATTCTCCCCGGCCACGAATCTGAACGTTGCGTTAGCAGCAATTGAAATACTAACCCGAAGCGCAAGTTTTGATGTTGCGCTATTTTTGGTTCCCTCTCCCCAACAAGTCGTGGCTTCGCGACTTGTTGGGGAGAGGTCCAGGGTGAGGGGCCGTGATTTCGCAACGCCGAGGGCAGCCCCCTCATCCAAACCTTCTCCCCCAAGATCAACTGCAAAGCCCATTGATCTTGGGGGAGAAGGAACAAGAACTGCGCAACTTCAAAAAGCGCAAGCGAGGCCATCATTCTCCGCATCCCTCGTTTGCGCTTTCGGGTTGGTATCAAGTTTTTCAACAGGCAGTTAGCCTACGGTCAGTCCAATTTGGTAAACTTGACACTCGCGTCGTGGGCCGTCCCGCTCGCACGTGTCATGCGTCAGTGGATTGCGGACGCGCTGCGGCCCAGCGCACCGCGATTACCTAACCATCCAATCGATACCAGGGAGTTGAGGAATAAGATGATTGACGTCGCGCGCGCCGCGGTTTCGCCAGACGAAGCCGTTGCTGCGCTCCGCAGCGGAATGAACATTTTCATTCACGGAGCCGCTGCGACGCCGACTCCTTTGATCGAAGTACTTTGCCGCCGTGCCGACCTGTGCGATCTGAATCTGTTTCACTTGCACACCGAGGGTCCAGCCCCGTTTGTCGCTCCCCAATGTCAAAACCGGATGACCTCCGTTTCGTTGTTCACGGGTCAGCCGGTCCGCGAGGCCCTCGATCAGGGCCAAGCCGATTTCATTCCCGTATTTCTCTCCGATATTCCAGGCTTGTTTCGCAGCGGAAAAATCCGCTTGGACGCGGCACTGCTGCAGGTCTCCCCACCCGATCGCCACGGCTGCTGTTCGCTGGGTACTTCGGTTGATGCGGCTCGGGCCGCTGCGGATTGCGCGCCGCTGCTGATCGCCGAACTTAACCAGCAAATGCCGCGTACCCACGGGCACAGTATCGTGCCGCTTCGTTCGTTGAGCCATTGGATTGCAACCGACCGGCCACTGCATGAACTTCGCGCTGTGGCGGAAAGCCCGGTCGAAGCGGCCATTGGCGACATCATCGCGCAACTCATTACCGATGGCTCGACCCTCCAAACTGGGATTGGTGCGATTCCCAATGCCGTGCTGACCCGGCTGCGCGGCAAACAAGACCTGGGAATTCACACGGAAATGTTCTCCGACAGCTTGGTCGACTTGTTCGAATCCGGCGCCATCACCAACCGGCGCAAGAAGATATTCCCGGGGCAAATCGTCACCAGCTTTGTCGCTGGAACGCGTCGTCTGTTTGATTTTGTCGACGACAATCCGCAAGTCACTTTTTATCCGTGCGACATTACCAACGATACGAACCTGCTGCGAAAGATCGACAAACTGGTCGCACTGAATTCGGCGCTGCAAATAGACCTGACCGGACAGGTCTGCGCGGACTCGATCGGTCATCGAATTTATTCCGGGATTGGAGGGCAAATGGACTTCATCAGAGGCGCGGCGATTTCTCCGGGTGGATTACCAATCATCGCGCTTCCGTCGACCGCGATGAACGGCAAGATCTCGCGAATCGTGTCCGAGCTGGCGCCGGGTGCCGGAGTCGTAACAACTCGCGGACACGTTCATTGGGTGGTTACGGAATTTGGCGCCGTCAACTTGCATGGCCTGTCGTTGCGGCATCGGGGCGAAGCGCTCATTTCGATTGCCCATCCGGATTTTCGAGGAGAATTGCGCGGGCAGCTTCGAGCGATCCGGCATTTTACGGTATAAGACAGACAATTAATAAGTTCAGGAACAGCCCGCATGGCGAGTTCGAAAGACTCCGAACGCACGATCACCGTCCCGATTCTGACTCGAGTCGAAGGGGAAGGGGGGCTGACGGTCCGCTTGCACAATGGTCAGATTCGCGACGTCGAACTGCGGATCTATGAGCCGCCGCGCTTATTCGAGGCCCTGCTACGCGGTCGATCGTTGGAGGACGTTCCCGACATCGTGGCCCGGATATGCGGCATCTGCCCCGTCGCCTACCAGATGAACGCCGTCCATGCCTTGGAGACAGCGCTGGGCGTGCAGGTCACGCCCGAAATTCGTGCGCTGCGACGCCTACTCTATTGCGGTGAGTGGATCGAAAGTCATTCCTTGCACATCCACTTGCTGCACGCGCCCGATTTTTTCGGCTGCGAAAGCGGAATGCAGTTGGCTCAGCAGTTTCCGGAGGAGATCAAACGGGGCTTGCGACTGAAGAAGCATGGCAACCAGTTACTCGAAGTGCTCGGCGGCCGAGCCATTCACCCAGTCAACGTTGCGGTCGGCGGCTTTTATCGCGCCCCGCGCCGCGAAGAACTCGCCGCCCTCATTCCAAATTTCGAATGGGGACTACAAGCCGCTTGCGACGCGGCCCGCTGGGTTGCCAGTTTTCCGGTTCCCGATTTCACGCGACCGTATCAATTTGTCGCGCTGTCGCATCCCAATGAATATCCCATGAACGAAGGGTCCGTGGCCTGCTCCGACGGAACCGTTGTCCCGATAGACCAATACGAACGGCATTTTGTGGAAGAACAAGTCCCGCATTCGACGGCTCTTCATTCGCTGCGGCTTCCGGCACGCTCGGAATATTTCGTGGGTCCACTGGCCCGCATCAACTTGTGCGGCGTGCGACTTGCCCCGACCGCCCGGAAGCTCGCCGACGAGTTAGGCTGGACGGAAATCTGCCGCAATCCGTTTCGCGGAATCGTCGCCCGCGCACTGGAAGTCGTTCACGCTTATGACGTAGCCCTGTCGCTGCTCCGCGCGTATCGCCCTCCCGCCGTTGCACGCGTCGCGTATGAGTATCGCGCGGGCGAAGGCTGCTCCGTTACCGAAGCTCCACGCGGAATGATGTTTCACCGCTACCGCATCGACTCAAGCGGCAAAATTGAACTTGCCAAAATCGTCCCGCCGACTTCACAGAACCAAGCCCAAATCGAAACCGACTTGCGCGATTATCTGCCGCGAATTCTTGGCCCCGACGATTCCGTGACCGCGCTGCACTGCGAACGGCTGATCCGCAGCTACGATCCTTGCATCAGTTGCTCGACGCATTTCCTGAAGCTACGAGTTGAATCGACCCAAGACGCCGAGGCCCTCCAATGATCGACTCAACACTTTTTGTCGGAGTTGGCAGCCCGCACGGTGACGATCAAGTCGGGTGGCTGGTTGCACGAGCGCTGGCCGACATGTCGCCAAAAAACTGCGAAGTCCGATGGGTTCGCTCGCCCAACGAGTTGCTGGAGCCTTTGACCGATCGGGCACGGCTGATCGTATGCGATGCGTGTCGCGGAACGGCGACTGTCGGCACGATCCACCGCTGGCTATGGCCGACGAACGAGCTACAACAAATGCGATGGTCGGGCACACACGATGTGACATTGCCAGGCGCGCTGGCCCTCGCCGCCCAACTCAACTGGTTGCCGCCTCAGGTCATCATCTGGGCGATCGACGTTGGCCAAACGACGCCAGCGACAACCATCACTTCGTCATTGAACGAGTCGATTCACAAAATCGTCGCACGGATTGCTGCTGAGTTGGCTTGCGACGATCGCGGCCAAGCGATTTCGCCGCCGAGGAGTTCTGCTCATGCATGAAATGTCGCTGGTGCGGGCTTTGTTCCGACAAGCGGATCGCGTGATCGCGGAACATGCGGCCTCGAAAATTACTGCGGTCCGAGTGGCGGTCGGGCCGCTAGCCGGCGTCGAGCCGGATTTGTTTGCTTCGGCGTTCGCGGTCTTCACCGCGCAAAACTTCCCGCACGAAATCGAATTGGTCGTCGACCAAGTCGGTTTGACGGCGGATTGCCCTCGCTGCCAACAAGTCGTTGAACTTGTTGATTTTATCTTTCGCTGTCCCCGATGCGGCTCGGCCGAAGTTCGTGTTGTCGGAGGCGATGCATTGGAATTGGTGAGCGTGACTTTGACCCAAAATAACTTGGTTGGGGAGGCCGTCACATGAGCGAAAACTACAAGACCGTCGTTGTGCGGCGCGACGTATTGGCTGAAGCTCGCGTCGATGCGGCCGTCGAACGAGCGCGGCAGACGGAGCGCGGCACACTGGTCGTCAATTTGGTTTCATCGCCCGGTGCCGGCAAAACATCTCTGTTGCAAGCCACCGCGCGGCACTGGTCGAATCGCTACAGCTTGGCGGTGCTGGTCGGAGATCTGGAAACCGATCGCGACGCCCAGCGGCTTGCCCCGTGGATGCCCGCAGCCCAGCTCACGACCGGTGGCGCTTGTCATTTGGAATTGCCGTTAGTCCGCCGTGGCCTGGAGGCTTTGGGTGACCCAATCGTTGATTTTTTGTTTATCGAAAATGTCGGCAACCTCGTTTGTCCGGCATCGCACGATCTGGGGGAACACCTGCGCGTCGTAATGTTGGCCGTGACGGAAGGTGACGACAAGCCCGCAAAATATCCCAAAATGTTTCGCACCAGTCAGTGCTTGGTCATCAGCAAATTGGACTTGTTGCCGCACGTTCCGTTTTCGATCTCGGCTGCCGAGGAAGACGCGAGGCGGATTCAGCCGGAACTACAGTTCCTCGCTCTTTGCAGCCTCAACGGCGACGGGATCGCTGAATGGTGCGCGTTTTTGGAAAGCCAGCGGCAGCGGCTCCTCACGCCACAATTATTTCACGAGTCCGCATGAACGCATCGATTTCCAACATCGTGATCGCGATGCGGATTCTTATCGAAGGCCGCGTTCAAGGGATTGGCTTTCGGCCAGCGATCGTTCGGCGTGCCCGCGAGTTGGGCTTGACGGGTTGGGTCCGCAACACGAGTTCGGGGGTCCAACTGCACGTTGAAGGAGATGCCGAATCGGTCGAAGAATTCGCCCGGCGGTGTACGGCGCTTTGCCCATCCAACGGCGCGGTTCAAAATTTCAGCGTGCAGTCGGCCCAAGTCGAATCGCGAGTCGAATTTGAAGTGCATGCTGCATCCACGCTTGATGGCCTGGCCACGGCGGTCCCACAAGATTTGGCGGTTTGCCCAGACTGCTTGGCGGAAGTCCACGGCAACGACAATCTTCGGGCGAGGTATTGGTTCACAACTTGTACGCAATGCGGGCCGCGCTATTCCGTGATCGACACGATGCCGTTCGAACGCGCGGCGACTGCCATGCACGATTTTCCATTGTGCTCGCGCTGCCGCGCTGAATTCACGAACGCCGCCGATCGCCGATTTCATGCGCAAACGATCGCGTGTGCGGACTGCGGACCGCAATTGGATCGCCACGTCGACGCAATCATCGCGGCGCTGCGCACTGGACAAATCGTTGCCCTCAAGGGGCTGGGTGGCTATCAATTGTTGTGCGATGCGACCAATGCAACAGCCGTTTCGCGACTGCGCGAACGCAAATGCCGGCCCACAAAACCGCTGGCCGTTCTCGTCGCAACACTCGACCACGCGGCAGAATTGGCGGAGCTATCGCCGTGCGAACGAGCCGCACTAGTCAGTTCCGCTGGACCGATTGTGGTTGTACGTCAAAGACACAATCGGTTGGCGCGAGCCGTCGCGCCGGGGCTTTCAACCGTCGGACTGATGCTACCCACAACGCCGCTCCATTTTTGGTTAGCCCAATCCGTCGGACCGCTAGTCGCGACCAGTGGAAACCGCGAAGGAGATCCGCTGGCGTACGAGGAACGCGATGCGACCAGCGATTTGTCGAACGTCGCGGACGAGTTTTTGCACCACAATCGTCCGATTCGCCGCCCGATCGACGATACCGTCGTGCGCGTCATTGCCGATCGACAAGTGACGATTCGTTTGGCACGCGGCCTCGCTCCGCTCCCGTTGGAGTTGGATGCCGACCGACAGGTATTGGCCCTGGGTGGACAGCAAAAAGTGGCCTTGGCTCTTTCCAATGAACATCAAGCGATTCTCGGTCCGCACGTCGGCGACCTCGATACGCTTGCGGCGCGAGAACGATTCGCAAGTCATGTCGATGACTTGCTGGAGCTCTATCGCGCCCAGCCAACCGCCATCGTTCACGACCTTCATCCCGATTATTTCACATCATCGTGGGCTGAAGCATTTGCCGAAAAACACGCGCTGCGACGCATTGCCGTGCAGCATCATCACGCCCACATCGTCGCCGGCATGATTGAGCCAAGATGGCTATCGCGAACCGTTTTGGGAGTGGCTTGGGACGGCACCGGACTGGGAACCGATGGAACTATCTGGGGAGGAGAATTTTTGCGGGTGACGGCGACGGGCTTCGACCGCGTGGCACATCTGCGACCTTTTAGTTTACCAGGGGGCACGGCTGCGATTCGCGAACCATGGCGAGCTGCTGTCGCGATCTTGCGAGACGTTCGAGCTTGGGATCCGACAATCAAGTTCCAGATTCCTCGCGAAGGACAATTGGCACCCGTGCTGGATGATCGCCGTTTCGCCCCCGTGACCACGAGTGCGGGACGCTTGTTCGACGCGGTCGCCGCGCTAATCCTGCCGCCCGAACGGCTAGGTGGCAATGCCGCCGCTTACGAAGGACATTTCGCCGTGCTGCTGGAAGATGTTTGCGACACGCGGGCCAACGGTCGCTACCCATTTCCTTTGTCGTCGCCGACTTCGAACGAGCCGCGGGTCTTGGATTGGCGGCCGCTGATCGCCGGCCTGTTGCACGACTCAATTGCGGGAACCCGGATTGAGGCCATCGCGATGCGCTTTCATCGCAGTCTGGCCCAAGGAATTGCCGCAGTGTGCGCCGAATTCGCGGCGCTGCCCGTTGTGCTTTGCGGGGGAGTCTTCCAGAATCGAGTCCTGGTCGAGTTATTGGCGGAAGAGTTTCAGGATCGAACGGCCTCAGTCGCTTTTCCCGGAGTCATTCCGACCAACGATGGCGGTTTGGCGGCGGGGCAGCTCGCGATTGGGTTGGCTTTGTTGCGGGAGGAACGGGAGTGTGTTTAGCAGTGCCGGGTAAGCTTGTCCGCTGGCTGGATCGCGAACCGCCGTTCTGTCGCGCGGAAATTCAGTTCGAGGGTATCACTCGCGTCTGCAATTTGTCGTGCGTGCCAGATGCCCAAGCGGGCGATTTCGTGATCGTACACGCCGGTGTGGCGATCAGTACGCTGGACGCCCAAGCCGCCGCGCAGATTCTCGCCGATCTTTCGCGCATGGCCGAGATCGAGCAATCGACTGAGGATTTGCCATGAAATTCGTGGATGAGTTTCGCGATCCGCAGCACGCGGCGACTTTGCTGGCCGCGATTCGCCGCAGCGTCTCGCGCCGCTGGACGATTATGGAAGTCTGCGGCGGGCAAACCCATTCATTGCTTCGCTATGGGATCGAAGACGAATTGCAGGACTTGGTCGAACTGGTGCATGGTCCCGGCTGTCCTGTCTGCGTGACACCGGTTGCGGCGATCGAAGCGGCGCTCGCACTGGCCACTCGCCCTCAGACGATTCTCGCCAGTTTTGGCGACATGTTGCGCGTTCCTGGATCGCGCAAGTCTTTACTTCAAGTTCGCGCCGCTGGCGGTGACGTGCGGATCGTCTACTCGCCGCTCGATGCAATTGTCTTGGCCCAACGCGAACCCGAGCGGCAAGTCGTCTTTTTCGCGGTTGGCTTTGAGACCACCGCGCCCGCCACGGCCTTGGCAGTGTTGCAAGCCGCTCGGCTGGAACTAAAAAACTTTAGCGTGCTTTGTTCGCATGTTCGCGTACAGCCGGCGATGGAACAAATTCTTCTTGCGCCCGATTGCCGCGTCGAGGGGTTTCTCGCGGCGGGACATGTTTGCACCGTTTTGGGCTACGAGAGCTACGAAGAACTGGTCGGCCGCTTTCGCGTTCCCGTGGTCGTGACTGGTTTTGAGCCCGTCGACCTGCTCGCCGGAATTCACGAATGCATTCGGCAACTTGAAAGTGGTCAGCCGGCGGTTGCCAATCAATATGGCCGCAGTGCGCGGGCCACAGGCAATCCCGCCGCGCGAAGGATGATCGACCAAGTCTTCGCGCCCAGAGATCGGGCTTGGCGCGGGATGGGAGTGATCCCCGGCGGCGGATTGGAACTGCGTCCCCAGTGGGAGCAATTCGACGCACGGCGCAAGTTCAATTTGGAAGACTTGGCTGGTTGCGACGTCAGCGATTGTCCCAGCGGCGCAGTCTTGGCCGGACGATTGCGGCCCCCCGATTGCCCGCACTTTGGCAAGTCCTGCACGCCCGAGCATCCGCTGGGCGCTCCGATGGTTTCGGCCGAAGGAGCTTGCGCGGCTTACTTTCGATATCGTGCCGCTCCAGTGGGCCAAGCGGAGGTGCACACCTCATGACCGCAGCTCAATCAGCAACTTGTCCCGTGCTGACCGACGGAGATGCAGCCCGAATCACACTGGCCCACGGTGAAGGTGGCAAGCTCTCGCGAAAGCTGATTCGCGGGCATATGCTGCCCCGTTTAGGCAATCGCTGGCTTCAGCCTCTGGGAGATGCGGCTGTGCTGTCGGTTGCCGCCGGACGTTTGGCCTTCAGCACGGATAGCTTTGTGGTTTCGCCGCTCTTTTTTCCTGGGGGCGACATCGGATCGTTAGCCGTTTTCGGCACGACCAACGATCTGGCAGTCAGCGGAGCGCGGCCGATGTGGCTTAGTCTGTCGCTGATCATGGAAGAAGGATTGCCGCTGAGCGTTTTGGACCAAGTCCTCGATAGCATTGCGGCTGCGGCGCATCAGGTCGGCGTGCAGATTGTCGCCGGTGACACGAAAGTCGTTCCGCGCGGTGCGGCGGACGGTCTGTTCATCAACACCAGTGGGATAGGGAAGCTCAGCGAGCCTGCGCCGCTCGGTCCCGCCACTTTGATTCCCGGCGATCGAATTTTATTGACTGGGCCGATTGCTCAACATGGGATGGCGGTCTTGGCCGCGCGCGAATCGTTCGCCGTCGAACCGCCGCCGCGCAGCGATTGCGGGTCCTTGCTTCCCGCAGTAGAAGCTTTGCGATCGGCTGCTGTTCCCGTCAAAGCCATGCGCGACGCGACGCGCGGGGGCGTGGCTGCCGTGCTGCACGAGTGGTCGGACGCTTGTGGCCTGACACTATCGATCGACGAAGCATCCATTCCGCTTTCGGGCGAAGTCCGCGGGCTGTGTGAAATCTTGGGACTCGATCCGTTGTTCGTAGCCAACGAAGGAACGATGCTGGTCGCGGTGGGCCCGGATGATGTGGACCAAGCTTTGGCTGCACTCCGCAGCGAATCGATTTCCGCCCAATCTGTTTGCATCGGCAGCGTTGCCGCGCGCACGATTTCCCCCGTCACTATTCGCCGTGCACTCGGCCGCGCCCAACCGCTCGACGAACCACTCGCTGCGCTCTTGCCCCGCATTTGCTAACGCCGGTCCCGTCATTGAAATCAACTTGTTTGTTCTTCCCCGAATTAGATTGTTCCTTCTCCCCCAAAATCAACGAGCCTTGTCGTAGATTTTGGGGGAGAAGGTTAGGATGAGGGGCGGCTCGTTGTCTGAAAGTCAATCACGCCATGCGTTAACCTTTAGTCAACAAAGCACGACACCACTTCCGGTCGATCCGAGGGAACTGAATACTTGACGCTTCCAGCGGTACAATTCGGGTTTTGAGAAAAACCTTCGCTGCCACGAATCTCCTCTGAGGAAAACTATCATGAACCGTATTCTATCGATCGTCGTCTTGTCGCTTCTCGTCGCGGCGCAGGCCAGCGCTCAAGACAATCCTCCGGCCCCCGGCCAACGAGCGGACTTCGTGTCCGACGCCAGCTTTGTCATCGGGACTTACGCGCCGCCGAAGGATCGGCACACGCCTCAGCAAATGTCGGCAGCGGGCCAAGCCTTCATCGCGGCCTTGGACGACAAGCTTCGGGGGCGAGGCGCGCTGGCCCTCGATGATCCCGAACGGCACGAGTGGACGAATTTGCCGCCGCAACCAAACGCGGGCGGCGTTCGCTTGGGTGAATTAAACGACGCTCAGCTCAAAGCCACCTGCGACTTGATGGCCGCGGTGTTCAGCAAGTCAGGCTACGATAAATTCTGTCAGATCATGCTGGGAGACGATCAGCTTTTGTCCGCTGGCCGCCGTCAACAAGGAATCGGCACGGTTGATTTCGCCGTAATGGTCTTTGGCACACCGTCCCCCACCGAGCCCTGGGCATTTCAACTTGACGGGCATCATCTCGGAGTGAACGTCACGATGCACGGCGAGAAATTTTCCTTGTCGCCAAGTTTTGTGGGTGCTCAGCCCGAAGTGTTCGAAATCGCGGGCAAAAAATATCGCCCCTTCGCCGGTGAAGTCGACGACGCCTACGCGCTGATCGGCTTGCTCAACCGGGAGCAGCGCATCCAAGCCGTCACTAGCGCGACGCGTGGCGACATCCGCACCGGCCCCGGCCAAGACGGCAAGGTTCCCGACCCGCTTGGCGTTCCCTGTTCCGACTTGAGCGACGCCCAGCGCGCCGCACTTTCGAAACTCATCGCCAACTGGATCGACATTCTGCCCCCCGCGCACGCCGCCGCGCGCTCTAAACAATTAAAAGATGAAATCGCCCAGATGCACTTTTCTTGGAACGGGGAGATCGATCCGCAGAGCGACATGAGCTATTCCATTCAAGGCCCGACTCTCATCATCGAATTCGCCTGCCAAGGCCGCGGCGGCCGCCCCCTCGACCATCTCCACTCCATGTACCGCGACCCGACTAACGAATACGGGCAGACGAAGTAAACACAATGTCGCCCGCGACGACACGTGGCTAGAATATGTCGCCAAAATAGAATTTTAGCGACACGTCTTATTGACCCGACCGTTGCCACGACCTAAGCTCTGCAAGTGGCAAAAAACACGAAATCTACCTCGAAGAACGCAAACGCATGGCGGGCAGACGCCCCCTACAATGCGCTGCCGACGCTGCCACCCGTTAGGGAGTTGGAAACCAGGGCGATTCTAAAACGATGTGTCAACGCCCGAACGGCGCTGGCGGAATTAAAGCAGGCTGCCGAGCTGATCCCCAACCAGTCGATGCTGATCAATACCTTGCCGTTGCTGGAGGCGCGCGCGAGTTCGGAAATCGAGAACATTGTGACGACTGCGGATCGCTTATTCCAGTTTCGGAACTCGGATGACCAAGCCGACCCGGCCACAAGGGAAGCGTTGCGTTACAGCCACGCCTTGCTCGAAGGCTACCAAGCACTCGCGAGGCACCCATTGAACACCCGCACTGCCGAGCAAGTGTGTACTCGAATCAAGGGAATTGAAATGCGAATCCGTCGCCTGCCGGGAACGGCGCTAGCCAACGGATCGGGTGAAATTATCTATATGCCCCCCGTCGGCGAGGATTTGCTGCGAACTCTGCTTGCGAATTGGGAACGATTTTTGCACGAAGCGACCGAGCTGGATCCGCTGGTGCGCATGGCCGTCGCTCATTATCAATTCGAAGCAATTCACCCGTTCACCGACGGCAACGGTCGCACCGGACGTGTACTCAATAGCTTGTTTCTAATCGAGGAGAAGTTGTTGACGCTGCCGATTCTATATCTTAGCCGCTACATCATCGCTCACAAGAATGATTATTACCGGTTGTTACTAGCCGTGACCCGCAATCAAGCTTGGGATGAGTGGCTGATTTTTATGTTAAGCGGTGTTGAAGAAACGGCGGCCTGGACGACGGCAAAAATCAACGCCATTCGCCGCTTGTCGGAACGCACGATGGAATACGTTCGCATCAAGCTACCGAAAATCTATAGCCATGAACTCGTCGACCTGATCTTTGAATTGCCCTACTGCCGTATCCAAAACTTGGTTGAAAAAAACATTGCCGGGCGACAAGCTGCCGCACGTTATCTAACGCAACTTGCAACGATCGGAGTTCTGGACAAAAAATCCGTTGGTCGAGAGCGCATTTTCATCCACCCCAAACTCATGCGGTTGCTGAATCGCGAAAGCAACGCATTCGAACCCTACCGATAACCGGTCAGTGCAGGAAAACTCCCGCCCAAATCTGGAAGGCACTCGGCATTTCGCGACAAGCCGCCATGGACTTGCTCAACCCCTTGCTGGACGCCGGAAATAAATTCAAAGATTGTTCGCAAGTCCGCAAGCGAAAGTTTTGATGCTGCACGGTTTCGACCGTTCCAGCGAGCGGCCAATGAAGCTAAGAAGGCTCGCGCGCGAGTCACTACCAAGGCTTTGTTTCAGGCGCTGGAAAGGACACGTGGCTAGCGACGCACAGCGCGGCGAAGCGCCGCGGTTAAACGATGAACGGGAAACGACCACCCAGCTATCCGCTTCCTCCGCGAACTCCGCGCCTCTGCGTGAGAAAGGTTTTCCCGATTCGTCTACAATCAACGGGAATCTTCTCGTAAACAAGATTTCCCCTTCTCGAAACTTCCAATGCCCGAACCAAAATTCCCTCCCCCAGTTTGCTTGGCAATGGTCTTGTGCGACCACGTTTGGACCGATCCGTCAACGGGAAAGAAAACATTGATCGGAACATTTTCCACGTTGAATGCCAGTTCGTTCCCCGTGACGAACCCGGAGCTGGAGGTCTACGCGTGCCTGACCGAAGGGCATGGCAAAAACTCGATCCGGCTGCGGATCAGCGACGTCGATGACGTACGGCCTCCAGTATTTGAAGCCCGCGAAGAGATTGGATTTCCGCACCCGCAGGCGATTCACGAGGTCGTATTCTCGATTCGCAATCTAGTCTTCCCCCACCCCGGCGATTACCGCGTCCAGCTTTTCGTTCACGACGAGTTCATCATCGAACGGCGTTTAGCTGTGGAAGCGACAAATGGGTAGAGCATATGACGAAAATGATTTGTATTTGTTTAACCGCCCAGCTTCCGGGCGGAGTCGTCGGATCACACGGCCGCAGCGGCGAGTGATGCGGTGAACGGCGATAAGACCGCAGCCATGAACCCAGTGGCGCACAACAAAGGCAACAACCATAACAAGACTTGAAAAGGAGTCTGACAGCCACAAAGAACACAAAGAGCACAGAGAAATCGCCCGCCATTTTTCCTTGCGTTCCTTGCGCTCTTTGTGGTTAAAGCTTCTTTTCGATTACCCAGCATTGCTGGCGACCCCAGCCATCATTTTAGCGTTCTTTGCGGTTAGTCTTTCTTCCTTTTCCGTACGAGTCGGTGGCCGCGCAGTTGAAAACCACGTTCGGCCAGCCGCGCGTTCCAGCCTTGACGCGTTCCGATCGTGGCTGAATCGTCCAACAAACCATGTTGTTCTTCTTGGCCAGTCAATCGAGAGAATTTGGCGTATCGCGCGTCATCCAGTGCGAGGAACGTTTCCTTGCGGTGCAAAATCGGTGGGTTTTCGCTCTGATGATAATCCCAGCAATCAAGTGCCAAGGTTCTCATGTTCAGCTTGACCGAACGCAGCAGCGCCGGATGCGGATCGGAATCGAAATCAGGATACGCGAGGTACGATACTTTTCCCGAAAACCGGTGAATTTTGACGACATTGGCATCCTCAATCTCGCCCAAGTACGAACGAGCGCAACCCTCGTACGTCCGGAGTAATTTTTCCAACTCGTCAATCGCGTCGCGATGGACGTAAAGAGCGTTGGGCAGCAACTTGCCAATCTTCGAGCGCTGGCAAGCCTCGTCGATCGCCTCGGGCCGGCCGGCTTGAAACAGTAATTGATCGGCCTGCTCACAGGCTGATTTGTACGTGCCGAAGAACGTGCGAATATCGCGTTGCAGTCCCGTTGGCAACTTGGAAATCGGCGGCCGCCTGCGAAACCGAGCCAGGGCCAGATAGACCAGCAAGTCCTCCGTCCGACGCGTGCGAATTCTGTCCCATTCTTCGTCGCCGGTAACACGGCGGATCAGTGCAAACGCCCGGTTGAGCGACCCGAACCGTTCGACAATCCCGTCCGCTCCCGCAAACTCGTCCCATTCCGGCACTCGTCCCAACTCGGCCACCGCTACGATCAGCGGCTCCAGCAATTCCCGATGCTGCTCGAACCGCACCTCCGAAACCCGCTTCCGCAGCGCGGCCGGCTGCGTTTTGGCCGATTTCGAGTTCTTGGCAATCCGATGTTAGAATCTTCGAATTGTCATTTGCTTCAGCGCGGACAAAGGCTCGGATTCATTCACCTAACGAGATGAGATTCTTGGAAATTGAAATGTTGTACGATTGCTGGCTTCAAAAACTAACAAATCTCAACCAGGCTCGAGATAACGCGCCTCATAAGCCACTGTTGCTCTTGGTGTTTCTGGAGATGGTCGAAAAAGGTGAATACGTCAATGGTCGTTTGCCTCTCACCCCGGAATTGGCGTACCGTTTCGATACGTTCTTCAACATTGTTAAGCACCGACGAAATGCGCGGCCTGATGTACGAATGCCGTTTCATCATTTGAAAACACAAGAGTTCTGGTCGGCCCACATGGTTAACGGAGAGCTGTCCAATCATCGGTCGACAACAGCATACGTTGTTCCCGATCCAGAGTTCGCTGATGCCTGCCGCGATCCAGAATTTCGGCGTAAGGCACGGTGCATCCTAATTGCGACGCACTTCGAGCCAGCTGAACGAAATGCACTTTATCATCTCGTTGGAATCGCGATTCCCAAAACGGACGAGGTTTCCCGCGAGGCATTTTTCAAGACGCCACACGACGCCGAAAGCGCGGGCAGATCAGGGCGATTTCGTCTCGATATCGTCCCCGCCTACAACTATACATGCGCACTCACCGGCTATCGTGTCACGACGATCTCTTCCGGTGCGATCGTCGATGCGGCGCACATTCATCAGTTCTCCAACTCGCGGAACAATGACCCAAACAATGGCATCGCACTTTGCAAGAATGCACATTGGCAATTCGATGTCGGTCTGTGGACAATTGATGACGAGTATCGAGTCGTCGTTGCGATGGAAGCATTTTCCGAATCAAGCCCCAACCAGCAACCTCTCTCGGATATGCACGGCCAGCGATTACTCTTGCCACAAAGCGAAACCATCTGGCCATCGAAGATTCATCTTGCATGGCATCGAAAGAACAAGTTCAACCGATTTGCCTGACGGCATTGGTTCGATCAATGTTCCATCGCCTGCTCGTCGCGCGACAGTTTAAGTCCGAGGTGCAATGTCACGGCATTGCCGGCTCGTGCGACGGCGGAACTGGATTTCGAGAGTCGCCCGCCGATCATAGCGCGGCCCTCCCAAAGTTTTGTGTTGCTGCGGGCCCAGTTGAGTGACGACAGCTTTTTGAGTCGCTTTTTCCAGCCCTTGGGTGATTGAGATAACAGCGCGCGACCAGCACGGGCAATGGCGGCGATGCCAATGGCGTGGCAATGAACGTTGTTAGCGCGAATTTCGGCGGCCGATGTTTCGCCTTGGACGATTTCGGTCCAGCCAGGGATTCGGGTGGCGACTTCGGTCCAAAAATCGGTCGCCAGTTGCAAACGAGCTTTATAGGACGTGTCCTTGCGGTCGGCCAACAAGACCTTGTTGGCCTGATAGAGCGCGCTGAGTGTGAACAGCTTTCTTGAGCGGTTTGAAATGGCCGTCTTCTCCATTTCGATGGCACCGACGAATACCGGCACGGCCGCGATGACGGCGCGAGTAAGACGCGCCAATTCGTCGCGGTCGTCGAGTCCGATGCGGAGAGATTGCGCCGACGATCGTTCGTGGCGTTTCACGTCGCTGTAGATTTGGCCGCGTCTCGTGCCGTCGGGATCGATGTGGATCAACATGGCAATGCATTCGTCGGCGAGCGACGGGCATTCCTTTAACGCTCGTTGAAGGCCGTAAATCCGGTGGATGCCGTCAACGATCGTCAGACGCGCTTCGAGGGGGATGAATAGTTCTCCTACGGCGACTTGCTTCGGGCGCGAGGTTCCGGCCGCGACGAAACGGATTTGTTGTTCAACCGAGACCGTGACGGCGGCCAAATGAAAGTCATCGTGATGAGCGACGATTTCCTTGGCGATCTCGCGAACTCGCACGAGGTTCACTTTGCGAAACGCCTGGTGCGAGTCGCTAGTCGTCTGATCGACGCCGACAGGGAACAGCCTCGGCAAAAGCCGGATCGGGCACATCGCCGTGTAAAAGGCGTGGCCAGCTTGTGTACCTCGGACAGCGGGGATGTTGAATTCGGGGCGAGTCATTTCATTCTGTCGGAGAGAGAATGTCGGTTGGGAACTTCAAAAGCAGCAGCGAGTCAATGCAGCGCTTAGCGAAAGTCAACTCATTCGTATGCCCATAGGATAATCGAACGGCGCTACAAATTCGTGTCTGGTCCAAGCCCATCGCGACGAGGACGTGGCTGGGTTTGTAGCTGGAACTGGTGCAGGCCGAACCGTTGCTGATCGCGATCTTGTCGCGCAGGGCCAGCATGAGGGCTTCGCTGTCGATGCCGGGAAAGCTGACGTTTAAGACGTGCGGCTGGCAACGCGTCGGGTCGCCGTTGATCCGATGTTCGACGGCCTGCAAGTCGCGCAGCAATTGCTCGCGGTTTTGGAGCGCGGCGGCTTGGCGTGTCTTCCATTCCAATTCGGCCAAGCGAGCGGCCTCGCCCAACCCAACGGCCAGCGCGACTGGGACGGTGCCGGCGCGAAGTCCGCGTTCTTGGCCGCCACCGAAAACGAGCGGGTTCAAGCGACGCGGCTGGCCGCGACGGCGGCGGACGAGCAAGGCCCCGATCCCTTGCGGACCGTAAATCTTGTGGCCGCTGATCGAAATAAAGTCGGCGGACAAGTTCGCCAGGGCTGGAACTTCTTTGCCAAAAGTCTGCGCGGCGTCGCTGTGGAACAACGTCTCGCTGCCGCGCAATAATTCGCCGATCTCGTGGACCGGTTGCAAAACGCCCGTCTCGTTATTGGCGTGCATGACGCTGACCAGCAGCGTGTCCGGACGGAGCAACTTGCCGATCGTGTCGGGCTCGACGAATCCGCCCGTCGTTACGGGAGCGAGTTCGACTTCAAAACCAAGCTGCTGCATGCAGTCGAGCGGTTCCAGGACCGCTTTGTGTTCGATGGCGGTTGAGACGATATGCTTGCGGCCAGTCCGTTGGCCATACTCGACCAGACCCAAAATGGCGATGTTGTTACTCTCAGTCGCTCCGCTAGTGAAAAAGACTTCTTCGGGAGGGGCATTGAGCAATTCGGCGATCTGCCGTCGCGCGTTTTCTACCGCGTCTTTCGCCCGTTGACCGAAAACGTGGGTGCGGCTTCCGGAATTGGACGGTGCGAGAAACCAAGGCGTCATGGCTTCCAAGACGCGCGGATCCATCGGTGTGGTGGCGTTGTAATCGAGATAGACGGGATCGGACTGCAATTGTTCCCAGGTTTTTATTTCTTCCGCCGTGCCACAGAATTGGCCGACCGCTCCGACGCGAATCTTGCTGACGTCGGGGATCGTGTTGGGTGTTCGCTCCTTGAGCGTCAAGCGGAACGACGCGATCTTGTCCCCGCCCGCCTTCTCTACGAGTCCCGATTCCTGGACTGCGTCGCCGTCGTACACGATGACTTCGTGGCCGGGAAAGATCCGTTGCAGTTTGGCCAGGGCTTCGTCGTAGGTGAGCGGTTTGGGCATGGGTTTTAGTGGTTCGTCCACATTAGGCGTGCGCGGCCGGTTTTCGGGGCTTTTACGCCAAAGGCGTTGAATCCCAGAGACGGGGGTTCGTTTCGTTCTGGCTTTGCGGAACGAAGCGTACCCCCGGACGGAAGACAAATCGATTTTGCATTTTTACGCCAACGGCGTTACATCAGCGCCTGCTTTGTTGATTCCAAATTGTCTCTTGTCTGATGTAACGCCGTTGGCGTAAAGAATCGTCGGGTGCAATCTACCCAGGGTGCGCTCGCAAAGCCTCGCAACCCTGGGCTTTGAGATTGAACGCCGTTGGCGTAAAAACCCGACCACACATTTTCCGGATTGTATAGTTGACATGGTGGAAGTCAATCAGTAGCTTTTGGAAGTCAATTAAATGACTTCCAAAAGTAGGCGTCCGGTGGCTAGTTTCGAGTACATCTTTCCGTCGATTCGTGGCGTGCAGGCGGGGCGCGAGTACTACATTTCGATGTGCCCGCTCCGGCTGATCCCGCGAATCTTCTTGTTCGACGAAGAGGAACTAAGGCCGGAACTGCGAGCCCAGCGCTCGCTTAATAAACAGCGCGTCCCGGAAATCGCGCGCTACATCGTGCGGAATCCCAAAGGCTACACATTCTCCGCGCTTACGGCATCCATCGATGGAAAGGTCAAGTTCGAACCGCTAGGGCCTGAGGACGCGGAGCGGAATATCGGCCGCCTGCACGTGCCGATGAACGCCCGGTTCGTCATCAACGACGGCCAGCACCGCCGGGCCGCGATCGAAGCGGCCCGGCACGAGAATCCCGACCTGGGAGACGAGACGATCTCCGTCGTGTTCTTTCTGGATGTGGGACTCAAGCGTTGTCAGCAGATGTTCGCCGACCTCAATCGCTTTTCGGTTCGGACGACTCCTTCGCTGGGGTTGTTGTACGACCATCGGGACGAGGACGCGCTGGTCGCCAAGACGGTGATGGAGCGGGTTCCCGTGTTCAACGGATTGACCGAGACGGAACGGAGCACGATTTCCAATCGCTCGATCAAACTATTCACGCTCAGCGGAATCTCCAACGCGACGCAGGCGTTGCTGATTGGCCAGGAATTCGATTCGGTCGACGCCAAAACGAAATTGGCGGTCGAATTCTGGACCGAGGTCTCGCAGCACGTCCGCGATTGGCAGTTGGCTCGGCAGCGCAAGCTGAGTGCGGCGGACCTGCGGCGCGATTACGTCCACGCGCACACCTTGGCTTTGGCCGCGCTGGCACTCGTCGGCAAGACGCTGCTTGCCCAACATTCGACCGATTGGAAAGGCCGGCTGAAGAAACTGGATTCGCTCGATTGGTCGCGTGGTAACTCGCGCCAATGGGAAGGGCGGGCAATGAGCGCCGGCCGGTTGTCGAAGCGCAATGTCAACGTGGCGCTCGCCGCCAATCTGATCAAGAAGCACCTCGGACTGGAACTCACGGCGGACGAGCAGACTTTGGAAAATCAATTCAGGAGGAATCGCAATGGCCGGCCAAGCAGCAAGTAAAAACGAGAACTCCGCGTTCGCCGAACACGGTATGGCCAGCGCGGTTAAGGAAATTTGCGACGAGATTCGCGAGATCTACCAGTGGGACCAAATCCCTTGGGTCGTGGGCTACAGCGGCGGCAAAGATTCCAGCGCGGTGTTGCAACTTATCTGGCTTGCCCTGCGCGATCTGCCAGAGCAACAGCGACTCAAGCCGGTCCATGTGATTTCGACGGACACGCTGGTCGAGCAACCCTTGGTGTCCGCTTGGGTTGATGCGTCGCACGCGAAAATGCGCAAGGCTGCGGCGGAACAAGGCGTTCCGATCACACCAACCAAGCTGACCCCTGAAGTAAAAGACTCGTTTTGGGTGAACTTGATTGGCAAAGGCTATCCGGCACCTCGTAAGTTATTTCGCTGGTGTACCAGCCGCATGAAGATCAATCCGTCGAATGCCTTTATCCGGAACGTCATCCGAGACAATGGCGAGGCGCTTTTGGTGTTGGGGACACGCAAGGCGGAAAGCCAGCGTCGCGAGCGCAATATGAAAGCTCAGGAGAAATTGTCGCGGCGCGCATTTTTGAATGAGCGGCTTTCCCTCAATGCGAGCTTGCCGAACTCCAAAATCTATACCCCGATCGAAGATTGGACGAATGACGACGTGTGGTTATTTCTCATGCAGGTAAAAAACCCTTGGGGACACACGAACAAGTCGTTGCTTGGAATGTACCAAGGCGCATCGGCGGACGGCGAATGTCCGCTGGTCGTGGATTCGTCAACGCCCAGTTGCGGCAATAGCCGCTTCGGATGCTGGGTTTGCACGGTCGTCGATAAGGATCGATCGATGGAAGCCATGATCAAGAACGACGAAGAAAAGGTCTGGATGACGCCGCTATTGGAATTGCGAAATGATCTCGGCGATTTCTCCAAAGAGAAAGTGCGCCGAGACTATCGACGGATGAACGGGCGCGTCGATCTGTTCGGCAAAGACGAGGAAAATCTGGCGATTATTCGCGGGCCCTATACGAAAAAGGCCCGCGAGTATTGGCTGCGGCGGGTGCTGGAAACGCAAACGCTAGTTCGCCAGCTCGGCCCGGAAGATTTTCGTGAGCTTGAACTGATTTCAATGCCGGAACTTCAGGAGATTCGCAACCTCTGGCTTTACCAAAAGCACGAGTTCGATGATTGCCTGCCGACGATTTTTCAAGAAGTCACTGGTCAGGGCTTTCCCAAACCGATATTGGACGACCATCCCCTGGGAGCCGAGGATTGGCAGTTGCTGAGACAAGTATGCGGCGAAGACGACGAATTCTTCGAGTTACAAACCAGCCTGTTAGATATCGAGCGCGAGTTTTGCGGTATGTCGCGGCGGGCGGGGATTTACGATCGGCTTGAGGACCGGCTGAAGGTCAATCAATTCAAGAACGAGGAAGAGGCTCTCCAGATTCGTCGCGACGAGGAGCAACGATTGCGAGTTGCGGACGAGTTCGGAGCTGAAACCACCTTAGTCCAGTTGATTGCTTTGAAACCAGGGACCGCCACGCCAGTCACCGTGCAGCGCGCGTTGTTTGAAGAATGCGAAACTACAGAATTATCCGAAAACTAGAATCGTTCCCTCGCCCCGGCTTTGAGGCGTTTGTCGTTTCGAGCTTCGAGAAGATGCGTGGTTTCATTTGCAGAAGGCTCGATGAAAATTGCAACCCGGAGCGTTAGCGAGGCAGAATCAGGATACAGCCCGTAATTCAATTTTCCTTCAGAAATTCCTCGCTTACGCGTCGGGTTATGACTAAGAAATCGCAACATCAAAGTTCGAGGGAGAGGGGCAGGGTGAGAGGGTGTTTGTGTTCTCGGATAGACCAAATAGCGTTGAATAGGAAACAAGAGTGATTCTCGATCAGATTATCCTCAGTAACTTTTGTTTGTATCGCGGCGAGCAGGTCATCAACTTGGCGCCAGAAAAGCGCGCGCGCAAACAGGCACCGATTGTCTTGTTTGGCGGCATCAATGGCGGCGGCAAGACGACTTTGCTGGACGCGGTGCAGTTGGTGCTGTACGGCAAGCGTGCGCGCTGTTCTAAGCGAGGTGATAAATCCTACGACGACTTTTTGCGGGAATCGATCCATCACGGCGTGGCAGCCAGCGAGGGGGCCGCTATTCAACTTGCGTTCCGCTATGCGTCGGAAGGTCAGGAGCATCTGTATGAAGTGACTCGCCGCTGGTCGGACGAGCGCGGGAAAATTCGCGAAACGGTTCAAGTCTGCCGTGACGGCGCGGCGGATGGCTGGTTGTCAGAGAATTGGAATCAAGTGGTGGAAGAGTTGATTCCGTTTGGTATAGCGCAACTCTGTTTTTTTGACGCCGAAAAGATTCGCTTCCTCGCCGACGATGAAACGAGCACGGAAGCGTTGGGCAGTGCCATTAAGTCATTGCTCGGCCTGGACTTGGTGGAACGTTTGGTGACGGATACGGGAGTTCTAGAAAGTCGCTTGGCAAAACGTGGGCGAGAGTCGGCTGATTTGCAGGAGGTCGAAAGGCTGGAAGCCGAATTACAGACGAAACAGGTCGAGATCGAGAGGTTGGTTCAAGAACGCGGCGCACTAGAAAATCCGCGATTAGTCGCGCAGCAGCGTTTGATCAAAGCCGAAGGGCAATTCGAAAAAATCGGCGGGCAGCATTGGGAACAACGCGAGTCAAAGCAACGAAAACTCGTAGAAACGGAGCACTCGTTAGTCGAAGGCGAAGAGCAACTGTTGGCTCTTGCCGCGACGGAGCTACCGTTGATCCTTGTCCGCGATTTGCTCGACGTTGTGGCGCAGCAAGCGGATCGGGAGTCCCAAGCGGTCGAAGCCGGAATAGTCACGAAATTATTGTGCGCTCGTGACACAGCACTTCTCAAGGTGCTCGCGAGAAAGCACGTGGATGCAAAGGCCGTGGCGGTGGTCGAGGATTTTCTTTCGACCGATCGAAGCAAGCGGACCGCGGAAAGTGAAATTGAATGTCGGCTCCAGCTATCCAACCCTGCACGGCGCTTATTGGCTCATTTGGTAGATCGCGGTTTTGAGGAAAAGCGTGGCATCAGTGATGACTTGTCGGGGCGTGTTGAGATTGGTCGCCGAACATTGGAGGACCTCCAGCGTAGCTTGGCAGCGGTCCCGGATGATACGACGGTTCGCGAAGTCGCCGAACAGTTGAAAGATGCGTCAAAGGAACTCGCGACTTTGGATTTACAGCTCCAAAGGTTAGATCGTGAGCTCGATACACGGCGCAACGAACGAGCGTTACTAAAGAGCCAGTTTTCCAAACTCGCGCGCGTGATGGCCGAAGAGAGGAATCAGGGTGAAGAGGACGCTCGCTTAGCCAATCTTCTGACTCGTACCCAAACCACGATGCAGCAGTTCTTGCGGCGCGCCACGACCAGCAAAATCGATCGACTGTCGGAACTCGTTACAGAAGCGTTTCGGTTCTTGCTTCGGAAGAAGTCTTTTGTGCAGCGGGTACAGATTAATCCAGACACATTTGCCATTACATTGTTCGACACCACCGGGACGCCCATCGCCAAACAAAGGCTGTCCGAAGGCGAGAAACAGATTTTTGCGATTTCCGTGTTGTGGGGACTGTCTCGCGCGGCAGATCGTCCACTACCGGCGATTATCGACACTCCTATGGCTCGCTTGGACTCCGAGCACCGCCAGCAGCTCGTCGAACGCTACTTTCCCAACGCCAGCCATCAAGTCCTGATTCTCTCGACGGACACGGAAATCGAGCGGCGGTATTTTCAAATGTTGCAGCCACATATTGCCCGGGCTTATCACTTGAATTACGACGAGGAACAAAGAATGACCGTAGCCGAAGAAGGATATTTTTGGGAACCCGAAATGGCCGAAGATCTGGCGGAGGTGTCAGCATGAGCATTAAGCAGATCCGCCTCTCGTCCCAAGCAAAGGATCAACTGATCCGGCTCAAAACTCGAACTGGAATTGACCAGTGGAACATTCTCTGCCGTTGGGCGTTTTGTTTATCGCTAGCCGAACCGACACCTCCCACGCCGATCGACATTCCCACGGATAGTAATGTTGAAATGACCTGGCATGTGTTCGCTGGCGAGTGCCACGAACTGTATCTTGCTGTTTTAAAGGAACGATGTGCGCGACAGGGAATGGACACATTCCCGGAAACGTTGAATCGCCAATTTCGTTTGCATCTACACCGGGGAATCAGCTATTTGGCGACACCAAACAAAATCCGTTCGATCAGCGATTTGGTTCGCTGTGTGCGATAAATGCTTGCGAAGCTTGATGGAATCGGACGAGAGGGTCAGACCCCAATTTTCTCCGAATCCGCCGTGGCGGACGTAAATAGGCGTCAGATCTCGTAGGTATCATTTTCAGCACTTAGTAGCCGAGCCTGGCCTTAAATATTCAGGCTTCGGCCACAAAACTCGTGTGTGACTAATCGCTAGTGTTTCGCGCGGATGCCTGCCAAAACTTGAGCGTGCTTTTCGCGAGTGATCGGGTAGCGCCAAGCAAATGGCAAAGAGATCAGCAGCAGGATGATCGTTGCCGGGCCGATCAGGAACCGAATCGCGGCCAGAGCCGAATCTGGCTGCGCGGGGAATTGCTCGCCGCCACTGGGCGAGACGTAGCCGCTAAGCGCCAAGATTTGGCCGATTCCCCATAACGCGGCACCCGTTCCTAGCTTTTGGAAAAACGAAATCAGTGCGTAATACGATCCTTCGCGCCGCTCGCCCGTCTGCTGCTGTTCTTGTTCGATCACATCCGGCATCATCGACCAAGGAATCACGGCGGCGGTGGCAATCCCCGGGCCGCACAAGAATGCGAAAACATAAGCGACCGAGACCGCCGTTTTCGGCAGTGCAAAAAAAGCGATCAGCACGAGGCACCACCATCCGATCCCCAGCATGAACGCTCGCGGCTTGTCGGTACGGCCAGCCAGCCAAACGCATAATGGAACGCTCAGCACGGCGGACCCTTGGGCGACGAGCACGAAATAGTTGGCTTGCTCGGGAACGCCCAGATAGTAGCTGGCGAAATAAATCAACAGGGCAGCCATCACACAGGTGGCAGTCCATGACGCCAAAAACATCCCAGCCAGCCTGACAAACGCTCGATTCGACATGGTCGTGCGCAGCGAAGTTGCCAAAGTCATTTGGCTACCTTGGTTGTAGACGTCCGCT
>JANNYC010000078.1:0-53989 GCA_031409895.1 Planctomycetota bacterium
CGCGGGAATCAAGTCAGAATCTTTCGTGCTACCGTTACACCAGTCCCGAGTGAATTTCGTCAACAACAAAAAGTTGCGACGAATACAGTCTTGATGCGGCTACTGTTTGCTTGAAGATTGTCTTATTTTATCGATGACAGGACACCCCGCAAGTCGCCCTGGTTCGCACGGCGAATCGTTGACCGGACGAATGAACAGCAAGTAGAATGCTGCAGGAGCGGACGTGTGACATTTCTTAAACGGTGCTGGCGTATGCCATTTCTATCCAAGGATAACGCGGACGGCGTCGTGCAAAAAATTGCAATTGACGGCGATGAGACCGTGATCGGGCGACATCCCGAGTGCCAACTTATCGTCGACGAAGGAGCGATTAGCCGCCGGCATGCGCGAATTTTTTCGCAGCAAGGACAACTACTGATTGAGGACTTGGGAAGCCGAAATGGTACGTACGTCAACAACCGAATGATCCAACAACCGATCCGATTGTTTGACGGCGACTTGATCGCGGTCTGTGAAGCTCGATTCATTTTTCATATCGACGAGATTTCCGGATACTCGCGCCCGCGCCCAACCACGGCGGAAAAATCGCGGCCCGCTCAAGGCGACTCGGTGCTGTTCGAGGATCAGGAAGACGACGTCTCGTCGATTTTGTCCAAAATGGAAGTCTCGTCGAACTATGGGACTGCTGAATCGGCATTCGCGGTGACGCCAGAAAAACGACTTGAGACTATTGTCAACGTAACGCGTGCGCTCTCGAAGGCGGTCGGCTTGGATCAAGTCCTCCCGGCGGTGCTAGATTGCTTGTTTGAATTGTTCGTCCAAGTCGACCGTGGGTTCGTCGTGATGCGCGACGCGGCAGGTCAGCTCTTACCGCGCGCCATCAAGCTGCGCAATCCCAAGGACGATGAACTGATCAAGGTCAGTCGCACCATCGTCAATTACGTGATGGATTGTAAACAAGCCGTCATCAGTTCGGACGCGGGAACCGATTCTCGATTCGACATGAGCCAGAGTGTCGCCGATTTTAGGATTCGGTCGCTGATGTGTGCGCCGCTGATCGACTCTGACGGAATCCCATTGGGCGTGATTCAATTGGATACGCTTCGCCGCACGACTGGTTTCAATGAGCAGGACCTTGAGGTCTTGTCGGTCGCAGCGATGCAAGCCAGCTTGGCAATCGAAAACGATCGGCTGCACCAAAACGCCGAAGTCCAACGCGAGATGCATCGCGATTTGGAATTGGCCCACGAAGTACAACACGGATTCTTGCCACAAACTCGCCCGCAAATCTCGGGTTACACTTTTTACGATTATTATCACCCCGCCCAACAAGTGGGCGGTGACTATTACGATTACGTTGTGCTGAAGGATGGGCGAGTGGTCGTGTTCGTCGCGGACGTTGTCGGTCACGGCATCGCCGCGGCACTGCTTATGGCAAAACTCTCGGCCGAAGCCAGATTTGCCGTGGCGACGGAAACGGACATAAGCCAAGCTATGCGAAAGTTGAATGCCGCGATCGAAGGTTTGGACTTGGATCGATTCGCGACTTTAGTTATGGCGATGATCGAACCATGCAACGACAAAGTCACCATCATTAATGCGGGACATACACAGCCCATTATTCGCCGTGCCGATGGGACGATTAGCCAACTCGGTACGGAATACTCGTCACTGCCCTTGGGCATTTTGCCCGATGTCGAATACACGCCTTATGAATTCGTTCTGAATTCGGGCGACTGCGTTGTTCTGTATACCGACGGTGTCAACGAAGCGTTCAATCGCGAACACGAACAATTTGGCGTCGACCGGATCATGCAAATTATCAAGTCCACACAAGCCGAGTCGATTACCGAAACTGGCTCTAACATTGTGCGAGAAGTCAAACGATTCATGGGTTCGGCCGATCAAAACGACGACATTTGCCTTGTTTGTTTTTCCAAGACATAACGAGGCTTAAGGAGTGAGGCATGAGGCCGCAGGCGTGAGGGGGACAGGATGCCGCAAACGTCGGGTAGAAATTCCTGTCCGCTGATCTAATCGCCAGCTCATTGTCCCTTCTGTCCTTTTCGTTCCCTTTGGTCCCTTTCGTCATGTCGGCCAACCCGCCGCCAAAAACCTGCGCCCGACCACCGCTGGCCGATGACACCACGCGATGATGTCGACCGGAAATTCTCCCTAATCGTTAGGGTTTCACCATCGTCAGTCGCGCAACTCGATTTGCTGGCAACCAATTGGCCAGTAGTTGTTGGAATTTTCGTGCGCACCGACAAAATCCAAAAAATCCGGCGCGGAATAACCGATATCATGCGAAAGCAACATCGAATTTGATTCGTGCGTATTTCGCCGGGGGGGAAATGCGGCTCAAGCGATCGCTCTTGGACTTCGCAACCTCCTATTCGAATTCGATCGCGTCGAACGAACGACAAGTGCGTGCGTCGGCGACGAGCCAGACCCAAGACCCGTTGGCGGAACTTTGGCCGACCCAGACCTTCGGCGCACCGCCCGAGGATGACAACAACTTTAGGAGGAAAAAATGCGACGCTATTGCCTAACTTTGGCGATCATGGTCGTTGCCGGCATGACTGCATCTGCGGTAAACGCCGACGACAACCAAATTGCCCAACACATTTATCAGCAATTGAAAGCTGAACAACAAAACGGAAACTTGCGCGGCTATCGCGTCGACATGCGAGTCGATCACGGTACCGTCTGGTTCAAAGGCTTCTGCGCCAACGAAGATCAGGAAATGCTGATCTTGCGAACTGCCCAGCAAGCCGGACGCTTGGGCGTGGTCCAAGTTGTCGACGACATCGATATCCAAGCCAATGCAGCGCCTGCGATGCGCAGCATTCGACAAGAATCGATGGGTCAACAACCAGCGATGCCCGTTTCGTGGAACCAACAAACCGAAAGCTACCCGGCACAAGTCAATCCAATGCGGAACCAGGCCTACGCCATGCCGCAACAACCAGGACCGACGGCCGTATCGCAAGCTCCGGTCAACGTCGCTGCCAATATCGGCAACCCAATGCCGGCTTCGTATGGTGGCGGCGGTGCTGGCATCAAGACCGACAATCCACAACTACCCGGATATGCTTGGCCAGCGTATGCCGCCGCGCCGAATTACGCCGCAGTGTCGTATCCGCGCCAGTATTCCGCGTCGGCTTGGCCCTACATCGGCCCGTTTTATCCTTATCCACAAGTCCCATTGGGATGGCGCAAAGTCACGATGGAATGGGATGACGGATGGTGGTATCTCGATTTCAACGATCGTTAATCTTTGCATTGCAAAGTCGCATTTGTCCTCGAAACCCTTGTCCATCCGGGCAGGGGTTTTTTTGTTGACGATGCGAATCATGTGACTTGTTAAAAACGTGTCTTTGAGTTGAAGCTTGAAGCGCAAGCGAAGAATCTCGCGCCGCCGAACAATTGCGAGCAGCCAAGCAATCGTGCTTGCATACGCCGCCATCATTCGGCGTGCTGACTCGCTGGCAATAAGTCGCCAATCGGCAAAGCTTCATTCGACGGAAATAGCGGCACGGAAGGAAAAAACCGAAAGTTCCGCACAGCTTATCACGATAACTAACGTAGAAATTCCAGTTTCAAGGATTCCAACATGCTTGTACGTAAAATGGCCGTGCCCATCGCCCTGCTGGTTGGCGCTATTAGCCTGACCGTCTGCGGATGCTTTCCAACGGTTGGTCCCGGGCTCGGATTGTTGAGCATTCCGATCCCCGTGTCGCCGTACTGGCAAAAATATTACGAAGACGAGTATCACATCCACGAACGATACGCACGCGTTCCGATTCTAGGCCCATTAACTGCCGGCGGTCCCGTCGTCGCACTGGACGCACCGTCCGACGACGAAGTGTGGTGGGCGTTTGAACGTGCTCGTCCCGTCCAAGGCGGAATTCCGTTCCTCCATGAAACGCAACGCAACAACCTCGTGATCCTCAAACAAAAGATCGCCGACTACGTCGATCCGCCACGTGTCGTTCCACTCGTCGGCCCCTGCCAATTGCATCACGCTCACTACAAATGCACGGTTCGTTACTCACAAAAGACAATCGTCGGCTGGCCGATTCCTCACACTCTGCACGACGAAGACGCTGCGGAAGTCCTCTACATTGACCATAACCACTTTCACATGGTGGGCAACGTCAACTTGAGCAACATGCCTGAATATCAATAAGAATCAAAAACAGTACCTAAAGGGTCTGACGCCCGTTTGCGTCCGCCGCGGCGGATTCGGAGTAAATTGGGGTCTGACCATCTCACATTTACGTTCCAAGCCAAACTGATCGACGAATCATTGAAAGCGGCCAATCTCCGGCCGCTTTTTTCGTTTCTCGTTTGCGATAATTGCCGCCATTTATTCCCGCTCGACCAAGCACGTCAAGAACGCGCTCAGCAGCGCATGAGCTGCCTCGCACTGTCGAGATTGCCGCGTCGTCGTCGTTAGCGATTCCTCGCGCTCCAAGACAACAGAAGCCCGCTTCGTCAATCGGCGTGCGACTGCAACGTAGATTCGTCCGTCCATTCCTTCCGGCGCGTTCGGTCCTAAGTGACCCGTAATCGCCCCCGACCACGTTGCCTCCGACGTCCGCTCAAGCACCTCAATGGCCATCGTACGAGTCGCAATTGCAGATACCGCCGTGTGATCGTCGATCGTTGCGGCGACAATACCTAGCCACTCGATTTTAGTCTTCGTGCGATAGGCTACGGCCGAACCGCAGAACCAATCGCTAATCCCCGGAACCGTCGCCAACCCCGCCGCCGCGAGTCCCCCCGAGCAGCTTTCCGCCAACACCAATCGCTCCCCCCTCTGCGCCAACTCCCCGGCAACTTGCCGCCCAATTCCACTCAATCCGCACTCGTTCGCCCAGTCATTCATCGATTTTTCCATATCGCGATAAACACGTATCTTATGTCATGGGTGGCCACAAATGAATCGTCTTGCTTACCCGGCACGAACAGCAAGGTTGCGAAGGCTAGTTCGGTTAGCCCTTGTATGAACCTCTACCGACTCGCATCGGTAGTTTCCGGAAGTTCTTCTTCAAGCTGCCGACGCGAGTCGGTAGTGCTGACACAATTGGCTGGTGTCAGCGCAGCGGCTTGCCTTCAATCGGCTGGCCGTTGGTGGTCAGTACGTGAATCTCGTGGGCGCGGTGTTTGCCGGTATAACTCCAGACGATTTTCTTTTCGCGCGTAAGTTCGAAAATCTTTTCGCTCCCCTCGTCGGGCTTGGCAGCGTAGCTGGCGATCACGGTGTTCCCGTTAGGCAGCCGCTGCGCGCCGCAAGGATCGGCGAACGGTTTTCCGTCGACGTCTTCGTTGCTGGCTTGCCAAACGATTTCCCCATCAGCATCGACTTCGATCGTCTTGTTTCCATGCGTTAAATTAACGAGCGTATTGCCATTCTCCAAACGAATTGCAGTGAACGGCCAGTTCTCGGCGGCGCGACCGCCAAGCTGTTCAAAGTCGGTGGGGAATTCTTTCAAGATTTTTCCCGACGCGTCGTATTCTTTTACTTTGAAAGCCAACAGGTGCGGCACGAGATATGTCCCGCCCGATAGCTTGCGGGCCATTCGCGTTTGCATGTGACCGTTGTCCGTTTCCGGCGCCAAAGCAAAACTTACGGCTACAATTCCGTTTCGATCGACTTCCATCAGTCTAGGTTTCTTGCCCAATTCGGTGATCAAGGTATTGCCGTTTTCCAACCGCTGCGCGGTGCCGATCTCTTCGTTGTCGGCTGACAATTGATAATGAAAGACTGTATTGTTGTCGGTGCGAGTCAACTCACGGACTTCATCGCTCCAAGCAATCAGCACGTTGCCATTGGTCAAAACGCACCCATCTCGCGCACCAGGCTTTCCCGAATTCCAAATCTCGCCGCCGTCTTCGCCCAAAATTCCTGTGAACGTAGGACCAGCAATAAAGATGGAATGGCGAATCGGCTCTTGCGCGAGACAGGTGTTAAGCGAAACGCCGACAATCAACACCAACTGAACGACGACTTGACAGCATCTCTCCATGTTTGGCTCCTCGGAAAAGCATTTGAAATTGGAATATTCGTCGCGATATGCCAACGCGAGATTTTAGCAGACGCGAATTGCGCCGTCAGGCCACGTCCCCTCAAACGGGTCTTCGGCATTGGCATTGACAGCGCTGTTTTTGGAGATACAATATCTGCACCTGCAAAGATTAACCCTACAAACTTATTGACGACGTATTAGTCCCCAATTACGAAGGAAGCCTCCCCGTGGCACAGCTTGTATCTATAACGCGACAAAAATTTCTCGAAGATCGCCAAGGAAGGACGTTCGCCGACGTGGCCAACGACAAGAGATTTCCTTTCGACGCGGTCATTGAATTCTTTGGACCAGCCGATCGACAACGACGTATGCTAGAATCGGAGACTCACCACGGACGCGCTCCGCTCGCCGGCGTAGTCAAAGAACTTGAGGCTCTGCCAACCGTTCATAAATTTCTGGGAACAAAACACCCGCGCAATAGTCAAAGATTCCGCCAAGCGATCGGCGTTATCGTTCGAATGATTATGGAGGGCCATGATTGGCGGAAATCCGGTAAGAAAGGCTCCTTGGGCGTGCGCAGCACCATAGCGCCGGGAACCCCAAGCCATAATTCTGGAGGACTGGCCTTTTGGTTTATCCGTGCAGAACGTTACGAATCAAAACGAGGGCCAGCATTTATTTCCGTTCGCAAACGCTGCCGGGATTTTGAAACGGCAAAGGCACCGGATCGCAATGGCCAGCCAAATGCGCGAAGAAAGAAAAAATCTCCGAAGCGTCCCGGCTGATGATCGGAGTTCATTGACGATGAGTTTGACGAAATCCGCGCAGATGAACACGTTGCGGTCTTTGACTTCGAGATGACCGCAATGACAACAATTAATGACGTGGTCTATTACGGCGGGATTATCCTTGTCGGTCTTGGGCTGTTGGTCTTTCTCGCGGTGTTTCTTCGCTACGGTCCGCTGTGGTTTCGAGCATACATGTCGGGTGCCGAAGTAAGCATATTTGAATTGATCGGCATGAGTCTTCGACGAGTCAATCCCACGCTCATCGTCATCGCAAAGATAATGGGAAAGCAAGCGGGTTTGGACATCGATCGGCAACAAGGTCTCAGCACTGCTCAACTGGAAGCTCATACGTTGGCTGGCGGCGATGTGGTCGCCATTCTGAAGAGCGTCATCGCCGCGAAATCTGCGAATATTGATTTGCCATTCGATCGCGCCATGGCGATCGATTTGTCGGGCCGAAATATTTTAGAAGCAGTGCAGACAAGCATCGTTCCAATAGTGATCGACTGTCCGGACCCAAAATTGGATGGCATCAATATGTTGAGTGCCGTCGCGAAAAATGGCGTCGAATTATTGGTTCGCGCACGGGTGACTGTGCGGAGCAATTTGGATCAACTTGTCGGCGGAGCCACGGAAAAAACGATCATTGCCCGCATCGGTCAAGGAATCGTCTCGACGATTGGTTCGGCGGAATCGCATATGGACGTTCTCGAAAACCCCGATCGTATATCCGAAACCGTTCTAAGTTGTGGGCTTGATTGTAACACCGCCTTTCAAATTATTTCGATCGACATCGTGGAAATGGAAGTCGGTGAGAATATCGGTGCACGGCTTGAGATCGACCAAGCCGCCGCTACCACGCGCATCGCTCAAGCACTCGCTGAAGGGCGACTAGCCGCCGCCAGTGCCACTTGGCAGGAAATGAAAGCCCTTGTGACCGAAAAGAAAGCCGAGCTAGTGTTGGCCGAAGTCGACGTAATTCTCGCGCTGGCGGACGCGTTCCGGGCGGGGCAATTTAAATCGAAGATTGCTCCTTTAACAACGGATGCATTGCGCGCCTATCGCCTGCCAACCGATCCGTCAGATTCATTCACCCATGTCGGCAAGATTTAGTTTACGCTTCAAAAAATGCTTACTATCGGCCCCGGAGCAGTGCTGAATCAAACGCTAACCAAAAGTCCCGCTGCTTCCAAATTTGATTGAGATCAATAAGTTGCCGCGCTGCGGCGATCATTCCTCGTCCCCGCGAAGTTTGGCGAGGACGGTGAAGTCTTCGAGGGTGGTGGTGTCGCCGGTGGTGGCACGGCCTTCAGCGATGTCACGCAAAAGACGCCGCATGATCTTGCCGCTGCGAGTCTTGGGAAGCGAATTGGTAAAGCGAATGTCGTCGGGTTGAGCGAGCGCGCCGATTTCTTTGCGGACGTGGAGCTTTAACTCTTGACGTAATTGCTCGTTGGGCTCGCCGGATTTAATTGTAACGAACACTGCGATGGCTTGGCCCTTGATTTCGTCGGCGCGACCGACAGCGGCGGCTTCGGCCACGCAAGGATGCGAAACCAAGGCACTTTCGATTTCGATCGTGCTCAAGCGATGTCCTGATACGTTGATCACGTCGTCGATTCGCCCCATGATCCAATAATAACCGTCCGAGTCTTGGCGGGCGTTGTCGCCCGTTAGGTACATGCCGGGAACACGAGTCCAATATTGTTCGCGATGCCGCTGATCGTCACCCCAAATTCCGCGCAGCATTCCCGGCCAAGGCTGAGCGATGCACAACATTCCACCGTGATTTGCCGCGACCTGACGGCCACCTTCTTCTACGATCGCGGGAACGACGCCGGGAAGTGGCCGAGTGCAACTGCCGGGCTTGGTAGCAGTGATCCCAGGAAGTGGCGACATCATGACGCCGCCGGTCTCGGTCTGCCACCAAGTATCTACAATCGGGCAACGCTCGTGGCCGATTTTGCGGTGATACCACATCCAAGCTTCGGGATTGATTCCTTCGCCGACAGTCCCGAGCAATCGGAGACTGCTCAAGTCATGTTGATCGACGTGATGGTCGCCCCATTTTATGAACGTGCGAATCGCGGTTGGCGCCGTGTAAAGCGTATTAATCCGATATTTTTCGATAAGCGACCAAAACCGATTCTCGGCGGGAAAATTTGGCGCGCCTTCGTACATGAACACGGTCGCGCCGTTGGAAAGAGGGCCGTAGACGATGTAGCTGTGACCTGTGATCCAGCCGCAATCCGCGGTGCACCAAAACAAATCTTCGGGCCGCCAATCGAACACCCATTGAAAAGTGAGTTTTGTCCACAAGTTATATCCGGCGGTCGTGTGGCGAATCCCTTTGGGTTTCCCCGTCGAGCCGCTCGTGTACAAGATAAATAACGAATGCTCGCTGCCGAGGGGCAAAGCGGGACACGCATCGGAGGAAGACTTCATCAATTCGTGCCACCAATGATCGCGGCCCGAAGTCATTTTGACTGCCAGCTCACCACGCTTGTACACAATGCAATTTTTGACAGACGGGCTTTTTCGCAAAGCTTCGTCGACTGTTTCCTTGAGCGCGAGAAACTTGCCGCGCCGCCACAAGCCATCTGCCGTGATGATCAATTTTGCTTGGGCATCGTTGTTTCGGTCGGCGATGGCCTCGGCCGAGAAACCACCGAAGATCACCGAGTGAATCGCACCGATTCTCGCACAAGCCAGCATGGCGATTGGCAATTCGGGCGTCATCGGCATGTAGATCGAAACCACATCGCCCGGAGAAATGCCTAACGATTTCAAAACATTGGCGAATCGGCAGACTTCGCAATGGAGTTCCCGATAAGTCAATCGCCGAACGTCGCCCGGTTCACCTTCCCACAGAATCGCGGGCCGATCGCCGTGTCCCGCGATGATCTGCGCGTCAAGACAGTTGTAGCTTGCGTTCGTTGTGCCACCATCAAACCAGCGGACGAGTTCGTTTTCTTGTTCGAATACTGAAGTGAACGGCGTGAACCAATGAAGTTGGCTGAGGGCCATCTCGCGCCAAAAGGCATCGCGATGATTTAGGGCACGGTCATAAAGTTCAAGATATTGTTGGTCGGTAGAGATGCGTGCTTGCGCGGCGAACTCGCGAGTTGGCGGAAATTTGCGATCTTCCTGCATGACCGTTTTTAAACTACCCCCAGCCGTCGCACTCATTTGTTTATCCCTTCGCCTAAGTTCGCATCAGTTTCTTGTAGCGGAATCGGTGGGGTTCGTCGCCAATTCCCATTCGCTGCCGGCGCTGCTCTTCGTAGGTTTGAAAATTGCCTTCGCACCAATGGACGTATGCATCACCTTCAAAGGCCAATATATGCGTCGCGACTCGGTCGAGAAACCAACGGTCGTGGCTCGTGACGACGACACACCCGGCGTAATTCAAAATCGCTTCTTCTAAGGCACGTAGGGTATCGACATCCAAATCGTTCGTTGGTTCGTCAAGAAGCAAGACGTTCGAACCGCGACGCAGAAGCTTGGCCAAGTGAACGCGATTGCGCTCACCGCCGGACAGCTCGCCGACTTTTTTCTCTTGGTCTGTGCCGCGAAAGTTAAATCGAGACACATAAACGCGAGCATTCATTTTTATTTTGCCCATGTCCAAAATCTCATGACCGCCGGAAATTTCTTGGAACACCGTGCAATTGGGATCGAGTGAATCGCGGCTTTGATCGACATAGCCAAGTTCAACCGTGGTGCCGACTCGCAATGTTCCTGAATCGGGTTTCTCGACACCAGTCAACATGCGAAAGAGGGTCGTTTTTCCGGCACCGTTGGGACCAATCACGCCGATGATGCCGCCAGGGGGCAAATGAAAGTTCAAATTTTCCATGAGGACGCGATCACCGTAACCTTTGGTCAGATTCTTTGCTTCGAAAACCAAATCGCCCAAAGGCTTTGATGCCGGAATTTGAATTTCCAGTTCGTCCACTTTGTCACGCAAATCTTCCGCCGCCAATTTCTCGTACGCGCTGATACGGGCTTTGCTTTTGGCTTGCCGAGCACGGGGTGCCAGGCGAATCCATTCGAGTTCACGCTGTAGAGTTTTCTGCCGCGCGTCGGCTGTTTTATCTTCCTTTTCAAGACGCTGTTGCTTTTGCACGAGCCAGGACGAGTAATTTCCTTCGAACGGAAAGCCTTCGCCACGATCCAATTCCAAAATCCACTGTGCGACGTTGTCCAAAAAATAGCGATCGTGCGTAACGGCGACGACGGTCCCGTGATATTCCGCCAAGTGCCGTTCGAGCCATTGCACGGACTCGGCATCGAGGTGGTTCGTCGGCTCGTCGAGCAATAATAGGTCCGGCTTTTGAAGCAGCAGTTGGCAAAGCGCCACACGACGACGCTCGCCTCCGGAAAGCGTTTCGACGTTGGCTTCAGCGGGAGGCAAGTTCATTACGTCCATCGCAAACTGGACTTCGCGGTCGAGTTCCCAAGTATTGTCGGCATCGATTCGATCCTGCAACCGAGCCATCTCATCGTAGACCTTTTGCATTGCCGCTTCGGAAAGTGGTTCGCCACATTTAACGCTCAAGTCGTTGTATCGTTGCAACATTTGACGGCGCGGTGCGACGGCTTCTTCGACGTTTCCCCAAACGTCTTTGTCGTTGTTAAGGGCCGGCTCTTGTGGAAGAAATCCTCGCGTGAAACCATCCGCGATGCGGGCTTCGCCTTCAAATTCAGTATCGACGCCAGCCATGATTCGCAGCAAACTACTTTTGCCAGAACCATTGCGGCCTAGCACGCCAATCTTGGCACCAGGATAAAAGGAGAGCCAAATGTTGTTGAGCACCGGCTTCGGACCGTGCTTCTTCGTCATTCTGGCCATCGTAAAAATGTATTGTTGTGCCATGGGGGATTAGTGTTCAGTTTTCAGTATTTGAATCTTAAATCATAAATCTGAAATCTTAAATTTCAGATTGCAGTTACGGATTGTATTGCGATCATTCCCATTCGATCGTGGCGGGGGGTTTGCTACTGATGTCGTAACAGACGCGGTTGACGCCGGAAACTTCGTTGATAATTCGGGTCGACATTCTGGCTAACAAATCGTAAGGGAGATGACTCCAGTCGGCCGTCATGAAGTCGCTAGTTTCAACACAGCGAATGACAATTGCGTTTTCATAAGTCCTCGCGTCGCCCATCACGCCGACGCTTTGCACGGGCAGCAACACGGCGAAGGCTTGCGAAGTTTGCCGATAGAGGCCAGCATTTTGGATTTCTTCGATGACAATTGAATCTGCTTCGCGCAAGACGTCGAGTCGATCGCGATTGATTTCGCCCAAACATCGAACGGCCAAGCCCGGTCCGGGGAACGGATGTCGCCAAACGATCTTAGGAGGCAAACCCAATTGCTCTCCCAAAGTGCGGACTTCGTCTTTGAACAAATCGCGTAACGGTTCGATAAGTTCAAAACCTAATTCAGCGGGTAGTCCGCCGACGTTATGGTGCAGCTTAATTGTGGCGGCTGGACCATCAGGAGCCGCGCCGCTTTCAATTACGTCTGGGTACAAAGTTCCTTGGGCAAGAAATTTCGCGTCGGGAATATTTTTTGCTTCGAGTTGAAAGCACTCGATAAACGTATGCCCGATTCGGCGGCGTTTTTCCTGGGGTTCGACCACGCCACGCAAAGCGTCCAAGAATCGATCTTGAGCGGCGACCACATGCAAATCGGTTTTAAAGTGTTTTGTAAATTCCTCAACGACGAGTTCTTGTTCGCCTTTTCGCAACAAGCCATTGTCCACGAAAATGCATGCCAAACGTGTTCCGATGGCACGATAGAGCAAAGCAGCCACGACGGCAGAATCGACTCCGCCGGACAACCCGCAGACCACTCGGTTCTCGCCGACGCGCTGCTTTAACTGCTCGATTGTTTGCGACGCAAAATCGTCCAACCGCCAAGTCCCATCGCAACCGCAAACGCTGCGTACAAAATTCCGCAACAGTGCGGTACCAAATTCGGTGTGGCTGACTTCGGGGTGGAACTGAATTCCGTAGAGTGGCAACTGTTTATGCTTCACGGCGGCAAAGCCACATGTTGGCGTCTTGGCTAGTGCCACGAATTGGTCCGAGATCGACTGGACTTGATCGCCGTGACTCATCCAGACTTGGGATTGCGCTGAAATGCCTGCCAACAAACGATCGGGTTGCATGATGGTCAAATGGGCCCGGCCGAATTCGCGCGACGCCCCGCCAGCAACTTTGCCGCCTAGCACGTCGCACATGAGTTGCATGCCGTAACAGATTCCAAGCACAGGCAACGGCATCGAAAAAATTTCGGGATTACATCGCGGCGCACCCTGCTGATAAACACTTGATGGCCCACCTGAAAGGATCAACCCATTCGCGCCATGCCGACGAATTTGATCGGGCGAAATATCGTGTCGGACGATTTCGCAGAAGACGTTGCATTCGCGAACGCGTCGCGCGATGAGCTGCGCGTATTGTGCTCCGAAATCCAAAACGAGAATGCGTTGATCGGAAGCCGCCGGGCGAGTCATAACAGATTTCGGCCGAATGCCGATGTAAAGTCACTTGGGGATTCGGCCGGGTGTCGATGCCAACCTTTTTTTGGCGCACAAGGAAGCGCATCGCCAAAGGCGGATTATAGGACGAAACGGCAGGTTGCAGAAGGCGGTTGAGCAAAGGGACGCCAATGTTTACGATGGCCGTTGAACGAACGCAAAAGTCAATTTTGGCGGGCAAGCTGAATGAAAATATTGCTGACAAACGATGACGGAGTCTACGCAGGCGGATTGGCGGCGATGCGAGAGTACTTGTCGCGCGACCACGAAGTCTGCACGATCGCACCGCTGACGGAACAGAGCGGCATTAGCCAAGCCATCACTTTTTTAGTGCCGTTGTTCGCGCGCCAGATCGATGGCCCGCATCCGAACTCGCGGGTTGCCATTTCTGGGACGCCGATTGACTGTGTAAAGTTAGCATTGTTCGAGCTTTGCCCTTGGAAGCCGGATATTATTGTGAGCGGGATCAACGGAGGGCTGAACGCGGGCAACAATATTCTCTATTCGGGGACCGTCGCTGCGGCTTTGGAAGGTGCCCGATGCGGCATTCGCAGCTTTGCGGTCTCGCTCGAATACGAAGACGAAATGCGGTACGACATCGCCGCTGAAATCGCCGGGCCGATGATCGAGAGCATCCTCAATGCCGGCGCTGCACCCCAAGTCTGCATCAACATCAACATCCCCACCGCCGCGATTGACGGATCACGCGACGTCGTTATCGTCCCTATGCAATCGATTTCGCGCGGACAGTATTTTGTCGAAGGCCAGGATCCCAAACATCGAAAGTACTTTTGGTCGACGCACGGACCATCACCGAAAATCGGTCCCGCGACGACTGACGAAGAAGCACTGCGCGAAGGCAAGATTACCGTGACCCCGCTCGATAGCAATCTAACATGCGAGGAGAGCATGCAAATATTGAACCGGGTGAAATTTGACATTGTTTAGCTTGAATCATGCGATTACCAATGGGATATTTTGTTTAACCCGGAGCCAACGGCGACGGCGTTGACGTTACGAATTGCCGTCGCCGACGGCTGCGGGTTAATCGACGAAGCGCAAGCTGTACTTATAGGAGGTCGCCGATGACCCAAACGCATCATCACGAAACCGCGACCAAAATCGGCATCGTCACAGTCTCTGATCGTGCGAGCGCGGGCCAGTACGTGGATCGAGGCGGGCCGGCTATTCACGATTATTTGCAGCGCGTATTGAATTGTGCTTGGGAGCCGTTCTCCAATATTGTGCCAGATGAGCGGCCATTGATTGAGAAGATGCTAGTTCACTTGGCGGATGAAATTGGCTGTTGCTTGATCGTGACGACAGGGGGAACGGGACCGGCCGCGCGCGACGTGACTCCAGAAGCGACGGATGCCGTCTGCCACAAAATGTTGCCAGGTTTCGGTGAACTGATGCGACAGGTTTCATTGAATCAAGTTCCGACAGCGATCTTGTCGCGGCAGACAGCGGGAATTCGCGGCCGATCTCTAATCGTCAATTTGCCCGGCCAGCCCAAAGCGATCGCGGAGTGCTTGGACGCAGTTTTCCCGGCGATTCCGTATTGCGTGGATTTGATAGGCGGACCGTTTCTAACGACTGATCCCGCACACGTCGTTTCGTTTCGTCCAAAAAAATAAGCTCGAAACAGCACTCGCTTGGCAATGTCTAAACCATCGCTAGGGCGCAGAATTTCCTGCGTCTGGGCATGAAAACTGAGGCTTTGGGATACGCTGCTCGTTCGCGTATACTGAAAAGATGCCCCAACCGGCAAGTGAGTCGAAGACAATTCTTCTCGATTCGAATGTCAGATTCAAAATGAATTTACGACGCCATGGAAATCTGTTTCCGGGATTCACTCTAGTCGAGTTGCTGGTTGTAATCGCCATCATTGGGATATTGATGGGGCTCTTGTTGCCTGCCGTTCAAAATGTTCGCGAATCGGCGCGACGTACGCAGTGCATGAACAACTTGCGGCAGTTAGGAATTGCCGTCGCAAGCTTTGAGTCGGCGTTCGAAGTATATCCGGCGTCCGGCTGGACGACTGCGGGCTCCGGAAATTCGGATGGAAAATTCGTGGGCTGGCGACCTTTAGTCTTTCCGTTTATAGAATTGGCCAACGTCGAAGCGGAATATGATTTTTCATCGAATTGGTGGGAAGGGACAAACCTAGACATAGCAACGATCGAGATTTCGACGTTTTTGTGTCCTAGCGTTGGTAGTGTGTATCCAGTAACTTCCGTTGTAGCCAAACCGCCACGACCTTTCCTAACATTTCCCAAACCCTTGGCTCGCTCTGACTATGAAGCGATCATGGGAGTCAAACCTGCGTCGATAAACCCGTTCTTGGCGACGCCGATCTACCAGGATGAAAACCGGTTTTCGGTGATGCATCGAAATTCGCGTGTTCGTCATTCAGACATTCGCGATGGGCTTTCAACAACGGCGATGATCGTCGAATGTGCAGGCCGCCCTACCGTCTTTCGCAACAATGAGCCGCGAGGGGATTTGACGAACGATCAAGGAATTGGTTGGGCCGACAGTGAAGGACCATTCAGCCTTGATGGCTCCAACGCCGATGGGTCAGCCGAAGGGTCCGGGCCGATCGGTGGTTGTTCATTTGCGATGAACAAGCGAAACGATAACGAACCATACAGCTTTCATCCGGTCGGCGGCAATCTTTTGTTTGCGGGTGGTAACGTAAAGTTTGTCAACGAAAGCATTTCCATTATTGTCATGGCTTCCCTATGCACACGCGACGGTCGAGAAATCATCTCCGACGCCGATTTCTAAGCTAATTCGCGTGCTATATTTGAGTTTCGTCACGCGGTAAGGTCGCCGCCCACATTCGTTAACGTCGGATTGTTCAAGTCTGAAGCTATGCGAGCATTGAAGGAATTGAGTCGCTGGTGGTCCACCGTGTTTGCGTTGGACTATCGTTCGTTGGCCGCGTTTCGGATTGGCATCGGCGTGATGCTGTTGGTCGACGTGATCTTTCGGGCGCAGACATTGTCGGCGATGTACACGGATAACGGCGTCATGCCGCGCAGCCTAATGCGCGAACTGTGGAAGGATTATGACGCGGTTGGCTTGCAGCAATGGGGAGTTGGGACTTGGTCGTTGCATGCACTTGGAGGCGGCGCAGGTTGGCAAATCGCATTGTTTCTGGCCGCAGGAATTTTTGCGTTGATGCTCGTGGCTGGAGCTTACACTCGGTTGGCCACGATTGCGAGCTTCATCTTACTCGTTTCGGTGCACAATCGAATTCCGCTTGTGCTGACTTCGGGTGACACGCATCTGCGAATTGTGATGTTTTGGGCGATGTTCTTACCGTTGGGCAAGCTTTGGTCGGTCGATGCTACTCGCATTAAAGTAACGACTTGGATGCCCAATTCAAACACGTTCGTATCTGCGGCGACGGCGGGTTTAGTTGTGCAAGTGTTCATCCTTTATTTTTTTTCCGGCTTAGCCAAATGGAATGCGGCTTGGTGGAGCGGCGACGCGATAATCATGGCCATCAAGCTCACGATTTACAACACGGACTGGGCGCAAGGGCTCTTACACTATCCGATGTTGACGCGTGTGTTGTCGATCGGAACTGTGGCGGCTGAAGTCTTTCTGCCCTGGCTCCTATTCGTCTCGTTTCGAAACAGTCGTTGGCGGGCGCTCAATTTAATGGTCTTCGTTGCGATGCACTTGGCAATCGTTTGCATCATGACGCTCGGTTTGTTCTCGTTCATTTGTTGCATCGTCTGGTTGGCTTTAGTCCCAAGCGGTTTTTGGGATTGGCTTGGAATCAAAATGAACCTGTCGTCGTCGGTGACTACCCTCAAATCGTCTCGTCGGCTAGCGGTGTCCGCCGTCGCTCAAGTTTTCTGTGGATTCATGATTCCGTTCATGCTGATTTGGAACGTAATCAACCTCGACCAGAGTTGCGTTGCGACGCCGGTGTACGATCCAGTGCGAACCGAAATCGTTCGAGGGTATCGCGAGACGAAGAGTCCGTTGTTTCACGCTTTCGAAATCAGCGGACACGCTTTGGGTGTCGGTCAACATTTTCAGATGTTTGGCTTTCCAACGACCGAAGATACTTGGTTCGTGTATCGGGCAACGCTGCGGAATGGAACCGTTCGCGATATTTTTCTGGGCGGACGACAGGTGATAGACAATCAGCCACTTTCCGGCCGCAGTTCAATTCCAAATCACCATTGGCGGCAGATTCACAGGAACTTGACCGATGGCGGTTCCCAAAGCGTGCGGCAGCGACTCGCCGCTTTTGCCGTCGAACAATGGAACAAAACGCATTCGCCAGAAGAACACGTCGAGCAAATGCGACTGGAATGTTATTCGGATACGACTTGGCCGGATCCGATTCCGGGAGAAGCCAAGGGGGCCATCATTTGGGGCACTTATCCCGATGGCTCGATGAACCCGTTCGACGCAATGCTGAATCAATCGAAACTTGGCGGCAAGTCGCAGGGGTTTTGACACAGGCGAAAAGCTATTTCGCAACTTCGAGATTATTGACGACTCGCGAGACGCCCGGTTCAAGCTCCGCTTGGCGAGCTATCAGAGATTTCTGTGCAGCGTTGGCAACAACGCCGCTTAACGTGGCGATGCGGTTTTCGACTTTCATTTCGATTGCTCCGACATTCTGCATTGCCGGCAGTCGGCTCAATCGTCCGGTAAAATTCGTCGCGACAAGATTTCCGGCAGGCAAAGCGATCGGCGTGTAGAGAACCGCGCTGCGAATTCCCCTTCGGCTTACGCTAAAGCCTTGGGTGTTCGAGGATCCAATCCCGGTGTTTCCGAATCCCGTTTGCGCTCGGTTCTGCCCTCCGGTCGCGAACGAAAGGCCGCTTCCGCTTGATGAACCCAGCGACGATCCAGCCGGATCAATTTGGCTTCGCGGATGAATTGTATTCGCGACCGATGGTCCGACAAATGGTTGGATGCGGACAGTCTCAAAGACGGTCTCACGCGAAAATTCTGGACCGATCGTCAACTGACTTCCCAAATCTAATGGTCCGGTCGGAAGACTCACATTGCCGCCTTGGCCCGTCCCGGTTCCCGTGGTCGTCGTCCCGGTTCCGCCAGTTGTTCCCGTTCCGGTTCCCGTACCGCCGGTCCCTTGTCCCAAAGTGCATTGGATCGCGCAAAAAGCGCCCACCAACACCAGCACGCACGTCAATTTTCGATTCATTGGATTCTTTCCCGACATATATGCGGCAAAGTTCGCCGTCAAAGCTTTGGTCGAAACGGTATTTTGACCCGACGCTTCAAACCGCACAACACGAGGCTTGTTTCGATTATATTCTATGATTCGGCGGCGGATTGCACACGGCGCAAGCGTGCTGCGGAAAAATTGCGTTATTCCATCCAGCTCAAGCCAGAATCGTTCGCGCGCCCCCGGCTTCGGGGGAGAGGGTAATGTGAGGGGCGTTTGGTTTTTCGGCTTTGCTCTAAATCTTTGCCCCGCTGCGAAACTCGGAACCTAATTTTCGGGTTTGTGAAAGTATTCGGATTGGGCCGTATTCCGCGACCGCAGTGAATGTATTCGTTTCAACAGATTGTCCGGCGTTTTTTCCTTTAGGAGTTTATCGTGCCTCGACTTTGCATTGCTAGTTGGTTTGTCCTTCTTATCGCGTTGGCCACGCCTTGTTTTGCTCAACAAGACCCCAAACCTGAAGTCCGCTCGAACCCGAATCGACCGGCCTCGGCCGACTTGCTGCCGGAAAGCACCGTCGTCTATTTGCAGATGCACAGCGTCAAAAACTTTATTAAGCAAATGGACGATTCGTCCGCAGCCGAAGCTTTGAAGAACGAAAAACTCGCCAAGCTAATCGACAAGTTGTACGGCGAAGTCAAAAACCAATACGAAAAAGTCCGCGACGACGTTGGCGTCTCGCTCGATGAATTGACCACGTTCTTAACCGGCGAATTCTGCTTCGCTGTCGCCGCGTTTAAGGATCGCCAACCTGGCGTCGTTCTGATGTTCGATTACGACCCCGAATCCGAAACGATGACCAAGCTTCTGGCTTCCGGCCGAAAGTTTGCCGAAAAGGACGGTGCGACCTTTGAAACGACAACCGAAGGGGATATGCAGATCGAAAAGATTGTCGGCAACGATGGAACGGAAATTTTCTATTTCCTTAATTCAGGGACGTTCGTCGGAAGCTCCGACATTGAGCTGTCCAAAGAAATGCTGGCCCGCTGGCGCGGTGAAGAAGTAAAGAAAGTGCGTCCGCTTTCGCAAAACCGAAAGTTCATCACGATCATGAACCGTTGCCGCGGGACGAAAGACTCGCCTCCCGAGATGCGCGCGTACGTCGATCCGATCGATTTGGCTAAAGCACTTACTCGCGGAAATTTCGGTGCTCGCGTCGTCATCAACTCCCTTCAAGTCGTGGGACTAGATGGCTTGCTGGCCGCCGGCGGTAGCGTGATTTACCAAGAAGACGGTTACGAATCGATCACACACGGGCACGTGCTGATGGCTAACCCACGTGCTGGAATTTTGGAAATGGCGGCACTTGCCCCCGGCGATCTAACGCCCGAAGCTTGGGTTCCGAACGACACGATCAGTTATATTTCTTGGAACTGGAACGTGGACCGGATGTATACGGAGTTGGAAAAGATGGTCAACGCCTTCCAAGGCGAAGGGGCCTTCGAGAAGTTAGTCGCAGAACAAGTTAATAAAAATCTGGAATTGAATTTGCGCGAAGATATTCTGTCGACGCTGAGCGGCCGCGTCACATTCGCCACGTGGTACGAAAAACCCGTCAAAGTTAACAGTCAAACCAACGCGATCGCCGTCGAATTGAAAGACCCCGAAAAATTCAAAACGTCTTTCGACAAACTGATTGCAAAAATGATCGAGGAAACTTCACGTGGCGAGGAGTCGGATGAAAAGTCCTTCGATCCGCGTAGCGACTATCGAGGCGTGAAGTGTTGGAAATTCGAAAATTTGTCACCTGGCGACTCGCCGGAAGTCCCAGGAGAAGAAGAAGACGATCCCGCCGCCGAGGAACGACGCTTGAACCGCGCCTCCGTTCGACAAGCTTATCCCAACATCGCGTTGACAGACACTCACATCGTCGTATCCGACAGCCGAGCTTTCATTGAAAAGGCCATCGACACCATGAAGGACGGCACGTCCATGCTTAAAGACGACGAACAATTCAACAAGGTTACTCGGCACATGAAACGACTAATGGGGACGTCGGTCCCCGGAGGGTTGCTATTCAGCCGTCCCGAGCGATCGATTGAAATGATGTTTGACATGGCAAAATCCGAAAGCACCAAGCGATTCATCGCGAGCAGCGCGGAGGACAACGAGATCGTGAATTCGTTCAAAAAAGTGCTTGACGAGAACCCGCTCCCCGATTTCGACGAATTTCGGCACATGTTCGCCCCCACCGGCATGTTCGTCACCTCGGACGAAACTGGCATCCACATTCTAGGCTTTCAACTAAAACCCGCCGACGATCGATAAGCAATTATCGCCAATGCGAATTGTTAAACTGCGCCGCGACTAACACCGCCATGAGATCGAACAGGTCGTCCGTCGTTGAGTCCAAGAAGCCTCCTACTTGTTTTCATGCGGACAAGTTGACCAACCTTATGATCGGGCGTCAGACGTCCTTCGAGCGTATCCGATTATCGGGAAAGTACCCGGATTTGGGTGCCTCGGAAAATGTCATGCGAGGAATCGGTTATGCTTTTGAGAGCGATTAGCAGTTTTTGCGTACAGTGCAACCGAGGTCGTGAGCGATGTTTTTGATTCGCTGCGCCGTCCCCTTTATTAACTTTGGGTTATGATCAAATGGACGAGCTAACCCTGAGCTTACTCCTGGTTTTATCTGCAATATTGACGGCACCTTATTTTTTTGCACTGTTTTTGGGCCTGACGGTTTGGCGCGGGCACGTTCGGCGGCCACGAGTTCTGGGTTGGTCAGCTTGTTTTCTGGCGGCTGCGATCGCGGTTATTGGACTCGGTCTGCCGAGCATCCTTTTCATGAATGCCCTCAACGGCGGCAACCGCGGCTATAGCCCCTATTCGGGCATAGGTCCGGAATTCGAGTTGATGATGGTTGCCGGGTTGTTTTTGATCTTCATAGCCGCGAGTTTTTGCTTGTGCATTGCGGCGATCGTGCCGGCACCGCGTCCGAGAATGACTCCGGAAAGAAAACTGATTCCGACAAAACACCCTTTGGACGATTAGAGGACGAGACAGTTGAACGGGGAGAGCAGATGAAAGAGTACAGGACGAACCAATGTTCAAAAGGCGAAACCAGCATCGACCTGCTACTCTCTCAGCTTTAAACTGCAGACAAGCGATAAATATCTATTTTGCGATGCAAGGTCGATGCGTCAAACCGCGTCGCGGAGGCGCATAGCAGGGGGGTGATAGTCGGCCATTTCGCGCAAGAGCATCCGCCATTGATTGGGTGGGCCGGGGGTAAGTCGTCCGAGGATTCTCGGCGTTTCAACTCCGGTAAGCCACGGCAAATTCGATGGCATTTGATCGATGTGCATTGAGCCGAGCGCCGCGACTAGTACCGCCATGAGATAGTCCGGGTCGAAACCAAGTTGCGTGACGCTTTCGATCACCGCTTCTGGGAATCGCCGCCGCAATACTTCGACTATGCCGCTCGTGGGAGTTCCTTCTCCCGCCAGGAAAATTTGCAGCGGCTCGCCTGCTTGGCCAACGCAGCGTTCGACGAGCTTTTCAAGTTGTTCGCGAGACCAATGCTGTGCGGTCGCGGAAATATCGTTTGCTGAAAACTGTGCCGACTCGGCAATCGCAACGGTTCGCGCAGCCAATTCAGCCTCGAGACTTGCGACGTTGGGCGCTCTACCCAGTCGTTCGACGATGCTTGACCATTCGAGTTCAAGCGATTCGACGATTCGTCCATGGGACTTGCGCCCGTTGTCCGCTTTCTCTGCGGACTTTTGAGGACCGCTTTCCAGCTCCGTCAACCAATTAGTACCGACGAATCGCGAGTGACGGATTTCCGGATACTCATCGTCAAGACCATCCGACACTGGCAAGAAAAAAAGCTCGATTCCACGATCCACCATTACCAACAGCCGCGAATAAGTCGCGACAGGATTGGTTCGGTCGGCCAGCAACAGCCAACACGCAAGCGGAGTCAATGGCCATCCGTGGCCTCCAGCCACCAAATCCTTGGCAGGCAGGGCGTCAATGACGCTGACTCCTGAGAGCGAGCTTAGTAATTCAGGATTACAGAAACTTGAATACAACTTTCGACCGTCAAAATCTTGAGACCAGAGGCCGGGGTCGGCGACGCAGACCGCCAGCAGCGATTCCGCCGCCGCATCGCACGAACCCCGCAGTTGATTGACCAACTCGGCTTGGATTGACGCCAAATCGTTCGTAAGGGCGACAAATTCGTTCGTGGATCCATTTCCGATTTGGCATAGACGTTGACACGCCAGCGCCAATTCGCGCCGCACTGAAATTTCCGCAGAGGCGAGTTGCTGAAGCCCCAAGTATTTGCCTTCGCCTTGTGCACGGACGACGACACCGCGAACCGAAGCAAAATTCTCGGCCACGATTATCCCGGCGACCAACCTCAATCGCCGACCATGCCAAAATCGCTCGACGCGGTCGACGGGGTCAGTCGGGTCTCGACGAAACTTGAACAGTCGCATTTTGAAGATTCGCTGACGAAAGAACCTATCGAATCAAACAGACTGGACTACGTGGACCGTGGATTTCAAATCGCACTCATTCCGCGTCCAGTTGGGAGGACATGGTTCATGCAACCGCGCGCAATTCGGCAGTTCGCGGTTGGCGGATTGCGTCAATGAATTCTTCGAAGATGCGAGGATCAAGCGCGGACGCATGATCGCTCTCGGGATGGAATTGAGTTCCGATCGCAAGCCAATCGCCTTGGTACTCGATGGCTTCGATGACGCCATCCGGACAGCGCGCGGTGACCTCAAAACCGGTTGCCAAGTCATCGATTGCCATGTGGTGTTTGCTGTTGACGCGGATTTCGCCGTCGCCGTAAACGCGTTCCATGAGAGATCCAGTTCTCACTTCCAAACCGTGACGGTGAGCCGGATCGTGCGGATCCTTGTGCGGGATCGCTGTGGGCAGATCGTCAGGGATGTGCAAGAACAAATTGCCACCCATCGTGACGTTCATCAATTGCATGCCGACTCCGATGCCGAACACCGGCAACTTTCGTGCGGCAATCTGTCGCATCAACGCCCGATCAAATGCTTCACGCCGAGAGTCCATCAATCGCACAAGCGGATGGAGCATAAAACCATCACGTCGCGGATCCAAATCCGCGCCGCCGATCAACACGAATCCATCTAGTCGGTCCAGCAGCGACGCCAAATCCTTTTCGTCTTTGATGGGCGGAACGACGACTGGTATCCCTCCTGCCGATTGCACGCAATCGTAATACCCGGCCGTAATGGCCGAAAAAGAAGGTTGATTGCCGTTGGCGCGGCGATAGTCCGAATTGATACCAATCATTGGCTTACAGGACATCGGGTTACTCCTTGCGGTAGATGCTCTACGTGAGATCCACGCCTCGCAAAGGTCCTTTAGCGAGCGGCCAAGGTCGGCGGCATTGAAATGCCAATGAGAATCGATGTAACGCGGCGGGTCTAAAAGGCGATCGAATAACTGATCGAGGACAAATCCGTGAACTCGATATATGTAGCGTTGTTACGAGTGATACTCATCCTAAGCACAACTCGGGACTAAAGGTCCTTTTCGTCGAGGAGGGGACGTGGTGGGCGGTTGTCACAACGCTCGCGACAACCAAACAGGGCCCAAATATCCACGCAACCTAGAATGGATCAACAGCGCTACCACATTTAGTTCAACTTTGTCGCGCAACGCCCAAATATGGTGCTATCACTGAACATTCGCTAGCACAAATAATGCGATAGGAATCGAGGGTGCGAAAACAAATTCTGTAATTCGTTTAACCGCCCGGCTTCCGGGCGCTGCGATTTCGCCGCACGGCCCGAAGCGGTCAGGTTAAACAATGACCGCTCGGCAAACTAAAAATTTCAAATTTCAAATTTCAGACTGAACACTGAACACTGAACACTGAACACAAGAATCAGGGGGCTGACGCCCCCCATTCGCCATTTCCCAACTCTCTTAAACAAATTTGCGACCAAGTTTCAAATTGATCTAGGTCGCGCATCAGTTCGACGACTGGTCGAAAGCCAACGTCCAACATGGCCGATTCTCTGGCGCTCAACTGCGGCGACTCGACATCGCATAAGTGCACGATGCCCAAATGCACTTGGCCTACGGGGCTTTGATCGTCGTTGATGAGTCCGACGCAACGCGCGGTGTACGGAGTATCGATAATGATCTCTTCATCCAATTCGCGGCGCATGCCAACGTCGTAGGGTTGATGATCGCCCGAATCCAACGAAGAAATATGCCCGCCGATGCCGACGCTCCGCTTTTGATGCAATCGCGATTCGCCTTGACCCTTGCCGCGAGTGTACTGAAACACATGAATGCCCGATGAGTCCTCGTATCGAAAGATCACGTAGGGAATCAATTGCTTGAATTCCGGATCGTGTTCCATTTCGTCGCGTGGTCGGTAGCTGGTGTGCAGCGGATCCAACAGCGTGTCGCGGTATCGCTGAACGTCGCCGCAAAATCCTTGGAAATAACCAAGCTCCCGAAAAAGTCGAGTAGGGACGACTAACACATGTTCCGTTTGCACAATCGACATAACAAGTTTGACCTTTCCTAAACAAACTCAAGTGCGACAAAGTTTATCCGTTCAAGCACTTTTTGGAAATCATGCCGACTGAATCCGAGTCCGAACTGGACGGCACCTGGAAGGTGCCTGTCACTTTCTTGTCGGTTCGCTTGTTTCTGCCGCTCGCCTCAAAAGTGTCGACGCCGGCGCTGACGGTTGCAAAGTGAATATCAACCAGGTCATCGAGATTTCGTGCGTAGCCGCCGGCCATCGACGCCGCAACAGAAACGTCTCGTTTCGCGAAATATTCAAACACGATTTCGTCGCGGATTCGCAAACCGGGCTTGGACAGTTTCAGTTTGCCAAAGCGATCGTCGGCAAAGGCATCCGCGCCGGAGACATAAAACACGATGTCGGGCCGAAATTGTTTGAACGCTTCGTCCAGCCCCCGCTGCAGTTCGCGCAAATAAAGTTCATCCGTCGTCCCGGCCGGCAATTCAATATCTAGGTTACTTTGCGTCTTGCGAAACGGAAAATTGTCGCAACAGTGAATCGAGAAAGTAAAAATCGTGGGTTCATCCGCCGTGATCGCAGCAGTGCCGTTCCCTTGGTGCACGTCCAAATCTACGATTGCCACGGTTTGCACCAAGCCTAAATGTTGCAGCCAGCGGGCGGCTACACAGGAGTCGTTGAAGACGCAGTAACCTTGGCCACTATCGGCAAACGCATGGTGCGTTCCGCCGGCTAGATTCGCGGAAAAGCCATCGTTGAGAGCACTTTGGCCTGCGGCGACGCTCGCGCCAACCGAGCGTCTTGCACGTTCGACCATTTGCAGCGACCACGGGAAACCGATCCGACGCTGCTCGATATCGGAAAGCTCTCCCGCCAAGACCCGGCGCACATATTCGTGCGAGTGAGCCAACTCAAGTTGCTGGACGGTCGCTTGCGGCGCGATCAGCAGTTGACAAGTCTCCACCAATGTTGATTCGGCGATCCGATCGCGCAGCATCCGGTACTTGGCCATCGGAAACTTGTGATGGCTCGGGAGGGGCAACACGAAAGTATCGCTATAGTAGAATTTCACAACTTGGATCGCTGAACAAATGTGGTACATGCACTCGCTTGCGCGTCGTGCTGGTGATTCATCGAGAAGCTAATTCCTGCTTGACGAATCGTCCAAAAAAACTTCGGCACAAGCGTCGTCGGTTTCCCAAACCGCGACGCGAGTCACTTGCAAATCATACCCCGACAAGCCTGCCAATAACTTAGGGCCAATTTCCTCCAAAACGTGCCGCGCGATGTTCTCCGCAGTCGGGTTGTACGGCAGCAAGTAGATCTTGTGTGGCGTCACAGACCGAATAGCGTCTATCGTTTCACGATCTTGGTCAAATACAATACAGCCGTGATCCCAATGTTCATCGACCCAGCCTTTGAACAAGCGTTTCAAGTCGGCGAAATCGACAACTCTGCCAACTGAGTCGACGCCGTTTCCTGCAACACAAATATCGATAACGTAGTTGTGGCCGTGCAGATTCTCGCACTTGCCGCCATGTCCGACGAGCCGATGGCCCGCGCAAAAACGAATCCGCCGAAGTACTTGTAAACTATTCATGAGGTCAGCTTTGTATTAGCTCGGTGCCGTTCGGAATCCCGATTAGTTTTCTTTTCCATGGTTTTTGCGAATGCGCTTTGCAAATCGACTCCGGTTTGATTGGCGATGCAGACCAATACGAACAAAACATCCGCGATTTCGTCAGACAGATCGGACGGCTGCTCGCCGGCTTTGAACGATTGGTCGCCGAACCGCCGCGACATGATCCGCGCCAGTTCGCCCACTTCTTCCATGAGCTGTGCCATATTCGTCAGCTCGGTAAAATAGCGAACGCCGACGGTTTGAATCCATTGATCCACTCGCTGTTGGACTTCGTGTAAAGTAATCTCTGCCATTATTATTCTTATTTATTTTGAGTTAGACTGCCGGAGTTAACTAGAACTTGGTGGCTAATAACCTGCGGATTGTTTATCCCCTCACCCCACCCTCTCCCCAAAGGGGCGAGGGAACGATTGGAAAGTCAATTGTCGACGACTTGAAACGATCATGAAAATTTTGTTGGGTTATCCGGTTGAGCAACGCCACGTCCAGCGAATCGCTGCGATTTGGCCAGCGGCCGATGTCGAATTCGTCGAGCAAGCCGATCTGAATCGCCGCTTGCCCGACGCCCAGATCTTTTGCGGGCATGCCAAAGTCCCGATCGATTGGTCGGCAGTTATTCAGGCCGGACGCCTGCGTTGGATTCAATCGTCGGCCGCTGGTTTGGATCATTGCTTAGTGCCCGCCATTATCCACTCCGACGTAATTGTTTCTAGTGCATCGGGGGTTTTTGCGGATTCGGTCGCGGAACATGCGGTCGCCTTATTACTCGGCTTGATCCGGCGATTGCACGTTTTTTACGAGGCTTGGCAACGCCGCGAATTTGCTCGATTGCCCACCGACGATTTGAAAGGCAAGACGGTTTGCCTGGCTGGACTTGGTGGCAATGGCTCGCGAATCGCTCAAGTCATTCGGCCGTTCGGCGTTCGTATCCTGGCGACCGATTGGTTTCCACAAGCCAATGCCGCCGTCGACATGGTTCAACGGCCGGATCGACTACCGGGTATGCTTGCGGAGTCCGATGTGTTGATCGTCACGGTGCCGCTTACCGATCAAACGCAGCACTTGATTGGCGCGGCGGAACTTGCACAACTGCGGCGCGGCGGATATGTGATCAACGTCGCGCGCGGGCAAGTCATCGAGGAGAACGCTTTGGTCGACGCGCTTCGATCAAAACATTTGGCGGGTGCGGGACTCGATGTGACTTATAACGAGCCCCCTGCGCCGGAAAGTCCACTGTGGGATGCACCTAACTTAATTGTGACGCCACACGTTGGCGCTCAGTCTGCAAGTCGCATCGATCGGACGACCGATTTGTTTTGCATTAACTTGCAACGGTTCCTAACTGGCCAGCCGGTGTACAACGTCGTCGACAAGTCATTGGGTTTTCCCACGCCGCTAGATCGCTGGCACCCGCAGTGAAACTCGCCCCCCTTAAAAGAACTTTCGGCTAAACAGATCGCCGTTGAGCGTCAATTAAGTGAACTTGTGGGGAAAATAACGTGTCCAAAAACACGAACCGTGCGCTTCGGAAGGCTTTTCGCCCTAGACCTCGGTTTGGTTGCGTGACTAAGATTTACTTATTGCCTCTACTCGTTCAACCACGGATGGTTCTGCACTGCCATGGAATTACACACTCAAACTAGAAACGAAACTGACCTCACGGTTTCGCGCACTCCCGACGAATCGCCCGATTTCGAAGTTTGTTCTGAGCTGCTGGAGCAATACCGCAGCTTGATCAACGAAAGCCGATTTCACTGGACGACGCATATTCGTTTCAAACGGAAGCTGGGCGCGGGGGGACAGGGCGTCGTGTATCTGACGGAAAAGAAGGGTGCCGACGAGTTTACCGTTCCCGTGGCCCTCAAAATCTTTTCGCCCGAGCGCTATTCGAGTCCGGAAAAGTACGACGAGGACATGCTGCGAATGGGCAAGATCGCGGCTCAAATAGCTCGAATTCAAAACGAGCACCTCGTGGGTGTTGAGAACTTTCTAGATCGCAGCCGCGTTCGCATGTTGGTCATGGAGTGGGTCGAGGGTTTTGACCTGCGCCAACTTTTGTCCCCCAAAATGCTGACCGTGCTCCGCAAACGAGTCAGTCAACGACGCTGGCAATACGTCAACGATGTAGTCGTAACGGCAGGTGAAACACAGAATCGTTTTAAGTCCGGCGTGGCTATCGCGATCGTGCGACATTGCTTGCGGGCTCTTGGCGCATTGCATCGGCGCGAAATCGTACACGGCGATATTAAACCCGCGAACATAATGCTCAAACGTAGCGGACACGCAAAGATCATCGATCTTGGCGCGGCGTTTGAAACTGCTTCGCCTCCACCGCGGCTCGCATGCACGCCGGCCTACGCATCCATCGAAGTCCTCGAAGGCGAAACGCCGACGCCGCTGAGCGATCTGGCAAGTCTCGGTTACGTTCTCATTGAGCTTCTCTCCGGCAAGCCGTTGTTTCACGGCAAAGAGCGACTGCCCGAAATGATCGCCGCCAAGCGAACCTTGGCCGACCGGATGTACGACATACTTCCAACCGAAGTCACGTGCAACGAGCTGCTCATGTCGTTTTGTTACGGATTGGTGGCCGCAGATCGCCACGAGCGATTTCCTTCCGCCGAAGCCGCCGAGCTATTCGACGACGGTGCGGCCGCCTTCCATCGCCAACTCATCAAAGGGGACATGGCCAGCGAATACGAAAACGACATTCGCATCTGGATCGAAGAACTTCTCGAAGTCCAAGAACTCTTCGACGAATCGATGACGCCTTAGGTTCATTCATCGTGAGCAATTTCTAAAGCGCTCTTAACTTGGCTCTGATATGACTTGGCAATGCCGATGATTCGATCGACATCTTCGTCAGCGCCTTGTTCAAAGTGACCTCGACGATACGCCGCATTGAGCGGGTAACGAATTGCTTTGACTGACCAAACCAGCCGCACAAACGAATGCCAAGAGCCCCAGTTTCAAATAGCCGTTCATGTTTCACCCTCTTCAAGGAATTTTCCGAATCAAAAACTCTTGCCCGTTGCCATGCCGATCATTGATCGTCGTCATTTTTCTCTTCGCGCTCAGCCCGTTTATATTCGGCGTTAAGCTGTTCCTTGCGAAATTGGTTTCGGCTGAGCAGTTCTTCGCATTTTTTTGACCTTCGACTGAAATCCAATAACGACGACTCGACCGCACCGATTTCGGATTGCACACGTCCAAGTGAATCGATTGTTGTTCTTGCACCGACGTATTCTCCGAGAAGTTGATTAACTCTGTTGAGTCGGGCAGCGGTTTCTGCTCGAGCTAACGAAACATTCAACAATTCGGGGTCCAATGACGACCCGCGATTGTCGTTTGCAGCATGAATTTTTTCCGCCAAGCGAATTTGTGTTTCGAGTAACTGTTGTTTGGCATTCAAGACATCCCCCGTCGCAGCGCTCCCTCTGGCGTGCAATGCCTCGATTGAGGAAAGCCGCTCTTGTTGGATTTCAATCAATTGTTTGATCATTTCCGCAAGGGGTTCTTTTTGCTCTTCTGCACTCTTTTGCCCGGACTCCTGTTGCGCGATGAGAATCTCGCGACGAGCTTCGATTCCAGCTAAGTCGACGGAAAGTTGTACCCTCTGCGTTTGCAAGTGCCGAATGATTTCGTCATACGAAACCTTGGAAACACCTAACTCGTATTGCTGCCGCAACAAATCGGACCGCATTTTGTCCAATTCATCCGCGCGCATTTTTGCTTCTGCCTGTCCTGCCGCTGCAGACGACCTCTCAGTTTCGATCGTTTGAATTTCAAGTCCTAATTCTTCAAGCTGCTGGCCAAGTGCCGAGATTTTTGGCGAGGGGTTAGGCGCAACCGCTTGAGCCAACAACCTTTCGTCGCGAATGAGAAATACAATTGCGACAATCAAGCTTGCAGTTTTGGCAAATCGATGCAAAGTCATAGCTACTCCTTGTTCAAAAAAATTATTGAGTCTCAATTTGAGCGATAAACTGTTGCGCATGGTTCGCGCCGACAGTGTTTGGAAACCTCTGGATAACGCGAGCCATATCGCGCCTAACCCATTCTGGACTGGCGCCTAATTGGAGTGCGGATTGATCGGACAAACTGACAATCAAGGCCGTGCGCTGAATGCGATCAATCGTCGCAACATTCGCTTCGCTCGAAAATGCGTTGAGCCTTTCGCTTAACTCGCGGATTTCAGCCTCGTGCATCGCCTGTTCGATTATGGCGACTTCGGCTTTGATTTCCTCTAATTCACGAACCAACTCTGGATTGGTTGCAATGGTTGCGGGCTCCGTCGATCGATTCGAACTTAAAACGAAAATCGCGATGCCAACGACCGACGCGGCAATCGCTAGTATCGAAGCAACGAACAACAGCGGACGCTTGCGGCGAATCGCGACTGTTGAAGCCGATTGAGGAATCGCCAGCAGTCGCTCGTTCAAATCCTGCGGGACTTCTACGTCGCGCAGCCAAGCATCAAGTTGTTTGTCGTCGATGGTCATCGTCTATCTCTTTTTCCACTTCGATTCCTAACACGCGAATTAAAATTGTTTTGAGCTTCTCCCGACCTCGGTGAAGCCGCGACAAAACGGTACCACGCGGAACACCAAGCACTTCCGCGGCCGCTTCTACCGAAAGCCCTTCCATAGAGACCAGTAGTAACGGCAGCTTGTGGCTGTCGTCCAAGTGGCTGAGGGCCTCTTGAAATTGTCCACGAAATTCGCCTTGGTCTGCGAACGGTCGGTCCGCCAATTCGGCAATCATCGGTTCAGTAAGCGATTGCATTCGAAGTGCTCGTCGAACAGACTTTGCGTTTTGATTTCGCAATATCGAAAACATCCAGCCTCTCATCTTGGAATCGTCTTTCAGCTTGCAAAGATCCTTCCACGCGTTCAAGAAAGTCTCTTGAACCAACTCGTTCGCCGACTCATGACAACCCGTCAACCGAAATGCGACTCGATACAATGACGCGCCATGCTCTTGAACGCACTGCTCGTACAATCGCCGGCGGTGATCGTCATTTCGCATTGAAGTTGGAAATCACAAAGTCGTTTCAAAAGTAAGTAGTACCTGAACGCCAGTCGTTGATTCCCACAAATTTCTCGAATTTGGGAAATTCACGAAATCGCTCGATATTCGCGTCAAAAGAATTGTCGCCAATGCTGCCGCCGGTGGCCAGAACTGGTGAAAATGATCAAATAGGCAAGCGCTGCGAAGGCCAAACCGTACATCGAATCTGAAAGCCAACGACAAAACAAATGAAAATCCCTGACTTCAAACTCGAACGGTACTTTGCCAAATACGAGTTCAGCACGCGATACCTAATGTGCAGCAGCGATCCGGAAAGCTGGTCGACGAATGAAATTTTGGCGCTGGAGCCCGGCAGCGAATCACAATACCTGAATCTCAAGCTCAGCTATTCACCGAGCGAAGGCTCGCCAGGCTTGCGGGCTCAAGTCGCTCGAATTTACTCGACGATCGATCCCGACGAAGTCCTGATGTTCGCGGGTGCCGAGGAAGGCATTTTCTGTTTCATCAACGCTTTTCTGAATCCGGGCGATCACCTCATCGTGCATACGCCATGCTATCAAGCTCACAAGGAAATTGCGGCGAGCATTGGTGCCCAAGTCACTCCTTGGGAGACGCACGAAACTGGCTCGTGGAAATTGGACGTCGACGAGTTGGAGCGTTTGATTCGGCCTAATACCAAAGCGGTGCTGATCAACTCGCCGCATAATCCGACCGGCTCGTTGCTCGGACGCGACACCTTCGATGCGATTAATCAAGTTTGCTTGCGCCGTGGGATTGTATTGTTCAGCGACGAAGTCTTTCGCGAGTCGGAACTCGACGCGGCAACGAAATTGCCGGCGGCGTGTGACATGAATCCGCTTGCCGTTTCGCTGGGCGTGATGAGCAAGACGTATGGCTTGCCTGGATTGCGTATCGGTTGGATTGCCACACATAGCGCGGTGCTGCGCGAGCGGATGGCCAGCGTCAAAGATTACACGACGATCTGCAACAGCGCGCCAAGCGAATTCTTGGCCGAGATCGCTTTGCGGCATCGCGATCAACTTGCCGCCCGAACCGTTGGGCTTCTAAAGCAAAATCTCACGTTGTTAGACGCATTCTTCGCGCGGCATCGCGAGGTGTTTTCTTGGGTCCGCCCGCTTGCCAGTCCAATGGCCTTTCCAAAACTACTGCGCGGAGACGTCGACGAATTCTGCGACCGCCTCGTCCGAGAAGCCAGCGTGTTATTGCTCCCTGGCACAGTTTACGACGACCCCAACAATCATTTTCGCATTGGCTTCGGGCGGAAGAATTTTCCCGAGGCACTCCATGCCCTCGAAACAGGGTTGGAGGCATTCTAGGGGCGTGCGACGCACGTGCACGGCGATCTATTAGCTGCGGACAGAGCTTGCCACTATGGGGAATTTCGAATGACTCATCGCTTTGCATCCGCTTTCCACCGACGACACAGATTGGCTGCGGCGGCGTCCCAGGTTGTGAAATCGAATTGGAACCCGGATTGCAGTAACCGCGTCGGGACGACGCGACGACTTTTCAAGATGAGTTCGGTCTCAGTTCGCAAGAACACTGCGCCGATTTCCGCCATCAGCTTCGTCGTCGGCAAGCCGAATCGAATTCCCCATGCGGAGCGGAGTGCACGCATGAAGTCAGCGTTGGGAAGCGGGTTTGGAGCGGCGATGTTGACGGGCCCGCTCAAGTCGTGTTCGATCAGCCAATAGACGGCTCGTACGAAATCTTTGTCGTGAACCCACGATACATGCTGTTTTCCGTCGCCGTGCTTGCCGCCCAAACCACGCCGAACTAGACCGAGCAGTACGTCGAAGGCACCACCTCGATCGGGACTCATCATGATTGCCGATCGCATGAGAACTAATCGAGTCGAGGGAACTTGGGCTTGGTTGGCGATTGTTTCCCAAGTCTTGGCGACGTCGATACTGAATCGCCAAGTATCCGGCGCGTTCGGTTCGCTGCCGCCAAGAATTCCGGTCGCTTCATCGTTCGGCGCGACAAAGCGATGAGCATAAATCGTCGCCGTGCTTGCTTGCAGCCAAATTCGCGGTGGGGTTTTTGCTTGCGCGATCGCTTGGCCGATTATCCGAGTCGACTCAATGCGCGAGTCCATGATCGTCCGCCGATTCTCGGCACCGTATCGGCAATTGACACTTCTGCCTGCCAAGTTGATCAGCACGGCAGCGCCTTCTACTTCCGCAGTCCACGGTCCAAGGGTTCGACCGTCCCAATCAACAACCCGCCAAGCTTCGTTCGCGGGACGCCGACTGAGAACGACGACATCGTGTCCGTCGCGGACGAATGCTCGCGCCAGCACGCAGCCGACTTGGCCGGATCCGCCTGGGATAATAATTTTCACTACGTTCTCCCCTAAAATTCTGCTTCGCGGCAATTCACTTTTAACCGGACCGTTCTGCACGATCTCAGCGCCCGGAAGCCGGGCGGTTAAACGGGGAACAATAATCGGCCGCACAAACAAAATCTGACAGCAGGCCGCCGCATTCGTCGAGCCGCTGTTCCATTCGAACTTGAACGCAAATCACGTCGTTAGCTGTTAGCTTAGGAAAGCCCGGAATTATTTTCCGATAAGTTCAACTTTGAGCAAAGAACAGGCTGTTACGATTCCGATGACTTTTCCGGTAGCCGTAGATTCTAACCCGAATCGGCTAGCAGTTTTTGCTCAAGGAAAAGACTATGCGTCGCAATAGGGCCGAATTGATACTCGCGGTGTGCTTGACGACTATTGTGCCACTGGCGGGCGCGATGGGCCAACAAGCGATGGGTCCATCCACGGGCCGTCTTCAAGCAACTTCAACGACGACAACCAGTGGAGCGCGAACTCGTGCTGCCACTAAAACCCCTTCGGTGGCAGTAACTACTCGATCCGGCAGCAGGGTCTTTTCGAAGCCGAGCACGCGCACGAGCACTTATGTTCCGCGCCATTTGAGACAAGACGGAAGCCAAGTTCCGACGAGCAATTCGCCTTCGATGTCAACGTCGCCGAACGGTCAGCCGATTTTGGGAGCACCGCAATCAATGGGCGCTGTCTCCGAAGCGTACGGCTCTGGAATCGGGTCGTCGGTCGACGAAGTCATCGATGGCGATTGGGTCGAAGAAGGCTCGATGGGTTGTGATGAGTGCGGAATGTGTCCGACGGAATGTTGCCCGGAGCGTCCCCCGTGTTGGTTGGACGGCTTTGGCGGCATCTTGTACGGCGGCGAATTTTTTGTCGGCGCCCAAGCCCACGCGGGAATCGGATTGCGAAATCAACAATTCGAACGTAGCGACGAATGCGGCTTTGGGTTTTTCGGTGGAGCCAACTTTGGAGCACCATTGAACTGGCTGACATGCGGGTTGTTTTCTGGGCAGCTCGGCGTCAACCACGTCAGTTCAAATCTCGGCGGTCGGCAATTCGGCGCAGTTAACAATCAGCTTTTTGTGACCGGCGGTTTCTTTCGAAGGGTCGATTATGGTTTGCAAGGGGGCTTTGTCGTCGACTTTTTGGACGCGGATTGGGATTTTGAACCACGCGTCGTTCAAGTCCGCAGCGAGTTGAGCTGGGCTTATCCCGAAGGGTATACTTTCGGCGTTCGATACACCAAAGGTGTGCAGGACTACGTCGACCCGCAGTCCCGACAGTTCAGTCGCGAAACGTTGGATACCTATCGCTTTTTCAGTCGTCATCCACTGTGTGGCGGCGGCTACGCTGAAGTCAACGGCGGCTGGACGCGAGATGGCCAGGGGTTGATGGGCGGCGATTTTGATGTCCCCATGACTGATTGTTTGGCGCTCAAATCTGGATTCACGTATGTGTTTACGGATGCGGAAAGTGACTTCGATGCCTGGAACATTTTCGTGGGTTTCACAATTCGTCCAAGCGGTCGCTGCTGGTACGACAGCTACAATCGCCCTATGTTTGACGTGGCGAACAACGGCAGCTTGATCCTGCAGTAGCTTCGCAATGCAATTTCGAAACACTTGGCTCGCGATTTACGCGGGCCTTTTTCGTTTAAGCAAGCATGCAAGCCGCAGTCCAAGCTCGCAAATCGGCCCGTTCGGCGACGCCGAGGGTGGCGAATCACACGATTCGCCTCAATCGCACAAGTTCAACCGGCTTCAATTTCAGCGGAAATTGCGATATATTCTAATGATCAATTGCGAAAGACATGCAGCGAACCAGTCGGCTGCTTTGAGGAGAAATGGACATGGGCGATAACGTATTTGATTTTTTTGGCGGCATGGCGAACTTGCCCGGCGACGGAGACGATGAGCTTGATCTCACCGAGTTGGAATCGCTGAACGCGGAATCTGAAAAAGAGAAAGGCGATGCCAAGAACGTGGCGTCGTCAGATGCTTCCGATGACGACGACGAACCGGCGCAAGATCGACCGGAACAAAAAACAGGTTCCGGCAGTCGCCAAGATGAATCTCATTGGCTCGATCTCGCGAGCACGTTGGGTGTGGCCGCTGGCTCCACTCAATTCGAATCCGCATCCGAGAAGCCCCGCAAGCGTTCCGAAAGACCCGCGCCACCGACCAAGAGGCCTCGGCCCGCTCCCAATTCTCCAGCGCCCAAGGCGTCTCGCGACGATTCAGGTTTCGGCAAAGGACTATTGGATGAAATCGATTCTCCACCCGATGAAGTCCGCCAAAAACAATTGCTTTCCGAATTATTCGTCCCAACCGGTGAACCGATTGATGACGATAGCCGCGAAGTTGAACTAGACGACGACATCGAGATCATCGAAGATCTCGAAATTCTCGATGAAGATATGGTCGAATTCGAAGTCGAAGAGCTTACCGGCGAGGATGAAGTTAGCCATCGTGAATTCGGTCGCCGCCCCAGTGAAAAACCTAGACCGCCCCGAGATCGCGGTGAAGAATCGCCCCGCGATTCGGATACTGGCGAAAAACCTCGTCCTTCCGGTCCGCGTCAGCGCGACCGAAGTGACCGAAGTGAACGAGGTGATCGACCATCGCGTCGGCCTCAACGCGGTGACCGACCTAGCCCGAGGACGAGTGAGGGGACTGGTGAGCGACCCAGTGGCCGATCCAGTGAACGGAGTAGTGAACGGAGTAGTGAACGTCCCAAGGAAGTCGGTTCCGAACAGCGTTCAAGTCGTTCTGGCGAAGGGCCTGCACAACGTCGTCCAGAGAAAAAGATCCGCAGCGAAGTCCTGCCTGCTGACGAAGATTTCATTATCGATCCGATCGATGAAGATTTTGAAAACGATGCGACGACGAGCCGACCTGTCACCGGCGATACTAAGTCCATCAAGTTTCCGACTTGGCAAGAAACCATCATGCCAATCATCGACGGCAACATTGCCCGGCGATCCACGAACCCTCCACCCCGACCGCGTCGCCCCAATCGCGATCGCGGTAGCCGCGACTAGTTCTGGTTCCCAGGCTCACGCCTGGGAACCAACGGCATTGCTGGCTCTGCCAGTCGAATCCGAGGCTGAGCCTCGTTTTCATTGCGTCCCCAGGCGGGAGCCTAGGAACGAGCCAACCTACTTCGGCAACACCGCGTTCAAGCGTTTGCGCAAGTCACTGGTTTCGTATTTGGCTTGCACTGGAACCCGAATCAGCGGCAAGTCGGCGGAGCGAAAAGCGGCGTTAACGAATTCATCCCGCTCGATTCGATCTTGCCGCTCGTGCGAAGCGTCATCGAGTTCAATCGCCGCGACCACCATCAATGAATCGGGATCACACAGGACGAAATCTACGTGCTTGTTAGAAATCCGGTTGAACCAGCCGCGACCGGGATTTTGAGCGGCGTCGACCGACAGAACGTCGGCAATTCGCACCATCGCGAAGATCGTCAACTCGTCGCCGACACAGTTCTGCAACGCAAAATAGAACCGCGTTTCAGCTTTGGTTAACAAGGTCTCACGCCGACGATACGGGAGCCCACGCGGCACGGACAACGCACGCACCAAAACAATCGCGGCGATCACCATTGCCACGAGCACGACATAAATCCAATTTCCAACGCCGACTAACATTTCGCCCTTCCGCAGAATACACTCCGCGCGGCCACCCATGACGGAATTCGTTTAACCCAGAGCCAACGGCGATGGCGTTGGACCTGCGATTAGGCGTGGACCTCACGAAAGGTACCGTCGCCGTTGGCTCCGGGTTAAACGATGCATCGCGGGCCATTCGCTGTATAGTATGTGTGATTGAATTATCACTTTGTGAACATAACGAATAATCCGAAATCGATGAAGACAGAAGTCCAGCTTAAAGATTTGAAAATCGGCGACATTGAAATCGGGTTCCCGATCATCCAAGCCGCTTTGTCGGGATACAGCGATTGGCCCATGCGCGTGATCGCTCGTCGGCTGGGTGCGCCGTACACTCTCTGCGAAGTCATGCTGGATCAATTCCTTACGCAGCTAAAGGACCGTCGGCGGACCGGCCATTTCCTGCACATCAGCGACGAAGAGCATCCGGTCGGCGGGCAGCTTATGGGGGCGGAGCCGGAACAGTTTTCCGCCGGCGCGATCCGACTAGTTCAAGCTGGCTTTGACGTGATCGATATCAATTTCGGTTGCCCCGTCAAGAAAGTTCTCGGCCGATGTCGTGGCGGGTTTCATTTAAGCCAACCATCCGTCGCTCTGGATATTGTACGCCGCACTCGCGAGGTTGTTCCCGCAACTATTCCGGTCACGGTAAAAATGCGCCGGGGCATCGACGACAGCAACGAAAGTCGCGACAAGTTTTTCGAAATACTTGACGGTGCTTTCGCTGCTGGAGTTGCTGCGATTACGGTTCACGGTCGAACGGTTGAACAACGCTACGTCGGGCCAAGCCGCTGGGAATTTCTGCGCGAAGTAAAGCAGCACGTCGGCAGCCGGACGATCATTGGCAGCGGCGACGCGTTCACGCCGATGGATTGCATTGCCATGTTGGAGCAGACCGGAATCGACGGTGTTTCCGTGGCACGCGGCGCGATTGGCAATCCGTGGATTTTTTCCCAAGCCCGCGCGCTTGCGGCAGGCGAACCACTTCCGGATCCGCCAAGCCTCTTTGAACAACGCCGAATCATTTTCGCTCACTATCACCTGGCCGAGCAGCTATACGAAGTCGATCGCGTAGCCATCCTGATGCGCAAATTCGGCGTCAAGTATTCAATCCTGCACCCCAACTACGAAGCCGTCCGCGCCGCATTCGCCGGCGCGAAATCAACCAACGAATGGCACGAGGTTTTCGCTCGCTTCTACAATGAAGATCGTCCCGGCGTCCATCCGAATGGGCGAATGCACACTGCACAAGGAAGCTGTGATGAGAGATGAGAGTTGAGGGATGCACCGGGCTTGACCCGGTGAGGCTCACGTTCGTCTCTAGAATCGCGCGATTAGCTGCGAACCTAACAATCCCCAGGACAAGCCTTGGGGGATTTGCGGAACGCCAGAGCTTGAAGGATGCACGGCCTTGATTCCGACTTGTCCCCGGTTTTTCACGAGAAAACAGTGATTTCTTGTTTTTTCAAGAATTTTTTCTTCGCTTCGGATGCTGGTTCCGCGCCCTTAATAAACTACAGTGATAATCGGTTGGTGGCTTCGAGGGGTTTGGCAAAATACCATCGTGCCAATTTAGAAAAAACAAGTCCGTTTTGTCGATATTCTTTGCCCGCAAAAGTTTTTGAAAGTTCGTTCCATGTCCAATCGCCATTCGCATCGTTCGGAGCGTTTCGGCAAACCAAGTCGCACTGGAATGCTCGATTCCTTGACTCGTCCCGCCAACCTTGGCGTCGAGCCGCTCGAATCTCGGGCGATGCTGTCGGGTCTGCCGACGCTGCTCGATATTGTCCCTGGTTTAGTCGGAACGAATCCCGAAAACTTCACGAACGTAAACAACGCGGTCTTTTTCACGGCGAATACGGCCGGGCAGGGCGTCGAGCTGTGGAAGAGCGACGGGACCGCAATCGGGACGATGCTTGTCAAGGATATCCAACCGGGCACGAATGGTTCGATTCCAAGATATTTGACGAACGTCAATGGGACGCTGTTCTTTCGGGCCAGTGATGGGGCGGAGGGCTACGAGCTTTGGAAGAGCGACGGGACCGCGGCCGGGACGACGCTTGTCAAGAGTATCCTAACGGGGCCGGGCAGTTCGTTTCCAAGATATTTGATGAACGTCAATGGGACGCTGTTTTTTCAGGCCAGTGACGGGGCGGGGGGCTACGAACTTTGGAAGAGCGACGGGAACGCCTCCGGGACGACGATTGTCAAGGACATCCAGCTGGGGGCGAGCAATTCGTTTCCAGGCTTTTTGACAAACGTTAATGGGACGCTGTTCTTTCGGGCCAATGACGGGACGGTCGGCGTTGAGCTGTGGAAGAGCGACGGGACCGAGGCCGGGACGACGCTTGTCAAGGATATCCGACCCGGGCCGAACAATTCGCTGACATCCAATTTGACGAACGTAAACGGGGTGCTGTTCTTTCGGGCCACTGACGGGACGGTGGGCAGCGAGCTGTGGAAGAGCGACGGAACCGAGGCCGGGACGACGCTCGTGAGGAATATCCGACCGGGGGTGAGCGATTCGAGGCCAACCTATTTGACGAACGTCAATGGGACGCTGTTCTTACGGGCCGATGACGGGACGTTCGGCTACGAATTGTGGAAGAGCGACGGGACCACCGACGGAACCACGCTCGTCAAAGATATCCAACCGGCCGCAAGCGGTTCGTATCCAAGATCTTTGACAAATGTTAACGGGACGCTGTTCCTTCGCGCCACTGATGGGACGAACGGCTACGAGCTTTGGGTGATGGATGGCGGGGAAGAGCCGACTGTGAAAGAGCCCGGCGTGGCCGGACCGCGAGTGATCCTGCCGGGCGTCGGCGGCGTTGGCGTTCCGGGCGCGGGATTGCCGGGCGCGGGTGTGGCTGGAGTTGGCGTCAAACCGCCGACAATTCCATCCGTGCTTGGATTGATTGATATCGTGGTCGGTGCTGGTGCGACTTATCCGCTGGACTTCACCAACGTCAACGGAACGATCTTCTTCACCGCCAACCATCCGACTTTTGGTCGAGAACTATGGAAGAGCGACGGGACAACGGGCGGAACGATGCTGGTCAAAAATATTCGAGGTGACGATTTCGGTTCCTATCCGGTTTTGCTCACCAATGTTAACGGCACGTTGTTTTTCTCGGCCAACAATCCCTTCAGCGGCTTTGAGCTCTGGAAGAGCGACGGGACGAGCGCAGGTACCGTATTGGTCAAGGATATTGCGATAACCATAAACGGTTCCTATCCCGCTTCGCTCACCAATGTTAACGGCACGTTGTTTTTCTCGGCCAACAATCTGTCTAACGGCTCTGAGCTCTGGAAGAGCGACGGGACGAGCGCAGGAACCGTCAATGTGCTGGATATCTTTCCCGGTTCGAACAGCTCAAATCCAGCCGGGTTATCCAACGTCAAAGGCTTCTTACTCTTCAGCGCCAACGACGGAGCGTTCGGCAGAGAATTGTGGCGAAGCGATGGAACGACCCTAGGCACATTCCTAATCAAGGACATTCGACCAGGGGCAATCGGCTCCAATCCAACCGGTTTTGTTAATGCAAAAGGAGTTGCTTTTTTCAGCGCCAATGACGGAACCAATGGTTACGAATTGTGGAAGAGCACGGGGACAACCGCCAATACGGTTCTGGTGAAAGACATTAATGCCGGCGCGGCCAGTTCCAATCCAACCGGGATTACTAACATCAAAGGAAATGTTTTCTTCGCTGCCGACAACGGAACCAACGGTACCGAAGTCTGGAAGAGCAACGGCAACGGTGCGGCCAGCGGAACATTTTTAGTCAAAGACATTCAACCCGGCGCGCTGGGTTCCAATCCGACGTCGGTGTCGAACCTCAACGGCCTGCTAGTGTTTGCGGCGGACGATGGGACGAGCGGGATTGAGTTGCACCGGAGCAACGGTCAAGTTTCCGGCACTGTTCGCGTGAAGGATATCAATCCGGGTCCCGGAAGTTCAAATCCAGCGAACTTTTACAACCTCAACAGCACGCTGTTCTTCTCGGCGAACAACGGAGCCAGCGGCGTCGAGTTATGGAAGAGCACGGCGTTCGGTCCGGGGACCTTGCTGGCCGCCGATATCAATCCCGGCCCAGGGAGTTCGAACCCAGCGTTTCTGGCTTCGGGTGCGACGACGCTGTACTTTGCCGCCAACGACGGCACCAACGGCAATGAATTGTGGACGCTGAGCAATCCTTTGGCTGCCGCAATATCTGCTGGCGCGAGTGCGGTGTTGAGTGCGCCGATTGCTTCGCAACCCCTCACCCTAACCCTCTCCCCGAATACTGGGAGAGGGAACAAGATCGGAACCCTCTCCCCAAATAATAATGGGAGAGGGAACTTACGTGTGGTGGGTGCCGAAGAATCAGGGAGCTTACACTCCCCGCTCGCCTTGGGAGCGAACAACATTCTTAGCCGCGTAGCGGCGTTTGATGGTAGCCGGGGTGCTTTCGCCCCCGGAAGAAGAACGACCGACCTCCTTGGCCCAAGCCGCGTAGCGGCGAAACCAATTTGGCAAGACGCAAGCGAGCGGCTTCGCCGGTTAAACGAAGAAATCGAAAGCGCCGCACCAGCGAATTTGTTGTTGAATTCGCGCACGATCGACAACATCGTGTTTTATGAACTGGAGTTGCGAGTTGAGTGATAAATTACTTGACGCGCGGACCTTTGTCGTAACCGCCCGGATGTTGTCGGTGCCAATTCCATGCGGTTTCGATGATCGGGCGTAGCTTTTGATATTTGGGCACCCAATTCAAAACTTTTTGCGCAAGGCTTGAGTCGGCGACAAGCTCCGGCGGATCGCCGGGTCGGCGCGGGCCGATTTCCTCCCGGATTTCACAGCCGGTGACTTGGCGGCAGACATCGATGACTTGCCGAACGCTGTAGCCGACGCCGGTTCCCAAGTTGACTTTGATGCCTTGGCCGGGCTTGAGTCGATCGAGCGCCGCCAAGTGCGCGGCGCTTAAATCTTCCACGTGAATGTAATCGCGAACGCAAGTTCCGTCCGGCGTCGGATAATCGTCGCCGAAAATCGTTACGTGCGATCGCTGTCCCAGCGCCGCTTGCAACACGATCGGAATCAAATGCGATTCGGGATCGTGATCTTCGCCAATGTCACCCGCCGTCGATGCGCCCGACGCATTGAAATATCGAAGCGCCGCGAAAGCCAAACCGTAAGCGTTCGCGTAATCTTCCATCGCCCGCTCGATCACCAACTTCGTAAAGCCATACGGATTGACCGGCAGTTGGGGCTCGCTTTCGGTGATTGGAACGCGTTTGGGAATTCCGTACGTCGCGCATGTGCTCGAAAAGACGATCTTGCCCACGCCGGTCGAACGCATTGCTTCCAAGAGTTGAAAAGCGGCGATTACGTTGTTTTCGTAATATTTCGCGGGATGCGTGACCGATTCGCCGACCAGCGCGCAGGCCGCAAAATGGATCACGGCGTCAATTCGCTCTTCGCGCAAGATTTTCGTCGTCAAATCTCGGTCGAGCAAATCGCCACGAATTAGTTTGCCATGCGTCACCGATTGTGCGAATCCAGTCGACAGATTGTCGAGAACTACGACGTTGTGCTTGGCTTGACCCAAAGCCCGCACCATGTGCGAACCGATGTACCCCGCACCGCCAACGACCAAAACATTCATGCCACGCCCCGATTAGAAAACGCAAATAGTATCAAGCAGCTTTGGACCGAGCGATTTGCCCGTTGATCAGTTCGTCAATGGTCGCTTCGGGCCGATGTCGATCCCGATATCGAGGTGCAAACGCGATTGCCGATTCGCGGTAATGGGAATAATGCCGCACGACTTCGCGAATGGCATCGGGCAGCGAATTCGCGTCCGCCGCGACGACTCCAACCGCGGAGAGTGGCGGGGCTTTGCCGTTCGTGTTCAGTCCGATCGCGCGCACGTCGCGCAAACTTAGCGAGCTGTCATCGCAAGCATTCGACAAGCGAACTTGCAGCCGGTTGGCTTTCGGGTCGATCGTGAAAATCGCCGCCAAAGTCTGCTTGTTCGAACGCGTGCCGATCGACGCAGTTTGGACTTTAAAAATTTCTTGTTCGTGTGCGAATTGACGAAGTTCAATTCGGCAGAAAGCTCCTGCGCGCTCCGGAAAATGACACCGGTATTCAATAGCCACTGCGTTGATCGACTGATGAAGTGCAAATGCAGCTTGAAATGGCCGTCGCATGCGATCAAAGGCAACTATTCCGCCATGCTGCGGCACGTTGTTCGCTTCACTCGCCATTTTCTCAAGAAGCATCGGCTGCCCGCATGTGTACTGGCCGATCACAGCCCGGACATGTTGTTGTGTTGAATCGTGTAGTTGTTCCGCAAGCCAACTTCCGCCCAACACAATCACGGGCCGACCCGCCGCCAGATATTCGCCCAAAATTCCGGCGCGGCGAGCGTAGTATGCTTGCGAATCGTAAGCGAGTAGACCCACGTCGGTCGATCGAATGAGTTTGGCATACTCATCTGGTTTCAGTGGATGCTCCAAGTACTTTATTGGCGTTGCGTGATCGCCTGGCGTTTCTGGCAGCTTGATCTCAATCTTCGGTCGCAAAAAGTTGGGGCGACGCGGTCGCTGAATGTGAAGTTCAGCTCGTCCGCTCGCAAACAGCTCGTCCCAAAGTTCACCGACGATGGATTGTGCGACCTGGCATTGTCCTTTTTCGCGGCGAATTGCACCCGCCAAAGTGATTCGCAGCGGCCTGTCGGGGGAGCGTCGCAACTTGGATCTCGACTCGCGGGCCAATTGCGAGTTCACCGGATAAGTCAACGCAGAAAAGGGTGCAACTCGCAAGCGGTTGTATTGCTCGGCCAGCTCGGCGGTCGTCGTCAAGAACCTAATGTTGTGATACGGAATTCGTGCGAGAGCCGATTCAAAGCAGCGACGCACGCGCTGTGTCGTTTGAAATTGACCCGCATACTCATTAGGCCAACCGTTAAACACGTTGAAGTGGAACAACACGTTCCATTGAACCTGGTTGGTTCGCGGATGCGTACTCAAAAACGCAGCTAATCCCAAAAGGTCTATTTCAGAAGCGCCCGCGATAAGGACTTGATCGCCATCGTCAAAAATATGCGGCGCGAAAAACTTTTCGCAGTCCGTCGCGAATTGGCGAATCAACAATCGCCGTTGCCGGTTCAATTGCCGAGCCGACCAATATGAAAAAACACCTCGGCAAAATTCCGCGACGAATCCTGGCGGACGCTTGTCGGTCGAGCCTTCGTTCGGCTGCCGTGCCATCGCAGCCAAGCCAGCCAGAAAACTGAATTTCGAATAGGTCGTGTTGCGGAATACCCGCACGCTCCGCACGCCTGCACCCAACGACCGACCATCAACAAACCGACGATGGGCGGCGACGATTGTCTCCCAACCAGCTTGTTGCGCCGCATTTGAGACGCACAACGCGTAATCGAAGTGATGACTTCCCAATCCTTCGAGCGAATGGTCGATTAAAAAAAACTTGGGCAACGCCGCAACTCCCCAGTTCGAGCGGGAAACACTGGCGGAATCATAGTTAGGTTTCTCAACCAACGTCAACTTCAATCATTGCACCAGAATGCTGGCAGTTCGTACGACTGAGATTGACCGATTTCCCGGGAAAAATTACAAGTTTCAGTCGCTTTGCCGTGTCGCCAGTCGAGACCTCCTGATGAACGCTGCCGCCCAAAAACAATCGCACGTCGTGATCCTGCCGTATTTTTGCGTTGCGGAAATCGAACGCTATCTGACCGTCGCGCGCAGCCTTGGACAATTCGGATCGCAAGTCACCCGCTACGAATTCTTGCTGACAGCTAGTCCCAAGATCGACGTTAGTCAACGCTTACACGATGCGTTTGCCACGATTGCGCCCACAACAAGCTTTCAATGTCCAACGCAGATTTTCGGTTACCCGCAAGGCCCGACCGCAATGTTCTGGGACTGCATGGATTACATCGCTCGCCACATGAATCGTGAACCGGGGTTCAGTCTGTGGCTCGAATCGGATATGGCGATCGTCAAGCCGAATTGGTTGGATCGTCTGTCGCAAGAATGGACTAGCGGCAGTCCGACGCCGCTCATGATGGGTTGTTTTGTACCCGACGTGTATCGCTGGCGAGTCTTCAAGGGCCGCAAGCACTTGTTGCACGCCCACATCAACGGCGGCGCGTGTTATGCCAAGGACTTTGCCAATCACATGCCGGCCGACGCGCGACTTGGCGTGTTCGACATGGCAATCTATCCGATTGTCGCTCAAGCCGGCCGGGCCAAGACTTCAACGCAAATCTGCTTTTCCACGACTGCGCGGGCACGACGAGACGTTTTGGATCCGGCCAGAGTTATCCTGCACGGCTTTATGCAAGACAAAGACCAATTCATCGCACGCTGCGCTGCGCCAGTAACCGACCGCGAACGGTCGGCACAAAAGTTCAATCCTTTGTTAAACCGATTCGAGACTGCTCGGCGACAACTTCGCGTGTTCTTTGTGCGCCGCGGACCACGCGCGATGTTCGAGAACATGCTGCTGGCCCAAGAACGCCGCAATCGCCGCGTCGCCTAACCTCGACCGACTAGCACGAAGCACAAGCTAGTGTTTACCGACACCTGCAGAATCTCTCCTCAACCAAATCTTCACATGATTATTAGCCAATTCAGCACGTTTCCTTACGGTGGGGCCGGAACTGCGGCGGTTCGTCACCATTTAGAAATGCGATGCCAAGGCATCGACAGCCGATTCTTTCACCGAAGTGGCGTCAAATGGTCATCCGGCGATGCATCGTTCCGAGCAGCACCATTCGAAAAAGCAGTTGAGCCTGGTGGCTTTTTTGCCGCGCGGCGAGAAAAGAATCGTCGTCGTCGCATTGTAAAGCAATACGCAAAACACTTGCGCGATCGCTCGGCTGGCATGGAGTTATTTTCCCAAGCTGAATTGATCGAGCCAACTCAAATTGATCCAAGCAAAAATTTGAGCAGTGTCATCCATTTGCATTGGGTCCCATTTTTGATTGACATTCCGTCGTTTTTCGCGTCGATTCCGACATCCACACCCGTGGTTTGGACATTGCACGACATGAATCCATTCACGGGCGGCTGCCATTACAGTGATGGCTGCGGGAAATTTACAACGGGCTGCGGCCATTGCCCGGCGATCGAGCAGCCAAGCCGTCGCGATGTCTCGTTCGGAGCGATGCGCAGCAAAACGCTCGCGTTCGCTGAGCATCGGTTTCACGTAGTCACCCCCAGCCGCTGGTTGAATCGCTTGGCTCAGCAAAGTCCCGTATGGCCAACCGGTACTCAATTTCACACCATCGCCAATGGCCTGGATACGAGCTTGTTTCGGCCGATCGACAAGTCCGCCGCGCGAAAGCAATTGGGACTTCCGCAAAATGTGACGCTGATTGCTTTCGGGGCGGAAGACGTCGAAAACCCGCGCAAAGGATTTCATTCACTGCTTCATTCGCTACGGTTGCTTCACAACGAAAAACCAATTGAGTGTATTGTATTTGGTCGCGGCCGATTACCGGATCAACGCGATGGCCTTCCCAACTTCCACGAGTTTGGCTTCGTCGATCAGCCGGAACGTCAGGCGACCATATACGCGGCTGCAGACATTTACGTATTGCCGTCGATCGAAGACAACGCGCCGCAAACCGGACTCGAAGCGATGGCGTGCGGAACTCCGGTCGTCGCTTACGAAGCGGGCGGGATTCCCGAGTTTGTCATGCCCGGCCAAACTGGGCTCCTCGCGGCAGTTGGAAACGTGTCGGCATTGGCGAAGCAAATCAGCGATCTTGCTGAACATGATCGACTTCGTCAGCGGTTGTCGGCAGGCGCTCGCAAACTGATCGAATCGCAATTCGACGTTCGCAAACAAGCCCGCAAGTATATCGACTTATACCGGTCGATCACCGGTATCTCTCAACCGACGCTTATTCGCCGCGCAGCGTAACTCCCTTCAAAAAAGGTATCATGGCGGTCATTTGACAACGCGAGTTTCAACTATGACCAACGAGCAAATCGCTGCCACCCTTGAGCAATACGCCGATCTTTTGGAAATCCAAGGGACCGACGCCTTTCGATTGCGGGCCTATCGAACCGCCGCAAGAATAATTTCTGAGTTTTCCAGTTCGATCGCACAGCTCGTCAAGTCCAACGCCGATTTGACTGCGATCGAGGGGATCGGCAAAGCCATCGCGGAAAAATGCAGAGAGATGGTCGAAACGGGAAAGCTGCGCCAACTTGAGGAATTGCGAACCGAGATTCCTCTGTCCGTGTTGGAGCTCATGCGCATTCCAAAACTCGGTCACAAAAAAGCCGCCGCGCTTTTCCGCGAATTAAACATAACCAACTTGCAACAGTTGAAGGCAGCTTGCGAAGCCGGCCAAGTCCGCAATCTCGCGGGATTCACCGAGAAAACTGAGGCTGCGATCCTCGCCGGAATGGAACTCGCCGTCCAAGCCGGCGAACGAATCTACTGGTCGACGGCGGATGAGTTGGTCGCCAAATTGCGCGAGTATCTCGGCAGTTGCAAGGCCATCGAGCAACTGGAATTCGCGGGAAGCTATCGGCGCGGAAAAGAAACTGTCGGCGACGTGGACATCCTCATCGTCTCGTCCAATGCCGATCAAGTCATGGATCATCTTGCGGCATTCAACCGCGTCAAAACAGTGACGGATCGTGGTCCAACGAAAATGTCGCTACGAGTCGATGCAGGTTTCCAAGTCGATTTGCGTGTCGTGCCATCCGAATCCTTTGGCGCTGCTTTGCAATATTTCACCGGTTCCAAAGAACATAACGTCGAGCTACGCGGCCTGGCGAAACAACTTGGGCTAAAAGTAAACGAATGGGGCGTCTTTCGAGTCGATGGCTCAAACGAAACGTACATCGCTGGCCGAACCGAAGACGAAGTCTACGGCGCGTTGTCTTTGCCGGTTTTTCCGCCAGAACTGCGCGAATGCCGCACCGAGTTCGAATTGGCGCGGCGCGGCCCACTTCCGCAACTCGTGACGGTCGAAGACTTAAGAGGTGACTTGCACATGCATACCACCGCCAGTGACGGATCGGCGTCAATTCGTGATATGGTTGCCGCAGCCCGTCAGCGCGGGCTCGCTTACATTGCGATCACGGATCATTCCAAACGGGTCTCGATGGCCCGTGGCCTTGACGCGGATCGGCTGCGAAAACAGTGGTCCGAGATCGATGAGATCAATCGCGAATTTGAGGACTTTATTATTTTCAAAGGAATCGAGTGCGACATTCTCGAAGATGGTCGCATGGACCTTGACGACGAAGTCCTTTCGGAGGCGAACTGGGTCTTGGCAAGCATCCATTATGGCCAAGATCAATCTGCCGCGCAAATCACTCGCCGAATCCTTAACGCGGTCGAAAATCCGCACGTCGACGTCATCGCTCATCCGACGGGTCGGCTGATCAATCGCCGCAAGCCGTACGCGGTCGATCTCGACGAAGTCTTCGCGGCAGTCGTCGCCCACAATAAAAAACTGGAACTCAATGCCAACCCAGCGCGATTAGACTTGAGCGATATTCATTGCGCCAAGGCCGTTGGAATGGGGATTTCAATCGTCGTCAACAGCGACGCCCACAGTCCCGATGGCATCGATGTATTGAGGTTCGGCATTAAACAAGCCCGTCGAGCCGGCTTGAGTCCCTCCGCCGTTTTCAACACCCGCAGCTTGGCACAAGTAAAACGCCATTTGCTACCGAAAGTTTGCTGCTAGCGAAACTCGCGTTGTCGCGTTGGCACAAGCTTGTCAAAATCTCGCGCTTACTTCCCCCGTTTAACCACGGCCTCGGCGCTGGCCGCAGTCCGATGTTTAACCGCCGCTTCGGCGCTGGCAGTATATTAACGCTCGACCTCACCAACTTCAACATTTACAAACCAGTCTCGCCATGGACGGCAAACGAAAACGAGTTCGACTCAGTCGCGCGCGCAAGTTGACTTGCGACGTCATTCAGTTTTCGCTCAACATTCCACTGGGGGCCGCTCAAACGACTTTTGATTTGTCTGAACTCGCCGAAGTGCGCAAACAGCTTCGTCCCAAGCTTTCTTGGAACGTCATCTTCATGAAAGCGTACGCTCAATTGGGCGAGCGATGGCCGCAATTGAAACAACGTATCGTGACGTTTCCTTGGCCGCACCTTTACCAACACGATCGCAACGTCTGTCAGATTGCAATCGGCCGCGAAGAGCAGGGCGAGGACATTTTGCTTTTCGCCCGATTTGAATCGCCAGAAAAATGTCCGCTCTCGCATTTGCAACAGCGGCTAGAATATTTTCGCGACATGCCGATCAATGACGTCCGTCAATTTCGGCATCAGCTCCGATTCGCAAGCTGCCCATGGCCGCTGCGTAAACTTGGCTGGTGGATCATGTCGAATTTGTGGGTCAGCAAACGAGCCAGTTACATGGGGACATTCGGCATGAGCTTGTCGGGCTTTGGCGAAATTAGTTTCGCCTCGAATCATCTCGGGCCGAACACGACAATCTTAGGCGTTGACGTTGTCGCTCGTGATGGCCAAAGCCGCGTCTTACTTACGTTTGATCATCGGGTACTCGACGGCAAGCCGGTAATGGACATCATCAAGGACTTGGAACGAAACTTGAACGGCCCCGTCCTCGCCGAGATGCGTGAGCTGGCGGCCACGCAAACTCGAGATACACGTCCGCCGTTGCAAGCCCGTCACGCAGCCTAACGGCCAACAATTGCAGGTCGCTGCAAAATCTGAATGCCCGCACAAGGCCTTGAAAAAAACAACTCTGGCTCGATTCCCGTTAGACGTAAATATTCTGTGGCAAGCTGTTGTTGAACGCGATCTGCGGAATGCTTGCCTACAAGGCTAACCGTGCAGCCGCCGAATCCGGCACCAGTCATCCGCGAGCCGTAAACTCCCGGCAGCGATTGCGCGATTTCAACCATTGCGTCCAACTCTGGACAACTCACCTCAAAGTCCTCGCGCAATGACTTATGACTCTCGTTCATCAATCGCCCAAACTCTCGCCATTCCCGCCGCTGCAAGCAGTTCGCAGCGCCTTTGACTCGCTCGATTTCGCTAACAACGTGCCGTGCCCGCCGGTAAAGTACCGTGTCAAGCCAATCGGCCTTTTGCGCTAACAGGCTCGGAGAAACTTCGCGCAATGATCGCACAGTCAAAGCCTCTGCCGCCGCTTCGCATTGTTTCCGCCGAACTGCGTATTGGCTGCTGGCCAAGCCTCGATTGACTTTTGCATCTGCCACCAACACGACCAAATCCGTATCGTCGAACTGCAAGAGTCGATACTTCTCCGTTTGGCAATCCAGCAACATGCAATGATCGGCGGTGCACGCCGCAATGCTCAGCGGGTCCATCAATCCACAAGGGACTCCTGCAAATTCATGCTCCGCCGCGCGGCAGATTTGCGACTTTTCCAAAACAGTTTATCTTGTATCAAGAATCGCATCCAACAATTCCGCAATAGCCATCGCAATCGCCGCACTCGACGAAAGCCCGCTTCCCATCGGCAAGTCCGAGACAATGCCGATGTCCAATCCCGGAACCGTTAAACCTTGTACATCCCGATCAGCGATTCGAAGTTGAAACTGCCCCACCACCCCAGCCAAATAGCTCCACCACGGTTTTTCGGGTGAAGGTCGCAGATCGTAAACCGGAAACGACGCCTCTTCGTCAAATGCCTCAGAGCGAACCCGAATACGAGGCGTCCGCCGCGAATTGACCTTCGCCAAAAGAATAGTTGATCGATTAATTCCGATCGGCAAAACCAACCCTTCGTTGTAATCGACATGCTCCCCGATCAAATTAACCCGTCCCGGCGCACGAACAATCCATTCCGGCTTGCCGCCGAACGCATTTACAAAGTATTTTCTAGCCCGTTCAATCATCACCGTATTGAACCACTATTGTTAGCGAATGTGGGACTTTCGATTGCGGCATATCGAAAAGTAAATGTAGGGTGCGTGGAGTCTTCGGAACGCACCGTCCTTGGTCCGGAAGATTGAACTTCAGTCCTCGCGGGATTGGGACGAAAAGATACGTGCGAGGCTGCCGCGGAAGCCGTCAAGTGATTTTCGGTAGGCCGCATGTTCAATCTCGTATTCTTTTTGTGAGACTTCGCGCCGATTAATTGCGCCCGCAATATCATCCATGAATTTGCGATCGAGTGGATTCGTTGCGTCAATTTCGCTCGGACCGACTTGGCGAAAGCGGGCGACGAGTTCGTCGTAGGCGTCGTGCCGAGTTGGAATGTCGCCTGCCGCCTCGTAGGCCTCGACCGCTGATTGAAGCTTAGCGCCGACGTCTGGCGTTCCGGACAATAGCTTGATCAATCGCTGCTCATTCGTTCGCATGTCGGAGTCCGCCATTTCCATTCGGCGACGCGCCTGGTCCACGCGCCGAACGCTGTCCCATGTAAACGCCGCAAAGACGAGCAACGCCATCGCCGCTAATGCCAAAATCAAATAGCTTTTTTTCATGTGAGTTTCACGGCCGTTGGTTCTCGGACTTCTGCATCAGGAGCGTCGAAGAATTCCTTCGTCGGCATGGTCTGAATTTTCGCCACAATATTTGACGGAAATGCCTGAAACAGATTGGCGTAGACATTGACCGATTGATTGTAAGCGTGGCGCCGGTCGGCGATACGGTTTTCTGTTTGGGTCAGTTCTTTCTGTAGATTGAGAAAGTTCTGGTCGGCCCGCAGTTGCGGATAGTTTTCAGCCAAAACCATGATCTGGCTAATCGTTTGGGTCAAGCTGGGTTGAGCACTGTTGGTGGCCGCCGCGTCGGCGAACGGTCGAGGTTGAGCCCGCAGTGCGGCAAGTTGCTTCAATGTGTCGCTTTCGTATTTCGCGTAGCCTTTGGCGACTTCGACGAGTTGTTGGATCAAGTCAAATCGCCGCTTGAGTTCGATTTCGATATGCGACCAAGCTTGGTCCACGGCGTTCCGCGCGTTGACGAACGAGTTATAAGTCAGCAAATACCAACTCACAACCGCCGCGCACAGAATCAAAGCTGCAACCGTAAATTCCATCTCACCAACCTCCCGAAGCACCACCGCCGCCGCTACGTCCACCGCCAAACCCGCCACCTCCACCGCCCCGTCCGCCGCCGCCCCCACCGCTGAAGCTGCTGCCGCTTGACGAACTCTGCGTGCGAACGATTCGCGGTATGACGAGAAAATCTACTGTCTTGTGGTTGCACGAAACGCAGCGGCCATCAACTCGCGCGCGTCCCGCCGTATATTCGGTCGCCGCGACAAGCACCGTTTGCGGATCGCGTTTGAAAGTCCTCGCCTTGCACGTAGGGCAGTCACAGAATCCCGAAAAGGCTTTGACGTATCGCTCCGTATCGGTATTCAGGCAAGCGGGACAGACCCAAACGTCGTAATCGACCGAGCCAAGTTTCTCTTCAAGCAATTGTACCGACAACAACTTGGGATCGTCCGCTTGTTCGCTGAGAAGTTGCAAATGTGTACCGCATTTGGAACAACCATGCGGTCCAAACCGCCGGTACTTGGTCCAGTTGAACCCCCATGCTCCGGCGGCCAGCGTCCCAATGCCGCCGAGTGCCATCATTACCGCTGGATCGCGTGTGTGCCACCGCCAAACGATGAACCCAGCCATAACCAACACTGCAATGACGATCGCCGACAGAACAGCAAATGTGATCGTGTTATAAAGCCGTCGGTAGGCAATCCAAATGCCAACCAACGCAAAAAGAGTCGCGACCATTCCCGCAACCACCGTCGCCACCCAAGCCTCTCTTTTTTTCGACTTGAGCAAAAGCGGCCCGGAGCCGGGGACGCCAAGTGCCGCTTGAGGATTCGCTTGCAGGACTGCAGCGATCCGTTTTGTTCCCGCGACGATCCCGCCCGGGTAATCGTTGGCTTGAAATCGAGGAATGATAACACTGTCCCGAATTTCACCGCACAGCGAGTCGCTCAGCACCTGCTCCAAGCCGTAGCCGACTTCGATGCGCACTCGCCGCTCGCGTGGAGCAACCAGGAGCAGTACACCGTTATACAGATTATCCTTGCCAATTCCCAGTTCGTTGAACAAGTCGTTCGCGTACTGATCAATCGTTTTTTCGTCCAGCGAACTCACCGTAACCACCGCAATCTCGGCCGTCGTCTCTCGGTCGACTTGCCAAGACAGCGACTCAAGTTCAGCCCGTTGTTG
>JANNYC010000079.1:0-5224 GCA_031409895.1 Planctomycetota bacterium
TTCGCGCTTGCACCAACGAAGGCGACATCGTCGTCGATCCATTTTCCGGAAGCGCCACGACTTTAGCCGTCGCGAAAAAGCTAAATCGACAATTTTTCGGCTTTGAACTTTCCAAGGATTACGTCCGCCTAGGAACCAAACGCTTGGACGCAATTCTCGCTGGCGATCGGCTGAACGGAGCCGACGAACCAAAAGTTAGCGCGCCTTCCACGAATTCCGCGAAAAAACGACGGAAAAGGATTGCGAAGCAACCGAGCAACATTTCGAAAAGCACTCCACAGCTATTCCAGTAATCGAAGCACTTACAATACGAATCCCTTTTACATTTGTGCGGAGGAATGACGTGAAAATTCAGAATTATGAATCGTTGACGCAGCAGCCGGTGACGATGGAGGGGTCGGTGGGATGCCAAGTTCGATGGCTGATTGGGCAGAATGATCATGCACCTAACTTTGCGATGCGGCAACTCCCCGTCACGGACGCGATCGTCGCCAGGACTAGCTTGGGGATTTTCCGAAGGAATGCCGTTTGAGCCAATCAGCTTATACATGCTTTCATCCAATTTGACGCCAAGACAACGTCAGTTGAATCATTTGCTGCTATGCCCGATTTGGCAGGAGTTTGGCCTGTGAGCTTTTTCGGTTGTCAAAGCTGCATACCCCCGGACCTACGGCGATTAAGAACACCATCGTGCCCATCAACGAAAGGTTTTTCATAAATTGAATCATTTGGTTCTGTTGATCTTGGCCTGTTAAGTTCCAGAAGTCATGAAAAAAATAAGTCGCCAGCATCAGGAACACCAGCAACAGCGCCGCACCGATGCGGGCCTTGTAACCAAGGATCACCGACACGCTACCGACAATCAAGAGAGCAATCGCTCCAGCCAACATTAATTGTGGAGCCGGGACGCCTTCAGAAGCCATGTAGCCAGCGACGCTGTTAAAATTCGGAATCTTGTTGCCGACGGCGCTCGTTAAGAAGATCGTGGCGATCATGATCCGGCCAAGTACAGTCAAGAGACGAGTGGTAATTGCGTTCATCGTTTGCCTTTCGTGAATAGTGTCAAATAAATCGTTTCAAAACAAAGTGGATTGTGCGATTCGCATTAGGCGAGATCGAACAACAAAATTTCAGACTCAGAAGTCGCGGAAAATTCCAGCGAGCGTTCGTCACTGGCGGCGGCACCGTCGCCAGATTCGAGAACCGTTTCACCTAACGAAATGGAGCCACGCAGGACTTGAAGCCACGCGTGCCGTCCGTCTGGAATCGGCTGGGAAACTCGATGATTTGCATCGAATGTTGCCAGAAAAATTCGAGCATCGCTATGAATCTTGAGCGCACCGTTGGCGGCGTCAGGTGCAGCGACCAACTGCAATCGGTTTCGGCGTTGAGCTGCGGGAAAAGTCTTCTGTTCGTAGCTAGGTACGATCCCTTTGTGCTGCGGAAATAGCCAAATCTGATACAAGTGCGTCGGATCGACTGCGGACGGATTGAACTCGCTGTGCGTAATTCCGGTGCCCGCCGACATTCGCTGAAATTCACCCGGCCGAAGCACTTCGCCGTTGCCCATCGAGTCGCGATGCTCCAGTGCTCCGGACAACACATAGGTGACGATTTCCATGTCTTGGTGCGGATGCTCGCCAAATCCTTGCCCAGGCGCAACCCAATCTTCGTTCATCACGCGCAGGGCGCGAAAATGAACATGTGCGGGATCGCGATAATCGGCGAACGAAAACGTGTGGAAGGTCTTGAGCCAACCGTGATCGGCATGGCCACGGTCTTCGGATTTTCGGATGCGGATCATGTTCGGACACCTCGATTGATTGTCAGGTAAATAGTTTACTAGTCGTCTAAATGAGTAAAAAAATTGCAAACCAGCGGCTAACTATTTTCGGCCGTCGACTCGCGAACTTTCTCCAGTAAGCGGTTGAGGTCCTTGAGCTCGATCGGCGAAAGCGGCCCCATCAAGCTTTTGTGCAGGGCCAAAACTGGTTTATCGAGTTCGCTCAATGTTTTCGTTCCCTGTTCGGTGATTGCCACGTAAACGACTCGCCGATCCTGAAGGCATCGATCACGTCGCACCAAGCCCGCTTGTTCCAGCCGATCGATCAAACCGGTAATGCCGGGCACGATAGTGACGGTCCGGTCGGCGATTTCGAGAATCGGCAGCGGTTTTCCTTCACCCCGCAGAATTCTCAGAATGTTATATTGCGAGGGGGTCAAATCGTGCTGGCGAAATAACCGCGCGAACCGTATTTGGACTTGGTCGCAGGTGCGCAGCAAGTTCAATGTTGCTTCTTGCTCGGCCGATTCGAACGGTCGCCGCTTCTTGAGTTCTTTCTGTAATCGCTTGGCACTCATGATCCACCTTTCGCTCCATATCGACATATTACATGTAAATAGTTTATGTGTCAAGTATATTTATCAGTTTTTTGGCCTGGTTTCGCGCCCCGAGTGTTCCGTTTGGTTCTGTTTCACAATTTGGAATTACCCGCCATAATGAGGGCGTCGACATTCAATCGCGGAGGAATCACGTGAAAATTAAGAATTATGAATCGTTGAAACAGCAGCCGGTGACGATGGAAGGGTCGGTGGGATGCCAAGTTCGCTGGCTGATTGGGCAAACCGAGCAAGCACCTAACTTTGCAATGCGGCAATTCGAAGTCGCGGTCGGCGGGCACACACCCAAACACTTTCATCCTTACGAGCACGAAGTCTTTGTGCTGCGGGGGCAAGGGCGGATCGTGGAAAACGACAAAGTCCATACGATCAAAGCGGGCGATTGCATTTATGTCGCGCCGGATGAAATTCACCAATTCCAAAACACGGGAGAGCAGCCGCTGGAGTTTCTCTGTTTGATTCCCAACTCGGCGGTCGACAAACAAGTGACCGTCGTCCCCGAATGCGGCTTGGAACCGATGTCTTCTAAAACGCGATAACGATGACGCGCACCGCGAAAAAAGAAATCGACGAGCTGCGGCGGCAGATTCGGTTTCACGATCGAAAATATTACGTCGAGGCCAGTCCCGAAATTTCGGACTTGGACTACGACCGCTTGATGCAGCAGCTCAAGGAATTGGAACAATCGCACCCGGAACTTGTAACGCCAGATAGCCCGACGCAGCGGATCGGTGATCAGCCTGTCGAACACTTGAGCCAAATCGAGCATGCGATTCCGATGCTGTCGATCGAGAACACGTACGACGAAGAATCATTGCGGGCATTTGGACGGCGGACGGACGAACTTTTGGAAGGCGAAAAGGCCGAGTGGGTTGTCGAACTGAAAATCGATGGTGTCGCCGCTTCGGTTATCTACGAAAACGGGTTGCTGGCCCGTGCCGTGACGCGCGGTGACGGACGTGTCGGCGACGACATCACGCACAACATCCGCACCGTTCAAGATGTGCCGCTGAGATTATTGAGCGACGATCCGCCCAAGCTTCTGGAGGTGCGTGGCGAAGTCTATATGACGAACGCTGAACTTGTGCGTCTAAATAAGCAACAGCAGGAGACAGGCGACAAGATTTACGCCAACACTCGCAATGTCACGGCGGGCAGTATTCGGTTGCTTGATCCGCGCGAGTGTGCCCAACGAAATCTGCGGATGTTTTGCCATGGGACGGGCCAATGCGAGGGTTTAAAAGTCGGCAATCACATGGAATTTCTGGCGACGATTGGCCGGTTTGGCTTGCCGCCGACGCCGATTGTGGAATGCTTCGACGGCTTTGAAAAAGTGATCCAGCATTGCCGTCACTTGACCGAGCACTTATACGAATTCGATTTTGAAGTCGATGGATTGGTCATCAAGCTGAATCGATTCTCGCAACGCGAACGTGTCGGCGCACGATCGAAAAGTCCTCGCTGGCTGATCGCTTACAAGTGGGAAAAATACGAAGCCACGACGCGGTTGAATTCGATCGAAGTGCAAATCGGCAAGACTGGCACGATCACTCCTGTTGCACATCTCGAGCCGGTGCTGCTGGCCGAAACCACGGTCAGCCGAGCGAGCTTGCACAACGCGGAAGAAATTCAGCGCAAAGATATTCGCGTCGGCGATACGGTCGTCGTGGAAAAAGCCGGCAAAATTATTCCGCATATCGTCCGCGTCGAGACGCATTTGCGGCCCTCGGATTCCGTTGAGTTCGCCTTCCCTACGCAATGCCCGGAATGCAGCACGAAATTGGTCAAAGACGAAGGTGGCGTATACATTCGCTGTCCGAATCAAGGTTGTCCCGCTCAAGTCCGTGGGCGGATTCGTTATTTTGCCAGCCGGAACGCGATGGATATCGAAGGACTGGGGGAAAAAATAGTCGACCAAATCGTTGCGGCGGGATTGGTGACGACCTACGGAGATTTATTTCGTTTGACGGTCGATCAACTAACGCAGTTGGAGCGAGTGGGAGTTCGCTCGGCGGAAAAACTTGTGGCTGGGATCAACGCAAGCCGCGATCGAGGCCTCGCGCGATTGCTCAATGGCTTGTCGATTCGCCACGTAGGTGAAACCGTGTCCGACGAGCTGGCGAAAAAATTCCGAAACATCGATGTACTTATGAATGCTTCGCTCGAGCAGCTAACATCAACCGAAAATATTGGTCAGGCAATCGCGCAGAGCATTTATGATTTCTTGCATAGTGACTACGGGACTCGAATTATCGGCGACCTTCAGCAGATGGGTGTAAACACCGAATCCGGCGCTGCCGATGAAGTCGTTGGGACTGAACTGACTGGAAAGACTTTGGTCGTGACGGGAATCTTGGCGAAATATACTCGCGATCAAATCGAAGAATTGATTAAAAAGCATGGCGGCAAGACGTCTTCCAGCGTCTCGAAAAAGACGAGCTTCTTAATCGCGGGAGAAGATGCCGGCAGCAAATTGGCCAAGGCCCAAGAACTCAATGTTTCCGTAATTGGCGAAGCTGAATTCGACGAAATGATCGGAGCCCGATCCTGAAAATCCGCCCCATTGGTCGTGCGAAACGCCGTGAAGCACAATGCGCTCAGGGGAATCTTTTGGAGACGCGTTCGTCGGGCGAATCCGTTTTGCTTTTGTCGAATCCGCAAGGCGTGGACGCCAACACTCGCGGCATTATGGTCGACGCGATCATCACCCGCAGGCATTCACGATTTGGCTCGCTGGCGGAGGGGTGAAGCTTGGATTCAGCTTCGGCGAAACCGATTCGATCGGCTACGCCCCCGTTCGTGACGCCGTGAATCCGCGCGATCT
>JANNYC010000080.1:0-5102 GCA_031409895.1 Planctomycetota bacterium
AACACGCAGGCCTGACCGCCCATAAGCAGGTGCCGCACCTCGTGGAAGGACAGCGTCGAAAGGACTTTGACTATCGGGTTCGGGATCAAGTGAACCTCCCACATGTAGATAGAACTGCCAGATCTTTTTCGACTCTTCCCAACGTTCCTGCGGAGATAGCCGATACCACTCAGGCCACGAATCCTCGTGGTTGCGCGCTTCGTTCAAGCGTTTGAGTTTTTGTTCTGGAGTCATCGATACGATTCTACGTTCGTGTTCACGTAACAGGAAGTGCTGAAACCTGATTGTCTTCCCGTCGTTCGCCCCAATCGACAGAAAGGTCGGATACGATGCCTTTTTGCTGCCGACTCGTTTGTGATCCGTTACCGAGTCCCGTTCATGGTTCTCAAGCTTCGTCAGAAATGATTTGGCCGATCGTGGACAAATGTTGGGAGTCGGCCCGGGCAAAATCCCAAAAATCAAGCAGGGCCACATCGTGCAAATGGTGCCTTGAATTTCGGCGGTATCTTCTGGGAGACGGTTACGCCAAGCTCGCGCGACAAGTCCTCCCTATCGTCGAGCAATTCAACTACGGCAAAGTCCCCACACAGCCCGTCACTTCACCCTCCTCCAGCGCGCCACCCACCCCATCACCCGCCTCAACAAAATCGCGCTCGAATTCGACCAACCGATGGCCTGGGACAACGCCCTCATCACCCAGTTCTATCTCGACGGCACGGCGAACCTGATCTTCTCCGGCTCCGTCGCCAGCAACATCATCACGCTTAAACTCTCCGCCCCCTCCACCGCCACGACCATCTCCTACCTGATCGACAAACGATGGGATTCCAAAAATCTCCTCCTCGGCCAAAACCAGCTCGCCGCCCTGACGTTTTTCGAAATGCCGCTGAGGTGAAACACGATCACCGATATTCGTGCCAGCATGGCCGTAAGAAAGTGATGGAACACGACAATTAGCCCGTCATAAATCTTTTTGAGCAAAAATTGCAGGACGTGCTTGGTGAGCCGCAAGGCGCTAGCCGCGGGTTCCTCGCAAATTTGAAGCTAATAGACAATTGCGGCCACCGGCGGGCAGCGACTTGCCGCTTCCAAGCGCGGCTATTTGGACGTGCGACATATCAACTACAATCGGGACATAACTCCAGTTCAGATTGGGGAGTGCATCGAGTTGCGAATTCAAGTTCCTTAAGCGGGCCACACCAACTCCGATCCTCAACTTCCAACGAAACGGGGCTTGTCTTCACCAATTTCTTCGATTCCGCAATTCAAGGCGCGACATTGGCCGCACCCATTATCCATTGTCGCAACTTACAAAAGTGGTACGCCCAGTATCACGTCCTGCGGGATGTCGATTTCCAAATCGAACCCGGCCAGCTGACCGGCTTTCTAGGCCCCAACGGTGCTGGCAAAACGACGACCATTCGGATCTTGTTGGGGCTGCTCAAACCCACTTCCGGTTCAACGACCATTTTCGGCAAGTCCTGTCAGACAGACGGCAAGACCATTCGCGCAGAAATCGGCTACCTGCCGGGCGAAATTCAGTTCTACACGAACCTGACCGGTCGACGGACTTTGCGTTATCTTGCTCGAGTCCGGCGTCGAGACTGCACTGACGAAATTGACCGGTTGGCCGAAGTCTTGGAGCTGGATTTGGATAAGACGGTTAGGAAATACTCTACCGGGATGCGTCAAAAGCTTGGGCTGATTCAAGCCCTGATGCACAAGCCGCAATTGCTAATTCTGGATGAGCCCACCAGTGCGCTGGATCCGCTTGTGCGCGCGATTGTGTTTGATGAACTTCGCAACGTCGTTCGCGAAGGACGATCCGTGCTGTTCTCCAGCCATTCGCTCAGCGAAGTCGAAGAATTGTGCGACGAGATCATCATCGTTCGCAGTGGAAAAATTGTCGAACAACAACAGATCAGTCATTTGAAAAGCAAAGCCCTGCGACGAGTGAAAGTGGTCTTTGCGTCGACCGCTGCAATACCGGCGTCTCTCCCGGCATCCTTGCATGTCCGCGCGAACGATAACACATTGGTCGGCACCTGGACCGGCAAGACTGCGGACCTGGTCGCGTGGCTGGCGACCCAAAAAATCGACGACGCCACGATCGAAGCCCCCGATCTGGGTGACTTGTTCCTGACCTATTATCGCGACGAAGAATCGAGCCAATGATTAATCGAGCCATCTTTCGCAAGACCCTGGATGACTCCGCCAGCCTGACGGTTGCGGCTGCGGTCGGCATCATTGGCTTTGTCATTTTGTTTGTCTGGGCGATGCTCAACCTGGGCGACGAAGTCCTCAATTTCGCTTCCCGGTTTGCGTTCTTGCGAAAGGTTTTTGAGGCCGGTTTCGGCATCAAGGTCGACGGTGAAGTCTCCATCAACATCCTGTTTGCCGTAAGCTTCACGCATGCGGTCGTCTTGGCGCTCTCGTGGGCGGTGATGATCGCGATCACCACGCGGGTGACCGTTGGAGAAATTGAGAAGGGGACCGCGGATTTGTTATTAACATTGCCGATCTCCCGCAGCGAGGTCTATGTTTCAACTTCGCTGGTCTGGATTTTGGCCGCGATCCTGTTGGCGTTTTGCCCGGTCATTGGCGTGTGGATTGGTTCGCTGATTTTTAAAACGCCGGAAGTGGTGGAAATCGCTCGCTATTTCAAACCCGCGGTGAACTTTCTTTGCCTGCTCTTGGCGGTTGGCGGCATTTCAAGTCTCGTCGCCTGCTCCCTCAACAGTCGCGGCCCGGCCATCGCGATTGTTGTCGGCATCGTCCTCCTTTCGTCAGTCCTAAACTTCGTCGAACCGTTCATCGAATCCCTCAAGCCCCTTCGTTTCTTCGGCCTACTCAACTACTTCCGCCCCGTCGACGTCGTCCGCGCCAACACTTGGCCCCTGACCTCCATGAGCATCCTGCTTCTCCTCTTCCTCACTTGCTGGCTCCTCGGCCTCCTCATCTTCCGCCGCCGCGAAATCCCGACAGCCTGATCCGCATGCAACTCCTCGAATTTGCGCATCCATTTCCGCCGCGACGATCTCCGAAGTTTCGATCGGCGACATCGATCCTACGCACATCGGTTACCGGCTCCCATAAAGTAGAATGTCCCCCTTTGCTTCCAGATATTGCAGCGTCCCAATCGCGCACTCGAGCAAATCAGTTCTTTCGAACCGGCTGATTGGCGTTCTGAAGTTTGCTTTTGGTCCGCTCCAGGGACTGGCGCACGAGCGTGAAACTTTCGCCGGTGGGCTTGAAGTTGATGAACTTGTCAACAAGAACTCGTTGCCGATAGAGCAGCAGCGTGCTTTCGGCGTCGGGTGCGATCTTAAGCAGATGGACTTCAGTTGCGGTGTCGGTTAGAGATGGCACATAAGTCAGCGCCAGAGACTTGATGCCCAGCTTATCGCCGAGGGCTTCGAGCCGGCCGCGCGTGAAATCCGGCTCATAGTCCCGATCCTTGCCGTAAACGAAGTAGACTTTCAATCGCTCGCCGCGTGCGTTGCTTTCATCTTCCAGGAATCGCAACCAAGCCTCGATCGAGGGCCAATCGGAATGGTTGCCCACCACGTACACAATCCCTTGGTACCGACCGTATTTGCAAACGGGACAAGCTTGCGAGCCCCGGTCGACGCCCCACGCATGGAAAGGAATGAACGATGGAAACTGTTCGCCGATCTGCAAGCCAGCCGCTGCGCTGGCGTCGGTCGCTGCGGGATAGTCGGGAATATTTAATCCCAAAATGAAGTCGTGTTCGGCAACTTGAAGATCGCCGGATTTTTCGGGACGCAGGATGCCAGATCCGCCCCGGTTCTCCATCCGTTTTTGATCTTCAGAAGTCAACAACGGATCATCTTCGAAAACCAAATCGTCAACGTAGTACTCGTTTAGCTCAGGTTCCTTCACCGCGAAATGAATGTGTGATGGAATTTTCTCTTTCGGGTAAGCAGTCGGCCGAACCGTCCGGATTGTGTATTTCCCATTGGCGTCCGACTTGACCCAGCCTCGAATGTACCCGTGCCGCAAAGCCCGTTCATCCGCGGTCGGTCCGGAGGAGTAAAGTCCGTTAACGTCGGTGTGGTAGTAATAGAGGATGATCCCGGGCGCGGGTGTTTTGCCATCCCGCATGTACACCGTGCCCGTCACCATCAGCTTCGGGCCCGCTTGCGACCAGCCAGGGCTCGTGTCGGTCGAATCCAGATTTGCGGGCATGCCGTAATACATGTACTCGGCATTTTCAAACGGACCACCAACGCGCTTCGACGGCGCAGCCTGCTTGCCCTCCTGAGCCTGACATCCAGCGCTCAAGAACGAGAAAACGACAAGGCATGAAACTCGCCACACTGTGCCAGTGAATGCATTTCGCATGATCGCCCTTTCATGATAGTCGGTGTTCGACTTGTATTTTTCCCGAGAGAACTCTCAGGGACCAGTCCCGAATGGCGTGGACTTAAAGATCTTCTTGCCCCCTCGCCCCGCTACTCCGGGGAGTGGGAACTATTTTTCTTAAGTCCATGCCATTCGGACCAGACCCCTTGGGCTGCATTTTGGGTATGGCTCGCGTACTTTGTCGGCTGCATGGCACTGGCCGTGCCAGTGTCTTTCGGGATTGAACGTCAGTAATGGCTTCGGTCAATTTGGTTGCCCCTGTTCGAAAGCCCCAGGGAGGGAGTCCGTGAATGTGGGGCAATTTCGAAAATTGTAGTTTGGAAGTTTGGGTAGCTCAAATATATTGAACCGGGCACTCGACCAAATCCAATCCGTCGCTTTTTCGCACGATCCGCGTTTCACCGGATTGTTGTGGATGGAGTCGATGGATGCTTCCAGCGGCTCCGGACTGAACAGATTGCGATCGAAGCCGGCTCCTTTCTGCCAAAATCGAAAACAGACTTTCCCCGGTCGTTCTGGAACCATTAACCGATCCAACCATTCACTTTTCGATTCGATGAGAATCTGCGGTTCAGTCATTTCGTCCACTGTAACGACGCGACAAAGTTACGTTTAGCGTTTGATGATGAAAGACTTGGCATAGCCACCGCCACTCATTCGTTCTCACTCAAGTCTTGAAAGACACTGGCATAGCCAGTGCCACCCAGCCGCTTCGT
>JANNYC010000081.1:0-108379 GCA_031409895.1 Planctomycetota bacterium
GCCATGGACCCTTTTTCTGGAACGGATATTCACGAGTTGACGCGCGATTTGCACGTTCAGAACGAATCGAAAATTGTTTTGTTGGTGGCCGACGGGTTGGGTGGATTGCCGCTGACGCCCGATGGCAAAACGGAATTAGAAACCGCAAAAAAGCCCAACTTCGACGCTTTGGCTCGGCGCGGCGTTCAAGGAGGTACGATCCCTGTCTTTCCAGGCATTAGTCCAGGAAGTGGACCGGGGCATTTGGGGCTTTTCGGTTACGATCCGATTCAATATCAGATTGGTCGCGGGGCGTTGGAGGCGACGGGGATTGGATTTGAACTTCAGTCAAATGACGTGGCCGCGCGCGGGAATTTTTGCACCCTCGACACTCAGGGCCGAATCACTGATCGTCGCGCCGGGCGAATTGCTTCGGAGGACAGCGCGGCGATTGTGAAAAAGTTGCAGAGCATTTCGATTCCAAAAATTCAAGTCTTCGTCGAGCCGGTGAAAGAACATCGATTCGTAGTTGTGTTCCGCGGCGTGGATGGAGCGAACGTGGAGGACACCGATCCCCAAGTCACCGGAGTCGAGCCGCTGCCGCCCCAAGCCCGCGACTCGGCCAGCCAGCGCACGGCCCAAGTCGCCGCCGAATTTATTGCCCAAGCGCGGAAGATTCTACACGGCCAGCCGAAAGCCAATGGCTTGACGCTGCGCGGCTTCGCGGCTAAACCGAAATTACCGTCGTATCAAGAAGTCTACGGTTTGAAGGCCGTCGCGATTGCCGTTTATCCGATGTACAAAGGTTTAGCGCGGCTCGTTGGAATGGACGTGATCCCCGGCGCGACGACTCTCATACAACAAGTCGATTTCCTGCGCGATACGTGGGCCAAGTACGACTTTTTCTTTTTGCATTTCAAGTACACCGACAGCACAGGCGAAGATGGCGACTTCGAGGGCAAAGTCAAACGTATCGAAGAGCTTGATGCGATCATTCCGCGAATCATGGAATTGAAGCCAACTGTTTTCATTGTCACCGGCGACCACAGCACACCGTCATATTTGAAAAGCCACAGTTGGCATCCGGTCCCGACGCTGCTCGTTTCGGATTGTTGCCGCCCCGACCGTCGGACGACGTTTAACGAGTACGAATGCACGCACGGCGGGCTTGGCATTTTCCCCGCCAAATACCTAATGCCGCTGGCTTTGGCAAACGCGCAGCGATTGAGCAAATTCGGGGCGTGAGGAAAGAGAAGAATTGTTCGCGCGGAGGCGCAAAGGTGCCCAGAACGAGCTTCGGACAAGAAACGCGGCTCTATTTTCGCGTCCGTTCGAGTTCATCTTTTTGCGCGGTGATGCTGTCGTCGGCAAATGGTTTTTGCTCGACGCGCTCCCATCCGAAGGGGGTCTTGGGACGAATGAAGCCCCCGAAAAAATCTTTGATTGCTTCGAGATTCCCGTTGATCGTGCGATTCTCAAAGACGAAGGCTTGGCTGACTGGATGCTCTTTCGGATCGTAATTGGGCGCAAAAAGGATCATCGATTTTGGCAGGAAATCCTGACGTGCGATCACGAGTTCTACTCTGCTGTAAATCCGCGCATCGGCAAGCTGTTTCGGGATTGCTTCCAGCCAGTATTCGTCTTTGGCATTTGCCGGTGTGATCGGTCGAATCCAGAAACGACTTTGCAGCGTTTGCCGATCCGCACCGAACAAGAACGGCAACGGGCTGTTGACCAGCCCTTGGCCTTGAAACTCAGACGGGATCGGAATGTCGATTAGCTTTTTATTCACGAAGTCGTAGTTGTACGTGTATTTACCGTCGCAGACCCATTTCTGTTTGATGTTTTCATCCTCGACTTTTTCCAGATTGGGCTTGTCGTCCGTAATGGCGAACCGCCAAGCCTCGTTGGTCTCATACAGTGCCTTGTCGGGTGACGCATGCCGAATCGTTCCACGCCATACACTGTGCGCGGCAAGCTCTTGCGTTTGCGGATTTCGGTAAGCGCAAAATGTTGGGTCGTATTCCCAGAGCGTGAATTCGCAAGTGCACTGATGAACCTGATCGCTGCTCTTTTGCCAGAAATCGAGAAGTTGGTCGACGTGTTGTTGCTGATCAGCCGGGAGAGGAAACCACTCGGGCTGCGTTGGCGGTTGCGTCGATGCGACTTGTTCCGATCCGCTGAAGCCGGTGTCTTGAGGTGCTGCGGCATTCGTCGGCAGTTCGTCTGCGCCAATTCCGGCGGTTGATTGATTCGAAGGTTGTTGACCTTGGGCCGCCGCCGAGTTCGAAATCGTAAGGCATGTCGCCAGCAATATCATGACGGTTGAAGAACGTGCGATTCCGATTCTCATGTGACTTGCTTCCTTGAAGTCTGCGGGGTTGGCCTAGGCTTGATATGCGGAAAAGTGTATCAACGGTTCGGATGCAAACCTAGAGCGAAAGTCGCGAGGATTTGGCGGCGGCTAAGCGAATTTAGCAATCTATTTGCGACCGAGAAATGCGAGATTAGCCGATCGAGCGGAGCCAAAAAGGGCACTTCCCCCGTTTTGGTCGCGATGAGCCGCAGCCGACACGGCTAAATCGCGGATGCAATTATTGCGTTCGCTAGCTACAATAGTTGTTTTGCGGAACAGGCAACGAGGAATTCTTCCGTTTCCTTTTTGCTAAGGCGGTTTCCCATGGTGTGGTGGTTAATTTGGACTTTAGTTTCTGTTGCCGCAGTCGTCACTGTGGGAATTTCGATCGGCGTTGTCAACGCGCGACTCAAGACCCGGCGCACCGTCGCCGTCAATGCTCGCGAAGGTTTAGAGTTTCAGCTAAAACGTCGTCATGAATTGATCGACGCGATGATGTTGCCGATTCAGGGCGATGGCTCATTCGATTTGGGTTCGAGCGACAACGTGAGCTTTCTCGCGCGTCGAGCTAGGCATACGATCGAGTTCTCCGAGCGTGAGCATTTTGAAACCGCGCTTGCTGATTCGCTTAAAGAGTTGCTTGAGGTAGTTGATAACTCACCGGAATTGCCGGTCGCCGAGTCCTACGCGAAACCACGCCAGCTTTTCGCCGAGGCCGAAACGGATTTACAAAACGCGCAACGCTTTTACAACGACTCCGTTCAGCAATACAACGCAATCATCGACTTGTGGCCCAACCGCCTCGTCGCTGCCTTGTTTTCCTTTGAGAGGGAAGAGACATTTGAAGTGGGCACGGTCATAAGTGAGCCAAAGCCAATCGTTGTCGGGACGCACCAGAAATCCGTGCCGACCCCTAAGAGCATCCAGCGGAGTGCCGAAACAAAAAGTCGCCCGTCGAAATAAAATGTTTTGCTATCGATTCTTGGCCGCTAGTTCTGCAAACCTTGTACGGCGGCTACGAAAATCGCACGAAGATTCTTGCCGGCACGTTCCGCTGCGGCAACAACCGCATGTCCAGTAGTCGGGACGAGCTGACCAGGCTTGGCGACATTCGTGATGATCGACACGGCCAGCGTCGGCAAGCCATAAAAAGACGCGACCGTGATTTCGGGAATCGTCGACATGCCGACGACGTCACCGCCAATCTGCCGGACCATTCGATATTCTGCACGAGTTTCATAAGTTGGCCCCAGCAACCCAACGTAAACGCCTCGGTGGAGTACGAATTGGTTGGCCCGACTGACCATTTGACCAATTGCTATTAGTTCTTGACTGCAAGCCGCATCGGCTCGAAATGCAGGGCGAATGTTTTGTTCCGAGTCGCTCGCCTGAAAATGCCGACTCGTTCGGTTGAAAAAGTCGATGTGGCTTTCAATTAACATCAGCTCGCCGACAGAATAAGCTGGATTCACACCACCGGCCGCATTGCTGATCAGCAAACGCTCGATCCCCAACCGTTGCATCACGTGAATGGGCAATGTTGTCGCATCGACGGAATATCCTTCGTATAGATGGAACCGACCTTGCATCGCAACGACGGGGATCAGGCCGAGACAGCCACAGACGAGCGATCCTTTGTGACCAAGCGCCGTACTGCGCGGAAAATGCGGAATGTCGCTGTACGGCAATCGGACTTCGACTTGAAGCTCGTCGGCGATCTGCCCGGAGCCGGTTCCCAGGACGATTCCGGCAACTGGTCGACCAGCCCACCGTTTGCGAATCGCGTCCACAGCTTCGTCGATCCGCGCAAGATGTTCGATGGTCGGCCCCATGCAAGCAACTTTCATTCGACGGAGAACGAACCAGATTCTTCCAAGCGGCAATCGCACGCCCGCGTTATTTCTCCTCGGCCAACACTCCCATCACAAGTTGCGAAAGTCTGGGCTCGGCCGCGTTGGCGATCTTGACGATTTCGTTGACATCGGCCGGCTGGAGCGAGTCCGGAAAACACATGTCCGTGACGATCGAAAAACCGACGACCCGTAAACCACAATGAACGGCCACGATGACTTCGGGAACGGTCGACATGCCAACGACATCGCCGCCGATCATTCGCAAAAATCGATACTCGGCTCGCGTTTCCAAATTGGGACCGGCGACCGCCACGAAAACGCCTTTGTGGCAAACGATGTCTTCGCGCCGTGCGACCGACATTCCACGTTCAATCAGGACTTGATTGTAAGGCTCGCACATGTCGGGAAATCGCGGACCCAATCGATCATCATTGATCCCGATCAGCGGATTGCCTCCCATCAAATTAATCTGGTCGTCGATCATCATTATGTCGCCACGACGAAAGTAGGGATTGAGCCCGCCGCAAGCGTTTGACACAACCAGCAAGTCCGCTCCGAGGGCTTTCATAACGCGAACTGGCAGGGTGATCTGTTTGAGCGGGTACCCTTCGTACATGTGGAAGCGGCCTTCCATCGCCATGACCGGCAAACCGTTGAGCCGACCGCAAACCAGCCGGCCACGATGGCTAAGCGCCGTTGAGCGCGGGAAGTTCGGAATCTCGCCGTAGTCGATTGCTGCTTCGACTTGAATTTGGTTGACCAGTGGCCCCAACCCCGTTCCGAGAATAATACCGGCTTTGGGAGTTCCTTTCCAACGCTGCCGGATAAAGTCCTTCGATTCCTGAATCTTGTCGTACAAATCGAGCATTTGTCTCGCGCTCTCTGAAAGGATGTACCGCTGCGGAACGTCCCCAAAGATTAACCCGCCGCGTTCAATGTCTCAAGCAGACGACAGTTATTTGGGCTTGAGCGTGGCACTGGCGTTGGTCGCGCGCGGGTCACTATCGGCGGTTCGAATGAAATCGACCGAGTCAATCAAGCGTCGATCGACACCTTCAAACCGGGACGCAATCTCCGTGTCGAATGTCACGACATACGAAAGCCGCTGACCGTCAGGCTGTGTGACGTGATAATATCGCCAAGTAACGTCGATGTCGTTCGCTTTTCCATTGACGTCAATCTGCATTACGCTAAAGCCTCGCGCGGTCGTGGAATTTTTTGCATCCACGATCTGCCCTTGGTCGGCGGTGGTCTTGGTCACATCGCGACGGAATGCGTCCAACGTATAAGCGTCCGGCGAAGGCAATCGGCTCAAGTATTGCACGGTGCATTGACCGAGCAAAATATTTCCGTCGATGTAACGAAGCAACGCGGTCTGGCCCTCATTCGTAATCAAACGCCAGCGTCGATCGTGACGCAACCGGAAATCGTTGGTCTTGTTTTGCAGTACCAAATAGTCCGTCCATTTGCGCTGATTCAGTCCCGTTTTCTCGATTTCAGACTGGGGCAGAACATCCGCGCTTGGCCGATTGACGCGCATTTCCAATTTCACCACGGCGTCGTAACCCGGTGCCGATTCGCAGATGGTTCGGTTTTCTTGCAGTGTGAGTTGCAAACTACGCGTGTAGCCAGCGGTCAAATCAAAATCACAAGTTCCTTGGACCCGAATCTCGGTTTCCGCGTCGTCAATCAAGCCGGATGCTTCGCCCGAAATATGAATCGTGGCGATGCCGTTTTTGACTTGGCCAAGCTCCAACCGCACGGAATTTTTTTGCACTTTGTCTATCGTGAGTACGTCCGCCAGCAAATCATCTTGTGGCGTCCATTTTTTTCCGACGGCAACTTTTGTTGCCTCTAGCATCCGGTCCCAAACCAATGTGCTTGCCGGAACAGTCAACAGATCAAGTTCGTTTTGCGCCAAGCCGCCGCTCGAAGTCAAATAGCGGATGCGTTTGGACTGTTCGGGGTCGATTCGTCGGTCGGCGATGATCCACTCGTTTCCTTTGGCTAAAACGGTTTGCTCTTGTCCGCGACCATAGTCAATCCGCGCCGTAGCGGTTTGATACTCGCGAATGTAGCGCGCCGATTGCACGCTGCGCAATTGTCGTTCGCGAAAAGTGAATTGTCCGTCGACTTCCATTGGCAAGCTGGTCGCTGACTCGCCGTCGAACTCTGCGGAAACATTGCCACGAATTTCGAGCCGAACGTCGACCTTTTGACCAAGTGTATTTGGCCCAGTTACATGCAAGTCGACTTCATCGGCACGCGAATTGACTACGAAGGCGAAACAACAAACCAATGAAAATAAACGAACCATTGCGGCCATTTGAACTTCCTTGTAATGGCGGAGAGCCAACCAAACCTAATCGACTGGCAAAACGTCTCAAAGTGAGACTATAATTGAGATGGCGGATATCCTTGATTTTCTTATCGGACAAGCGTAGCGCCTGGGCAGTCGGATTTTGAGCTTTTTTGTTTGGGAGGCAACTAAAACTTAACGACAATTCGGATTTTACGTTTCGGCACAGGGTTTGCGACTTAATTCAATTTCGAGGAAGCGAACAGACAGAATGGGCTTAAACACAAGTGATAGCGGCAGATTGATGTTCGTTCTTGCAATGTTGCGGTGCAAAACGCCGCAGTTGGTTCAAGATTGGTGTACGTTTCAATTTTCGACTGGCATTTCCCGTCGATTTGGTGCGAAACCGAACTTGGCCGAGTGATTTTGGCTTTGACGGCAACTAATAATCAGGCGATTTTTGCCGGAAAACAGAAACTTTTGCCCGGCTCGCGGGTCATAAGTACAGAAAACCAAATGTCTCGGTCGTGCGTAGATAAGAATGCCTGAGAATTTTGGAAATGGTATCGGTTGTGGAACGATTCGGTACCAAGACTTCGGAGCCAACTCCGAAGTGGAATAAGAGGGGTGAATGATGCATACCGAATACAAAACTGACGCGATCCGTGAATTGCGAGACCAGTTGGTTCGCTTTACGCCGCGCGAGAAGAAAATCGAACAGATCGATCGGGCGGAAAAACTGCTTCGAGAGATCGACTTGACGCGGTCATACAACTACGAGTTTGTCTGTTTCCGCGTGACGTCCCATCGTCCGCAAAATGCTCCGGTAATCTGCATTTCGCCAGAAGACGTCCGTCACGATCTGCATTGTCTAATCGAAGACATGTCGGAGTCTGCCGACATTCGCATTGAAGACGTGGGCCAGCCGGTCCACACTGTGGAAGACTTGAGCAAGATGTTCAATGTCTCGACCAAGACGATCGCGCGATGGCGACAACATGGATTGGTCAGCCGCCGATTGATCTTCGACGGCGGTCGCAAACGCGTCGGCTTTTTGCAAAACAGCGTTGACCAGTTCGTCAAATCCAATCGCGTAAAAGTCTTGCGCGGTGAGCGATTCAGCCAACTATCGGATCAAGAACGTGATGAAATTATCGAACGCGGACGCCGACTGGTCCAAGCGGGCGGCTGCCCGGCGGAGGTCACGCGCCAAATCGCCGAGCACATGAATCGAAGTGTTGAAACCATTCGTTATACGATCAAACAGTACGACGAACGGAATCCGTCGTTGGCCGTTTTTCCCGATCAGACCGGGCCGCTCAACCTGGAAATGAAAGAGCGAATTTACGCGGACTTCGTTTCCGGAAAGCCAGCCGATTCCATCGGCAAACGCTACTGCCGCACCAAAGGGACGATCTACCGAGTTGTCAACGAAATGCGGGCCACATCCATAATGGACTTGCCGCTCGATTACATCGACAGCCCGGAATTTCATCGTCGCGGAGCCGACAAGAAGATTTTGGAAAGCGAAATGCCGCAAGTTGAACTTCGGCAACGCAAAATCCGTCCACCCGCCGGTTTACCACGATATCTTGCTTCGTTGTACGAAGTGCCGCTGCTCACGCGCGAACAAGAGTATTATCTGTTCCGCAAAATGAATTACTTGAAATTCAAAGCTTTGCGGCTGCGCGAACAACTGGACTCGACGCATCCTCGATCCACCGAAATGGACGAAATAGAGCAAATGTATGAGGAATCGGTTCAAGCGAAAAACGATATCGTGCAAGCCAACTTGCGGTTGGTCGTCTCGATCGCCAAGCGCCATGTCAATGGCAACGATGATTTCTTCCAGTTGATTAGTGACGGCAATATGTCGCTGATTCGCGCGGCGGAAAAATTCGACTATTCGCGCGGCAACAAGTTCAGCACGTACGCGAGTTGGGCCATTATGAAAAATTTTGCCCGCTCAATTCCGGACGAATTCAAACAACGCGACCGATTTCGTCCGACTTCGGAAGAAATCTTCCTGTCGACGGCCGATCAGCGACCCGACCGCTACACGTTGGAAAATGCCCATACGCTACGCCAGCAGCAAGTCAGCCGAATTTTGCAAAGCTTGGACGAACGTGAGCAGAAGATTATTATCAGCCGGTTTGGCTTGAACTATGAAAATGAACCTCTGACTCTAAAAGAAGTCGGTTCGGAATTGGGCGTGACCAAGGAACGCATTCGCCAAATCGAATCTCGCGCCTTGCACAAACTTCGTTTGGCCGCCCAACAAGAAAACTTTGAGATCCCCGAATAGCGAAAGTGATTTCGGTCGGTCCCAAGATTCGAATTACAGAACTTACGATCCCGCCTTTTTCCGGCGGGATTTTTTTGCGCTGATTGTGGATCGAGGGGCTGAGAAATCAGGGGGCTGACACCCCCCGCTCGCCAATTCATTGACAAATTCTGTGGTACGATGGTCGATTGGTTCCAAGCCGTTCGGCGTATTTTGGAGTCCGCGCCATGAAGCTCTCCGTTCAGCAGATCGAGCACGACTAAAATGATCCACGCGTTCGAAGCACTTGGCGACCGAAAAATCCCACCTGCGTCCGCCGTTGCACTTTTTGGCGAAGATCGTTTTTTGCAGCTTGAAGTCATCCACCATCTAACGGCAACGTGGATTGGCGACGATCAAGTCGAATTCGCCGTGACCCGGTTGGACGGTGATTCCTGTCAGTGGTCGGATGTTTTTGATTCGCTTTCGACGGGGTCGTTATTTTCTTCGTCAGGGCGGCGGCTTGTGATCGTCGACCAGGCGGATGACTTTGTGAAACGACACCGGGCAGCTCTCGAGGCATTGGCCGAAAAGCCTGGGGCTAATAGTTTGATCTTGTGCGTCGATTCTTGGCCGGCCAACACGCGGCTCTACAAACTGATCGAGAAATCGGGATTGCAAATCGACTGCAATCCGCCGACATCTACCCGCGGTAAGTCTAAACAAGTCGACGAAAACAAAATCTGTGAATGGCTAACAGCCCGCGCCCGTTCGATTTATTCTTTCGAATTGTCAAAGCCTGCGGCACGAGAGTTGATTGATTTGGGCCCTTGCAGTTTTGGTTTGTTTGACCAGCAGCTTGCCAAATTGTCGTGTTGTGCCGTAAGCGGAAAACCGATCTTGCCGGACAATGTTCGCGAGTGGATTGGAGGCTGGCGAATCAACACGGTCTGGCAAACGATCGACGCCGCGGTCGACGGCGATACGGCCAAAGCACTCGCGCTATTGAATCGATTGCTGCAATCTGGCGAGCATCCTCTCGCGCTGTTCGGGCAAATATCGTGGTCATTGCGGCGTTACAGCGAAGTCATCGAGCTTTACGAGCGTGGCCAGCGAACTGGGAATCGGCTACGGCTCAGCGAATGCCTTGCGCCGGCTGGCTTTCGGCCGTGGGGAGGAGAATTGGATGCTGCGGAGGCGCGGCTCAAAAGGCTGGGCCAGAATCGCGCGCGTAAAATCTTGCTTTGGTTGCTCGAAGCCGACCTAGCCTTGAAGGGCTCGCACTCCCACGAAGCTCGCGGTCGCTTTGTGATGGAAGAGCTTGTAACTCGTTTGGCACTTCCGATGCCAGCCGCGTTAGCGCTCTTATAATCTTGGCAAATCGACTCTCGTTTTTGACATCAATAATTTGATAGCACGATGCGCGAACCTTGTTTCGCTTTCGGCGTTCCTCTACCATCCGCGCCCGATTGCCGTTCTTTCGACGGCATGATTTTCCGTTTGGTTGCGTCGAGGATAATATCGTGTCGCGACTCGTTTCGATTGCTTTCGCCCTGTCGCTTGCCATTGGATGCTCCGCATTGCCGGAAACTAATCGCAGTCGGCTGGGGGGCAACAGCCGACCCATTCCGGTGGAATACGTAAATGCAAGCGACGCCGAAATAATTGGTGACGTTCGCGCAAGCCAGCCCATTGCAACAAGTTGGTCGCCCGAAGAATTAATGGTTGGCTCAGGTGTTAAGGCCGACTTGGATCGGCAACAACAGGCCCTTGCACAGCGCTGGGAACCCGCATTCTTGAGCGACCAATCCGCAGCAACGCTTGAGGATATGAATCCAACCGAGCTTGTGCGACCTGGTGTCGCAAACCAAACGATTGCGATGTTAACGCCTCTGCCCGAATCGGCGTGCGTGCCGCCGCACCTTGGGATTCCGGAGTTTTCGCCAAGGAATCATTCTGCCTATGTCCCAACGCCTTCAACTGAAACTCAGCCGGTGTCGACCGATTCAACAACGCCAGAGACTGCCGATTTTCCGTTGGATCAATTGATGACGCAGTTGCAGTCGGCAAGTCGATTGTGCTTGGACCGAGTTTGCCTTTGTCAGAAAGTCATTGGCTTTGGCCAAGTCGTTGAGTTTGCAGACGCGTCATTTGCAATCGGCGATGACGTGCTTATCTATTGCGAAGTAAATAACTTTAAATCATTGCCAGAAACCGACCAACAAGCGACCGTGCACCGCACGAGTCTCTCCGGAAGTTTTGTGATCATGAATCTCGATGGCGACATCGTCGCCGAACAAGAGTACGTAGCGGTCGACGATTTGTCACAAACCAAACGCGACGATTTTTTCCTGGTGTTTCCCACACGAATTCCTGAGTTGGAGCCCGGAAAGTATCGGCTCTACCTCGTTGTGAATGACGAATTGGGACAAGAGTTGGCCGCGCACGGCGAACCGATCCAATTTCAAATTGCGTCCAACAACCAAATCTCGCAATAACGAAATCGAACGGCCCGGACATGATCGTGTTAATCGCTGCCTTCGGTCTTTGCACCATTGTTTGGCTGATCGTCGCGGTTGTTCGCGGCTGGATCAGTTTTGGCTGGATGGTCTGTCCGACGATAACTGCTGGCGCGGTGATACTTTTCGGAAGCGTGTTTGGGCGCGATTTTGCCAGCATCAATGTCGGCCCACTTCCATTGACTCTCGATCGGCTCCTTTGGGGCTGGATGATCATCCAGTTCGTCGCGCTGATTTTTCAACGGCGCATTCAACCGCTCCCGATTAGTGGAATCGACGTGTTCGTCATCGGACTGATGATTGTGCTTACCCTCAGTACGTTTGGGCATGATTTTGGCTATCGAGATAATTTACCACTTACGCGGCTACTGTTTCTTAACTTCCTGCCGTTTGGAATTTATTTTGTAACCCGACATTCACCGATTAGCGAACGACAACTTCGTTGGATTTTGTATGGTTGCGTTGTGTTTGCGGTCTATCTTTCAGCGACGGCAATCGCCGAATGGCGGAACTGGCCGCAATTCGTTTTTCCAGCTTACATCATAAACAGCACATTCGTCGAGTTTCTGGGCCGAGCGCGCGGGCCGTTTCTAAACCCGATTGTCTGCGGAATCTTTCAAACTGCCGGCATTGTGGCGGCTTTGTTGCTTTGGCCACAACTCAGCGTTCGCGGGCGAATTTTCATCGGAATATTGCTGCCTCTTTTTTTGGTTGGCGTGTTCGCGACTTTCACTCGCAGCATCTGGCTGTCGCTGGTGATCAGCGTCGGGTTGACGTTGTGGCTGACGGCCAACGTCCGGCAACGAGGAGCACTGTTAGTCACCGGAGCGATTGCGGCTGCGTTGTTCGCGTTGCTTTTTGCGGATAACTTGAACGCGTTCAAGCGAGACAAATACGTTACCGAATCAGAAATGGCCGAGTCGGTCCAATTGCGGCCACTTTTGGCAGAAGTTGCTGTGCGGATGTTCGTCGACCGCCCGATCTTTGGACATGGGTTCGGGCAATACACGAAAGCCAAACGGCTCTACCATCAACAAGTCTCGGATCAGCCGCTCAAAAAAGTCCTTCCCTACATGCAGCACAACGTCGTGTTGTCGTACTTGACGGAAACCGGGCTCGTAGGCCTGATACTTCTGCTGGGAATATTGGGTCTGTTTTTGACAACCACGTTACGACTAATTCGAAGTTCGCCGGCCAATAGCAATCGTCGCTGCATTGCCGTTCTCGGCCTGACGACGCTGACTTCCTATTTCATAAACGGCATGTTTCATGACGTTTCGATCATGCCCATGCTCGGTTCTCTGTTCTATTTCTTGCTCGGACTGATTAGTCACTTGGAGTCGACGTCGCCGCGACTTGGCGCAGCGGCGGACGCGCCTCCTATTATTCCCGCTCAGGCCCAACACCAAGCGCGGCGGGCGTCCTAAAGAATTTGGCTTTGCATTTGCCGTTCCAGCATCTGGATCACCACAACTGCCATTGGCTATAGCGAACGACGTAAATCCCAAGCAGTCCGTTAGTCACAGCGTGTGCCACCACGCAATTCCAGAACTTGCCGGTTCGCAGCATGAGCCAACTCACGAGCGAGAACCAGACAAGTGCTGCAATTGCTTCGCTGGGATGCGTCAATACGCCGTAAGCAGTTCCGCAAAGTAATGCGGCCCATCCAAGCTCTTTGAGGCGAACGTCCGACCACTGGACGCTGTGGACAACTCGCATCAAAAACCCTCTCAAGAACAATTCCTCGGCCAGCGGAACGATAATCACCAGCAAACCAATCCTTGCCGCAAGGAACAAATTCCGCCAAACCGTCGAGTCAATTTGTTGAAACGGATTGAACTGGCGTCGCTGACTTAACACCGATGGATCGAAACCCACGAGAGCAACCAGTCCCGGCTCCAACGCCAACGCGCACAATCCAATCCACAAAACTGCGCCGACTGCTCCAACGATCCAAGCAATCGCACCTGTTGTCAGAGTGAAATGCTGCTGATAGTCTCGCCAATAAAAAGCTAGGCACGCACCGACCAGAAAAAACTTGACGATGTTCAGCGCGACATATCGACGAACTTTCGTGGCCTCGGAAACCAATCGCGATATATTTTTGTCGGCGGATTGAATCGATAGCTGTGCCGAGTCGTTCGTTGGAATGTTCGCCGCAAAATTTGGCTCAAAAATTCCTAGCAACAAATAAAGTGCCAGCGGCAATACCAACGGCAGCCAGTTTGCCGGACCCGGCGTTGTAGTCTGCTTCAAGGAATTCGAATCGGACATCGGTTCGTCAACTTTCTTGTGGGCCCGCAAAACACATCCTTGACATCGATGAATCGCTAGCACTCGATTGACGAGGCTCTGAATTTGGTTTTTTATTCGGTTTCGTTCTTGGTGAATTCTTTCCGACCGCTCAAGTGGCCAATCAACAAGAGCTCCAAATTGGCTAGCTTCCTAGCCTTTAAGGGGTTTGAGACACCAAAACTATCGTCAAAGTTTTCGCAATCGGCAAAGTCGGTTCAGCTAACCTAATTCGATATTTCCGTCTTTGCCAAGTATATCAGTTTTGCCTTGAAATCCTTGTTTAACCCCGCCGATAAACACCATAGGAATATCCCTCAATGTCCCCGTATGCCAATTGGTGATAATCGTGCCAACAAGAACCCAGTGGAATCAAGTCCCTTTGCTGATTGTGTTCGTCGGCTTCGTCGCTTTTTTCGCAAACGCGACCCAAGCACAAACTGTGAACGGCCAGCCTATTAATAGTTTGCAATCGGGTCGATCGATCGTCCCCACCATGCAACCTCGCCAAGGAATCAGCGACCTCGAACGACAGAATTTGACGAATCGTCCTGCCGACGACGGCGAGTCGGTCGCGGGTTTATTGCAAAGCGTGAAGGGAGACGATTCGACTTTAGAAATCATTGTCGGTAGAGGACGGCTTCTCACTCTGAACGAAGCCATGGCTGCTGCGGAAGGCGAAACTCCAAGCATTGCCGTCGGCGATCCTACGGTGTTGGACTTTGACGTGCTCCCCAATTCGCGCATTATTCGCTTGTTGGGCAAGCGGGTCGGAATGACCGACTTGTCGATCGTCACGGGAAATGGCAAGTCTTACAACTTTGAAATTCAAGTGGTTTACGATTTGAATTTGTTGCGGGCCTATTTGAAACAGTTGTATCCGGACGCAGCTTTGAAAATCGCACAGATGTACGAGCACGTCGTCGTCGAAGGCGAAGCACCCAGCGTCGATCAATCCAACCAAATCATTCAAACCGTCCAAGCCTTTTTGGCATCCGCACAGGTTGCACGAAGCGTTCAAACATCAAATAGCGCGGGTACTCCGAATACTCGTCCCGACTACGAACAGCCCACGACGCCAGCCGACCAACGCCCGAAAATTGCGCCCGCAGACGGCGACGGCGAATCCAAACCTAATACTACCGTATCGCTACCGGAGCCGCGAATCATTAACTTGATCCGCGTTCCCGGCGTGCAACAGATTATGCTGCAAGTGCGCATCGCGGAATTGAACCGAACTGCTTTGCGCCGAGCGGGCACGGACTGGTTGTACCGCGACTCCTCCGGTCGTACGTTTGGAAGCCGCCTTGGTTCGAGCAGCACCGCAACAGGCGGCGACACAGGATTCTTGGGGCTTGCTCTGGGATCCGCGAGCACTGCCTTTGCCATTATTCCAAACGCGACCGTCACTTTTGCATTGGAACACCTGCGAACCAACCAAATCGTCAATATTCTCGCCGAACCAACCTTGGTGGCGATGCATGGACAACAGGCAAGTTTTCTCGCAGGTGGCGAGTTTCCCATCCCGGTCCCGCAAGGAGGCAGTACCGGCGCATCAGGGATCTTTACGATTGAATACAAGGAATTTGGCGTGTTGCTAAACTTCACGCCTTACATCATGCAAAACGGAGCCATCCGATTGAATGTCGCGCCGGAAGTTAGCACGATCGATCAAACGATTGGAGTCAGCGCCAATGGATTTGCCGTGCCGGGGATCAACACTCGCCGAGCCAACTCGACGGTCGAATTGCATGAAGGGCAAACGCTTGCTTTGGCAGGTTTGTTGCAAGCAGAATTGGAAGGGTCGACCGATCGCCTGCCGGGGCTTGGCGACTTGCCATATCTCGGTACGTTTTTCAGCAATTCAAGTCACGAGCGGGTCGAAAAGGAATTGATCATCCTCGTAACTCCCTACCTTGTAGACGCTATGGAAGAAAACGAGATCGGTTGTTTGCCGGGTCAAGAAATTCGCGACCCCGACGATAAAGAGTTTTACCACATGAATCGCATCGAAGGCCGAGGTCCGAATAATGGTTTTCGAGCGACAAATAGTTGGTACAACAACAAGGATTCAGGGGTCAAATCATCAACCTCAGGGATCGCTGGTCCGTACGGATTTTCCAACTAAACGATTCGCGGACAATTTAGTCTCAAAGGAGTGAGCTCAAATGCGGCGGCTAGAGATTCTGTTTTCACTTTGTTTCGTGCTTGTCGGCGGACAAGCACTTTCGGCTCAAACGCTTTGGAGCCCTTATGGTTGCTCTAACCAATGCAACTCGGGTTGCGCAGGTTGCCAAACGAACAACTGCGGGCACCAAAGCTGTTTCATGGAATGCTTGACGAAGCATGATCCGGATTACTTCGAATCGTATGACGTACGTCCGTTCGGCAGTTACAACGACCATATCATGCAAACTCAGCGCCATCACGGAATCGTCGCTCAATTCGTGTTTCATCATTTCGACTTTTCCTTCAACGAAGCCAACGGTACCTGGGGCCTGTCACAAACCGGATCGCAGAATGCACAAAAGCTCGCGCGGCTTTGGGCAGCAACTCCCGCGAAAGTGCTCGTCGAGCCGACGGGTCGCGGCGACTGGGATAACACTCGCCGCGAAATCGCGTGGCAAGCGCTCGTGGCCAACGGGATCAACTGCAATAGTTCCGATGTCGTCCTGGGCAACTCGCATATTCTGGGACTTGTGCCGACAGAGCCTGAAACGATCTACAACCGCCGACAACAACCCTCGCCGTTCAACCGAGCCTACTCTCCATCGACGTCGTTCGGTTCCGGCGCGATAACGAGCGGAGCCTCAAGCACTGGCGGAGCGGGCGGCTCGAATTAAGACAACAACGTAAATTCACTCGGGGGAGTATAGCCGTGACCATTTCAAACCGACGATTTGTGGCCTTGTTCGGAATCTTGTCTTGCATAGCGACAGGCTGCAATTCCAATTTGCCGTTGGATTCAGGGAATTATTCGCTTGGCCAAACCGCCATGACGAACGCCCCAACGAACGAGAACTTCACCGATGCGCGACTTGCAAATCAAATCGGCGAAGCGCGTCAGTTGGAACGATCGGGACAACTGGCCGATGCACTGAATCGTTATGTGTTCTTGGCCCAAGCAAACCCCAACAATGCATTGGTATGGCATCGCATGGCCGTGACGTACAACAAACTTGGACATCAAGATCATGCGGCGACATGTTACGACCATGCATTGACGTTGGAGCCAATGAACGCCGAGTTGCTTTGCGATTGCGGATACGGGCAATTCCTTCAAGGCGACATGGCATCCGCCGAACAATTCAGTCGTGAAGCGTTGGCGATTGACCCCAGCCTCCAGCGCGCACGCAACAATCTTGGATTAGTCCTGGCCAAGTCCGGCAATTCAAATGGTGCCATGGAACAACCGCAAATGGTCGGCGGCGGATTTAATCCGGCCACGCCATTCATCGATCAGATGCGTCAAATCCCTCTCGCCGCTCAAAGACAAGTCCCTGTTGTTTCCGCCGAAGCTTTGCGTGCCTCGAGCGCCAATCTCGCGCACCCGATGGCAAAAGCAACGTCACCAGAGCCAATTCCGATGCAGCAGCCGATTGTGCAACCGCTACCCAAACCGCATATCGTGGCGATACCAAATGCACAGCCGATGCCAATTTCCGTTCCTTCGGAGGCAATCGCGATCGACGTTCCGCCCCAGCCAAAAACCAATTCGTTGCCCATCCGAGAGTCGGCCACGGCCGTTCACGACAAGTCCGTTTCTGAGGCCGAAGTCGCGCGGCTCAATTACTATGCAACCGATCCATCAGCGCCTGCGGACGCACCACCTGCCGCCGCGATCGGATCAGCTTTGGCGAAACAGAAAGCTCTTGACCAACCGCCCAAAGCCTTTACGCAGCCCATGCAAGCGACACGTCTGGATTCAAAAGACGAATCCAGTGGCGTAAAGATGACGCTATCGTCGGGTACGGAAGAAATAGTCCGGACCGTCAAACGCTCTGACGAACCTAAACAAGGCGCCTTTCGCCAAATGGGCGATATCGAATAGTCATTAGACGCTTCCGACTCAATTACGTTGCGATAATTAGCGTCGATTAAGCGACTGAGCGCGCGAACCAATCGTCCTGCGGTTCGAGCACAAAGAATTTCAATTCACCAATCGAATGTAAGCTCAAAATTCGATTAACGGCTTCTCGTATAAACCCAGAAAATTCAGTCCCATCGGTTGAATCTACGACGGCGCGCCGCGAATCCGACGGAAGAGTCGCCCATCGATAACGGTCGACTTGCTGCGGGAGTTGGCGCTGCGCGAGGGTCTTCCGTCCCAGCCTGGAACCGGCATTAAGACTTGCGGTCGGTCCGCCTGCTGCGGATGGCTCGGTCGGAAGAACGGCCTCATCGCTGGACCATGGCGTTGCAAGTGCTTGTAACGGAGCCGGGGCGAGTGGATTGCTCAGCGTCCACAACTCGGTGCCGTTAGTGCCGTCGCTGGCGGCGAAGTACAGCGTCGTCTCGGCCGATCGGATGAACAACGGATTGGAACTTCCTACGCCGGGATTGATGTTGGCGACCAGGAATGTTCCCGGTCCAAACGCCGTGCTCTTCCACAGTTCGCGACCATTGACTCCATCGTCCGCAGAAAAGAACTGCGTGCTGTTCAAGTTGTAAAGATTGGACGGCGATGAAACTATTGCGCCAAAATCAATGGCGAAAAAACTGAGTTATCCGAGCCATCATCGTCGTCGTAATCGGGTAAGCCACTCGGATCCTTCAGCACCGCGGGCTGCACGATCAGTGTCTTATTGCTGCCGCTAAAATCTACGCTCATGATGCGGACGCCAAGAAGGTCGACAATCCTGAATTGCGCATTATTTCCGGGACCGGCAACATCTGAGTAAAGCAAGATTGCGCGTGTCTGGCCGATAATTCCTCGAAGTGAATTCTCGATACCGGCGCTGATGCCTGTATCGCCATTCAAGCTGACGGGAGTACCCAGGTCTAGTGTGTTATCTGGGAAAAAAGACAAATCGTGCTCGTTTGGCCCGTAGGTTATTTGCCGCTTGAGATCATTCGTTGAATTGTTTGGATCGCCAACATCCACGGTTCCGAAATTCCCAGACGACGTCGTCTTCGCTGGAAAGATAGAAATTTCTAATATTCCGTCAGGCCCCGAAAGCACGTTCGCGGAATCTTGTCGTTCGGGATCTGCGACTCGAAAAACGTCCTTAAATACTTGTCGATAGGTAGTATTACCACCCTTCACTTCGACGGTGTAGAACAATGGAGTCGGCGGAGTTTCTGCCGTATCGAGGATGCTGGTCGTGATAAGAGCCGGATCACTTCCCAGAACAGACTTGTAATAGGCTTGGGCTCGTTTGTACTTTTCGTAATCCTTGAGTAAGTACGCGAACGGACTCAGGGCCGAATTGATCTCTGAGCCCGGTGGAATGTAAACTCCTTTTGAAGGCATGATCACAGCGGTGCTAACCGCTTCGACACTTGCGGTTTCATGACCGATTGCCGGAGCAATGATTAACGGCAATGGACCGTCGCCCGCATCACTTCCCTCGACGCTCCGCCGCGTAGTGACTTGAACGGCATTATAGGGAGTCAAACCCCAATCAAATTGCCAAGCGCCACCAGCCATATGTGCCTTTCCAAAACGAACATCGCGGGCGGCATTGACAAGAATGCTGGGAGATTCGGCCGCGTAATGCCGAGCCGCAAATGCAATCGCTTGTGCACTAGCCGCCGTCTCGACTTGAGCCGGGGTTTTGTAAGCCTGCGTGCCCAAACCCGGGAGCAACTCGGTACCGCCCGCCAACGAAGATGCGTCAGAACCAGACTGAAGTTGTGTTCGAGCCATCATAATCCAGCCAACGTCCAGCGCGCAAGCGACGATGCCGAGTAACAAAGTCAAACAGAGCGAAACCAAGACCAAAACATTTCCGTGTCGCTTGCCCGGCACACGACGATAGCTTTGTTCGACAAGTATGGTTCGGTTCATGGTATTCACCTTTTACTTTAACGAATTGTTTTCTCATGGCGACCGTGGCGGTCGATGATTATTCCCGGCGCATCGTCGACGCACTCGTAAACGACCTACCCCCGAGAATTTGCGAAAATCCCCAAGTGTTTTCTGAAAACGGAATAATGGCTCGCACGGTAACGGATTCTTTGGACCGAATTGACGTCAAGCTACTTGGCGACCCGCCCGAATTCAGGATCTGCACGGATCGGCCGGTCGAACTAATGCCACCGCGATCCAAATAAGTGTTACAAATACTCTGCACCGTTGCGTCAGTTGAGCCGGGGACGATTGCGACGCGAGACGCTTCGCGAACTGCGTTCGTCGCGATCTGATTGATCATGACCACGCGCCCCAATTCAAGAATGCCAACCAACAGCAACAACAGAATGGGCAACACAATCGCCATCTCCATCATGGCGACGCCTCGGCGTTTTTTTGAATTGCGTCCACCGCAGGGATTTTTCATTGTCGTTTCCATTCGATTAACACCCTTTCGCTTTCGATGGCTCGCTCCGAAGAACCAGTCTACCACTACTAGGGACGCGATTGCAAATCTAACGACCCTTCATTGTTCGGAACAACTCAATCAAATCAAAGACGGCAGGACCGAGGACTACAACAAAAATGGCCGGAAATATGCAAAGGGCAGTAGGAAATAATATTTTAAGCGTAGCCGTTTGAGCTTTTTCTTGAGCTTTTTGCATCCGGCGGGTCCGCAATGAGTCGCCTTGGACTCGTAGGGCGTTGGCGATGCTTGCCCCAAATCGCTCCGATTGCATGACCACGGAAGCGAGCATGCGCAGCTCCTCGAGGTCGAATCGTTCAGCGAAACTTCGCAATGCTTCGCCAGTCGATTTTCCCATTTGTATTTGCCGATTCACGATCGTCAACTCGGTCGAGAGCATCGGATACGCCGGACGCAAGTCCTTGGCAACGCGAATCAGCGCTGCGTTGAGACTCAAGCCAGCTTCGACGCAAATCGTGGATACATCGAGCGCGTCGGGGATTGCCTTTCGGATCATGGATTGACGAAGCGATTTTTGATAGTCGAGCCACAAGCCTGGAAATACGACGCCGGCGATCCCCGTTCCCAAGCCAATCAATAACGAGTAACGAAGATTAATTGCTCCGTAATAATACGCGCCGAGACCCACAAGAATCGGAATCGCAACCAACGTCGCTTGGGTCAAATAGAATAATGTTGTCGTATTCTTTTTATACAACCCGGCGTGAATCAATCGGCGACGCAATTGCTCCACGGAAGATTCTTTTGGAGCCACAGGAACGCCAATGCCAGTCGCCAGCGCGCCATCGGCGGTTCCCGCAGCGGTCGATTGGCCTAGAAGAACCAAAATCGCGACGAAGCAAACGAAACCCACAAATATCAAAACGATTGAAGTCAACATGGCAATTTCTAATAATCAAAGTTCACGATTTTTCGAATCCATAACGCGCCCACTGTCATGAGACAAACCGTTGCGACGATCAACGACGTATGATCGAGCAGCTTGAGGGCGTAGGACCGGTTGACCATGTACATGATGAACCAGGTGACGAACGGAATCACCAACAGTAACACGGCCTGCATGCGGCCTTCCGCAGTCATTGCGGCAATCATGCCCTTCAATTCCACTCGCTGTCGCATAACCCGCGAAAGTTTGTCCAAGAGTTCGGCTAAATTACCGCCGGTTTGGCGCTGCACCAAAATGGCTAGGACCATGATCTTGACTTCCATCAAACCGGTTCGTTCGGCCATCTGTTTTAGGGCATGTTCGAGCGGTAAACCGAGGTTTTGCTGCTCGTAACACAGCCCGAATTCAGTTCCCACCGGATCGCGAAATTCGTCGGCCACCGCGTTGAGCGCCTGCGGCGCGGTTTGCCCAGCTCGCAATACGCGGCTCATCAATTCCAAAACGTCTGGCAACTGGACCGAAAATTTGTTCTGCCGATTTTTCCGCTTGATCGAAACGAAAACGAACGGAAACGCGGCACCGATCGCGAGCAGGGCGGCGGTGAGTGGAATGTTTTGCGTGAACATGTAGGCAGGAACGCACAGCATACCGGCAATGACGAGGCTGGTCAGCCAAACTTTTTGCAAGTTGACCGTCGGCCCGGCTTGCTTGGTCATCTCCTTGAACCTGCGCCACATGTCAGCGAATGAAAGGTAGTTCGGGCTTTCGTTGACCGAGTCTATAAACTCTTGTTGATCGTCAAGCGTATTTTTTGCGCGCTGACGAACTTTGAGACGGAGCTCGTCTTCGACTTCCTTGAGCCTTTGACGTTGCTCGGTCTTGAAAACGTCAACCAACACGAGGTTGATCGCGAAGATGCCTAAAAACACGGCCAAGAAAGTCAAAATGCTCAGGAGGATCGGAATCATTTTCGGTACTCATCTTTCCCGGCTTGGCCTAACTTTCGTTTTTCGAAAACGCGCGGGTCAATCACGCGACCGCCGGCGGCTAATCGATCCAAGCAGCGCGGGCGCACGCCGGTTGCTTCGAAATATCCACACGCCTGGCCCTTGTCGTTCAAATGCGTTTGCTCGAATCGGAAAATGTCGTGCATCGAAATGATGTCGCCTTCCATTCCGGTGATTTCGGAAATGGCGTTCACTTTGCGCGGTCCGCCCGTCAAGCGCACGGTTTGGATCACGATATTGATTGCCGAAGCGATTTGGCGGCGAATGGTCCAAATTGGAATTTCCACGCCGCTCATCCCGACCATCATCTCCAATCGCATCAAGGCATCGCGCGGCGTATTGGCGTGTACGGTCGTCAAGCTGCCGTCGTGGCCCGTGTTCATGGCTTGCAACATGTCGAGGGCTTCGCCACCACGGCATTCGCCGACGATAATTCGATCCGGCCGCATGCGCAGTGCATTGCGAACCAAGTCGCGCGTGTCGACTTCTCCTTCCCCTTCGATATTCGGAGGGCGGGTTTCCATGCGAATCACGTGCGATTGTTGCAATTGAAGTTCCGCAGCGTCTTCGATCGTCGCAACTCGCTCAGAATCCGGAATCGCAGAGGACAGAATATTCAACAATGTTGTCTTTCCGCTGCCAGTGCCACCCGAAATGAGACAATTCAATCGCCCGGCAACGCACGCGCGAATAAGATCCAGCATCTCAATCGTGATCGAATCATTTTCCATTAGGTTTTCCGCTCGCAGCGGACAAGCGCCAAAGCGCCGAATGGAAACGAGCGGCCCATCTAATGCCAGCGGCGGAATAATCGCATTGATACGGCTTCCGTCCTTCAACCGACCATCGACCATCGGGCTGGTTTCGTCGATGCGCCGACCAATCGCCCCGACGATGCGCTGCACAATTTTGATGACGTGTGCGTCGTTGGCGAACTTGATTTTGGAAAGCTCCAGTCGCCCAAGCCTTTCGACGTACACTTTTTTTGCACCGTTAATCATGATGTCGGTTACTTGATCATCATGGAACAGCGGTTCCAGAGGGCCGAGCCCGAACGTCTCGTCGATCACGTCATTGATCAACGACTCTTTTTCTGCCAGCGTCAGATCGGCTGACCGTTCTTTCAGAACCAATTCCGAATTGCGGCGAATTTCCGAGCGCAGGTCGTCCTCGTTTAGCGTCCCGATCACCGAAAGGTCAAGCTTTTCGACCACGTCGCGATGCACTTGCGACTTGAGCGACGAGATCACCGCATCCCGTTCGCTCGTATCGTTGGCCAAGTCCACGCTTTCGAAGGCCGATTCGAACGCTTGCCGTTCGACCGACTCAGAAGCGACGGGCGATTCCAATTCCGACGAATAAGGAGAATCCGTGTCCATCGTGCCGACGACTTCGTCCAGATCGCCGTGGAAGCGTTCCACCGACGAATCCTTTTTTCGCTTTGTCGCCTTGTTGTCGCGCCGCCAGAGCATGTTCAAGTCCTATTTGGAAACGATACGTCCGTAGTCTGCCAAATTACGAGGCTCATTTTGAATCGACTTCGGCGAATGGAACTGAAAACATTTGATCGTGGTTGGCACCCCCGCGATTGAGGCGAATCGGCACAACAGTTTTTGATGTCTTCATCGCGCGGAGTTGCATGGACACGGGATTAATTTCCGACAATCGCGATCCTAAGTATTTATTCAGATCGACGACCAGTCGTGGTTCTGGCGATTGACTGTCGGCCATGCCGCGCAGCGCCAGCGTGATTGTGCCGATCTCTTCAGCTTGGGTGACTTGAGTGAGCATCTCTGCCGTCACAATGAGCGTGACCGAGCGTGACATCGTTTTGTTTTCGGCGCTATCGTCGTGAGGAACCAATTGCGTATCGACCGCCAAGATCTCCACGTTTTCCAAAAGAACGATTGAACGCGATTCTTGTTCGTCTTTGACCGAATTAAACCGATCGAAGACTTGGCTTTCCCACGTTACCACGACGTCGACGCGATGGCCGGGTAACAGCAACCCGGCAACTCCAGTTGATTCACTGGGAGTCTGGATCGTGAGCCCGAACATCCCAGCAGGAATCCGCTTACGAGATTCGTCGCTGAAAGTCGCCCCGAGCACGGCTGGTTTTTCGTTCAGCGATTGGATTTTTTGGGCAAGTTGATCAACCTTTCCAACGACGCCTTCAATTACCGTTTTCAGTTGACCGACCTCTTTAAGGGCGGGAGAGTCTTTCGCGACGTCCTTGTCAATTCTTGCGTTATTGAGCAAGTCAGCGATATCGGTAAGCTGCGATGGCTCGTCGCTACCTTTATCGTTCGGATTGCGCATTGCCAAGCTGAGAGTGCCAAGCTCTTGGGCCAAGACGAGGTTTTCGTCCATTTTAGCTTTCACTTCCAACGTGACTGATTTCAATTCGCGTTTTAAATCGGACCCCTGAGCGACTTTTGAATTTTGTCCGACGGCAAGGACGCGAACATTTTCCAGCAGCCGCTTACTAAATGGGCCACCCAGCGTCTCATTGTCTTTCGTCATGACCCAAATCACGTCGACTCGATTTCCAGCGGTCAGGTTCTTGCCGAGGCTGGATGATTCCGTGTTGGTGTCGATGGCGACGGCGAAAAATCCCGAATTCGGCTGTAGCGTTGTGGGAGTAATATCAAGCTGCGCGGTCAAAAGCGGCTGGCCTTGGAAAATCGGGTAAATGCAGTACTTGCCGACTACGTCTTCGGCCGAAGTCAGTGCCCCCGAAGGGATGCGGTCGCTTGGCCAATCGACCGTTTTCAACATGTTCGGCTCGATTTTCGCACCCAATTCGATCCCAATTTTTGCGGTGACAATTTTTTGAACCGGACCATTGTCGTTCCCGGAACGCCTCCAGGTCATGATGCCCGCCGTTGCACATACTCCACATACTGCCGCCAAAACGCCGACGATTAATGTTCTAGGACTCATTGCTTTTTCACCATGTCAATTGAAAACGGTTGAATAAAAATTGTTTGTGTTACCGAGTGATCACGGCACCAATGATTAACGAAACCACGATGCCCACCGAGATCATCGCACTAAACGGGATGAGCCGGCCATGAGGATTTGGACCATGCGCCACATCTTGCACCGATTCATACGCATCGGCACAAGCAAAATTTCTTCCGAAGGCCGACAGCCGTAGCGACAACAAATACAAACTCTGGAGCACACCACGCCAACCTTGGCTACGACCGACGAACAGAAAAAAATAACCAACGGTCGCAGCGCAACCGATGAGGATTGCCGGAAGCAACAGCGTCGCTCCAAGCCAAGATCCTACCGCCATGACGAATTTGACATCGCCAGCTCCCAGGCCGCCCATCAAATACGGGACCAACAGGATCGTTAGCCCGAATAGCGAGCCGAGAAGCGCAAACCCAAGTCCTTCCCAGCCGCTCGTGCAAAGTCCATAAACAAGCCCGCTAAAAAAACAGGGTATCGTCAGAACATTGTAGACTTTGAACTTCGATACATCGGTGATCGACGCCACTAGGGCGCAGCCCAAAACAACCACAATTGGAATTATGCCAACCATGACTTGGTCCTTTCTGGCAAGGGCTTCTGCTGAGAGCCTATCGACAAAAAATCGACTAAGGGAATCCGGTTTCGCCGTCTACAAACAGAGAATTTACCGCTGTGCCAAGGGCAGTAACACCAATGATCGCGACAAATGCAATCAAGATAACGAGCAGCCCGTACTCCATCATCGTCGGTGCCTCTTCATCCAAAACAAAACGCTTTATCGATTCAAAAAAGCGATTCATGGGAACCTCGCGACGCGACAGCAAAAAAAGGTGCCCGCTCCAGCAGGCACCTTGCAAAAGCCAACTTACTACAACTGGCCAGCGGCGTTAGCAAACGTACCATTGATTGCGACTCCCAATGCCGCTGCGCCAACAGCGACGACCAAAGCAATCAGCACGACCAACAATCCGTACTCGACCATCGTGGGGGCTTCTTGTTCGTTAATGAACCTTTTCAAACCATTTACTAACTTGGACATGTCAAAACCTTTCGAAAAGAGAAGCGGCAAAAATAACTTGAGTCGCCTCAAGTCGAAACAAAATACAAGCTTTGCCGTTAGATGCACGTTGCGTGCCAATTACATTGAGACGCTACGAATATCCCAGAACTGCTCACTATAAATTAGTTTCGTTCAAATTCAATCATCGAAAAGTAACCGTTATTACAAATCGCAAATGAAGTGCTGATCCGATTTGTAAACCATTGGTTGGCGCTTCGTTGACGTTGTTTACAAAAATCGCTTCACTTCCCTCAAGCCTGCCGCCTCTGTTAGAAGAAACCCGTTTCGCCAGAATCTTTGCGAATAAAGAGTTTGGCCATCAGTTCCGCGCGAGAAGTGACGTTGAAGCGAGCGTAAATTTCTCGGACGTGATTGTGGACGGTATGCCGACTCACGTTTAATTTGGAGGCCACTTCTTTTTCCGAGAATCCATCCAACAAAGCCAAGAAAACGCGATGTTGTGCGGGACTCAGGCCATTTGTATCCGGGATCAACACATCGCCGCGAACTGACTTCGTTGATTCGTCATTGACCGCTTCGAGAGCATCTACACTGAACTCCATTTTGCCAAACCGAACTACATCGCCTGTGGTTGCGTAACCAATCACAATGCGATCCTCATCGATAAAGCTTCCGTTAAGGCTCCCCAAATCCTCGATTTTCACGGGTGCATGGCGTGAGTCCGAATCTAGGCTGATTTTTGCATGTAAACGCGAGATGCTTTTGCTGTTGACGATAAAATCTGCGGAGTTCCCACGACCCAAAATTTTTGACTCTTTTGAAACAACAAACCGAAGACCCTGTTTGTTGGCCAAAATAAATGTTCCAATTGGTACGGTATCGCACATTTTTAAAGCTGATTCTTGCAGCCTAGGAATTTACCCAATTCAATCTCGATCTTTGCAATCTTCGCCGCAATTCGCGTAATTCAACGTGTTTCGGAAATAATAATTGTGACGTTGACGCCGTGCAGCAAAAGTTAATTTTTCGCGAAGGACCATTTAGGTCATTGCTTATGCTTGCATCGTTGATTCTTATGAAATGTAACGGATAAAGAGCGAAGGGACTAACGCTCGAAATGGATTTCCAATCGTCGCGTCGTCAAGTCGTTTCATTATCACCACCAGTTTGGGGCTCAGTCAAAATTGCGACTGTGACCTCGAGCGACAATCACTTCCAACTATGTCTAACTTTCGATGTCGATTTCATATCGTCGGCACTGACTCGGCGTTTCAAACCGTCACGGCGGTTGAAGCGGAGATGTTAGGAAGCGGCGTACAAACGCTCTTTTATCCGTGTTGGTCCATCTGCCAACCACTCGGCATTCGTGACAACGATATTGTTATCGGCCACATCTCCGGAACCAATGGGATCGAACTCGTCCGGCAATTCGTTCAGCGGTTCAAGCACGTTGGAACCACCATCCCTCGTATCGTGATTATCGCCGATCAATTGGAAATGTCCGAGGAAATTGACTTGCTGAAATTGAGGGTCACTGAGTGCTTGATCCGTCCGCTGAATCTTCGCCGGTTTAGTTACTTGTTGCAATCATTATTCGTCAAATCGCAAAGCAACGTGGGAACCGTGTCGGGGACGCAGTCGACATACGGCAAACGACTAGCCGCCCGGATTTGCAAATTGGGCGGCGTTGCGTCAAACGTGTTGATTACTGGCGAAACCGGCGTCGGAAAATCGTATTGCGCCAAGCAATTGCACTTGGGATCATCTCGGGCCAAGAAACCGTTCGTCGTCGTCAATTGCGCAGCGATACCCGAAAGCTTATTCGAAAGCGAATTGTTCGGCCACGAAAAAGGTGCTTTCACAGGCGCCGATCGCAAGCATATTGGAAAGCTGGAATTCGCGGCTGAGGGGACGGTTTTTTTAGACGACGTCGATGCCATCCCCTTAAATATTCAGGCAAAGTTACTTCACGCAGTCGAGAGCCGAGAGTTTTATCCGCTGGGCTCCAACGAAACTGCCAAATTCAACGCGAGACTCCTCTCGGCCACGAATCGAAATTTGGAGGCCCTGGCCACTGTCGGCGAATTTCGATCTGATTTGATGTACCGCTTGAACACTTACGAATTGAGCGTTGATCCGCTTCGAAAGCGCCCCGAGGAGATCGTCGATTTCGTCGCCGAGTTTGTCGAACAATTTGCAGCGGAAAACCGTCGCCCGGCTCCGGAAGTACATTCCGATGCAATGAAAATGCTGCTTGCGTATTCGTGGCCGGGAAACATCCGGGAACTGCGCAACGCAATTCAATCCGGCGCGATCGACGCTGAGGATCAAATCATTCGCGAAGAAAATCTTCCAGAAAAAATTCGGCTCACGTCATCGCAGCCGAATTTTTCGCACCCCAATCATGAAGTTTCGCACTCCCAATTAGGCGTAACGGTTCCGTTTTTGGACGATGTCCGCCGCCTGATCGCAGCTCTGGTACGCCACAATTTCAATCGGACTGACGCCGCTGAAGACTTGGGCTATAGCCGCACGACGCTCTATAACAAACTCGACAAGCTTCATTTGTCGTAAGCCGATAACTCGTTGGTGCGCTGCGGATTACTTCTTGGCCATCGCTTGTTTGATAAAGCCAATGATCGCCATGAGCGCACCGCCGCCAACTCCGCCGGAAGCGACCGCACTCAAGATGGTCCCGATGTCCATACCAGCAGGTCCGGGGACACCTTTTTCGACACGCCATTGTATTGAAGCTGCTACGACAAATAGCCTGCGCCGTTCCCAATTCAGCGTCACTTTTCGAGATTCCGCTGATCGTCGCGACGATTGATTGTGGAAAGGCCGATTTTTTTGGCCTTGGACGTGGAAAATCGCCCGCCTTACAATTGTGCCGCTGGTCTTAACTGCCGCCGACTTAAGTTCATCGTTTAACCGCCCGTCTTCTGGGCGCTGCAGGTGTCAAGCGGCCCCAAGCGGTCCGGTTAAACAAAGACCATACAGCGAATTCTAACTTTCTTGATTCATCAAACGGAAGCCATTTTCAATGTTGCACAACTTTCGAATCAAGAATTTGTCTTGGATTGCCGTGATTCTGGCGCTAATCTCGACCAGCGTTGCGTTGGGTCAAAAGCAAAAAATCGATCATGCGCAGATGCGACAGAAAATGGTCGAATTGTACGTTCGCGGAGCAGGTGTAAAGGACGAACGCGTGCTCAAGTCGATGACCGATACGCCGAGGCATGAATTCATGCCTCGCAATGTCCAAGACCGAGCATACATCGACGCAGGGGTTCCCATCGGCGAAGCGCAAACGATTTCGTCACCGTTCATCGTCGCCTACATGACCGAATCGCTTGACCCGCAGCCGGAAGATCGCGTGCTGGAAATCGGTACCGGCAGCGGTTATCAAGCCGCCGTGCTCAGCCCGCTGGTCAAGGAAGTCTATACCATCGAAATCGTTGAGCCGCTTGGCAAACAAGCTGAAAAAACTCTAAAGCGACTCAAGTACAAAAATGTTTTCGTCAGAATTGGCGACGGATACCAAGGCTGGACCGAGCACGCACCCTATGACAAAATCATCGTGACTTGTTCGCCGGAGAACGTCCCACAGCCGTTGATCGATCAACTCAAGGACGGTGGGCTGATGATTGTTCCGGTCGGCGAACGCCATCAGCAGTCGCTTAATCTAATGCGCAAAAAAGGTGACGAACTCATTGTCGAATCGTTGCAGCCGACGATGTTCGTTCCGATGACGGGCGCTGCCGAGAATCAGCGACAAGTGCTTCCAGATCCAGCCAAGCCGACGCTTCGCAACGGGGATTTTGAGGAAGATTTGCCGGAAAACGGACACGTCGCGGGCTGGTATTATCAGCGACAGCTTGATTGGGCCGCCGATCAGTTGGCTCCGTCGGGCACGCACTTTGTTGAATTCAAAAATGAAACGCCGATGCTTGCCGCGCATCTGATGCAGGGTTTTGCGATCGACGGCAATCAAGTAAAGCACCTCAAAGTTTCCGCGTCGATTCGAGTTTCCGAAGTGCGGCCCGGCCCATTCCCCGATGACTTGCCGTCAGTCGCGGTCACGTTTTACGACAAGGACCGCAAGGATCTTGGCACATCGGTTATCGGACCGCTTCGCGGGACCAAGCCTTGGGAGCGGCACCAAGAAACGATGCGAGTACCGCCCGAAACCAAAGAAGCCATCGTCCGAATCGGCCTGTTCGGCTCACTCGGCGTCGTCGCGTTTGACAATGTTCAAATCGAAAAAATCGATTGATTCAACGGAGGATTTCGACTTGTTCAAAACTTTCGATTTGTGGAAAACGGTCGGCGTTAGATTGTGTCGCATTGCCGGGACGAAGGCATAACGCAACTTGAAAGTCGGCGGATGAAGCGGCGTCAAGTTCGGCGGAAATGTCGCTGAGAAACAAAAGTCGCGCGGCGGGCAGACGGCAGCTTGCGGCGATCTTGCTGTAGCTCGACGGCTCACGCTTGGGACCAGTGGTCGTATCAAAATAGCCCGAAAAATATTTGCGCAAGTCGCCGTGTTCGGTGTGACCGAAAAATAGTTTTTGCGCTGCGATGCTTCCCGATGAATAGATGAACAATTTGATTCCCGCAGCGGACCACGCAGTCAACCTTGCGGAAACGTCGGGGAAAACGTGTGCGACCAGCTCGCCCGATTCGAATCCGCTGCGCCAGATCAAGCCCTGCAATTGCTTGAGGCCAGTTGATTTGGAATCGCCGTCCATCAGACGCAGGACTTCGTCGCGAATGAGCGATAGAGCTTCGGCGCGCGACGCCGGATGCTGGGACAACATCTCAAACTGACCGAAGTGACCATCGCCCGCGATTAAGCGAGATGCGGCCACCACTTCGGGCTCATCGAAATTTACGGCCAAGAACGAGTCGAGTTTGCGCAGTACATAAGGAAACATTTGCCGATAGACAAAGTCGATTGAAGAAGTTGTCCCTTCGATGTCGAGCACGATGCCGTCAACCGAAAGTGAAATCACACGTCCACCACAGACTGAAGTTTTCCTTCCGTAGTTTTGTTCAGATACTGCGGGCCGAGGCAAATGGGTGGATGATCGACGTGACGACTGTTTTCAACGTATTCCGGCGACCAGCCCGTTTTGTCTTCGAACAAGCGAATACAGCGAATCGTTTTGGTAGTGCATAAATTGAACCAGTGCTTGGTGCCGCGCGGCACATTGATAAGATCGCCCGATTCGACGGTAATGCTGAACACCGGCTCGTTGTCAGGATGAATATGGAACAGACCGCTGCCGGCGACCGTAAAGCGGACTTCGTCTTCGCTGTGTGTGTGTTCTTTGTCGAAGCGGGCGAGCATCGCGTCCAAATTCGGCGTTTCGGGATTGACGTTGATCACGTCGGCCGTAACGAACCCCCCCTGCTCTTTCAACCGCTCGATCTCTGGCGCATATGCGTCGAGAATGTCTTGATCGGTCGCACTTGCACCGACGCGGCCGGCGACATCCCAATGTTCGTACCAAATCCCAAACGGTTTCAAGAAATCGCGAATCGCGGCGACATCGGTGATTTCGCGATTTTGTTCTTTGACGAAAATTCTGGCCATGATCGTTCTCACTACATTTAGGTTCTAAGGGGTCGAGTCGCTGGATTATAACCGGCGCGGCATCAGCCACCAAGTTGCATATCCCGGCCCAAGCATTCAAACAGGAATTCGAAAATCTCGATATGCCGAGTTGCTTCGGCCAAGTCGTGCCCCCAAGTGTACAAACCGTGTCGCCGGATCAAATAGCCGTGACAGGTTTGCCCACCTTTATTCAAGTAAGCCTCGACCTCTCGCGCAAGCGCGGGAATATCTTGCGTATTGTTGAAAATCGGAACCCACTGGCGATGTTCGTGAGTTTTTACACCCGCCAAACCCTTGAGCATTTCATAACCGCTGATTTCGATGCCGCCATTTGTAGCAAATCGCTCCGACAAAATTGTGGACCAAACCGAATGCGTGTGCAGCACTGCACCCACGTCGCCCCGCTTTGCCAAGCCGACATGCAACAGAGTCTCCGCAGACGAAGCCGGCTGCCCCGCGACGGTCGGCAGTCCATCCGCGCCGATTCGAACGAAATCTTCCAGCCCCAAGCGGCTTTTGTCTTTGCCGCTTGCCGTGACGATCAATTCAAGCGGGTTGCGGCCGATGACCGCGCTGTAATTGCTGCTTGTACCCAGCGACCAACCGCGCCGATGAAACATGCGTCCGCATTCGCGCAGTCGCGCAAGGGTCGATTCGTTGCCATCTAGGGGACTTAATTTTGTCGCTTGGTTCATGGTGTTTGAGAATTCGATAATGTTAAAACCCCTCACCCAACGCCGTTAGGCGTTTTCGTGTTGCGATTTGCGCAAATCCTGTTCCCTCTCCCCAGAGTACCGGGGCGAGGGAACAAGATTTGGGGCGAGGGCCTAGCTGTGCATTCGTGGCAGCGGATCGCCTATCGCGATGATCTCGGCTTCGAGGGCGGCGAGTTCTTCTAACCGTTGTTTCACTTTGGCTTCACTTTGGAAAAGTTTGGCCAATCGAACATAAGTACTGTGATGCCTGGCTTCGGATTCGAACAAGCTATCGTAGAACGCAGCTAGTTCCGGGTCGGGCACATGCTTGCGCAGCAAGTCGAATCGTTCGCACGAGCGAGCTTCGATCAATCCAGCGACGAGCAACCGATCGACCGCGCGGTCTGGTTCAAATTTGCGCACCAAATCATGGAGCTGTCGACCATAGTTGCTGGGTCGCAGCTTGCGAAAAGCAATCCCGCGCCGCTGCAACAAATCGAGCACCATTCCGAAATGCTCTAATTCCTCGTTGACGATCTCAGCCAAATCGCGACACAAGTCTCCCCGATCAACATACGAAAAAAGCAAATTCATCGCGCAGCCAGCGGCCTTTTTCTCGCAATGCGCATGATCGATCAAAATCTCTTCCAAGTCCTGATCGACTTGAAGTAGCCAGCGCTCGGACGACGTCGATTGTAAACTTAACATGGAACAGCTCGAACCGATCGGATTTGTACGGTCGTTATACGCGGGAAAATGCGAAAAATCCAGACGGAGCCGCATTTGACCGACTCCAGCAGCTAATGCGATAATTAAGAAATGACAACTATCCAAACGAAACACAACACCGTCGCTGCGCCGCACGAAGCTGATTCTTGCGGCGAAGTTGCCCAGCGACTGTTTGATTTCATCCGGCCGCTTAGTAGTTGTGCCGTTGCGTTTTCCGGCGGCGTCGATAGCGCCGTCGTCGGGCGTGCGGCGTTCGAAGCATTGGGCGAACATGCTCTTGCGGTCACCGGAGTTAGCCCAAGCCTTGCAAGCGGTGAATTAGAAATCGCGCAACGCATCGCCCAGCAAATCGGCATTCGACATCGCATTATCGAGACGCACGAAACGGAATTGGCCGACTACCAGCGCAACGATGCGCGGCGCTGCTTTCATTGCAAATCGCACCTGTATGGCGAAATATTCGCGCTGCGTGGCGAAGAAGTTTTTCAAACAATCTTGTCGGGAACTAATCTCGACGATTTGGGCGATTATCGGCCTGGGCTTGAAGCGGCGACTAACTTTCAAGTCCTACATCCGTTGGCGGAATGCAAACTCGATAAGAACTCGGTTCGCGCGTTGGCCCGCTGGTGGGGGTTGGAAATTTGGAACAAGCCCGCCGCGCCTTGTTTGGCAAGCAGGGTCGCGTATGGTGTTGCGGCGACCGAGGAACGATTGGCTCGCATTGACGCCGCAGAAAAATTCTTGAAAGGTCTCGGCTTCGATCGCTTGCGAGTTCGCCTGCACGAAGGCGAATTGGCTCGCATTGAAGTCCCCGCTGATCAACTTTCGTTGCTGACTTCCGAGCCGACGCGAACAAACTTGGTAAAGAGGCTGCGAGATTTGGGATTTCGGTTCGTGTCGCTTGATTTGACCGGTTTTCAATCGGGCGGCCTTAATGCTTTGCTCGCGCTTGATACGAATGCAAAAACAGTGGAGAAATAATGCGATTCAAACGACGTGACGAATTTGAGGAATATCGCGCAAGCAACGAAGGCGTTTCGATCATTGAGCCGCCAAGGTTGTTGCCGCACTTGGTGCTCTTGACCGTGCTCATCGGTGGAACGCTTGGTGTAGTGCATTATTTTGCGGGTGTCCAGGCATCAAAATCGGTGCTGCAAAGTCTGGCGTCACCGACCGGCATCATTTGGTTGTTTTTGTTTCTCGCGGCGTACTGGGTAACGATGTGGAGAATTCGGCTCGCGGCTTTATTGTGCTGGACGAGTTGGTTGCTGCTGACGTTGGCAGGCAGTTCGTTCACGGCGAACAAGTTGATCACGAGCTTGGAACGTCCTTACTTGCAAACTGACCCGTTCCAATTGGAGAAATTCGACGCGATCCTCGTGTTGGGAGGCGGCTCGGATACGACTCCCGCCGGAGTACCCCAGCTCGCGATCATGGGCGATCGTTTAGCGCTGGCCGCACGATTGTTCCACGCCGGAAAAGTCGACAAGATATTGGTGACAGGCCTGCGCCGCGATGACTTACAAGAAAAAGAACTTCAGTTGTACGACGAGTCGGCAAAAATTCTCGCCGGACTCAAAGTGCCTGACGCCAATATCGTTCAGCTTAAATTGGGGACAGATACGTCCGAAGAAATTCAAGGATTGAAGAAATGGTTGGCCGACCAAGGCCCGATGCGAGTCGGACTACTCACATCCGCGTGGCACTTGAAGCGCGCGACTATGTTGGCCGAGCGATATCAAGTCAAAGTAGATCCGATTCCGGCGAACTTTTTGAGCGAAAACATTCGCCTCGGACCGGGGATGGCAATCCCAAGCGGAAGGAACTTACTCATTTCCCAATTCGGCGTCAAAGAATACCTCGGCCTTTGGTTGGACAGGTAAGATCGCTGCGGCCTCGCATTTTACGCCCTCGTTCCCAAGCTCTGGCTTGGGAACGCGTATCCGCGAAGCTCCAGCTTCGCTGCACCACGGGCGACTCCAAGACGAAGCTGGAGCTTCGAAAACGCGGCGTTCCCAAGCCGGAGCTTGGGAACGAGGCGTAATTGCCAACTATTGTTTTGCCGCTTCCAATTTCAATGCGGCCGAGTTCAAGCAATAGCGCAAGCCGGTTGGCCTTGGGCCGTCGTCGAAAACGTGCCCTAAATGGCCTTGGCAACGACTACAGACGACTTCGGTTCGACTCATGAACAACGTGTTGTCCTCATGAGTCTCCACGCTTTGCTCGTTGATTGGCTTCCAATAACTTGGCCAACCCGTGCCCGAATCGAATTTGGTGTCAGAACTAAACAAGGGCTGGCCGCAACCGGCGCAAACATAAACGCCTTCTTTTTTTGAATTCCAAAGCTCGCCGGTAAAAGCACGCTCCGTTCCGTGTTCCCGCAAGACGTGATACTGCTCGGGGCTCAATTTCTTCTTCCAATCGGCTTCTGTTTTGGGAAGCGTGTCCAGCCCGACGTCTTCTTTGGTCATGGGTGTCACCTGTGAAATGGGTTCATCAGTGTATTGAAGTTGTTTGATTTTGGTCTCAACCGAGGCCTGCTTGGCAGCAGAGCGACTGCCAAAAGCAAACCAAGCCAGGACTACGATAACGACCAGAGCAAAAAGAACAAACTTCATACAACTATCTCCAATTTATTGCCTCGTTCCCAGGCTCCCGCCTGGGAACGCACTGCCGCCGAGGCTCTGCCTCAGTTCTCTGTTCCCGCAGGCAGAGCCTGCAATTCAGCACGTTCCCAGGCGGGAGCCTGGGAACGAGGAACCTAGCGCGTCCACTCCAACCATTTCTTGAAAAGAGATTTGATTCGCGGGGTTAGCCGCGTTCGATTATATGCGTCGGCGACCTTTTTGATGCACTCCGCTTGGGTAGGATACGGGTGAATCGTGCGGCCGATGGTTTTTAAGCCCAAACCGCCGACGATTGCCAACGAAATTTCTGAAATCAGGTCACCCGCATGCGAGCCGACAATGGTCGCCCCTAAGATTTGATCGGTACCTTTTTTCACCAAAACGCGAATGAAGCCTTCAGTCTCGCCGTCCAAGATCGCACGGTCAACCTCGTGAAAGCGATGTTCAAACGACGTCGTCTTCAAACGTTTTTCTTGGGCCTCTTTTTCGTACAAACCAACGTGGGCGATTTCCGGATCAGTAAAAGTACTCCACGGCATTGTCAATGCGCTGACTTTGGATCTTCCGAAAAACATTGCGTTCTGAATTACGATTCGGGCCATCGCATCGGCGGCGTGCGTGAACTTGAACCGCGAGCAAATGTCGCCCGCAGCAAAGATACGTCGATTCGTCGTCCGCAATCGATCGTCGACTTGAACGCCCGATTTGTCGTAAGCCACACCGGCAGATTCGAGCCCCAACCCTTCGACGTTCGGCGTGCGTCCCGCGCCAACCAGAATTTCGTCGACGAGGATGTCGTTTCGCGTTCCATTTGATTCCAATACCAGCAGCTTGCCACCGGGCGTGCTTGAGGCTTGCGAGATTTTTGCGCCGCAAACGATGCGTACTCCATCTTGCTCCAACGACTTGGCGACAAGTTGGGCCGCGTCTCGATCTTCGTTGGGCAAGATGCCAGCGGCGACTTCGATTAGATGGACTTCGCTCCCGAAGCGTGCAAACGACTGAGCAAGCTCGCAACCGATTGCTCCAGCGCCAATCACCGCCAAACGGCGTGGCAATTCGGTTAGAGAAAAAATGGTTTCGTTTGTCAGAAAGCCGACAGCCTCCAGTCCCTGAATCGGGGGCGAGGAAGCGCGGGCACCGGTCGCGATCACGGCGCGCTTGAATCGCAGAGTCTCGCCGCCGACTTGAATCGTGTCAGGGCCCTTGAAAGTTGCTTGGCCGAAAAATACGTCGACGCCCAACTCGCGAAATCGATTGGCCGAATCGATTGGGCTGATGTCGGCGCGCAAGCGGCGCATGCGCGACATGACTTCGCCAAAATCAACGCGGGAGCCCGGAGGGATTTCGATGCCGAATTGCCCCGCGCCGCGAACAGCCGCCCAAGCTCGCGCCGCGCGAATCAGAGCTTTCGATGGTACGCACCCGACGTTGAGGCAATCGCCGCCTAGTAAATGCCGCTCGATCAAAGCGACTTTGGCACCAAGCCCTGCGGCTCCTGCAGCGGAAACCAATCCCGCCGCACCAGCGCCGATCACCACCAAGTTATAGCGTCCGTCCGGTTTCGGATTTTTCCATTTCGAGGGGCGGACATTTTCGACGAGCCGTCGATTGTGTTCGTCGTCAGGAGGAACTTTCATTTCATTTGAATTCGAGTTGTGCTCATCAGCGTTCGCTTGGCGACTCATTTCGACTCCAGTGGATCGTTGCGCATCAGCGAAATAATTTCGGCAGTCGCGTCGGCCAAGATTCTTTCTAGCGGTTGCTCGTGAATCCAGCGCGAGAAGATGGCGATCGAGTCGCGTTGACTCGCTACGGCATCCGTCAGCGAATGTGACCCTGCGAGGCGCGGACTCAACTCTGCAAGCCTCTTTTCGCGCACGATCTGATCTTGAATCGCCCCAAGTTGCTTTTGCATCGAGCGCAAAAATTCCACCAATTCGCCGAGTTCGATTGTTGGCACGATTTCGGTCGCTGCCTCGACCGCGTACCGCATTCGCTTGCCCGCGATCCGCAATCTGTGCAGCCCCTGCGCGTCGGAGGCCTGGTTCGGAAATGCTTGAACCAAGTGTGCTAGTTCTCGAAACAGACGTTGCCCCAACAACATGTTGGCGTTGGACTCGTTGCGCTGCGTCCTGGTTCGCATATAGACTTGGCGCAACCGCCGTTCCAATCGTCGTTTGCGCAGCCGTTGTCGGACTTGCTTTTTGAAGACTGACAATTTTGCTCGCCTAGCGCGAACGAGCCGACGACGAACATTTTCGGATTGCTGATCGTTATCAACAAGCCATTTGCACAACACGTCGTCGTCACGCAGCGAGTTGCAGCTTCGCCGTAAAAGTCGGATGTTTCGCCGCAACCACCGCCACGCCCGCGACTTGGCCGCATCGCGAGTGAGCCGCAGAACCGCTTCGGTTTTGCGACAGGCAATACGCAACTCATGCAACTCATCTGGAGTGCATCGTCCGCAATCGACTTTTCGCAGTGCTTGCTCAAGCTCGCGGAATCGTCCGCGCATTATTCGTCGGGCCGTTGGTCGGCGATTAGTCAATGGTTCGGATGCCGTAGCCATATTGTCACTCAATTCGGTAGCGCTTCACGAGTTGGAAAATTACCGCTAGTTTAGAGGGGGTCAGACCCATTTTTCGGATTCAAGTTTCCTTCACGCCAATCAAAATAGGCCGAAAAATGCATCAGACCCCAACCCGTGAACGCTTACCTCAATTCGACGACGGCCGCCAAGAGAACTTCATGCCGTTGGGCAAGAACTTTTTGCAAGCGTCGTCGTCGCTGGCGCGGATTGCTTCAACTGTTCTAACCACGGGTCCATCTCTTTGAAGATCTTGCCGGGATCTCCTTCGAACACGCGACCCACGAGCAAATCCGTCAAATTGCCTGCGTGCTGAGGATACTCTTTCATGAACGCGCCGAAGCTGAATTCTTTGGTATAAAACGCTTGAACCAATTTGCGAATCCAAACGATGCCGCCATTGAACTCATCGCACCAGCGCGAAAGATGTTGGCCGGACAAATCATGATTGCGTAGTCCGTCGATGATCGCATCGGCCGCCAATTCACCGGATTTCAGGGCCAAAAACACACCGGACGAGTATATCGGATCGATGAATCCGAAAGCGTCACCGACCAAGACCCAGCCATCGCCCGCATGTTGCCGCGTCGTGTACGAAAATTCTTTGGCGACGTGATAGCGACCGACTTGGCGGGATCCGGCGATCCGCCGCACGACGCCAGGACAGTTTTCCAACTCCGCTGCGAAAGTTGCCTCCGGCGTTTTGCGACCTTTGAGCAAAAAGTCGTTATCGCCGACCACTCCGACGCTGACCGTGTTGTCGTTGAGCGGGATGTACCAGAACCAAGCGTCCTTGGCCTTGGTGTGCAAAACACAAGTGACTTCAGGCTGCGGCGCACCGTTTCGCTGCGCGCCTTCGAAGTACGTCCAGATCGCGGCCTTCTTTAAATTCTTGTCGACGACCCGCAAATTCAGCTTGTTGGCAAGCAACGATTGTTGCCCCGTTGCATCGACGACGATGCGAGCGCTGACGGTCCGCTCGACATTGTCCGCCCCTTGCAAGCGAACAGAATGCGGCGGCTTCGAGTTAAACGTAACGTCGACGACGCGCGTTTGATCGCAACATTCCGCGCCCCGCTTCGTCGCCGTAGCGAACAACAAATTATCAAAGTCCGCGCGATGTACATGAAAGGTCGTCGAGCAGTCGCGCGGATCATGCTGGTCAAAGAAAAACGGCTGCGACTCTTTGTCGTTGTGATTGACGAACTGTACGCCGTTTTTTCGCGTAAAGCCAATTCGGCGCATGTCATCCAAAATCCCAAGCCGCTCAAACGTCCAAAACGTCTCCGGCATTAGCGATTCGCCGACGTGAAACCGGGGAAATGCCTCGCGTTCGACGAGCAGCGTTCGCCAGCCTTTTTCGGCGACCAAGCACGCAACGGTTCCACCCGCCGGTCCAGCGCCGATCACCACGCAATCATATTCCGACGTAGCTATCGCCATAATTCTTTCCGCTGATCAAATTGTCTGTTCGTTATATTTTAGCCGAATTATCTGCCGCGTGCTGACCACAACGCCGAGTGTTTTACGCCTCACCGATTAACCAAGGTAGTATGGGGCACTTGGCTCAGTAACGGCAATAAGAATAATGAATGGACGACGGGGATTTACGATTGTGCTCGCCGCAGTCGATTGTCGCCGATCTACTTTGTTAACCCAGCACCCGTCAAAAAAAGGATCGCCATGAGACCTTATTATATTGCCGCTTGCACCCTGATTCTTGCGTTATTTTTTTCCGCTTGCCCGCCATTCGCAGTTTGTGTCGCGCAGCAAGCACTTGAAGATATCATCAATTTAGACCCGGCCGCCGCAGCCAAATTGGAAGCTCGGCTGGTGACGAGTGTTTCCCAAGTCACTTTGGACGGACCGCGAGCGGGTGAAGGCTATCTGAGTGCGGACGGAAATTGGATCGTCTTTCAAAGCGAACGATCACCCGATAACCCGTTCTTTCAAATCTATCTGATGAATTTGAAGTCCGGCGACGTGGAACGAATTTCACCCGGACATGGCAAGACGACGTGCGCGTGGATTCATCGCGACTTGAATCGCATCCTTTTTGCTTCGACGCAAGACGATCCGGACGCGCTCAAGGAACAGAAGGAACTCATCGAACTTCGCGCCAGTGGCAATGCACCACGATACGCTTGGGACTACGACGAGCATTTTGAGATTTATGCTTTCGACCGCCAAAACAAAAATTACACGAACTTGACGAACGCCACAGGCTACGACGCCGAAGGAAGCTATTCTCCCGATGGTCAGTGGATTGCGTTTGCGTCGAACCGCCGAGGCTACGACGGAAGCATGACGGCTGATGAAAAAGTCCAATTTGAAAAGACGCCGGAGTTCATGTGCGACATTTACTTGATGAAAGCTGACGGCAGCGAATTGCGGCGGCTGACGGAAGAACCGGGCTACGATGGCGGGCCGTTTTTTTCGCTGGATGGGAAGCAGATTTGTTGGCGACACTTTACGTCAACGGATACCGCCGAAATCATGACGATGAATATTGACGGCACCAACAAACGCCAGTTGACTCGCCTCAATGCACTTTCGTGGGCACCGTATTTCCATCCGTCGGGCAAGTATTTGATCTTTGGAACCAACAAGCATGGGTTTGATAATTTCGAACTGTACATGGTCTCGGCGGAGGGTGGCGATCCGGTTCGCGTCACGTATGCGGCGGGTTTCGATAGTTTGCCAGTCTTCACTCCCGACGGCGATCAAATGTATTGGACGAGCACTCGCAGTGGCGACAAAGGTGGTCAGATTTATGGGGCGAAGTGGAATCATTCGGTCGCGCTTAAAGCCCTCGGACTCGACGACGCGTCGGACATCGCGCGACATGTGGCATACCTCTGTCGGCCAGAGCTTGAAGGTCGCTTGACCGGAAGCGAAGGCGAGAAAAAAGCAACCGAATACGTTGCGACCGCGATGGACCAAATTGGTCTAAAGCCCGATGCGCCCGACGGGACTTGGTTTCATCAGTTTACCTTTCTATCTGGCGCGAAACTTGGCACCAATAATCAGTTAACGGCGACAACCGGTGAAAAATTAAACTCTTTTGAAGTCGATCAGGGATGGCGGCCACTTTCGTTTTCTAAATCCGGCACGATTGAACCTAGCGCGATAGTTTTCGGCGGGTACGGAATCGTCGCACCGAAATCCGAAAAGTTCGACGCATACAACTCGTTCGCCCAATTGGACGTCAAAGGCAAATGGGTCCTGGTGTTTCGATTCATGCCTGAAAAAACAACGCCCGAACAACGCCAGCACTTGGCGACATCCGCCAATTTGCGCGACAAAGCCCGCGCGGTTCGCGACTTGGGTGCCAAAGGCATAATTGTTGTCAGTGGCCCGACCTCGCTCGCGCGTGAACAGCTAGTTCCGCTGCAACGCGACTCGACTCTTTCCGGAACCAGCATCGCAGTGATTTCTATTGCCGACGATGTTGCGCGCGGCTGGCTCAAACTTGCGGAGAAAGACCTTAATGAGCTGCAAACCAAACTTGATGACGGCAAGCCGATGACAGGATTTGAGATTCCTGGTGTTAAACTCGGTGCGGAGATTGACGTACAACAAGTGACCGACACAGGCCGAAACGTAGTCGGGCGTTTGCAAGTCGGCCCGACCCCCAGCGAGCAAGTCATCATAATTGGCGCGCACGTCGACCATTTGGGAATGGGAACGTCAACGTCTTTGGCACGTGAGGAAGAAAAAGGACAAATTCACTTTGGCGCGGATGACAACGCTTCGGGTGTCGGAGCGATGCTAGAGGTCGCAGAAGAATTGGCTCTGCAAGTTAAGCAAAATCCCGGCGGGTTTCGTCGCGATATAATCTTCGCGGCTTGGTCTGGCGAAGAGCTTGGCCTACACGGTTCGCACGCTTACGTCGCCGACTTGCAAGCGAAATCGACGGCCGGTCCTGCGGCGGCGCAAGCTGCTTCGATCTATCCGCGCGTGGCGGCCTATTTGAACATGGATATGGTCGGACGCTTTGAAAAAGTCCTCATCCTGCAAGGGATCGGATCATCCGACTTTTGGGGCAGCCACATTGAACGGCTGCACGTTGTCACTCAGTTGCCCGTCAAGTTGCAGAAGGACACGAACTTGCCAACGGATGCGACCTCGTTCTACCAAGCTGGCGTTCCGATCTTGTCGGCTTTTACGGGCACACACGCCGACTATCACACTCCGCGCGACACGCCCGAAAAACTCGATTACGACCGAGCCGCACAGATTGCAGATTTCATGGAACGAATGGCTCTAACTTTGGCGACGTCCGAGTCCCCACCGAAATTTACTGAAAACAAAGCGTCATCTGCTCCGACATCGGCCCGATCGGGTGCGCGAGCTTCCTTGGGCACAATGCCAGATTACGCGGCTGATGTCATCGGCGCAAAAGTCACAGTGACTCCGGGCGGCGCCGCAGACAAAGCGTTAGTGAAATCCAATGACATCATTGTTGAATTGGCTGGCAAAAAAATAGAAAATGTTCAGGACTTTAGTGCGGCAATCGCTGCACTAAAACCAGGCGAGAAAGTTAAAATTGTCGTCCTTCGTGGCAGCGAACGAATCGAATTGGAAGTCATTCCCGGTTCGAGGCAATAGTCTGACGCACTCTAGTACTTTTTGTAGCTATCAAATGGGAATGAAGTATGTCTAATCCTGTCCCCAACGAGCTTGTCTCGTTGGAACACAAGATTCGTAGGCTAACGACAGCCATGCTCACGACCAATTGCCCCACAAGAAACACAAAGAGCAGCTTCGATTGAAGCTGCTCTTGTCGCTTTAAGTCTGTTGGAAGTTCGAACAATAAAGAATAAATAATTCCGTGCAGATTCTCGAAAGCGCGGCCTAAGCATCCAATTGAGCGCTCAAGCTGATTTTTTCATCGAACGATGGTCGTGACAAGTGCAACGTCAACTGGCCGTCGCGAGAAAAGAAGTCGGCAAAGAAAACTTGCGACCTCGATTCCAATACGGCGGTCCGTGTCGTTGACTGCTCGACCGAGAACTCGATCCCGGCCGGTTCGATTGCGACGGCTTTGTCCTTGACAACAAGCTGACGAAAGCCCTCTGCATTCAACACCGGCGTGGAATTCACTTGGACCGATTTAATGGTCCACGATCCTCTTTGAATTCCCGTCATCAATCCCTCCAAAGTAATGAAACACAAAAACGCTGTGTCCCAATAGGAGCAAATCGTGGACCGAATGAATAGATTCTCCTTTCAAGCGATTTTCCCGTGCAAATTTCCCAGCCAGCTCGGTCCCAGTCGCAATTCAAGACCGCTTTCGCAGAATGAAACGAGCATAGAACCGGCAAGCTAGAGAGGCTAAAATGAGCCCAAGCGTCCAAAATCCCAACAGTCAAGACTTTTGAGGAATCGCGCTATGAATATTGAGCTGCCGGCCGATGCAATTCAGTTTGTGAAACAGTTAGTTGCATCTGGTCTATACAAGTCCGCTGACGAAGCGGTCGCTGACGGCGTTCGGCTGCTAATGAATCGCCAACAGTTGCGAGCTGATATCGAAAAGGGAGTTGGCGAATTAGACGCCGGCCAAGGGATCGACGGCGACGTGGTGTTTTCCGAATTGTGCGAGCGAGCCCGAAAGTTAGTCGAAAAGGCTGGGTAAATGGCGACGTTAGTCATTTCGCCAGCCGCACGGCAGGATTTGTCCGACATTCTCGATTACATCGCACGCGACAAGCCTATTGCAGCCGCACATTGGGTTGAAATCATCGAGCAAAAGTGTTCGCTCATCGCAACGACGCCGAAGTTCGGCGAAGTGCGACCAGAATTTGGAAACGGCATCCGAAGCAGCGTTGTTGGGCGCTTCGTGATTTTCTACCGCCCGATCGACGATGGCATTGAGGTCGTCCGCGTCGTTTCCAGCGACCGTGATTTTCGCACTCTGTAATGTCCCAGCCGCGGATTAGGCGTCGAGCCTTGCGTTAGCGGTTGAACCAATAGTCGGGTGAACGAGATGTGTGTGCGACGGAAATGACAATAGTCTCGTGGCCAACTACGCGTTAAATTATGCGAAACGGATATCGACGCATCAAATAAAAGCGATGATCTTAGTCATCGAGGGCAGCTTTTCGTCTCGCTTTTTCCCGGACAACATCCCACGACGCGCCGGTCATTTTGCCAGCATCGTATTCATTGCTGCGGCGTTGAGATTCAGCAAGCCACGCACCACTAGGCCCAATCCAATCGTTCGGCGACGAACTGTCCCACAACGCGGCGATGAGTTGCGCGCGTTCGGATGCCGGTAGTGACTGGGCGGCGGATAGAATTTCATTGAGTTTGGTCATTTCAATATTCTACCATTTGGCGTAACCGTTCACGAGTTTGGAAAATTACCGCTGGATTCGAGGGGGTCAGACCCATGAATGCGTACCATTTGGACCGCGTAACGGAAGTTTCATCTGCAATTACGGCCAGTACCAGTTCACGAGCTGTCGAACTCGCCGCTTGTTCTGAGGTGGTCAGACCCCGTTCCGATTGCGAATTGACTTCGTGCGGCTAGTTATTCTCGCGGATCGGTTCGACGCTTTGGATGCGGCCGCGGGGGTAGAGGTTGGAGATGTCGATGGCGTAATTGGTCTGGTCGACTTTCTCGTTGCCGGCTTCGTCGCGGACGCTTAAGCGCAGATAGACGCGATCGGGAGCGTCGGGTTGTACGCCCCAAGTGTAACTGCCGGTGTTGCGCAGTCCTTTTTCGATCGTTGTCCAAGGTCCGTCAGGGCGTGTACTGTAGGAGAGATCAATCGGTCGCACGGCGAGTAAATCGTCGTTAGCTTCCCAGTTGATGACAAGCTTGCCGGCTTGATCGCCGGAGCCGTAGGGAGCCGAAGTGATCTTGGCCAATGGCGGATCGGCGTCGACGCGAATCCATTTGTCGGCTGGATCGCCGGGCTGTGGCAAGCGACTTTTCAAACCGCTGTGACTAATGACAACCAACCGAAAACCGTACAGACCCGACTCGTCGACTTCGACTGGATAGGGGCCGTTTGCATCTTCAATCGAGCCCAATCGCCCCCAAGTTTTTCCGGCGTCGCGCGTCGTCCAAACCGCGACTTCTTTCACGCCGGCTGGATCGATTGCTTCGACTTGATAGTTAAGCCGGAATCGTTTTGTGTTGACCGAGATCGCTTGGTTTTGAATTTCCGAAGTGATCGGCGGCTGGGTGAGTACGCTATGCGGTTCCTGATCGGCGTCGGCGTGCGAGCGACCCGAAACCAAAACGGCGGGTTGAGTCGGCGTATCGTTGGCTCGCGTGAAATTGTTTTGTGCCAATAGATCCGGCGCGACATGGGGAGCCGCAATGTTGCTCGGCGCAATCGGTTGGATGGTCGGGGAGGCAATGGGAGGATTTTGCGTCGATCCACGCGCGGAAAACTTTCCGCTGGAGGAATGGCGTGCGCTGCGCCATTGGACAGCTTGCGGGTTGGAGTCGACTGGCGAAGGCACTGCGGATTGCTTTGAAGAAGTATTTTCGGCGGACGAAGCCGGCTCTGACGCCGGAGCGCTTCGGCGGCGAAAGCCGGAATTACGTTCGGTTTCGATCGGCGAAGTCATCGCTTTGTCTGGCAAAGATGCGCGCTGGTTGTTCGCTGGGATATTGCCAGCGACGCCAGCGATGGGCGCGAACTGCGGCGATGTTTGCGTGCGAAAGACGGAAGTGCGCGTGGTGGCTTGGTTGCCTGCTTGGTCGCGGATACTGACTTCGAGTTCGAGATTGAGTTCATTCGTTTCGGGCCAAAACGCATAAGTATCTTGGAGCAACGGCCCGCTGGGTACTTGGGTGACTTTTGCCGGAACTTCGGTCCATGGTGAGTCCGCTCCAGCGCTCGCCGACCGATAACGAATCGAAAGTGAGTCCGTCGCCAACTGTGCGTCTCGCGCTCGCCAGTCGAGCGTGACGCGACCTGCGGCGTCCGTCCCAGAAGTCGCTTCGATCGTGGGGACTTCGGTGTCGACGACGACGATCAACTCCGGCATTGCGACATTGGCCGGAACCTTTTGTCCGTTTCGATTGAGCGTTTGGACGGCGAACCAATACTCGCCGTCTTCTGGCGCGGCGAACCGGAAATCGGTTTGGCGCAAGTCCGCGCGAGAATACTGTTCCCAGTTTTGTCCGCGATCGGACGAAACATGCAGAAGGACTTCGACGATCACTTGATCTTGCGTGACAATAGAAAACGGAATGGTGAACTGTCGACTGCGCGTGGCGTAGCGCTGAGCTTGTGAAGCGGAAGTATCGGGCCGAGTAATCGGTTTTGCGGAATCGGCAAAGGATCGAACTGGCGGCGGCCCGACAGTTTGGGCTTGTGCCAAGGCGGTTACGGCCAATGCCACAACCCAACTTTTCGGCAAAATGCGGAACTTCAACATGTTTTGAACTTGGGGGGACACGCCGCTTTGCGGTAGATAGACCAAATCAATTCGTGGATCGACTTTCGCCGCCAAGGGCTTTATTCACAGGGTGAAATCCCCGGTTGGTTCGAAAATTCTGGCGGCCGCAGGGGTCTGTATTGGGTTGGAAAAAGGTGTCCGAGACTCTCCAGCACAAATGTTACTAACAAGTTGTACGGTAGCGAACTTTTTCCGGTTGGGCTGCGTACAAATAGGCGTAAGAAACGAATCATGCAGGCTGCGCGACAATGAACTTAACTTGGACCAATTGTGTTCGATATAATGACCAGCGAACCATTTGCGCAGGGCATATGGTTCCGATTCCGCTGGCCTTGGGCTGGGACTTTCACGATTTGAGCGACTTGTCTCATAATGTCGAATCAAAATATTTGGAACCAACTGACGGATTATTTACGACTGATTGGCCGCGAAGAACGATTGATCATCGGCTTTGTGGCCTTGGCAAGCTTGATTGCGATTTCCGTTTATGCCGTGCGAAAGGTGCGGCGCGGAATCGAGCAAGCCAATCCGACGATCAGCGATCATTTAACCGACTTTCGTCGCATGCGTGACGAAGGCGAGATCAACGAAAAAGAATTCAACCGCGTAATGACTTCAGTATCTGACCAAGCTTTAAACAAAACGGCTCTTCAAATAAAGGAACCGCCAATACTGCCGGAAAGTTCAGAATCCCCACACCAGGGAGCTTGAGCGTAACGCCGGTTGTAGAGTTTGAGTTAGACGTTTTGCATAGTCGGATTAAACCATTCCAAGCTGAATGATTGGAGCGATCCCTCAATAAAATCAGAATTTACTTACGCTCGAAGATTGCGGCATGGATGCACACTTGGTTTGGCTGCGTAAGCCAGATCACATTTTCGAGCCTCAACTGGATTGACCAACTTCGGTTGGACTTGAATTGGAGTGACCATGCCCGCTGGAAATGATACGACAGGTACCCGCCGTCCCGGTGCCCCCAAGAAAAATGCGTTCTGTTCTTTCTGTCGCAAAAGCTACCGTGACGTAGGCCCGCTCGTTGAAGGCCCAGGCGACGTCTACATCTGCGGAGAATGCATTGAGCTTTGCGAATCCATTTTGGAACAGGAAAATCGCCGTCGCGGCCCGACCAAAAAACTTTTCAACAAGATCCCCGCGCCTCGCGAATTAGTCGAAAAAATGAGCCAATATGTGATTGGCCAAACCCACGCCAAGAAAGTCTTGGCAGTCGCGGTCCATAACCATTACAAGCGTTTGACCAGCGGGGCCGAAGGCAGCGAAGCCAACGACGTTGAAATCGAAAAGTCCAATATTTTGCTCGCAGGGCCAACCGGTTCCGGCAAGACACTACTCGCTCGGACTTTGGCTCGCGTGCTAAATGTTCCGTTTGCCATTGGCGACGCGACCACGTTGACCGAAGCGGGCTACGTCGGCGAAGACGTCGAGAACCTCTTGCTCAAGCTGTTGCATGCAGCCGATTTCGATATCGAAGCGGCTCAGCGCGGCGTCATCTACATCGACGAGATCGACAAGATCGGCAAGACGTCGAATAACGTCTCGATCACGCGCGACGTCTCCGGCGAAGGCGTGCAACAAGCGCTGCTCAAAATGCTTGAAGGGACCGTCGCCAACGTCCCGCCCCAAGGCGGCCGCAAACATCCCGAACAGCAGTACATTCAAATCGACACTACGAACATCTTGTTCATTTGCGGTGGAACATTCGTCGGCATCGACGACATCATCCGCCGCCGTCTCGGTCGCAAGACGATCGGCTTTGGTCAGTCGGCAACGCTCAAGGAAGATCGCGAGCTCGGCGAACTGCTGCCGATGATAACCAGCGACGACATCTTGGAATTCGGTTTGATTCCGGAGTTGGTAGGTCGCTTGCCGGTGATCAGCGCCCTCACGCCACTGGATGAAAGCGGCCTGATGAAAGTCCTGACCGAACCGCGAAACGCGCTGGTTCGCCAATACCAGTCGCTATTCAGCATGGAAAACTGCGACCTGAAGTTCACCGACGATGCTTTGCGGACGATTGCAAAAAAGGCGATGGAAAAAGGAACCGGAGCACGTGGCCTCCGTTCGATCGTCGAAGAAATCATGCTCGACCTGATGTTCGAGCTTCCCGACATGCCCAAAGGCGCTAAATTCGTCATCGACGAATCCATGGTCAAATCCGGCTCCGCCCGCTTCACCATGCCCGAAGCCAAGAGCGCCTAAGCTCGCGGATTTGAAAGCCAATTCGCACACCATCGCGACGCGCCACAAACGCGTCGCGATTTTTGTTGCGGAAGAAAGCTGGTTGGCGTAAAATGCTGGCAACTTTCCAACAATGTTGTCACCAATGTCAACGTCCGTATTGAAATAAACCGATTCGACGGAGGTTAAAACACATGTCGGAAACAACCGGGAATCAGCGGCCAGAACCCTGCCTTAATACTGTCGTCAAGGATATTCGGAAATTGCGAATCGTGCTTGTCGTTGGCCTGCTGTTCGCGACATCAATGTCTGTCGAATCGTCTGCCCAGGAAGCGATCCAACAGCAACAGCCTCTGGCGATTACGTTTCTGGTCAACGAAGGATTTCTGATTCAGGAAAATGGCAAATCGATTCTGATCGATGCGTTTGTCAAAGACGAATATTACGGGTACGGTGCCCTGCCCGATTCAGCATTTCAACAGATGATGGACGCTCAGCAACCGTTCGACAATGTCGTGCTGGCACTCGTTTCGCATGTGCATCTTGACCATTTCCAAGTTGAAACTGCCGTTGGGTTTCTCCAAAAGAACTCGGATTGCATGTTGATGGCTGGCGAAGAAGTCGTCTTGGCGATCCGCAATTCAGCCAGCAAGCCCAGCGTGGCCAATCAAGCGACCGTGGTCTGGCCCGAACCAGGCGAGATGAAAAAGCTTGAACAAAACGGCATTCGAATCGAAGCATTTCGTTTGCAGCACGCGGGCGATCGCAACAGCGAAGTTCAAAATCTTGGCTTGATCATGCATCTCGGCGATCGAACCGTGTTGCACGTCGGGGATGCTGACGCCAGCGCCGCGAACTTTGAACCGTTTGAATTAGCCGGCAAGAAAATCGACGTGGCGATCTTGCCGACATGGCTGCTTGAAAATCGGACGCTGGTCGACGAGCAAATCGGAGCCAAAACTTACATTGCCGCGCATATTCCAACCAAGGATCTAGAGCGCGTCAAACGCGAGTTCGCAAAATCGCAACCGGACGTGATCGTGTTGGAAAAACCGCTTGAACAATGGACGGCTGACGTGAAATAGATTTTTTCCGCCAACGACTCCGTGTAGCCAGGAGTGGCAACCGGAACACAGCCTCGAGGTCGGCCAAAAATTTTCAGCCTTGACGATGGTTGAACTCAAGAACGTGGGCAAAAATGCCTTATTTTGCCTTGGGTTTCTGGTTCAATAGTATGCCGCAGTGGTTTGTGGTTGCGAAAAAATCGTCTTTCGGTAAACTGGTGCCTAGATGTATGTTACGACAAGTGAGTTGACTGGCTGAGCCTTTAGGAATTCAACCTAATTAAGGAGACAGTTCAGCAAGCTCGCGGCGAGGAGTTTTACGCCGCACACTGGAACCGCAAATGACGATCACGAAAGAAAGAAAACAGCAGTTGATTACGGATTTTAAGAAATCCGCAAACGACACAGGTTCGCCCGAATTGCAAGTGGCGATTTTGACCACGCGCATTCAAGGTCTAACCGAGCATATGAAGGGGCGTCCCAAAGACCATTCGACGCGCCGCGGCTTGTTAGGCCTCGTGTCAAAGCGACGTCGTCTGTTGAACTATTTGCGACGCGTTGATTCTCAACGCTATGCAATCGTGATCGAGCGATTGGGCATTCGAAAATAAACGCGACGCAGTTTCGCACCGATGCCATCGCTTTCGTTTCCCGTGCTGACGGCACTTCTCCCGTTGAGGGATCGTTCTCGCGCTCCGTTGCATGAAACTGGCTCGCGTTCGTCGCGGCTTGTTATTTCGTCAGCCCGATCGTGAATAGATGACCCACTTTTTCGTAACCGCTGTCGTGTTTGTAGTTGTTGTTTTTGGATGAAAGTTTTTTGAAAGAATTATCGTGAAAATTAGAGTTGAAAAACAGTTTGGCAATTCAGTGTTCTCGCTGGAAACCGGCGTATGGGCCAAGCAAGCATCTTCGTGCGTGATCGCACAATATGGAGAGACCGTCGTATTGAACGCTTTGACGACTTCCGCGCCTCGGCCGGGAATTGACTTCTTTCCGCTGACTTGCGACTACCGCGAGCGGCAAGCGGCAGCCGGCAAGTTCCCCGGCGGGTTTTTGAAACGCGAAGGGCGACCGACCACAAAAGAAACGCTGACCTCGCGGATGATCGATCGGCCCTTGCGCCCGATGTTCGCCGAAGGCTTTATCGACGAAGTCCAAATTCAATCGATGGTCTGCGCCAGCGATCGCCAAGCCGATGGCGACGTCATCGCGATGAACGGAGCTGCGGCTGCGGCTTTCATCGCCTCGGTTCCATTTTTCGAACCGGTGGCGGCGGTCCGAGTCGGACGTTTGGATGGACAGTTCATCGTATTCCCTTCGCATGATGAGCTGGAGGAAAGTGATCTCGATCTAATCATTTCCGGCACGGAAACGGCGGTCACTATGATCGAAGGATTTGCCCGCGAGATGCCTGAAAACGAAATGTTCGCGGCAATTGAATTCGCCCACGCAGTGGTTCGCGACTTGTGCGCGTTGCAACGCGAATTTGCTCGCAAGGTCGGAAATGCCAAACCTAAATTCGAACCGGCTCCGGATAACGGAATCTATGGACGCCTGAAGTCAGCTTTTTATGACGACTTCGCGCGGGCCAATTCAACCAGCGGAAAACACGCTCGCAAAGAAGCCGTGTCAAATTTGCGCGATCGGGCTTTCGCCAACTTGGTTCCCGATCCGAAAGCCGAAAACGCAATCAAAGAAGCCGACTTCAAAACGGCTTGGCATCGTTTGGAAGAAAAAGTCGTTCGCGATTTGATCCTATCGGGCCGGCGAGCCGATGGTCGTGATACCAAGACCATTCGTGACATCGAATGCTTGGTCGATGTGCTGCCACGAGTTCACGGTTCCGCCTTGTTCCAACGTGGCGAAACCCAAGCCTTGGTCACTGTGGTTTTAGGCACGGGTCGCGACGAACAACGAGTCGACGGCTTGGGCGATGAGTACTCGAAGAAGTTTATGCTCGACTACAACTTCCCGCCGTTCAGCGTGGGCGAATGCAAACCGATTCGTGGGCCAGGTCGCCGTGAAATCGGACACGGGGCGCTGGCTGAACGGAGCGTCAATCCCGTTCTGCCGGATCCGGAAAAATTCCCCTACACGATCCGCGTCATTTCCGACATTTTGGAATCGAACGGTTCGTCCTCGATGGCCTCGGTGTGCGGCGCAACGCTTGGCCTTATGGCCGCCGGTGTAAAAATCACCAATCCCGTCGCGGGCATTTCCATCGGCTTGGTCAAGGAATCCGAGGATAAGTGGGTGCTGCTCACGGACATCATCGGCGACGAAGACCATTTCGGCGATATGGACTTCAAGGTAGCCGGTACGCAAAACGGCATTACCGGAATCCAATTGGATTTGAAGATTCGCGGAATTAGCATGGAAATCGTCAGCGCGACGCTCACACAAGCTCGAACCGCTCGAATCGAGATTCTCAAAAAGATCCTTGCCGCGATCCCACGACCGCGCGCGGACATTTCGCAATACGCTCCGCGATTGGTCCGATTGCAAATCGATCCCGAAAAGATCGGTATGCTTATCGGCCCGGGCGGCAAAAATATCCGCCAAATTCAGGAGACAACCAACACGGTCATCGAAGTCGACGACGACGGTGTTGTCGTGATCGCAAGTGCCGATCAAGAAATGGCCGACCAAGCGTTGGGCATGGTCCAGGCTTGCACGGCAACCGTCGAAATCGGAAAGATTTACGATGGGACCGTCGCCAGCATCACGGACTTCGGCGCGTTTGTCGAAATCTTGCCGGGTCGAGACGGACTTTGCCACATCAGTGAACTGTCGTCCGGCTACGTTTCCAGCGTGCGAGATGTCTGCCAGATCGGAGATGAAATGAAAGTCAAAGTCATCGATGTCGATGGCCAAGACCGCGTGAAACTTAGTCGCCGAGCCGCAATGCAGGAATTAGGCTTGGAAGATGAATTCGCGGGCGCGGTCCGCGAGGAACGCAGTGGCGAAGACGAAGAATTGGGCGACTACGAAGATAACCGAGGCGGCAGTGACCGCCCACCGCGCCGTCATGGCGGAAGCGGTGACGGTCGCGGCGGTGGTCGTAGCGGCGGCGGCGGCGGTGGCGGCGGTCGCGGACGTGGTGGACAAAGTGGTCGAAGCGGCGGCGGCGGCGGACGAAGTGGTGGTGGTGGTGGTGGAGGTGGCCGCAGCCACGGCGGCGGAGGAGGAGGAGGAGGAGGCCGAAGCGGCGGTGGTCGCAGCAGCTGTGGTGGCGGTGGTGGCGGTGGTGGCGGCGGCGGCGAAGGCCGCGGAGGCGGACGCTACGATCGTCGCTAACTTGGATCGTCGCTTCCGATGAATTCGACAATTGGCTCGTTCCCAGGCTCCCGCCTGGGAACGGACTGCCAGCGAGGCCCTGCCTCGAATTCGAGGTTTAGCTTTCGGCAGAAATTTATGTTCCCTCCCAGCGCAAAGGATCAGTCCGAAGCCGAAGAATCGCGAAATCAAATCGACGAACTGACCGGTTTGTTTAGCGCCTTGGCTCACGAGATCAAAAATCCGTTGTCCGTGATCAACATGAACATGGACTTGTTGGCTGAGGATTTGGCCAACGTGTCGACTCCTCAAGCTCGCCGCGCTACGGATCGCGTCGAAATGGTTCAGCGACAATGTTCTCGATTGGAAACGCTGCTGAAGGACTTTACAAAGTTCATTCGGCTCAACAAGTTGTCGCTGCGCGCGGGCAATTTGAATGAACAAGTCGGCCAAGTCCTTGACTTGTTTCAAGCCCAGGCCAAGCGTCAAAACGTAGAAATAGTCCGGTATTTCGACAATGAATTACCCAGCATGATGCTCGCGCCGCAGATGCTGCTGGCCGCGTTAACCAACGTCGTGAAAAACGCCCTTGAAGCAATGCCCGAAGGGGGCCAACTGATGGCCCGAACTAGACAGACGTTGCGCGGAATCGCTTTGGATTTGATCGATACGGGTTGCGGCATGAATGACGAAACCTTGCTGAAGATGTTTAACACCTTTTACACCAACAAGCCAGGCGGAACCGGATTGGGGCTTCCAATGGCGAAAAAAATCATCGAAGCGCACGCAGGCGTCATCAGCGTCCAAAGCGCCGTGGACCGCGGAACCCAATTCACGATCGAGTTTCCGACGCCCAAACGGCTGGACTAATAGGTGACCGCTTCCCGTTTTCCTGGCAACATTTTTTCGACTTGCATGCCAACGTGGATCTCATCCGAAATATTGAGGACTTACCGGCACGCTGGCGCGGAGGCGCGCTGACGATCGGAAATTTTGACGGTGTGCATCGGGGCCACGTCCGCATCTTGCAGCAACTCAAGCAATTCTCGATTTCGCTTGGCGGTCCGGCCATTGTATTTACGTTTGATCCGCACCCCATGCAAATCTTGCGACCGGAAACGGCACCGGTTCCACTGACTTGGATCGATCGAAAAGCCGAACTGTTAGCTGAAGTCGGCGTGGACGTCGTCGTGGCTTTTCCAACGGATCGTGCCTTGCTGGAGCTTACCTACGATCAATTTTTCAAGCGGGTGGTTTGTCAACAAATTGGAGCCAAAGGCATTGTTGAAGGCCCCAATTTTTGTTTCGGCCACAGCCGACAAGGCACAATCAAACAGCTTGAAGTCCTCTGTCAGCAACATGAAATTCAACTGAGTATCGTCGAGCCGCTGCTTGTCGGAGAATCTTTCGTTTCTAGTAGTCGTATCCGCGAGTTCATCCGAAATGGAAGCGTGGACGCGGCGGCTGAGATGCTCAACCACTCGTATCGGATTCGCGGAATGGTCATGCACGGCGAAGCCCGCGGTGGCGAGCTGGGATTTCCGACAGCCAATCTGGAAGCGATCGATACGCTCGTCCCAGGCTTTGGCGTCTATGCGGGTCGAGCTCATCTAGATCATCGTGCACATTGGGCGGCGATTCACGTGGGCCCGAATCCGACCTTCGGCGAACGGCTTCCTAAAGTGGAAATTCACGTTTTGGATTTTGGCGGATCGCTGTATGGCCAAGTCCTAGAGGTTGATTTTGTGCGCCGCTTGCGCGATATTCGTCAATTCGAATCCTCGGCAGCATTACAGGCCCAAATACAAACCGACATCACGCAGACCCGAAAAATTGCCCAAGACGAACTAAACATCTCGCCTGAGAACATCCCATGACGATTGATTGGAAAAAGTTCTGCCAAATCATCCGCGCCGCAGACGACATCATTTTGACCAGCCACATTCGCCCGGACTGCGATGCGCTGGGCAGCGAATTGGGTATGGCCGATGTGCTGCGCGAAATGGGGAAACGCGTTCGCATCGTCAACGGTCAGGCCACGCCGCCGAATTTGAAGTTCATCGATCCGCGAGACGAGATCATGGTGATCGGCGAAGATATCACAGCGAAACAAATGGCCGACGCACAACTTGTCATTATTTTGGACACGAGTGCTTGGGCTCAGTTGGCACCGATTCGTCCTTTTTTGGAAAGCACGTCGGCGACGAAGATTATCTTGGACCATCACGTGAGCCAAGACGACTTAGGGGCGGTCGTGTTTAAGAACACTGCAGCGGAGGCGACCGGGCGATTGGTCGTTGAAGCGGCCGATCATCTGGAGGTTCCGCTTTCTGCGAATGCAGCGACCGCCCTGTTTGCCGCATTGGCAACGGACACCGGCTGGTTTCGGTTTGGCTCGACGACCCAAGCCACTTACCAGTTGGCGGCGAGGCTTGTCGAAGCCGGCGCGTCACCAGCCCGGATTTACGGCGACTTGTACGAGCATGAATCAGTGGGCCGCGTCCGGCTTCGCGGATTCGTTTTGTCGCGAATCGTGACCGAATTGGATGGCCGGTTCGTCTACACTCATATTTTGAAAGAGGACTTTACCAATTCCGGGGCCCTTCCCAGCGATACCGAAGATCTGATCAATCAAACGCTTGAAATTAACGGAACATTGTTCGCCGTGATCATGATCGAACAAGCAACGGGTGGCTTTAAGATCAGTTTTCGAAGTCGGTGCGACCTGTCGTGTAACGACGTGGCGGCAAGCTTTGGCGGCGGTGGCCACAAAGCGGCAGCGGGCGCTTTCATCAAAGGAAATTACGAATCGGTCAGTTCCCAAATCCTGTCGCACGTCCGCCAACAATTAGTTGAACACTTGGCTCCCAAAGCTCCGCACTCTTTGACCAATTAGCAACCTGTGCAGAAGCGACGTGGGGCAGGTTTTTAACGTGCCAAAACCCACCGGGGAAAACTGGCAGGCTGCAAGCGCGCCCCACTTTTTTCACTCGGCTGCAAGGTCTGAAACTCCAATTTACGTGGTCAACCAAACGGATAACGAATGACGGTTCCAGTACGCTCGATCTTTCTTAGCGATTCTCACTTGGGCCAAAAACTCTCTCGAGGTGACGAGTTACTCGCGTTCTTGAAAGAATTTCAGCCGGATCATTTGTATTTGGTCGGCGATTTTGTCGACGCTTGGTGTTTGCGCTGGAACTGGCATTGGCCTGCGTCGTACACGGGTATCATCGACCGGTTGATCGAACTCCAGTCTCGCGGCACAGTCATTCGATACACGCCCGGCAATCACGATTCGTTTTTGCGGCGCCGGATTCCAAAAATTTCCGGAGTCGCTATCGCGGATGATTTCATTCACGAAACGGTCGATCGTCGCCGCTTGCTGGTCGTTCACGGCGATCTGTTTGATTCGATCGAGCGAAATTGGAAATGGCTATCGCGCGTTGGCAGTTTCTTGTTCAATCGCGTCATCGACGTGAATTTGGGGCTGAATGTTGTTTTGCGCAAGTTCCATCGTCGCCCGGTCTATTTTTCGTTTTGGATCAAGCGCACATCGAAACGCATGCTCGGGGCGTTTGGCCGCTTTCAACGAAAGCTAATCCGCGCTGCTCAAGATCGCGGCGTCGACGGAATTGTCTGCGGGCACGTGCATTTTCCCCAAATGCGACGCGAGGGTTCGGTCGTGTACATCAACACGGGCGATTGGCTAGAAAACGCTTCTGCTTTGGTTGAACAATTTGACGGATCGTTGGAGCTAATAAATCACGGCAAGACTATCGCGAGCTTGCCCGCACAAACTCCTTCGCCCAACTCGGCCGCCCCAAATCAACCGAACGCCCGAGGTTCTAACCGCGACGTCGTTCCAACAACGTCATCATTAGAAAAGACATGATGCAGCGCAGCTCATGAACCGGGTCCATCGGCAGCAATTTTTCCAGCAGGTACTTACCCTCGAGCATAGCCGGCTGCTTTTTCAATCGCATTGCAGGCTGGCCCGACGCGTCCTTGAGAACGTAACGCGGATTGAAAACGTAACCCGACAACATGCCGACGATGGGCACCTCGCCGAGAAGCGAATCAAAAACTTTGGCCATCGGATTTTCTTCCTGAATCGTCGCGGCAAGTTGATTCGCGTCGTCGATGACATCGTAATGCGCCGACCAAATCGAGCGCATGCCCTTTCGGCGAACGCCGCCAAAACTATCGCCTTGCGCGTCGAAGAAGTGATAGCTGGCCGAGAAATCGATGATCCGATCCGCTTTGATTTCGCATAATCGTTGACTTTTCGACTTGTCGGTGAAAACGGTGACGGCTTCCTTTAGCTTGAATATTTTCTGCTGGACATAGCAGACTGGTTCACCTTTGGCATCCTTGACGTCTATTTGGGGGGCGATCACCATGATCTTGAAGCGCATGTCGATTGGATATTCCATGTTTGCTCCAGTACCAAAAATCGAAAAAGTACGCCCGGAGGGACTCGAACCCCCAACCCTCGGTTCCGAAGACCGATGCTCTATCCAATTGAGCTACGGACGCATTTGATTAAGAGCCTATCCGAGAACCGCAACGAAAAGGGGTCAGTCCCCGATTTTCTCCGAAGACTGCGCAAATCGGCGACAGACCTCGGCAGTTCTCGCGTTCGAAAATCTATTCGAATTGACGTCAAATCGCAAGTCGCGGCGAGAACGATCACGTCTGACCGCGGGGCTTGGGCACAAAAACCGCACGCATTTCAGCCGATCGCAATGTTGTCACTTGAACGATTCCTCATGTCACCCACCTCGAATCGATTTGTGAATTCGGAATGCGAATCCTCAAGGTTAGGGCAAGACCTCACTTCTAGACCGAAAAAACAAGCTTATTGGGCTGTTTCGAAGGTAAGGGGCACTTTTCGCATTCTCGTGAAGGAGCAAAGATTCGGACAACTTTTCTCTCAAATCCGCACGTCGTCAACTCGAATTCGTGATAATATTGAAGCTGTTCAAAGCAGCTAATGTGAAGTCGTTGATTAACGATTCCTATCAGTTCGATCCATGCAACAGATCACGATACGAGTTGTCGAAGGTGCCGATCGCGGTCGCGTCTATAAGAATCTGAGCGTTCCAGTGACCGTCGGTCGCGAGGAAGGAAACTCGATTCAATTGAACGACGAGCGCGTCAGCCGCTTTCATGTGCGGATTCAATACGATCAAGGCCAGTTGGTTCTCACCGACTTGGAGAGCACCAATGGAACCAAGATCAACGGCGAAGAAACCCAACTTCGAATCTTGCGGCACGGAGACGTGCTTTCGATTGGCCGCAGCACGCTGTTGTACGGAACGCGGGAAGAAATCAATCGGCGGCTGGGTCCATTGCAAGATCATCCTCGCGCCGTCCCACAGAATGAGCGGAAGCGTCCGGATTCCCCGCCCCCCCACGATCGGCAGCGATCCGATAACAGCCCAGTGTCTTTGCCCGCGCAATGGAAAGACAACTCGAATTACCAATTGGATTTGCTTGAGCTGGCACCGCCTGAGTTGCCGATACGGCTAAGCCCCGCTCAAGCCGCTCAGATGTCCGAAGTCCTCGAGTACCTTCACATGCGACTGCGAAACTTGATCAATCAAGTCGAAGGCGACGCGCGCGGGCAATGGTTTCAACTCGATTTGCGACAATGGCAGTACTTGCTGGATATCCAGTCGAGGCTCTCGGAATACCTGCGGGCGATCGTTCATCCCGATAACGCAAATCAATGAGCGGCATTGTTTGCGAATTGCTCTCGCTCCCAAGCCCCAGCGATTGCTCTCGTTCCCAAGCTCCGGCTTGGGAACGCATGTCCGCGAAGCTCCTGCTTCGCTGCACCACCGGTAACGCCAAGACGAAGCTGGAGCTTCGAAAACGCTCTGTTCCCAAGCAGAAGCTTGGGAACGAGGCGTAAAATCTTCCGTTTGGCGATTAGCGAAACTAATTGTTGCCGTTGTCGGGCTTTGCCGAACGGGATGAGCTTCGCCTCATGCCAGGGCCAAGCATCGTCGGGCCCGACTGATTCTCAAATTCGAAATTCGAACCCATTAATTGTTTCATTTTTTCCCGCTGTTCGGGCTTAAGTTCATTCACAAGCTCGTCTCGCAAATCGGCTTTGAGCTTCGCGACCTTTCCCTCAAACTCTTTCGTCAACTCTTCGGCCTTTTTTGCCAACTCATCTTTTTGTTTCTCGTCGATTCCCAATTGCTCCATGACGGCTTTGGAAAGTAAGGCTTGACTCATGCCGCCTTGGTTGACGCTTGCCTGAAACGAAACTTGCTTAAGTCGGTCAATTTGGTGTGGAAGCAGAATCTCGGCAAGCCGATCCTTTTTTCGCTTTTCGATCTCGTGCATCGCTTCGCCGATTTTTCCCTTGTCCGAGTTGGGGGCCTTCATGATCTCGTCGATTTTCGATTTAATTTCTTTTCCAAATTCTTGCTTCATCTGTTGAATCTGCTCGCGCTGAGAGTCGACCAGTTCCAGTTCCTTTTGGACGCTTGGATTATTCAGCAACATTTCCGAGGCTTGCATCGGGTCCCCGCCGCCAAGCATGAATGGCATTCCGCCCCCTTCGCTCGAAAACGTAAGGAAATTCCCGCCATCGGACGTGACCATTTCGATAGTCTGGCTTTGTTGGCCATTGTCGTCGGTGTTGGCTTGGACGATCACCGCGGCGCGCTGTTCAAATTGGGCAGGAGGAGTATCTTGAGCAGCCAGCGAAGACCACAAACAAAACGTGGCGCAAACTGAATAGCCGATGGATTTGAACATGGTTGAATCTCTCACAATAGTTAGTTCTTGGGGGTTCACCGTAAAGTTACCCAATGGCCGGATTTCTTGCCAGGACTTGGACTCGCAAGCATCGACATGCCATCAGCCTCGGAGGCCTTCATTGACCGCTCAAAGGTAAATCCCCGGCGAATCATCGGCTTTCGCATTGTCGTGCCCAATCTTCCAGCATCTGAAATTGTATTTGAAAATTGTGTTCGGGAACGGACATCGGCGATTTAAAGAAACAGGCCAGCCACGGCATTAGACCGACGATTTTCATCCGCGACGCCAATTCGGAAAACCGAAATAAATCCAGTACCAACGGGGCCGCCAGCAGCGAATCACATCCTTGCCAAGTGAATTGCATCGTCATCGGCGTGGACAAAAATCCGCGAAAGTGAATGTGATCCCAAGCCGTCTTCCAATCGCCAATACTTCGGATGTATTCAATTGTCACGAGCGTCTGCGGATCGTACTCGAGAATTTGTTTGAGCAAGCGATCCTTGCTGACAATCTTGGATCGTTTGTTCACGGGATCATCTAATATCTTTCCGTCGAGGTTGCCTATGATGTTATGCCCAACCCAGCTCATGACTTCGAGATTGCGATCCGCGAACATCGGTGCCAAAACGCTCTTGAGCAATGTTTCGCCGGTCTTGCCGTCGCGACCCATGTGGCAGACTCGTTTTTGAATCGCTAGGTCTTCAATGGCCGGCAAATCGCTTCCGGTCGATGGCGTAAAGTTTACGAAACCCATCGATAATTCCATCGCCGCGATTGCGTAAAGACTGCTGCACGGAAGCGCACAATCCGCATCATTTAACTCGCGCTCCAGATCGTCCCATTTTGGCGGAAACTGAGTTAAGTCAACGGACGGTTCGGTGGAGGCGACGTTGACGACCACCACCCTCGCTAGGCGATTCGAGTCGGCAAATGCGACTAAGTCTGCTTTGATCAAGTCAATGGCTTGTCGAGGCGTTGTCGCGATCTTTGCAAAAGCTGGTGAAGCAACCGACTCGATTGCGCTACCTGACTTGAATAAGACTCCCGGCCGAACATTGCGATCGAGCGCAAGTAGATCACCTTCAACGGCGGCGAGTAGCCGAGAGTCAAAAACTCGATTGACCGTTTGCAGTTCGCTGGCTTCGCCGACGGCAGACGTTTGCCGAATTTCATGCCCGCCAAGGACGATCGTATCCCACGAAGCTAAATCCAGCCGCGAGAACTTGGCGAGTTCGCTGACCAAACCCCAATTTTCACAGAGATTTTGCCGCAGTGCCGAAAGCCCGACCGCAACCGTTGTCGCGACGCCTCCTTGCGCCCCGACCATCCAAAGTCCAATTTGATCCTTTGCCATGAACGACTTTCTGCGTTTGCATCAACGCCAAAACGAATGCGACGATCTTCACAACGCAGAAGCCAAGTTCGCGTTGTCCAGGCGGGGGCTACCGACGTCCTCCAGCGCGGACTACATTGATTCTCGCACGCCGTTTTTTCGCCAGTCAAGGGAGCAAACCGAAACCGGTCGGAATGCATATAGTTTAACGCCGGCAATCTTTCGCGCATTTAAGTGAAATAAATGTTTGACAAATTGGAACCCGCCCCCGCCGATGCGATCTTTGGCCTGAACGAGCAGTTTTTGCGCGACCCGAATCCCGACAAAATCAACTTGACGGTCGGCGTCTACCAAGATGAGCACGGCCTCACACCGATTATGCGCTGCGTCCATGAAGCCGAGCGCCGACTGCTTTCGACAGAAAAAACGAAAGACTATTTGTCGATGGATGGTTTGGCCGAATACAACCGCGCGGTCGCCGAACTGGTGTTAGGGACAAATAACAAAGCCGCCAAATCGCGATGCACAGCAACTTTGCAAACTTTGGGCGGAACCGGCGCGCTCCGATTGACGGCGGACTTGCTCGCAAAATCACTCAACCAAGCGAACATCTGGTACAGCAATCCAACATGGACCAATCATCTAGGCATCTTTCGCGCAGCCGGATTGAACCCACAGCCGTACCGATATTTGAACGAACAAGGTACTGGGTTGGATTTTTCCGGCATGATGGGCGACCTGCAACTGATTCCCGAAGGCTCCGCAATTTTGGTACACACCGTTTGCCATAACCCAACCGGATTTGACTTAAGCCAATCCCATTGGGAAGAATTGGCGGAGCTGGTGGCCAAACGACGGTTGATCACCGTTTTTGATTTTGCCTATCAAGGTTTGGGCGAATCGATCGAGCGAGACGCTTGGCCGATCGCGCTGTTCTGCGAAAGCCGCCTTCCGCTGTTCATCTGCAATTCTTTTTCCAAGAACATGGGCCTGTACGGCGAGCGAGTCGGCGGATGCACAGTCGTCGTCGACACGGAAAAAGCGGCCGCAACTTTGCTAAGCCATTTAAAGCTCCACGCTCGGTGCAGCTATTCCAATCCCGTACGACACGGCGCGCAATTGGCGGCCATGGTGCTTGGAAGCGCCGACTTGCGCGCGACTTGGGTGAATGAACTCAACGCCATGCGCGTTCGACTAGAGCAACTTCGCGAATTGCTATTTGAAACAATGCGCGAAACCGCCCCGCAATTGGATTTTGGATTTGTGCAATCTCAGCGCGGCATGTTCAGTTATTCAGGGCTGACCGCGTCGCAGATTCAAAAGCTACGCGAAAAATATTCCATCTACGCGCTGTCCAACGGCCGAATCAACATCGCGGGCATCCGCCCCAACAACGTCGCCCCGCTCTGCCACGCCATCGCCGATGTCTGCGGCGTCAACACCCCTTCCCGCTCACTGGTCTAGTTCTGATTGAAAAGTGGTACGCGGTACTGCGGCTGAAGCCTAATTGCGCTTCGCCAGCCGTCAATGAGATGTTCGGCGAACGAAGACGAGGGTGAAGTCGTCGAGAAATAAGTCGGAGCTGGCGAATGACTTTACGGCGTCGACGATTGCGGAAATAATTTCGTGCACCGGCAGGGTTAGGCTTTGACGAATGACACCGGTTAATCTTTCTGCTCCAAAGGAATTGCCATCCGGGCTGAAGGCTTCGGTTACGCCGTCGGTGTACAGAATCAATAAATCTCCCAGACGCATGTTTACTTGGCCGGTTGCAAACTTATGATGATCGAACACGCCCAATGCCGGTCCTCCAGAGTCCAAGTGTTCGATCTCGCCAGCCGCGCGGAAAAGTAGCGGCGGAGGGTGACCGCAATTGGCATAGGTGAATTGCCCATTTGCGGGATTAAGCATTCCGTAAACGGCGGTTACGAAGTCGCTTTCTCCTATAAATTCAGGAAGCGTCCGATTAATGAATTGCACGGTAAGCGCTGGGTCCGGTTGAACGCGAACTTGAGTGCGAAGCAATGCTCGAAACGCGGACATGACCAGCGCGGCCGAAATACCGTGCCCCGAAACATCCGCTATTGCGATGCCGAGTTTGTGGTCGTCCAGAGCAATGTAATCGAAGTAATCGCCGCCGATATCGAATGCAGAGAGGCAGATTCCGGAGATCTCGTAACCGGGGACGAGCGGAGGACACTTCGGCACCAACTGCATTTGGACTTCGCGGGCGTTTTTGAGTTGCCTATCTGTATGTTCCTTTTCAATTAATTTCTGATGAAGCACGGCTTTTTCGATGGAGATGGCTGCGGCATCTGCAAAAAACCGCAAAAGTTCGAGATCGTTTTCGTTAAAAGCCGCCAACCGGTCGCTTTCCAAATTCAGCGCACCGATGATGTGTTCGTTGAGCATGATCGGAACGGCGATCTCGGAAAGGGTTTCGCACCGTCCGATCACGTATCGTGAATCGACTCGAACATCCGGAATGACAACGGATTGACCCTCTTTGATGACGAAACCTACAACGCCGTCGCCGCGTGAGAGCATGCGATCTTGTTCGATAGGACTTGGATCGAAGCCACGTTGGGAAATCGCTGCGATCAAAGTTTTTGGTCGCCGACCGGACCCGTAGGCGATATCGACGTCCCGATTCACGACAAAGATGCCGGCCGCATCGTAATGGGTGATGACTCGAAGAGTATCGAGCAACTGGTTCAGAATCTCGTCCAGGTCAAGAGTGTCTCGCAGTTTGTGTGAGATCTCAACGAGCACATGATATTTGGTCTCAAGCGTAAGCGGTGCATTGGGCAACAAATCCATCACTTCTCATTTCGCTGGATAGGCGGTGATTACGTTTTTATCGGCGAGAACTAACACGATTTTTTGGCACGGTGGATGGCGATTATCTTTGCCGACTCGGCCACCAACGTATCCAATTCGGTCACCCATATCGACCGTGTACACTGTGCGGTCGCCTTCGCGGCTCGTGTTGACGTTATTCGCGTTTTGTTTGACGAAGCCATACGCTTGGTCGATTAGTCGCAGCACGCCGTCGCGATCTTGCACGTCAAAGACTCCGTGTTGCTGAGGTCGATCAGGGTCGTCGACTGCGTGGAGCATCACGTGATCGATTCGGTTCCTTTCTCTGCTCGGACCGTAGATCAATCCGGAGGGAGATTCGAAACGATTCTTAGAGATTTCCTTGAGAATGAAATCGTTGGAAGCGGAAGTTGAGGAGCCGTTGGCTGCCGGAACCGAGGTCTTTGGAGACGGACCGGGCGATGAGGTTTGCGCAGTGTTGGGGCGGTTGTCCAAAGATGGGAGTTTGATGCCAAATTTTTTCTCGATGACAGGACGAAGGTAGACGTAGCCAACCAACAGAAGCAGCACAACGCAAAACGCGATCGCTTGTTTGGAGTTCCAGCGTGCGGGAAGATTCTGTCGACGAGAACGGCTATTCATGGGCGGGCTCGGCAAGTCCTTTCTGCGTTCAACGGCGAGCAATTTCGCTTGGAACCCCCTCACCCTGCCCTCTCCCCCGCAAAGCGCGGTGGAGAGGGAACTGGATTACTGCTTTTACTTCGACAAATCGATCGAAATAAGTTGACTCCTCAAGTAGTATTCACGAGGGAATTCAATGACAGCTATTGTTGCGGCGATCCTAGCGGCTTGCGCCGACGGCGGTGCTGGCTTTTTCGGCCAGCGTGGCGGCTTTGTGAGTCGATTCCCAGGTGAACTCTTTTTCGGTCCGTCCGAAATGGCCTCCGGCTGCGGTCTTGCGATAAATGGGCCGACGCAATTGGAGATAGTCGATGATCCCCGACGGCGAAAGTGGAAAAACGCTTTTGACCAGTTCGCAGATTTCTTGATCTGAAATTCGTCCTGTTCCCATCGTGTCGACGTTTACACTGACCGGCTCGCTCACGCCAATTGCATAAGCCAACTGGACTTCGCAGCGCGAAGCCAATTCGGCGGCGACGATGTTCTTGGCAACATGCCGCGCCATATACGCGGCGCTGCGATCGACTTTGGTCGGATCCTTGCCGCTGAAAGCACCGCCACCATGTCGGCCCCAACCGCCGTAGGTGTCGACAATGATTTTTCGACCCGTAAGTCCGCAGTCGCCGTGTGGTCCGCCAACCACGAATTTTCCTGTTGGGTTGATGTGATACTTGGGCTCGCCATCGATTAGTTCCGCTGGCAAAAGTGGCCGCACGATCGTTTCAATCACGAATTTTCGGATCGTCTCATTATTGACGGTAGGAGCATGTTGAGTTGAAACGACGATAGTATCGATGCGAACTGGCTTGTCGCCGTCGTATTCGATCGTGACTTGGCTCTTGCTATCCGGCCTCAGCCAGTCGACTTCCTTGTTGAAGCGAGCGTCGGTCAAGCGGCGAAGAATTTTGTGCGCCAGCGAAATCGTCAGCGGCATGAACTCGGGCGTTTCATTGCAAGCGAACCCGAACATAAGACCTTGGTCGCCGGCACCGATGGCTTTGCCTTGGGCTGCGTTGTCGTTTACGCCTTGGGCGATGTCAGGACTTTGGCGGTCGAGCGAAACCATCACCGCGCAAGTGTCGGCACAGATACCCATTTCGTCATCGGTGTAGCCGACGTCGCGAATCACGTCGCGGACGATTTTTTGATAGTCGATCGTGGCTTTCGTCGTTATTTCGCCGGCGATGATCGCAATGCCAGTCGTGACCAAAGTTTCACACGCGACGCGGCTGAACGGATCTTGGGCCAACAGTGCGTCGAGTACGCCGTCGGAAATTTGATCGGCCAATTTATCGGGATGGCCCATACTGACGGATTCACTGGTAAACAAATACTTACCTGATGCCACGAAAATGCTCCTCTGGGTTGAACTAAAAGCTGCGGCATTCGAGTTCCGCGAATGATGCCGGCGCGAATTGAAAGGCCAGAAAACAGACACAAACGAAGTCGGTATTTTAGTCCAATGTATTCGAAAACTCAAACCGGGCGAAGGGTTCGGATGGACGCGCTTTTGGGACGTATTTTCGCTTAGGCGGCCTTTTCGATCGATTGATTTGGTAGGCCGACCAAGTTCCCAAGAAGGTCGATCGTCTGTTCGGTTGCGCCTGTTTGCGCCAAGACCAATCTTTGGGCACGAACTCCCAATTGGTCGCGCCAGGCAGGATCTTGCAAACATTTCTGGACGAACTTTTGCAAGTCATTTGCGTTCTGGACGACGACGGCTGCATTGTCTGTCAAAAGCAACGAGACGACATCGCGAAAGTTTTTCGTATTCGGACCGAATGCCACGGCGCAACCAAAAGCCGAAGGCTCGATCATGTTTTGCCCACCTCTGTCTCCCATGCTGCCGCCCACGTAGGCAATCTGACTTACGCCCCACCAAGCCGCCAGTTCACCCACCGTGTCAATCACCAAAATCTCGTCGCCGCGCAAAGGGTGTAACTGTTCAATCTTGGAACGCCGAACCGCAACGAATCCAAGTGATTGAATTTCTGCGATGACTGAATCGCATCGTTCTGGATGACGTGGTGCGACGATCAGCCGAAGCTGAGGGAATGTTGAACGAAGCGCGGCGTAACATTGCACCGCGATTTGTTCTTCTGGGTCTTGCGTGCTGCCTGCGAGCCAAATGACTTGGTCCGAAGTCCGTCCCAGCAAACGATTGAACTGGGTGGTAGTTGGATTGTCGCGGTCACTTCTTGCGCCGTCGAACTTCATGTTGCCCGTGACGGCCACTCGCGACGGATCGATTCCGAGTTCGATGAAACGCTGTCCGTATTCCCGGCTCTGAGCTGCGACGCCTGTGAGTTTGGCAAAGCTCGTTTGGATTAGCCACCGAAATCTTCGATACCACCGGAAGCTTTCGTCGCTGAGGCGACCGTTGATTATTGCAACTGGAATTCCGCGTTGATGAGTTAAGGAAAGGAAATTCGGCCAGAGTTCGAGTTCCGCTAACACAACCAAATTCGGCTGTATTCGCGAGAGTGCTTCTTCGACGCTCCACGTGAAATCGAACGGGAAAAAGCAGGTGTTTTCCGAGCCGAATTCTCGATCCGCCAGCTCGCGACCTGTTTGCGTCGTCGTGCTGACGACAAAATCCCAGCCTGGAAATTTCTGTTTGAGCCCGGGAAGCAAATGGGCGAGCAAGTTGACTTCGCCGACGCTCACCGCATGGAGCCAGATGCGACGCTGGATGCTTGGACGAATTGCGACTTGACCGGAAAGCTTCTCTCGCCAACCGGCGATTGACTTGCGTCGACGCAACATTCGCCACGCGATCAGCGGCGTGCAAGCAATGGCCGTCATGGCATATAGCAGGTTGAACAGCCAACCCATCGTCGAACTCCATTTCCATTAAATTCGGTCAAACGCAGGGCTACGTGCCTATCCGAACCGCGACGAAAGGGGGTCAGTCCCCGATTTTCTCCGAAGACTACGCAAATCGGGGACAGACCCCGGCGGTTCTCGGAGTCTACGCGTCCATTTTGTTCATGCAACAGTTTTTGAATTTCTTCCCGCTGCCGCAAACGCAAGGGTCATTGCGACCCGGACGCTGGCCACGATTGCGAATCGGTTCAGTTTTGCGATCGCCGCCTTGTGGAATTTCGCCATCTCGATCCGAATCGCGAGGCGTGTCGGTTTGCGGCGCGGACTCATGGGTCGCGGACGTTTCATTCCACGTCGTGTTCACGAAGTTTTCATTAAGCTGTTCGATCCGGAAGATCACATCGGTCACGCGATCACCGATCGACTGCCAAAGCGATTCGAACATCTTCATGCCTTCGCGCTTGTACTCGACTTTGGGATCGAGTTGGGCCATTCCGCGTTGGCGGCAAGCAGCGAGCAGATAATCCATCGCGAGCAAATGTTCTTTCCAAGCCGAATCGACGATTTCCAAGAGCACCATGCGCTCCATCTTCCTCATTTCGGGATGATAGCGATCTTCGACGATCGACTCCAACTTTTGCGAAAGGGTCTTCTTGTCAAGCTGCGAAATGGTGTCGATGTTCAGATCGCACTGTAGGTTTTGTTGAAACCAGTCGGCCAACGATTGCGAAGCGCCATTGGCGGAGCTGAGCGGAATTTTCCCAGCGCTGGCCAATTGTTCGACTTGTTGATGAATCTCGTCGACCCGGACTTCCGCGACTTGTTGATGTTGGCGACTATGTTCGACTAACATCTGGCGAATTTCGTCGCGTTGTTTGCTTTTGAAATCTTCCGCGTCGAGGGATGTTTCGAAACGGCTCGCGGCCCAATCGAGCAAAGCTTCGCGATCAATGCGCGACTGCGGGCCGGTGCCTACGGAAAATTTATAGAAGCCCACCATGACGGGATATTCGGCTTCTTTCTCTTTGTATTTCGCCAAGACGCGTTCGGTGACGGTTTCGATTACTGGTTCGACTTCGCCGCGAAACTCGTCAACGTCCATGGCAATGCCGAATTTTGCAGACACCCAGCGGGACGCGTATTGCATTCCGTAGTCGGCTGACAACATGACCTCGGCGGGCGATAAATCGACTTTGCGAATTGCCTCTCTCGCTTTTTCGATCAAGAACTCATCCACGCGGTCTCGTCCGATCTTGATCAAATCGCGATCTCGCAAATTGAGCTTCCACCTCGTGTTGGCCATATGCGCCAGGGCCTGCCAATTCCATTCGCTCTCATCCTCGACCGAGTTGGGCAAATTTTCGTCGATCGCGCTCATGATTTCGGTTTCGGCTTTGCGCTCGGCGTCATCGGTCAACGCATCGGTGACTTGTTGTAGCGGCATGTCGCCAAAGGATCGGGGCGTCAGTTGGGTGGACAATTGTGCGGACGCGTAACTCGTGAAGGCTTCTGAGCCGAAATTACTGGCCAAGAACACCGGCAAGTGCGCTGCCATCTGTTTGCGAATCATGTCGGCGATGATCTCGCGACAATTTTCGCCTTCGAGAATTCTCTGTCGGAATGAGTAGATTCGTTTGCGCTGCTCGTCCATGACTTCGTCGTATTCGAGCAAGTTTTTGCGAATTTCAAAGTTGAATTCTTCGCGCTTCTTTTGGGCGCTGTCCAAGCGTCGCGATACCATCCGGCTTTCGATCGGAACGTCATCCGTGAAGCCGCCGACTTCGAGCATCTTCTTCACGAACGGCCCGGCGAAGATCCGCATCAAATCGTCATCCAAGCTTAAAAAGAAGTGGCTGCTGCCCGGATCGCCTTGGCGACCGCAGCGACCGCGCAACTGCAAGTCGATGCGTCGCGCGTCATGCCGCTCCGTACCGATAACGTGCAAGCCGCCAAGTTTCTTGACTTTTTCGCCTTCAGCTTTCATTTGCTCGCGCTGATCGATTTCGTGAACCAGCGTGTCCCATTCGTCGCGCGGAACATCGAGCCGCGTTTCGTATTTACCTTGTAGTATGGCCCACGCCATGGTCTCGGGATTTCCACCCAATACGATGTCGGTACCCCGACCTGCCATGTTCGTCGCGATCGTCACGGCGTTTTTTCGACCGGCTTGGGCGATAATTTCCGCCTCGCGTTTATGGTGTTTGGCGTTGAGGACTTCGTGTTTGATTCCGCGGCGATCTAAAATCCCGGACAGCAGCTCGCTCTTTTCGATCGACACGGTGCCGACCAATATCGGTCGACCGCGAAAATGGACTTCGCTGATTTTGGCGCGAGGCACGGTCTCCTCTTTGCCATCGTCGGCAGAAGTTATGACAATCTCTTGATCCGACTCTCGCTTGATGGTGCCGACGAACAATTCGTGTTGTTGGGTGACTACCGTGTCGCAGCGGTGATGTCGCTCAATTTCGTCGGCGACCGCTTTCCATTTGGTTTTTTCGCTGTTGAAAATTGTGTCGGGATATTCACGCCGCTTCATCCCTCGATTGGTTGGGATGGCGACCACGTCGAGTTTGTAAATTTTCCAAAACTCGGTCGCTTCGGTCATGGCGGTACCGGTCATGCCGCAAATTTTTTCGAACAGTTTGAAATAATTTTGCAGTGTGATCGTGGCCAGTGTTTGCGTTTCTTCCTTGATCTTAACGCCTTCTTTGGCCTCGACGGCTTGGTGCAAGCCGTCGCTCCACTGCCGGCCTTCCATCATGCGGCCAGTGAATTCATCGACGATGATAATCGCACCGTCTTTGATCACGTAAGAGACATCGAGCTTATACAAATGATGGGCTTTCAGCGCGTTATCGATCAAGTGCGGCCAAGCCATATTGCCCGACGTGTAAAACGATTCGACCCCAGCCAATCGTTCCGCGTTTCGCACGCCTTCGTCGGTCAAGTTCACCGTGTGATCTTTTTCGTTCACCGTGTAGTGAACTTCTCGTTGCAGTTGGCGGGCGATTCGATCGGCCTCGGTGTAGCGAGCGACATCGGGATGGGCCAGCCCGGAAATAATGAGTGGCGTTCTCGCTTCGTCGATCAAGATATTGTCGACTTCGTCGATGATCGCGAAATTGAGTTTGCCTTGGCTTTGTTGTTGGCGCTTGGGAAAGCGTTCGTCGCCGCGAACCGCCGGTCGCATATTGTCGCGAAGATAGTCAAAACCAAATTCGTTGTTTGTCCCATAAGTTATGTCGCAGTTGTAAGATTTTTGACGTGCATCCGGTTCCATGTCGCTTTGGATCGTCCCCACTGTCAGTCCCAACCCAATGTAGAGCGGACCCATCCATTCCATATCGCGACGCGCCAAATAGTCGTTGACTGTGACAACGTAGACGCCTTTGCCCGACATCGCATTTAAGTACGCCGGCAATGTCGCCACAAGCGTCTTGCCTTCGCCCGTGACCATCTCGGCAACCGCACCACTGTGCAGCACCATGCCGCCAATCAACTGTACGTCGTAGTGCCGCAACCCCAAGAATCGCTTTCCGCCCTCACGGCAAACCGCAAATGATTCGACCAAGATATCGTCGAGCGTCTCGCCGGAATTCAACCGCTGCCGAAACAAGTCGGTTTGCTGTCGCAGCTCCTGATCGTCCATCCCTTGATATTTCGATTCCAGCGCATTGATCGCGTCGACCCGGCTCTGCATTCGGCGAATGTAGCGGGCGTTGGCGCTTCCCCAAATCGAGGTCACCGTCCGCTCAAAAGACTTCAGCAGACCCGCAAAAAAAATGGAGAGCAATTCCCAAATACGTTCCAAAATTTCCATGATCGCCTAATCAAAATATCCGTTGGGTAGGACTGCCAAAATGGCAATCGACCGGGTCAAATGGGTAAAGATTACGGAATGGGAAAACGAAAGTGACCTCGGTGTGCAAACCGTTTCCTAGACACAGCTTATAGGCATCTGCTACAAGGGTCAACGGAGATCGTGCCCCTCGGTAGGCCGCAAAACGCTCGTGAAACCGCTGTTTTTTGAACGAGACGCAATCCCAAGAATTGGGGCACAGAGTGTCGTTGCAATTCTCGTGCCGCAACTATAGCCCAAGTTTGACACCATTGCTTTGCAAGACTCTGGAAAGCAACTTAGATCGGTGTGGTTCCGTTAGCTACATTTGTTTCGCCTCGCTCTTCTCAACTCTCAACTCGCAACCCCGTGACCGCCAAGCGACCTTACACGACCGACATTCGCGGCAAGTTAATTTTGCTTGGCACGGGTACGTCCGTCGGCGTGCCGGCCATCGGCTGCGATTGCCCAGTCTGCGTCGGAGGCCATCCGAAAAATCAGCGGACTCGTTCCAGCGCCATTTTCGGTTTGCCTGAAGGAAACTTGTTGATCGATGCGTCGCCCGATTTGCGACAGCAACTGTTGCGTGAAAAGATTGGGATCGTCAACGCGGTGGCGTTTACGCATGAGCACGCCGATCACATTTTCGGGTTGGACGATTTGCGATTATTCCAATTTTATTTGGGTCATGCGGTTCCGCTGTTTTGTGAATCGCACGTCGAGGAACGCTTGCGCCAGTCGTTCGATTACGCATTCCGTGAAGAGCCGCAAACACATCTCGGATCGGTTCCCGCGTTGACTTTTCACACGATTGATCGGGAACCGTTTTCGGTGCTTGGTGCAAAGGTCACGCCGATACGCTTGGACCACGGCCCACGCTTTACCGTTTTAGGATTTCGCGTCGGAAACGTCGCCTATTGCACGGACGTCAAATCAATTCCCAAAACGAGTTGGCCGCTACTCGAAGGCTTGGATACCCTGGTGCTCAGTGCGCTTCGACCGGATCCGCATCCGACGCACATGAATCTGGACGAAGCAATTGAGACCGCTCAACGTCTCAAAGCACGCCGCACGTACTTTACGCATTGCTCATGCAAGATCGATCATCCGAAAATCGACGTTCATCTCCCAGATGGAATTCGACTCGCGTATGACGGTTTGGCGATAGAATTGACGTAAACGAGCAAGCAGAATTCAACCTACCAACGTGGCAGGCATACTCCGTATGCCGTCCGCCCTGGCCACGGCACATGGAATGTGCGTGCTACTTTGCGTCTTACTTGGGCCAGCGGAATGGAACCGCTGGCAAGCCAGCGACATTTATCAAGTTTGGATTGGCTTCCTGGCTCCACGCAAATCGGACTTGAGTCGGCGCGGCGACCGTTTGCGAAGTGACCACAAGCGAATCACCGTCGATTTTTGCCTCGGCTGGAACGAATTGGCCATCGGCACCGGAAATCTCGAAACCGGATGGAGCAAGTTCATCGCGCGTCTTCAAGCCGCCGCCAAGATAATCAAACTGCACGCGGATTGTTGTGCCCTCGACGCTAGCCGAACGGAACAGAGGCCCGCAACTAACAAATTCGCTTCTGCCGTAAGTTTGAGCCAGTGCCCATAACGCAAGGCGACGGCCAACTTCTTGTTTGTTGGCGGGGTGAATGTCGGCCACGTTTCCGATGTCGGTAGTGACAACCATGCCAGTGCTGGGTATCGAAAGACTAGCGAGTTGCGCTTCCCAAATTGCGGGCAGTGCTTGGGGATCTCCGTAGCGGTAGGGAGCCAACTGTACAAAATAAAACGGAAGCTCGGGCTGATTCCACGCTTGTCGCCAGCCGCCGATCAGGGCCTTCATTTTCTCGTGATACAACATGCCCTCGCCCATGTTGGATTCGCCCTGGTACCAAATTGCGCCTTTGATTGCGAAAGGAAGCAGCGGGTGAATCATTCCGTTGTAAAGTGCCATCGGCGAACCAATGTCGATTTCGCCTTTATCGTTTTTGGATGGATATTCGCCGAGCTTGTCGGTAATTTCCTTGAGTGCGCTGACTTGTTGAAAGCCGGCCGGCGGAGTCCACGGCTCAATCCGCGTCCCGCCCCAATTCGAACCGATGATTCCGATCGGTACGTTGAGTTCGCGCTGAAGATTTTTCGCGAAAAAATATCCCGCAGCCGTAAATTCTCCAACCGTTTCGGGTGAAGCGACTTTCCAGCCACCAGATGCAACATCCGACTGTGGCTTGTCCGCAGGAACATGATTGATTTTGCAGTGACGAATTTGAGGCACGTTGCATTCAGCGATTTCTTGCTGTGCATTGGCTGACTGTGCGACCGACCATTCCATATTCGATTGACCCGAACAAACCCAAACGTCTCCAATCAAAATATCCGCAAGTTTGATTTCGGTCGTCCCTTTCACCGTGATCTCGATCGGGCCGCCAGCTTGCATCGGAGGAAGCTGCGCCGTCCACTGGCCTTCGGCATTGGCGGTCGCACGGGCTGTCGCCGATCCAGCGGAAACGCTGACTTCCGTCCCGGGCTTGTCCCAACCCCAAATCCGATTAGGGACGTTGCGCTGAAGAACCATGTGGTCCGTGAGGAACGTCGGAAGTTTTGTGGTAACGTCCTGCCCAAGGCCGATTGCCGCGCTGGCAAGCAATCCGACAAGTGCGATCAAAAGTGGGTAGCGGGTCGATAACATTTCGAAGCTCCGGTGTTCTATAGACGGGTTGAAGTTGGTCCAATGATGATAGTTAATCCTCGCGCGGCCACCAATGAGACGTTTTGTTTAACCCGGAGCCAACGGCGACGGCGTTGACGCTCCCAAGTTGCCGTCGCCGTTGGTTCTGGGTTAAACGACCCATCGCAGGCCATGCGAGTCTAGTCGATTGCATACCCTCGGTAAGTTAATGAGCCAAACTCCAACGAGTCCCGAACTACCGCGAAACGGTCGATTGCTGGGAATTGATTTTGGCTCGGTCCGGATTGGCTTGGCGATGTGCGACTCCGAACAAAAGCTGGCCGGGCCGCTGGCGACCTACGTTCGGCGCTCGCCCGACTTGGACGCCAAATATTTTCGCGAACTGATCCATGGTGAAAAAATTGCTGGCCTCGTTATCGGCATGCCACTGCATCTGAGCGGGCGCGATAGCCAAAAATCAAACGAGGTTGAACAATTCGCCCGATGGTTAAGCGAACTTACTAATTGCCCAACAGTCTTTTACGACGAGCGATTCTCGACCGCGATCGCGGACGAATTGATTGGCGGCGAGCTAACTAAAAAACAACGCCGAGCGCGGATCGACAAGATCGCGGCCCAAGTCATCTTGGCAAGTTTTCTAGAATCTGACCGTAGTTCGAATTGGCAGCAGGCGATTGACTAAAGTAGCAGGCATATTCCATGTGCTGCGGCAATTTTGGGACCATGGGCGAGGGTTCGAACAGACGGAGGAAAAAAACGAGGGAAGCGATGGCACATGGAATGTGCGTGCAACTTTAGGGCCGGGCTACTTGGCTCGTTTGACGAATCGGAGGCGCGTGATCCCGCCAGCGCCGAGGCGGCGGTTAAACATCATTCTCCGGCGACGCTTCGGCTCCGACGGCTACTGGCTTGTTGGCGTCGGATTCGACGTGAAGGCCTTCGAACTTCAAATGTTTGATCTTGCCGTCACTGTCGCGGACGACGTCGATCTGAATCCGGTTTTTGCCAGCGAAGTTTCCGTGCAATAGTTCTTCGGAGAGCGGATCTTCGACGAAGTTTTCCAAGGCGCGACGAAGCGGACGAGCGCCGAAATCGAGGTTGGTGCCCTTCTTGATCAAGAATTCCTTGGCATCGCCCGTGAGTTCGATTTCGAATCCGCGTTCGCGCAAGCGCGAGCGAATCTTGCTCAATTCGAGGTCGATGACCAGTTTGAGATCCTTCTTTTCCAGGTGGCGGAAAATGGTGGGCTCTTCCGACAAGCGGTTGAGAAACTCCGGCCGAAAGGCTCGGTTGATTTCGTCATAGACACGCGTTTTCATCGCTTCAAACGAAGCGTCCTCGCCAGCACCAGGCAAGCCGAACGCCGATTCGTTCTTGATCGCGTGGGCGCCGACGTTGGTCGTCATGATCAAAATCACGTTGCGGAAGTCGATGTTGCGGCCAAAGCTATCCGTGAGACGTCCTTCCTCCATGACTTGCAAAAGCATGTTGTAGATGTCGGGGTGGGCTTTTTCGATTTCGTCCAGCAGCACGACAGCGTAGGGCCGGCGGCGGATTTTTTCGGTGAGCTGACCACCTTCTTCGTAGCCGACGTAGCCCGGCGGAGCGCCGATCAAGCGACTGACGTTGTGCTTTTCCATGTACTCGCTCATGTCGATTACGACGAGTGCGTCTTCGTCGCCGAACATGAACTCAGCCAATGCTTTGGCAAGCAAAGTCTTACCTACACCGGTCGGACCCGCGAACATAAAGCATCCGATCGGGCGTTTGGGATCTTTCAATCCAGCGCGACTTCGCCGAACGGCCTTGGAGATCGATTTGATGGCCGCGTCTTGGCTGATGACCTTCTTGTGAAGTTCTTCTTCCATTCGAATAAGTCGTTTGGAGTCCTCGGTTGAGAGCCGGGTCAGAGGGACGCCGGTCATCTTGGAAATGACTTCGGCGATGACTTCTTCGTCGACGATCCCTTCGTTCTCTTGCGAACGGTCGTGCCAATCTCGCTTGATCTGCTCTTTCTTTTTGCGCATTTTGTCGGCGTGATCGCGCAGAGAGGCCGCTTTTTCGAAGTCTTGATTGGCAACGGCGTCTTCTTTGTCCTTGTTGAGTTTTTCAATGTCCTCGTCGATTTCCTTCAAATCGGGAGGCTTGGTCATCGTTCGCAGGCGGACGCGGGCACCCGACTCATCGATCACGTCTATCGCTTTGTCCGGCAAGCAACGACCCGTGATGTAGCGGCCCGACAAGTCGACTGCGGCGGCAATCGCGTCGTCGGTGATTTGTACGCGGTGATGTTTTTCGTATCGTTCGCGCAAGCCTTTGAGAATTTCAATCGTCTCGGCGGGGTTGGTCGGGTCGACAATAATTTCTTGGAATCGACGCGCCAGAGCCTTGTCCTTTTCAATGTACTTGCGGTACTCGTCCAAGGTCGTTGCGCCGATGCACTGGATTTCGCCGCGCGATAGAGCTGGCTTAAGAACATTGGCCGCGTCGATTGCCCCTTCAGCGCCACCGGCACCTACGAGCGTGTGAAGTTCGTCAATGAACAAGATCGTGTTTCGTGCGCGGCGGACTTCGTTCATGACTGCTTTGATGCGTTCCTCGAACTGGCCGCGGTATTTCGTGCCAGCGACCATCATCGCCAAATCGAGTACGACGATTCGTTTGTCGGAAAGAATTTCGGGAATCTCGCCGGAAATCACGCGCTGGGCAAGACCTTCGACGATGGCGGTTTTGCCGACACCCGCTTCGCCAAGTAAAACAGGATTGTTTTTGGTACGGCGACAGAGGACTTGGATCGAACGTTCAATTTCGTTTGCCCGGCCAATCACGGGATCGAGCTTGCCTTGACGAGCCAATTCAGTGAGGTCGCGGCCGAAACTATCCAGTGCGGGAGTTCGCGAGCGATTGCCCTTCGTTGTTGCGGCTTCGCCGCCTGCTGCTGCTGCGGCACCGACATCACGGCCGCCACGTTCGCCTCCGCCTTCGCCACTCTCCAATCCGTTTCCAAGCAAGTTCAAAACTTCTTCACGAACGTCCTCAAGTTTCAATCCCAGGTTCATCAGGACTTGAGCCGCGACGCCTTCCTGCTCGCGGAGCAAGCCCAGCAAAATGTGTTCGGTTCCGACAAAGTTGTGATTGAGGTTGCGAGCTTCGTCCATGGAGTATTCGATAACTTTTTTGGCGCGCGGCGTTTGCGGAAGTTTGCCCATCGTGACCATTTCCGGTCCACTCTGCACAAGCTTTTCGACTTCGAGGCGAATCTTGCGCAGGTCGACGTCCAAGTTTTTGAGGACGTTGGCGGCGACGCCGGTGCCTTCCTTGACAAGGCCCAACAGCATGTGCTCGGTGCCGATGTATTCGTGGTTGAATCGTTGCGCCTCTTGGTTGGCCAACTGCATTACTTTGCGGGCACGTTCAGTAAATCGTTCGTACATGGTTTCGCTATCCCCTAGACGAGTTGCATTTCGTCGGTCGCTACACAAGCTGCTTGGGTCAAGCCGCTCGTCGAACCGAATGTGTATTCATTCTACGAAGTTCAATCTCTGCGGTCGAATCCTCGTTCGTATTCTCGGATTCGTTCGCTTCCGCCGGTCGATCATTAGAAACTGATTCCGATTCGAGCCAAGCGGTCTCGCAATCGATTTCCGCGACCCAATCCGCTGCTTGGTCAAATCGTTTCAGTATCTGCAATTGCTCTTGGGCCAATTGTCGGTGGCCTTGGTGTCGATACAGAGTCGCCAGCATAAGTCGGGCTTCTATGTCACGATGCGAGGTCGCCAATCGCTGCCGGAGCAGCCACTCGGCTTCTTCCCAATTCCCTTTTAAGTATTCCGTCTGAGCTTGAATAAACAAGGCGTCGTCATTGTCCGCCGTTTCGCGGGAAGTTGTTTCCGACAGGCGGACACTGCGAACTTGATACCAAGTCGACCCAATCCAAATCGCGGCCACGACTAAGCAAAGTCCTTGTGGAATCTTCGATCCCAACAATTGCGGCCAAACCATCGTGGACAACATCGCCAAATTCAGCAGAACGGAAAACGCCACCGCACCCAATAGCCCCCGCACATCGCCCTTTTGCCACAAGGACAAAAGGCCGGGCCAACAACACTTCCAAAAATTCGGTTGACGCACTGGTGTTATCCGTGGAAAGTGACATCAAAAAATACCACATCGCCCATCGCAGGGCGGAGAATTCTAACGGAATGCTTTGAGATGCAACAAGCCAAGTATTTACGTCGCAGGAACTTACGGAAAAGCTTGTTTCATCGTAAATTCATGCATGGACAGAGTCGCCGGAACTAATGTCGCATTTTGACAGCATTTCCCCGCGCGAAATAACTCGCTTGAACACCAATGAATCGTTTTGTTTAACCCGGAGCCAACGGCGACGGCGTTGGTATTGCAAAGTCGCCCTTGGCTCCGGGTTAAACGACGCATCAAGGTAAACATGAATAAGAATTACGACCCCGTTGAAGCTGGCGAGCTTTCGCGCGTATTGGATGCAAGCTTCAATCGTGCGGCGGAGGGATTGCGCGTCATCGAAGACGTCCTCCGATTAGTCTGCAACGACGCGGTGCTTGCTCTCAAAGCAAAACTGATGCGCCATGCGGTCGGCGACATTCTGTCCGATTTGGATCTGCACAGGCTTGTTGCATCGCGGAATGTCGTCGGCGACGTTGGCCGAACTTTGCAGACCGATCAAGAGTATTCGCGCGAGTCAGCCGGCGACTTGATCATCGCCAACGTCAAACGTGTACAGCAATCGCTGCGAACGATTGAAGAATGTTTGAAGTCACATTCTCGAAAATTGGCGACCAGCGCCGAAGCATTGCGTTACGAGTCGTATCAGCTTGAGCAGGCGATCGTTGTGGGGGCTGCGGCGCACGAGGCGTTGGCTCAAGCACGCTTGTACGTGTTGCTTGACGGCCGCGCAAGTCGCGATGCGTTTACCGCGTTGGCGGGCGAGTTAATCGACGCAGGTGCCGACTTGATTCAACTGCGTGCTAAAACGCTCGACGATTGCGAGTTGCTTGCTCGGGGCGAAATTCTTGCGCGGCTGACAAGAGACAGCCAGACTCGCTGGATCATGAACGATCGAGCGGACTTGGCTGCGATCTCGGGCGCGGCAGGCGTCCACTTGGGCCAAGAGGATTTGCCCGTCGCACTTGCGCGTCGCTTCGTTTCTCCCGGCCAGTGGATTGGCATTTCGGCGCACTCTTTCGAGCAAGCCGAACGCGCCATTTCAGACGGTGCAACCTACATCGGCGTTGGACCGGTATTTGCTTCCCGAACCAAGCAATTCCAGCGGCTTGCCGGAGTTGCACTCATCGAGCAAGTCGCACAGCAGGTGGCGCTACCATTTTTTGTGATCGGCGGAATTAATTTGGAAAACGTCGATCAAGTATTGAAGGCCGGCGCGACACGAATTGCGGTCGGCGGCGCAATCGTGGACGCCGCATCACCTGCCACCGCGATACGCGATTTTCGCGAAAAACTTGCCGTTGTATTCGATAAAGCCGAACGCTGATTCGGTTCGGTTACCTGACTTTGGCTTTAATTCAAATCAAAGATTACGGTTGGATACCCGCTCGTTCCGAAATAGAACCTTGGGCTATCATATGCCGATAGCGAACGGACTGACCCGTCAATTTTAATGCGCCGTTCTGGCATTGCGAAATACCCCCGCTGCAATTAACAACTCCACCAACTTCTACGGAAAAAGTCATGTCAGACGTTTTTGAAAAGTGCGACGTATTTTGGAATCGAATGAAAAAGATGGCTGGTGACCAATTCCATGACTTACTCGCCACTTTTCATCGCCAGTTTCCGATCACCAATTGCTTGCCGCATTTCGAATGGCACGGACGACGCATGCTGCAAGTCGCCACGAACGATTACCTCGGGTTGGCCACGCATCCGGACGTGATCAAGGCGGCAGCCGATGTAGTCCGCGAACACGGAGCCGGCACGCCTCTTGGCGCACGCCCGCTGACAGGCAATACCGCGTTGCACCTGGAACTTGAGCAACGACTGAGCGAGTATCGGCGAACGGAATCGTCGTTGGTTTATAATTTGGGTTTGGGAGCGATGTCCGGCACGATTTCGTGTTTGGTGGGCCGCCGCGAATACGTATTTGTCGACGCCTACGCACATCACTGCATTCACGATGGCGCGCGACTTTCCAAAGGTGAAGTCAAAGTATTTCGCCACAACGATCTGGACGAACTGGAAACATTGCTTAGCGAATGTCCGGCCGACGCGGCCAAACTGATTGCAGTCGATGGCGTGTACGGAATGATCGGTGACCTCGCACCATTGAATGACTTGGTCGAGCTAAAGCACAAATACAACGCACGGCTGTTCGTCGACGACGCGCACGGGACCGGCGTATTGGGCGCCAACGGACGCGGAACGCCGGAATTATTCGGCGTCGAAGAGCACGTCGACATTCACGGAGGAACTTTTGCCAAATCGTTTGGCACGTTTGGTGGCTACATCTGCGCTCCAGCCAGGATCACTAACTTTGTGCGACACGTTTCGCCGGGATTCATGCTGACCAAAGCACTTCCGGCGTGCATAACTGCCGCCACGATCAAATCGCTAGAGCTAATGCAAAAAATGCCCGAACGGCGTGAAAAACTGTGGGTCAACGTCAACACGCTGCGAACGGGATTGCGAAAAGCCGGCTTCGAAATCGGCAACCCGCAAGGAGCGGTCACGTCGATCTTTACGCGCGGCGTCGAAGCACTTCGCGCCGTAAAACTGCTGCAGGACGAATACGACATCATCGTCAACCCGGTGATGTACCCGGCAGTCCCCTACGGGACATCGATCGTTCGGATGACGCCGTCGGCACTTCATACGCCTGAGCAAATGAACCTGTTGGTCAATGCTCTGGTGGAAATCAGCACCAAATTGCCGCTTCTGGAAGCCAATCGTCGCGCGCTTTCTTCGGCCGAGTCCGTCAGTGAAAGCTAATTCAAATCGATGGGCTCACCACGCCAACTTGCCGTAAGCCCGGTCGTGTCCAAACTGCACTGGCGCGAGTTTCGTGCGTTCAAGGATCACTTGTATCGCGATGACCCGTGTTACGTCCGTCCGCTGAATTTTCAACGCCTCGCGCAGTTAGACGACAAAGGAAATCCGTTCTACCAACACGCCGAGCGGCAAGCTTTTCTCTGCCGCAGTGGCGATCGTGTCGTCGGGCGCATCGTTGCCATCGTCGATCGATTGCATCAACAACACTACAGCGACAAAGTTGGGTGCTTCGGTTTTTTTGAGTGCGAAAATGATCCGGCAATCGCGAGGCTGCTGTTGGCAACGGCGCAGCAATGGCTTGCTGAACGAGGTTGCGATGCCATCCGCGGACCAGTCAATCCGTCGATGAAAAGCGACTTTGGCGTCTTGGTCGAGGGGAATCAGTACCCGCCCTATATCATGATGGCTCACACACCGAGCTATTATCATGAACTTTTGCTTGGAAGCGGCTTTGAAGTCGTTCGTTCGTTTTTGGCCCTTGCCATGCAAGCCTTGGACGACCGACAATCTTATCGGAAAAATTGGGATGATTACGAATCGCTTTGCCAACGCATTCGCGATCGATACCCCCAAATAAAAATTCGCAAGGGCAGCGAAAACGATCTGGAATCGGACATTCGACGCATCAACGAATTGGGTGATGAAGTCCGCAGCGTCGGTTGGGGATTTGTTCCGTTTACCCCGGCAGAATTGGACAACATGGTGGTTCAGCTCAAACGCATTTTGAAACCTGACCATGCGTTTCTAGCGGAAGTCGACGGCCGTTTGGTGGGATACATAATCGCGTTGCCCGACTTGAATTGGGCGCTGCAACGATCGCGTGGCCCCTGGGATTGGCTACGAATGCCCCAGCTCTTGTATTGGCTACGCCGGACGAAACGATTTCGAGTCATTGGCCTCGGAGTGATGCCTGAATATCGGCACTCCGGGTTGGCGGGACTCTTAATCAAAAAGGTGTACGACGATTTGGGCGCAAAAAAATACGATGCGTGGGAGTTATCGTGGGTCGATTCGGAAAACATCCGCTCGATTCGTTCGATTCAAGGCTTTGTTCCAGTCGAGCCATACAAAAAATATCATCTTTACCAGCGGCCGATTCCGTCTGAAAACAAGTCTTAGCCGCAACGGGGCGTCATGCCTTTCGAAGTTGAAAACAAATTCCGTGTCGCTGATCCCGCCGAATTGCGACGGCGAATCGAATCGTTGGGGGCCAAATTTTGCGGAAGCGAAACGCATTCCGATTCATACTTCAATCACCCTTCACGCGATTTCCGACAAACGGACGAAGCACTGCGAATTCGCGATGCCAACGGCGAGATTTGTTTGACTTTCAAGGGGCCGCGTTTCAACTCGGGCATCAAAATGCGCGAAGAGATCGAATTGCCCCTTGGGCCCAGTCCCGACGCAGAGCAGTCGGCAATTACGATTCTAAATCGACTTGGGTTTCGGTTCGTGGCTTGTGTCAAAAAACGTCGCGACGTCTATCATTTATCCAAAGAACGATGGTCGATCGAAGTTTGCTTGGACGACGTCGATCATTTGGGCACTTTCGCGGAAATCGAACTCGTAGCGGACGCCGCCGATTTGGAACAAGCCAAACAGTTGGTCATCGACTTGCAGCGTGAGCTTCACCTCGGCGAGCCGGAGTCGCGCAGTTACTTGAAGATGCAATTGGCCGCCAATTCCAGTTGCCCGCCTGAATCTAGTTGAGATTTGTCGACAAGTTCACTTTCCTTGGCCGTCATCTACTTTTTCAAATGCCCACGCCTCAGTCCGTCACGTCCAAAGAAATTCAAACTGCATCTGCGGAGACGACGAGCCGTAATTTTCTGTTGCTCGCCATCCATCAAGCCGTTATGCGAACCGGTTGGATTTTCAAAACCGAAAGCATCGTGATGCCGGCGGTTCTCGATACTCTCGGCGGCGGCGCGTGGCTCCGCGGATGTTTGCCGATGCTAAACCGGCTGGGTCAAAGCGTTCCGCCCCTGTTTTTCGCGGAATGGGTTCGACGCCTTCTGCGGAAGCGGCTCTTTCTAGCCGTCTGCTCGATCGCAATGGGAGTCGCCTTTCTGCTGATGGCCGTGGCGTGGCAACAGCTCGATCCGGCGTTTCCGATCACACTAACTTGGATTTTTATCTCGCTGTATACCGCGTTCTTCGTCGCGGTCGGATTGCATCAAGTCGCTCTGGGAATGCTCTCCGCCAAGCTGGTTAAGGTCAACCGCCGAGGTGCTCTGATGACTCGAGCCAGTTTGGTCGGCGGCCTGGCGGCGATTTTGTGCGCTTGGTTCTTGCTGTGGCCATGGATGAGCGCCGGTCGAAGTCACTTTGTTCACATTTTTATTTTCGCCGGGCTGATGTTCATTTTCGCAGCCGTCGTAGTGATCGGGGTTCGCGAACACAAAGACGGCGAAGCACCGATCCCAACCGGAACTTTGAACAACATTCGAATCGCGTTTCGGACGGCTTGGCGGAACCGCAATTATCGGCGGCTGGTCACAATTTCATTGTTGTTCGGAATGGCGATCACTCTGTTTCCGCATTATCAATCTTTGGGGCGAGGCCGATTGGAACTTGGCTATGGACAGCTTGTCCCTTGGCTAATCGCACAAAACATTGGCGTCACATTGTTCAGCATCCCGGTCGGTTGGGTGGCAGACCGCTTGGGAAATCGACTTGCAATGCGCGGATTGCTGTTGGCGCTTTCGCTGACACCGTTACTCGCACTGGTGATGAGTCGTTTCCCAAATTTGGGTCCGCCAGGATTCTGGCTGGTGTTCCTGATGCTGGGACTTTTTCCGATTACGATTCGCGTCCTTTCCAATTACGCGCTCGAGATTGCGCCGCATGACGACCAAGCGAATTATTTGAGCGTGGTGAATTTAGCGATGGCGATGCCGGCGATTGTCTTTGCGCCGCTGGTTGGCTGGGCGATCGACCTCTGGGGATTTGAGCCAGCGTTTATCTTGGTCGACGTGCTCGTCGTCCTGGCGTTTCTATTGTCACCCACGCTCGATGAGCCACGGCATCAACTTACAACGCCGCCGGCTGGATTTTGGAAAGACTCGGACACAGAAGCCTGACGTTGCCACCCGATAGGAAAAACCCGCGCGAAATTGTGCTTCATTTCACACAGGCTTGATTGCAAGCAATGATTTCTGGCCGAAAACCGTGGATCATTTCCCCAAGCCATCGCGTTAGGATAAAATCTGCGTCTAGTAATCAAGTCTTAAATGAAACTTTTGGAGGAGCTCGGAATGTTGAAAATCACTTTGTTGGCCGTCATGGCCGCCGCACTTGTGGTCGCACCACAGGAATCGGCAACTAAGAAAGCCGCACAAGAACCAGCAACCAAGAAGGCCGTAACAGCCGTCGTCGTCGATAACTTGAAAGACGTCAAGTGCTGCATGATGACCAAGAAGGATGTGAAGAAGGAACAAGCGGTCGCGTATCGCGATGCGTTCATGTACTTCTGTTGCCCGAAATGCAAAGGCAACTTTGAAAAGGATCCTGCTAAGTTCGCCGTGAAAGCGAATCAGCAATTGGTGCAAACCAAGCAATTCGTTCAGACCAAATGCCCATTCAGCGGTGAAGACGTTGACGCAGCTCAAAAAGTAAAAATCGGCGAAGTCGAAGTGAGCTTCTGCTGCGAAAACTGCGTAAAGAAAGTGAACGGAGAAAAGGATGACGAAGCCAAGGCCAAATTGGTCTTTGGCGACGAATCATTCGAGAAAGGCTTTGCCAAAGCAGAAGACGAAGCTGATGACGACAAGAAGGAAAACAACTCCAAAACAACGGAATCCGCTCCCAAGGCAAAAAAAGCCGGGTAGTCTTTCGGTAAGCCATTAGTTTGCTTGCAACATCGGGTCGCCCTCACGGGCGACCCTTTTTTTGCGCCCAAAATTGGCCAGACAGCAATAGTCGACTTCTGATCTTGAGGGATTTTGTAGGCTTCGATCATACTGATCGGCTTGACAGTGGCCGCATGTCGCCACCGCGAACTTTCCGAATGAATCAACTCTGCAACGCGAAACGGACTTCGCATGAACATCTTTATTTCGGCTGGCGAACCGAGCGGCGATGCCCACGGTGCACGACTGGTGGAAAAATTGGGCGCGATGCGTCCCGATGTTCAATGCGCCGGATTCGGCGGGCAAAAGATGGCCCGAGCCGGTTGCCATTTGCTGCACGACATGACGCCGCTGGCGCTGATGTTTATTTTGCGTGTGCTGGTGCGACTGCCGACGTTTTTGCGATTGCTTCGCCAGGCATCGCAATACTTTCGCGACAACCAAGTCGATGCCGTCGTGCTGATCGATTATCCCGGCTTCAACTGGTGCATTGCCCGACGCGCTAAGCGTTTCGGCATTCCGGTTTTCTATTACGGCGCGCCCCAGATATGGGCTTGGGCTCCTTGGCGAGTTAGAAAACTGCGGCGACTGGTCGATTACGTCCTGTGCCAACTGCCGTTTGAACCGGCTTGGTATGCAGAACGAAACTGCGCGGCGACCTACGTTGGCCATCCATTTTTTGATGACGCCGCCGAAGAACCGCTCGACCAAACATTTCTTGATCAAGTCGATGCCGATGAAAAATTGCTCGTCTTGTTGCCCGGCTCACGACGTGCGGAAGTCGAAGCAAATGCCGGTTGCTTTCTGAGCGCCGCAGAGTTAGTTCGCAAGAAACATCCCTCGATCTCGGTTGTCGTCGCATGTTTCAACGACGAACAAGCCGAATTGATGCGCGCGCAGGCGAAGCTGCGATCGATTGAAATCGACATTCATGCCGACAAGACACGCGAACTGATTCAAAGGGCTCACGTTTGCATCGCTTGCTCGGGCTCGGTGTCGCTGCAATTATTGGCCGAGCGCAAGCCGACCGTGATTTACTTTAAAATCACCCGGCCGATTTGGCTGATCAAGCAGCTTTTAATGCGAGTCAAGTACATCACGCTGGTCAATTTATTTTGGACCGCCGACATACGACGCGATTCGTGGTCGACATTCGATCCCGATGCGCCAGGAGCCGAACCGGTTCCCATGCCGGAATATTTGACGACCAAGCCTTGCCCAGAAAAACTCGCGGTATGGGCAATTCGTTGGTTGGACGATTTTTCCGCGCGAGGCGCAGCGATCGCCAAACTGGACAAGCTTGCTCGGCAGCACGCGGTCCCAGGTGCAACGCAGCGGGCGGCGGAATTCATTTGCCGCGTTTTGGAAGCCGACGCTTACCGGTCAAAAGCCGCATAAGCCGATCTCCAGTTTTGCAGAGCCTGACTTTTTTCTACCGGCACGATTGCCGATCAACGCTCGAAGCTCGTAGAATCGCCATCGTGGGTTCGAACGGGTCAGACCCATTTTTCGGATTGCATTATTTCCAATCGTGTCGAATGTCGGCCGAAAAATGCGTCAGACCCCACCGCGTGAAAGGGCCAATCGTGTTTGCAGTTGAACCTCAGCCGACGAATTACGACATCAATTTCACTTTTTTTGGAATCCCGGTTCGAATTCACCCGTTCTTCTTTCTGTTGCCCGTGTTGTGGGGATCGAACTCGGGCGACATCTTTCTGATGGTGATTACTGTCCTGGTTTTTTTTGCTTCCGTATTTTTCCATGAACTCGGCCACGTTTTGGCAATGATGTCAGTAGGGCAGCGAGCCCGAATCACGCTTTATTCCATGGGCGGCCTCGCAATTCCCGACGGCAGTTTCGGACGCCGAGACCATGTGTCTACTGGCTACAAAGTGATGATTTCCGCAGCCGGGCCCGTCGCGAATTTTTTGTTAGCCGCATTCGTAATCGTTGTCGGAAAACTCGTTGGTGGTCAGGTAGTTGTGGCTTGGATCTTCAATGTATTTCCTATTCCCTTGTGTGACTTGTCGACTGCCACGATATCGGGAAACCCTTACCTCGTGCAGCTTTTCTGGTTCTTGATGTCGATCAACATTTTCATGGGGCTCTTTAATCTGCTTCCGATCATACCGATGGATGGCGGACAGATCATGCGAGACGTGTTGCTTGGAGTGAATCCGTGGAGCGGCATGAAATGGGCTTTGTGGACATCGGTAATCGTTGCGGGCCTGCTGGCGATGTACGGTTTTGCGAACAATGAACTCTTGCTCGGATTATTTTCGGCACATCTGGCCATCACCAACTTTCAGATGCTGCAAATGAACGGGAGCGGCGGATTCGGTGGGGGCAGACGGCCTTGGTAGGCAATCCCCACTCGACGCTCTAGCCGACCGCTCATTGGATGATTGCGATATTTGCGACCCTAAAATCCAAATCGCGCTCGTCAAATTCGCACTTCGCGAAAAAATTTCAAAAAATTAAAAAATATTTTTTACTGGTGCGTCGATGCGATATTTTCTTTTTTCGCAGCGACGTGAGTCGGCTCTGGAACGACTCCCGACACTAAAATTTGCGTTTCAAAAGTGCGCAAATCTGACCTGACAGCGGATTGGATGAACTCAAACGGGTTTTGAGAACCGAAAAATCAAATTTCCAGCCATGAGGACGATGAATCGATGTCTCTGGACTTATGACAGTCGCCAAAATATTCGTTGAAGGAATCGGCATATACGAAAACCCCGAATGTTTTTGCGTCCGAGAACCGAATATAACGCTCCGCGAGAAACTTTAGCCGTCGTTTCGATCGAACAATCGACCGCAATTTTGAATCGAACGACGCGAGTCCAAGGGAGTTGCGACCCGAATTGACTCCGAACGACATCAGAAAAGATGGCAAAATTCATTTAGCAACTGATTGCAAACAGAATTCTTGCCTTTCGCATGTGAAATATCGCTCTCAGAATGCGCCGCCATCGTTCGGATGGTTGTGACTCCGGTCGAATGACCCACTAAAGTCATAAAAAAATGCAAACTCATGTTGAAAAATTATTTCTGATCTGTAAATTTATTGCCGAGGATAGATGTTAACCAAGACTTATCCGGTCTAATGAGTATCGTTAGGCAAGAATTACTGTGGTTGGTGTCGGTTCTGTGAACCGATGCCCGGTCTTGGTTGGCGAGTGACGCCGTCGTCTCATGACGAGCGAGGCAACACTCGTAGCAGTTTTTTTACGGAGGACGTTACTATGGCAAAGAAAAAAGCAGCAAAGAAAGCTCCCGCTAAGAAGGGCGCTAAGAAGGCAAAGAAGGCCGCCAAGAAGAAACGATAGTTTTGACTAAAGTCAGAACTATTTTTTTTTGAAACAACGAGAAAGGGCTGCTTTGCAGCCCTATTATTTTTCTTGTCGCGAAATTAGCCGCGTGTGTCAACACGTCCGACTTGCGTCGGTAGCTTGCGATGCAAAGAAACCGGGGCTAGCGCCCTTCGGCTGTAGCTTGGAAACGAATTCTGTCGGGTTTCGATGTTCTTTTTTGCGCTACCCCAACACCGGCAAGCTTGGTTTGGGTGGACTGGCGGCGACGATTGCCGCGAGTTGCCGCGTGAGATTGGAGGCAACTTGTTCCAGGTATGGTGCGATTGCCGGATCGTCGAAATTGGCCCTAGTTTGGCCGTCGTCACCTCGCTGCCGAAGCTGAATATTAATGGGGATTTCGCCCAAAAATGGGATTCCGGCTTCCAGGGCATACTGACGAGCGCCGCCGTTGCCAAAGATGTCGTAGCGTTTGCCGTTGTCCGGGCAGACAAACGTACTCATATTTTCCACCAAGCCGACGACCGGGATTTTGACTTGTTGAAACATGGCGATCGCTTTCATCGCATCAAGCAGCGCGACCGGCTGCGGCGTGCAGACGATGACCGCACCGGAAATCGGCGCTGTCTGCGAAAGTGTAAGTGCCACGTCACCCGTTCCGGGTGGCATGTCGACAATCAAATAATCTAGATCACCCCAATTCGTTTCTTTGAGAAATTTTGTGACGGTCATGTGCAACATCGGACCGCGCCAAATGACGGCTTTGTTGGGGGGCATCAAGAAACCCATCGACATGACGGGAATTCCGTCGTGCATGATCGGTTGGATTTTCCCATCGACTTCGTAAGGATGACCTCCGATTCCAGTAAGGTGCGGAATGCTGGGACCGTACACGTCAGCGTCCATCAGCCCGACCGCACAACCAGCTCGCTGCAGCCCGATCGCCAAACAAGTCGCGACGGTGCTCTTGCCCACGCCCCCCTTCCCTGCCCCAACCGCGATGACGGATTTGCAATTCAAGCCCGTCGTACCCAATGGAAGCGGCTTGCGATCGTGTTTGTCGATCTTCACTTCGATGGCCGCGCCGGAAAACTGGTGCTGAAGCGCTTCGACAACGGCTTGTCGAAATTCGTCGGCCAGCGGCGCGGCCCAACTCGTCAAACCAATCGCGACTTGAATCCAATTTTTTTCGACGAGCACGCTTTGCACTTGGCCGGTTTGCGTTATCGGACGCCCAGTTTCTGGATCTTTCAATGTGGCCAACAAGGATCTGATGGCAATTTCGGTTTGCATTGTTTTTCTGCTCTTTTTAACTGATTTCTTGTGAAAAATTGCGGGTCGATTAACGGAATATGTTATTCGGTTGAAGCATGTTTCGCCGATGTCGGCCACGGAAGCGAGCCGAAAATCGACTCGCGCAAGTCAAGCGTTTGCGGCAGGCACGATCGTTCGAACCGCTCGATCAATTCCGCCAGCCTAAGGCAATCTCGCACCGAAAATCCGCAAGCCACCGCGCCGGCTTCGATGAAAATGCCTGCTAGGCCGCGGAGTTCGGTTCCACCAACAATGACGGTTCGATGCGCCGGACTCAAGCGCCGAAGCGAGCCAATTCGACGCAGCCAATTCGGGATGTCGGGACTGGTGACTTCGACGACGGACAACGTATTTGGATCGTGGCGAACCAGCGCTGCGAGTTCATTCCATTCGCTGAGCGATTGTGCTTGCCAAACGGCCAGTGGAGAGCGAAGCCTTTCGATGGCGATGCGCCATTTGAAGTCTTGCGTAAGAAATGCGATTTGGATAGGGGCGGAACGGACGATGGCCATGTTCGAGGTGCTCGGTTTATTTCGAGGGATGAAGCTCGGACCAGCGGATCATGCGTTGGCGACTGATTCCCAACAAGCGAGCGGCTTTGGTTTTGTTCCCTTTGGCGATTTGAAGCGCGCGGCGCATCAGCTCGTCTTCGACTTCTTTCAAAAACAACGGCAAGTCGATATCGGGTTCAGGCGAACGCGCGAAACGGGCGGCAGCGATCCCTTGCTGAATGACTTTGGGCAAATCGGTCGGGCGAATCATCGGTTCGCTGGCAGCTTGGCAAGCCGCCTGAATGACTTGCGTCAGTTCGTCTAAATTGCCGGGCCATGGATATTGATACAACAACTCCAGTGTTTCAGTTTGAAGTCCGGAAAGCTGCCGATTTCCTTCGGCGTTGAAATCCTCAACGATGGATTGGCACAGGAGCGGCAAGTCTTGAACTCGATCTCGCAAAGGGGGCAATCGAATTTCCAGCGTGCTGAGGTGGAGCGCCAACTCGCGATCGAATTGCTGCTGATCGGCAAGCTCCCGCAACGAGGTTGCGCCTGTTGATAAAATGCCGACGTCAAAATTCGGCATCAACACGAAACCCGCCAACTCGCGCATTAAATCAGCGTTCATCCGATCGGCTTGAAGTAGCAGCAGGCGACCTTTTGCCGTTCGGTCGCGGTCCGATTGAAGCTGCCGCAGCGCGACGTGCAACGACTCCGGGTCGCCGATCGCGCAGTCCAGTGGAACGAGCGGCGTTGGGGTTCCGCTAGTGAACTGCGAATAGTGAATGGCTCGTGCCAAGGACTCCATGGCGGCGCCGGTCGGTCCAATGATCAAAGTATCCGCGCCCGAAGCAATCGCCGCGCGAGCCGTCCGCTGAACATTGCGCATCGCTTCGCTAGAGCCGAGAATTCGGTCGAGCCGATACAACGAAGCTGTTTCTCGCCGCCAGCGGATTAGTTCTTGGTGCAAGTCGGACGGTCGCGTCGTTGAAGAATCTCGCGGGGCTTGGCGAGACTCGGCGACAGGTTGCGCTTCGACAAAAGCGATCACCAGGAAAGATTTGGCTTCATCGGCAACCGGCCAAAAATGGGCCGTTCTCGCGGGAGCAGATTCATTCGATTTAGTGTCGCGCAGGAAGCCGCCGATCGGCGCTCGACAAGCTTGTCCCAAAAACGCTTCTGGCGGCGGACAAAGCGACGCGGCGATTCGCTGCGGCAAATCCGCATCCGATCGGCTGTGATAATCGCAAGCCAATCCGACAAGCTGCTCCTGAGTAACTTCCAGCCAAGCGAGGGCGGCGGCGTTTGCAAAAACGACGCGACGCTGATCGTCGAGCGCGTAGATCGGCTGGGAGCTCTGTTCGAGCGGGCGAAGTATTCCGGCTTTGGGGTTGCGACGATTGGCCATTGCGATCCGTGAAATATGGTGGCAGTTCGCCCAAAGCGCGACCGATAAACCGCGTGAGTTGCAATTGCCGTTTCCGCCGCCAGTTCCAGTTTGCTATAGTTGACGGCGAGTTCTTTCATTTTGATATCGCAACCCGATTGCATCAATGTCTCGTGAGCCAATCATTGCCGGCAGCCTACCCAGCGAACCGGACGAGGGAAAGCTTCGTCCGACCAGTTTTGCGGAAATCGTCGGCCAACGCGATGTTATGGAGCAAATCCACATCGTAATGGAGGCCGCGCGCAAACGGCGTGATGTGCTCGGACATTTTCTTTTCGACGGGCCGCCGGGACTTGGAAAGACGACCTTCGCGTGTTGTATCCCGCGCGAAATGGGCGTGCCGATCGAAATCTTGAGCGGACCTAGTCTCAAAGCTCCGAAAGATCTCATTCCCAGTTTGACCAATCTGCAAGATCACCAAGTTTTGTTTATCGACGAGATTCACCGCATTCCCAAAGCGGTCGAGGAGTTCCTGTATTCGGCAATGGAAGATTTTCGGATCGACATCGTCTTGGGCGAAGGGATCAACGGCCGCACGCACAGTATTCCATTGCGTCCGTTCACGTTGATCGGAGCCACAACGCGCGCCGGTATGTTATCGGGCCCGCTGCGCGATCGATTTCAAAACCGATATCACTTGTCGTTTTATTCGGTCGACGACTTGACGGAGATCGTTCGCCGCAATGCTTTGAAGCTGGCTGTTGAAACCGCGCCGGACGCGGCTCGCGAAATTGCATCGCGAAGTCGCAGCACGCCGCGGGTCGCCAACAATCGCTTGCGCTGGATTCGCGATTACGCGCAAAGCCGCGCCGACGGCAAGATCACGTTGGCGGTGACGCGAGAGGCACTCAAGATGGCCGAAATTGACGAGCTTGGGCTCGATCGGCTTGACCGAAAATACCTCGATACATTGGTTCGGGTTTGCGGCGGGGGACCGACGGGAATCGAAACGATTGCCGCGACCATGAATACGTCCTCCGACACGCTTTCCGACGAAATCGAACCATACTTACTCCGGAGCGAACTTATTTTGCGAACGCCGCGCGGCCGAGTCGCCACTCCGAAGTCATTCGCCTTGCTGGGAGTCACTTACGCGGCTCGCGACGAGCAGCCTCACTTGTTTTCGTAGTGCGGCGGAACATTTGCTGCGACGACGCTAGCCGATTGGGCGCGTTGACAGTCGCCATTGTGAAATCTACGATTCCCAGGTCGTTTCTGTGCTTCCGGGTTGAGGCTTGCGTTCATTGGGAAAAGTTGCGTTTTTGTTTCCGGGTCAAGGCGCGCAGGCCGTCGGCATGGGCCGTGCGCTCTACGATAACTTTCCAGCAGCCAAACAACTTTTTCAAACCGCCAACGACGTGCTGGGTTATGACTTGGCCAAACTCTGTTTCGAGGGCCCGGCCGATCAACTCAATTTGACCGTTCACAGCCAACCTGCATTGTTCGTAAGTTGCTTGGCGGCACTGGAACGAGTCAAGGAAAATCATTCGGTCGCGCTTGATCATTGCGCGGCCGCAGCCGGTTTGAGCTTGGGAGAATACACGGCATTGGTGTTTGCCGGTGGTCTCCGTTTTGAAGATGGCTTGCGCCTCGTTCAGCGACGCGGACAAGCGATGCAGGCGGCGGCGAACGAAACTCCAAGCGGTATGGTTAGCGTCTTGGGATTGGAAATGCCGCAAGTCGAACAAGTCTGCGACGACGCTCGGCTGGACGGCGAAGTTCTGCAAGTCGCCAACCGGTTGTGTCCGGGGAACATCGTCGTCTCTGGACATCGGGCTTCGTGCGAACGCGTGGCGGCCTCCGCCGCGAATGCCGGCGCAATGCGTGTTTTTCGGCTCGCGGTTGCCGGGGCTTTTCATACGTCATTGATGCGATCGGCCACGCAGCAGGTAGGGGAAATGTTGGCGAAAACCCCGTTTCAGCCGCTTCGAATTCCCGTAGTTTCGAACGTCGACACGCATTTCCACGATCAGGTCGAGGATTTCGAAAAGCTACTTTTGGACCAGCTTTGTTCCCCAGTGCGTTGGCAAGAGTCGATGGAGCGAATGCTGAACGATGGCTTTGATACTTTTTATGAAATCGGTCCGGGTCGCGTGCTTAAGGGCTTGATGAAGCGGATCGACAAAACGGCCACATGCGAAGTCGTCATGGAATGACTTAGAGCCTATCCGAGAACCGCTGGGGTCTGTCGCCGATTTACGTAGTCTTCGGAGTAAATCGGGGACTGACCCCCTCTCCTTGCGGTTCTCGGATAGGCTCTTGGGAAGGATTCTCAAAACAACTTGGCGAAAAATCGCGAAGGGATATCGATGGCGGAATCGGGTTTGAAATCATTGAAAGTTGATTTGGCGGGCCAAACCGCTATCGTCACGGGTGCCTCTCAAGGCTTGGGACGCGCCGTGGCGATCGCGATCGCCGCCAGCGGTGCCAAAGTAGCTTGTGTGGCTCGCAACGTCGAAAAGCTGGCCGAGACATGCGCCGCGATTCGAAACGCAGGCGGCCAAGCCGAACCGTTTGCCGGCGACGTGAAAAATCGCGAAGCCGTCGATCAACTCGTCGACAAGATCGCTGAAGAATGGGGCCGCCTCGATATTCTCGTCAACAACGCTGGAATCACCCGCGACACCTTGCTGCCGCGAATGTCCGACGCCGAATGGGACGACGTCATCGAGACGAACCTCCGCGGTACGTTCTTGTTCACACGTGCAGCCTGTCGTTACATGATGAAGGCTCGATACGGACGAATCATCAATATGGCTAGCGTGTCCGGCTTGATCGGCAACCCCGGCCAAACCAATTACTCCGCTTCCAAAGCCGGGATGATCGGCATGACCCGCAGTTTAAGCAAAGAGCTAGGCAGCCGAAACGTAACCGTGAACGCTGTCGCGCCGGGCTTTATCGAAAGCGAAATGACTCAACGATTAGGGGACACGATCTTGGAAGAAGTTAAAAAACGCATTCCCTTGCGCCGAATCGGGATCGCGGATGACGTGGCCGCTTGCGTTTTGTTCCTAGCCTCCCCCGCCGCAAGCTACATCACCGGACACGTCCTAACCGTCGACGGCGGCATGACCGGCTGAAAACTGAACACTGAAAACGAATAATTCACCGTAGTTCGGCCATTATGCCTTGACCCTGTTTATGGAAATCCTCTATCTTGTTGGGCTTGTGTGGAACTGTCGACCCCGACGTTGGATCGGCGCGGTCCATTTTTGTTTTGTTTGAATTAGTCGTGGGAGGATGGTGATGATGGCAACCATTGAGGAACGAGTCTTCGACATTGTCGCTGAGCAACTCGGTGTTGAAAAAGAAAAGATTACCAAGGAGTCCCATTTCATTAATGACTTGGGTGCCGATTCGTTGGATACGGTCGAACTCGTAATGGAGTTGGAAGAAGAATTCGATATCAACATCGCGGATGATGCGGCGGAAAAGATTCAAACCGTCGGCGAAGCAATCAATCACATCCAAAAGGCATCGGCTTGATCTTGGGAAACGGAAATCGGAATGAGTCGTCGAGTCGTCGTCACCGGAATGGGTATCGTTACGCCCATCAGTTGCAGAGTTGACGATTGCTTTGAGCGGATCGTTGCTGGCGAAAGTGGAATTCACAAAATTTCGCTGTTTGATGTTTCCGATTTCCAAGTTCAGATCGCCGGCGATATTCCTAACTTCGATCCGTCCGCTCACCTCGACCAAAAAGAGTTGAAACGGATCGACCGGTTTTCCCAGTTTGGAGTTGTCGCGGCCATCGACGCAATGCGCGACTCGGGTATCGACCTCGATCGAATTGATCGGGGCACCTCCGGTGTCATTCTCGGATCGGGAATCGGTGGCTTGACTACCATCGAGGAACAACTGACCCGACTTATTCTCAAAGGCCCCGACCGCGTTTCTCCGCTGACCATTCCCAGGCTAATGCTGAACGCCGCCGGCGCGAACATTGCCATTCAGTTTGGATTGCACGGCCCGAACTATTCAGTGGCCACGGCCTGCGCCAGTGCGACGAACGCCATGGGCGATGCATTTCGATTGATTCAGCGCGGCGTGTGCGACGTGATTGTTACTGGCGGTGCCGAAGCAGCGTTGACTCGGATGGGTCTGGCCGCGTTTCAAAATATGCGGGCACTTGCTTCGCGAAACGACAATCCGCCCGCTGCTAGCCGCCCCTTCGACGCGGATCGGGACGGATTCGTATTTAGCGAAGGGGCTGGCGTCCTGATATTTGAGGAACTAGATCACGCTCAAAAGCGAAACGCGAAGATTCACTGCGAAGTGCTTGGCTATGGCACTAATTGCGACGCGGGTCACATTACTCAGCCCGACGAACAAGGCCGCGGCGCAGCGCTAACGATGCAAATGGCATTAGATGACGCTCGACTCAATCCCGACCAGGTCGATTACATCAACGCCCACGGGACGAGCACGCCGTTGGGTGACGCTGCGGAAACTTGCGCGGTGAAGAAAATCTTTGGACCAGCGGCTTACAAAGTCAGCATCAGCAGCACCAAGAGTCAGTTGGGACACACGCTGGGTGCCAGCGGCGGCATCGAAGCAATCATCACGGCGCTTACCATCAATCGCGGAATAATTCCGCCGACGATTAACTTGGAAACGCCCGATCCGCTGTGCGATTTGGACTACACCCCGAACCACGCTCGCACGAAAACAGTCCGAATCGCGATGAGCAACAGTTTCGGCTTTGGCGGCCACAACGCATCGATCATCCTCGGCAGTCTCAACCGATAGACGATCGAACATTAGGAACCGCGAATGAACGCGATTAAGTTTGGATGCCCAAGAAAACTCCGCGGAGCGCCGAAAAACTAATTCCCGAAATGGCGGGAATCCCCTTTCAGAAGTGCACCATTCGGCAATCACCCGCTTCTTGCGAAATTTGAGTCCGAGACTTTACCGGCATGACACCCTACGACCTTCGACACTTTTAATTGCTTTTGTTTTATTCGCGTTCATTTGCGTCCATTCGCGGTTCCCTCCTCAAAATCACTCTTTTCCATTCCAACTTCGCCTTTTTGAAGTTGAGGATTATCCCAAGTTCTAGTCCCGTGATCCGCAAGTAATTCAGCATTTGGCCCAGTTCGTGGTCACCGATGCACTCAATCGTTTTTGCATCGACGACGATCTGATCAAAGCAGATAAGGTCGGGCACGTATTCACCAACTTTGACCTTCTTGTAAACGACATCGAATTGCGGTTGCTGCTGGCATGGAACGGACTGCAAGCCAAACTCAACCACCAGAGCGTTTTCGTAGGATTTCTCCAGCAACCCGTGTCCAAGCACATTCAGTACCTCCATCGCGCACCCGACAACGCGATGTGCTTCATCCTTAAACAACAATTCACTGCTGTTCATCATTATCGGGACCTCCGATTGAACCGCAAATAAACACGAATGAACGCTAATACAAACCAAATCAAGGTAAGTGGGTAATAGTTTTATTCCTCCACAAACCGCCGACCACCTCAAAGCCCTAATTCCTTTACATTACTAAATCTTAACAACTTATTTTATTTTCTTCCGCTCTTCATTCGTGTTCATTAGCGTCCATTCGCGGTTCGCTTCTGGCCTTCGTCGACAAATCGCCGCTGGTGGTCTGTCAGTTGTTCGACGGCGGCTTGGTCGAACTGGGTTGTCCGGTCGAATTTGGCACCTGCGGTGAAATTCCCGGCGTCGTCGACGATACAAAACGAAGTGCCAAACCAAGAACAGCCGCCGAAATCGACGCCACCTAAGTCGGCACCGGCAAACTCGGCACCTTCCAAGTCGGCGTTGTTAAATTTGGCCCCGCGCAGATCGGCTGCGGAAAAACGCGCGTTCGAAAGATTTGCGCCGCTGAAATCTGCGGCGTGCAATTGGCAGCGGGAAAAGTTGGCGTCCCGTAACAACGCGCCACTCGCATTGAGCCCCGACAAATCGCGTTGGCTGCAATCGATGCTCCGCAAGTCTTGGCCAGAAAAATTCTTCGATTCGATTAGCTTCCGTGCAAGGCGGCGGTCAATGTTCGCGGCCATATAACGCTCTTCGAGCCACGGATCCGCGTGATCGTGATAGCCCGAGGTCGCTTCCCAAAATCCAAGTTGATTTTCCGCAAGCAATTCGATCCGCTCCAACCATTTGACGCTTTTGTAGAAGTACCTTCCCGGCACGATGCCGCGAATGGGGCCACCATGCTCGTTTGGTAGCAATCCGCCGTCGACGTGCGTGGCGATCAGAGTTTCCAATTCCAAAGCTTCAGCCAAGTGAAGAGAACTTGTATGGTTCCTTGTCGACCGTGCCACAAACGCAACGAATTTGGCGTTCGCACAAACGACGGCCCGATTCAGCAACTCACTTAACAATACTCCGCTGAACTCAACGTCGAGCTTTGACCAGCGCGTCACACAATGAATGTCAATCGACTTTGACGTTTGTGGCAGCTTCGACAATTCAACGAGGCTTAACGCAAATGGGCGTTCGACCAATCCTCCGACCTGGAGAATCCATTCCGGTTTTCCCGGTCCGCACGTCCGCTCGCCGACAAACGGCCATCGGCTAGGTCCAACAAGCTGCTGATTTGGCGGGATTCGATGTGATCGCATCGGAGAGTGTTGCTTGAAAGTGGTTATCACACTGATGTCATCATTGTCGCACATTTGATTGCACAAATTCAGCGGAAAACGGCATTTCGGAACATGCTGGACACGTAAAAAGAGGCTTGAAAGCTAGTTGAATCGCGCGCCCAACAATTTGGCACGCAGTATGCACCTATCGTCGATATGAACAGCGATGCGGTTCCGCAATGCGCAAGTTCCCTTCTGGTACCTTTAGTGGAGTTTCAAATGATTCGTGCAATGTTTTTTGCTTTGACTCTGGTCGCGGCCAGTATGTTCGCGACGGGAGCCGTGATGGCCGATGATCGACACCATCATGGCGGCTATTCCCATCATGGCGGCCATTCGGGCCATCACAATGGCGGCTTTGTCCAGTTCAATTACGGAAATCCGTACGGCGGCTACGGCTATTACAACCGACCGGTTTACCCGGTTTACAACTACGGATATGCCCCGTCGTACTACGGTGGCTATGGTGGAGGCTACGGCGGCGGCTACGGTGGCGGCTGCGGCGGCCATGGCTATGGTGGCTACAACAGCGGTGTTTCGTTTGGCTTCCGGTTCTAACCCGCGCCAAATCGACTCGCTCAATTCAAGACCCAATCGGCTGGCAACTCGTCAGCCGATGTTTTTTTCTTGGGCGACGCTCTGCTCAATTCAATTCAATCGCCTCGTGCCAGTAATCGTAGAACCGCTGTAGACGAGCGTTCTCGTCGTCAAGTCGGTTTTTGGTTTCCAAGACTCGATCTCGATTGCGCAAGACGGCAGGATCGGCCAGATAGTTGTGCAACTTCTTAATTAGCGATTCACGTTCGCCGATCTCGGTTTCGATATCGTCTATCGTGTGCGTTTCAATCGTCGGAATCGCAATTGATCGGTTCCATGACTTTGGTATTTCGCTCAACCGCCAAGACCGTGGTTCGCTGTTTAGAACCGTCGCGGCTGCTAGCCACGATGGGGATGACTTGGCGGCGGTCGGGCATCGCAAAGCTAACCGCAAAGCTGCCGTCGTTGCGGACTTTGACCGGCTCGCCCGCGATGTTCAAGACGGCTTTGGGGTCGGTCAAACCATAGACGATCATCTCGGCGTCGACGTCAAAAGGGAAACCTTCTTTATCGACGTTGATGCCGTTTCCAAAACGCGCGAACATCGGTTCGTTCATCGGGCGGCGAAGTTTTTCTTCGAAAACTTCTCGCAAATCTTTGGGGTTCGATTCGTGATTATTGCCACCACTCAACGAAAAGACTCTTTCGTAGTCCTTGGCCACGTCAGACCAATGGGCGTCGAAAGCAGTTTGCCCATTGGGCAGCGGCGTCGTGACGGTGTTGCTTTTGGAAATTTGATGGAATCGGCCGTCGATCATCTTGTAACCTAAAACCGCCCGAAAAACGCTGGGAGGATCGCTCACGTCGATGTACCAGTTATTAACGCCGCCGTGGATTGGAATATCGCGATAGATGTTTTCGATGGCGTTCGCTGATCCATCGTCATCCATTCGGACGATTCGAAGCATAGGTTGCGCACCATGCCATTTGTCTGCCAAAGCGACTTGGGCTCGTTGCACGGTACCACGCGTAATTTCCCAATAGACGTGCAACCAATAAGCGTCTCGCACAAGCAAAACCACGCGATCTCTGGACGCCGTGCGTTTTTTGGTCTCCGTGGAATGCACCGCAAGGTCTCGAAACAGCTCGCGCTGCTGGTGTTCGAGGCGAATCTTGTCCAAGACTTTGGGATCGGTGTTCGATTTGGCACGGTCGTCGAGTTTGACTGGCGGCGGCGCGTCCTGACGAACGATCGTTACCGGTTGCCCTGGACTAAGGGTTTTCCGAGGTTTCTTTTTCGCAACTTGAATCAATACACGAATCAGTTGCTCTTTGCGCATCGAATGCCAGCCGGCAACCCCTTGGTCTTTCGCCATTTGGGCCAAGTCTTTAGACGAGCGTTCGCGAAGTGTGGCTACAGTAATCAAGGAACATTTCCTCCGCCCGCCGAGACTGGAAGGTGTCTTGGGCTTGACTTGTGAATCGAACTCGGCCGATCCCAAAAGACTTGAAGGCCAACATTCGCCGGATCACCGCAACCTGTTGATACACCAGACGTTGCGAAAATAACAAACGATAGTTGCAGCCACCAAACCGCCTTTTAGCGCCGTTGAAAATCCGTCGTATTAAGCAAATTCAATACTAATGGAACGCCGAAAAATTGCAATTTGCGAAGTGGTCGTTTCCACCGAAAGCCGAAAATATGCCTCGGCGTAACCCTCAAATCCCCAACACCTTACGCCAATCCAGCCAGCTAACCCGCTTTCCTACATTGCCCTTGAAGCAAACTCCTATCCCGAAAATCTCCATTCGCTCGAATCGACGGCAGTACCCAGATTCGGCCCGTCACGCCCGACACCCTCACCACTCGATTTTACGCCGATTTCTACGACGAATCCCGATAAAAATCGACATCGTGAATTTTTTCCCAATGTCCATTGACCTTGCTGAAAAGGACGTTTAGATTGGGCCGCACTGAGTCGCGGGCAATTTGGGAAAGCGTGAATGGACGCCGACGATAAGTCCAGCTCGGATTCGCCAGATACGGATTCCGATGACCGCACATCCATGGCCAGAACAGTGGACTTGGCTTATCAACTCATTGCCATTTGTGTCATGTCGGCTCTTCCCGCGTTGGGTGGATTCTACTTGGACCGTTGGCTGGGTTCGGGACTGGTTTTCACGGTGGTTGGCCTAGTTTTCGGTCTAGCTACTTCAATTTTTCAATTCATGAAAATGTTGAAGCGATTGGATCAAAAAAACGCGACGAACCTTGGCAAAACGAATGACAGAGACAAACGTCGCTAACGGGTTCTTTGCAAAGTTCGTTGCGGGTGGTTTAATTCTCCGTTTGTTGGTGGTACTCGGCGCGGTGTTGTTTGGGTTAATTGTTTCGTTCGCGGCACTTTGGCTTGCGAGCGTCCAAATTGACTGGGTCGCACATGCGATTGCCTTTGCGCTAATGGCGATTGCTTTAACTGTCGCGCATTTCGTCGAAGGAATCACCGTCGATCCCCAGATTGCTTTTGCTCGGTTAATGGCTACGACCGCGATACGAGTCGGATTGCCGTTAGTCGGAATTGTACTTCTGGATCGTGTCGTTCGGCCAGGATTTCTAGCGAGCACTTTGTTATTTTGGTTGATTGGTTTTTCAATTGGCTTATTGACCAGCGTATTGTTGACAGTTGGTCGGTTATCACTTGAGACAAAAACTTAAATTCAAAAATTAAATCGGCAAACCTAAACGAACACGCAGCTTCTGACTATGAGCGTCCGGCAAGAAACAACTCCCGATCATTCGACGCAGGACGTCGATCTTAAAACGCCAGATTCAAATGAATCTCCGGTTCAAGCCGAGGCGCAGCGCGATCTTCGCAGCGACACCCATTCGGTCGACTCTTCGACGTTAAAAACGCATAGCTCTGAGCAAACAGCTCCGAAGCCAATGACGATGGATGACGCGATGAAGCATTTTTTGAATCCAACGCACTTGTACGAGCACGTGATGGATTCCGACTATATCGAGTTGCCCAAGTTTCTGGGCGGAAAAGTATCGATCCCAAATCCGCTGGGGTTTACCAAGGAACAACCACTAATCGCTTACCAAGTTGCTGGCAAACCGTTGTTCACCGGTCAATTTACAAAATTCATGGCGCTGGAATGTGTTGGCGCAATTATCCTTTGTCTCGCGTTTATTTTGGCAGCTCGAAAGACAAAGGTTGGCGAGGGTCCGCGAGGAAAAATCGCCAATTTGTTGGAAACATTTGTTATTTTCATTCGTGATGAAATCGCCAAGCCAGCGATCGGCAGCAAGGACGCGTATCGATTTCTTCCCTACTTGCTGACGCTGTTTTTTTTCATCTTGGTATTAAACTTGATGGGCATGTTGCCGTGGCTGGGATCGGTTACCGGCTCCATTTCGGTCACCATCGTTTTGGCCATCTGCACGTTCCTGGTGGTGATCGGTTCGGGAATAAGAAAGATGGGAGTGCTTGGGTTCTTAAAGGCTCAAGTCCCCCACATGGACTTACCTCCGGCAATGAAAATTCCAATGACCCTCATTATTTGGCCAATCGAAGTATTTGGCTTGTGCATCAAGCATTTTGTGTTGGCGATTCGTTTGTTTGCGAACATGTTTGGCGGTCACTTGGTACTCGCCGCGTTTTTGGCATTTATTGGAGTCGCATCGGCTGCGGGCCTATTGGGTTGGGGTATTAGTTTTGCGTCAATCGGGGCTTCAATTGCATTTAGCTTGTTGGAGTTATTGGTTGCCTTTTTGCAAGCGTACATTTTCACGTTTTTGGCTGCCTTGTTCATCGGCTCTGCGCTTCACGCGCATTAAGTGCCGTTGATTGGGCTTTAATTCACGCATTGACAATTGATTCGAATTGAGGAGTTTATTAATGGCAAAGTGGTTATCGTTTTTGTTTGTGTTTGTGTGTGTCGCTTTGATGGGCGGCACGGTTTCAGCCCAAGATTTCGGAAATGTTGGCGTTTTGGGGCAAGCTCTCCAAGGTGGCATCGAAGCAATCGGTTTGGGTTTGACCGTTGTCGGAATTGGCTTGGGAATTGGGCGGATCGGCGGATCGGCGTGCGAAAGCGCGGCGAGACAACCGGAGATGTTTGGAAAGATTCAAACGCTAATGCTCATTTCGGCCGCACTTATTGAAGGTGCCGGCTTTTTCGCATTGATTCTGTGCCTTGCCGTTTAGTGTTTGAGTTCTCTGAAAACTGAAATCGTTGGGGCGCTCTAATGCTTTTCAATTTGCCGTTTAGCTTGCTATTGATCGCGTCCGAAGAAACTCATTCGGAGGGCGGCTTTCCGCCGTTTTTGATTCCAAATCTCGATCTTGCTCTTTTCACGTTGATTATTTTCCTTGGATTGTTGGCCATCCTTACCAAGTTCGCTTGGAAGCCGATGATCAGCGCTCTGGACCAACGCGAAAAGCGGATTGCCGATCACATCGACTCGGCGCATCAAGCAAACGAGAAGGCGCAGGCGACGCTCAAGCAGTATGAGCAGCGGCTAGCAACGGCGGCTGAACAAGCCAACCAAGTGCTTGCGCAGGCTCGCCAGGAAGCGGTCAAAGCGAAAGAGCTAATCGTCGCCGAAGCCAATGCCGAGGCGCAACGACAACGCGAACGTGCGATCGCCGATATCCAAGCCGCCAAGAACCAGGCCCTGCGCGAACTTGCCGAACGAAGCGTCGATTCGGCGGTCTCGCTCGCGGGAAACTTGCTCGGCAAGGAAATCGATCGCAACACTCACAACAAATTGATTCGAGATTCGCTCGACCGATTTGCCCAATCCAGCTAACCGAAACAACGAAAAACGCCGCGAGATTTTCGGCAGGACAAACATGGACACAGCCGTTGAACACGAAACGGTGCTCGACACCACTCAGCAGCGCGCGGGAGAAATCTACGCACGCTCGCTGTTGGCGCTGGGCCAAAAATCCGGTCGTCTGGACGGCTTGTTCGAACAGCTCAACTCGTTCGTCGATGACGTCGTGCTGAAGATTCCCATGATTCGCAAAGTCCTCGAGTCACCTCGCATCGGCTTTGAGCAAAAAGAGCAACTCATCGACAAAGTACTTGCCAAGGGTGCCACCACCGAGTTCAAGAACTTTATCAAAGTCTTAACGCGCAAGAATCGATTCGATTGTTTGCAAGCCGTCCAAGCGGCCGCGCGGAAATTATTCAACGACTATAGCGGACGAATCGCAGCTACTTTGATTACCGCCGAACCTGCAACCGACGAGATCAAAAAACTTGCCTGTGATCGACTGGCCAAACAGCTTGGCAAGGAGATCGACCTGAAAACCCAAGTCGACCCATCCATCATCGGTGGAACTGTGATCCGAGTCGGCGACACGGTTTACGACGGGAGCGTCAAAAATCAACTGCGTCGCGCCGGATCGAGCGCGGTTCAGAAAGCTTATCAACAGATTCGAGACACTTTCGGAAAATTTGTCACGGAAAACTAACCACACCGCCGCATCGCTCGCCGATCCATCAAAATTCGGCTCGCGTTTCGGCACCAGAAAAACCACAGACGAAAACAGCGACCGATTGCTGAGGAAAAAATGAAATTTAGTGCTGATGAAATTGCATCCGTTATTCAAAAAGAAATTGAACAATACGAAAGCCAAATCGACGTGCGCGAAGTCGGAACGGTTTTGGAAGTCGGCGACGGCATCGCTCGCGTTTATGGCTTGACCAATGTTGCCTCCGGCGAAATGGTCGAGTTCGAAGGCGGGATCACCGGGCTGGCTTTCAACCTGGAAGAAAATAGCGTCGGCGTCATCATCCTGGGCGAATACCTGAGGATCAACGAAGGGGATGAAGTCCGCGCGCTCAATCGACTACTGTCGGTTCCCGTCGGCGAAGCGGTCGTGGGCCGCGTTGTCGATCCGCTTGGCCGACCGCTCGACGGCAAAGGCCCCGTCAATAGCAGCGAAACTCGCCCCGTCGAAGTCATCGCGCCCGGCGTGGCCGAACGACAATCCGTGCACGAGCCGATGCAAACTGGTTTGAAAGCCGTCGACGCCATGACACCCGTCGGTCGTGGCCAGCGTGAGTTGGTCATTGGCGACCGCAAGACGGGCAAGACTGCGATCGCAATCGACGCGATCTTGAATCAAAAAGAAACCGGCGTGAAGTGCTTTTATGTCGCCATCGGACAAAAGGACAGCAGCGTCGCAGGCGTGATCAAAGTCCTCGAAGAAAACGGCGCGATGGCCTACACAACGGTCGTCGTTTCCGGAGCCAGCACCCCTGCCCCGCTCCAGTACATTGCACCCTACGCAGGGACCGCGATGGCTGAGTACTTTATGTGGAAGGGCCAGCACTGCTTGGTGATTTACGATGACTTGTCCAAACAAGCCGTTGCATACCGCGAACTGTCGCTGCTGATGCGGCGACCACCAGGCCGCGAAGCTTATCCCGGCGACGTCTTCTATTGCCACAGCCGCTTGCTCGAACGATCGTGCAAGCTGAGCAAGGAACTCGGCGGTGGCTCGATCACTTCGCTGCCGATCATCGAAACGCTTGAAGGCGAAGTCTCCGCGTACATTCCGACGAACGTGATTTCGATCACCGACGGTCAGATTTACTTACAGCCGGACTTGTTTTTCTCCGGCGTGCGCCCCGCGATGAACGCCGGTATCTCGGTCTCGCGCGTCGGTGGTGCAGCTCAAGTCAAAGCAATGAAAAACGTAGCGGGCGGCCTCCGTTTGGACTTGGCGGCGTTCCGCGAATTGGAAGCGTTCGCACAATTGGGCACCGACTTGGACGCAATGACCCAAGCCCGACTTGACCGCGGATATCGAATGGTCGAGTTGCTGAAACAACCACAGTACAAGCCCCTGAACGTAGTCGACCAAATTTTGATGATCTACGCCGGCACCACGGGCTTGCTCGACAAGATCCCCGTCAAGGACATTCGCCGCTGGGAACAAGAATTCCTGCAACACGTTCACGACAAAAAGCAAAATGTCTGGGACTTGATCGACAAGAGCAAGAACGACGGTGCCGCGATGAAGAAACCCGACCACGAAACGACCAAAGCAGTTCGCGAACTGGTGACCGAATTCAATCAACAATTCCGCCCGTCGAAATAATTCTTGAAGGGGGTCAGCAATGAGTAACATGAACCTTCCGAATCCAAGCGCCGGCAGTTCCGACGAGCGAACCATGGCGACGATCGTCCATGTTTTGGCAATCGTCATCGGGTTTTTGGGGCCGCTGATTATTTGGCTCATCAAGAAAGATGGATCGCAGTTCGTAAAAGAACATGCTTTGGAATCGCTCAACTTTCAATTGGTGGTTGTCATTGCCTATGTTGCCGCTGGCGCTTTGATCTGTACAGGGATCGGTATGTTCATCTTTCCAGTGGCTTGGGTGCTCTCTTTAGTATTTGAGGTCCAAGGTGCCATGTCGGCGCACCGCGGAGAAATGTACCGATATCCGTTCAATCTACGTTTAGTCAAATAACCCTACGTATTTGTCATGGCCAACGCACGCGCACTTGCCAAACGCCGAAAGTCGATCCGCAATATCAAAAAGATTACGCGGACTATGGAATTGATCGCCACCGCGCGATTCAAAAAGGCGATGGACCGCGCGATGGCTTCAACCGCGTACACTAAACGCATCACCCAAGTCGTCCGCGATTTGGCCAGCGCAGGTTTGGATGTCACGCACCCGCTCCTGAAACCACGCGAAAAAACGCTGCACTCGAGGCTGCTGCTCATAACCTCCAATCGCGGCTTGTGCGGCGGGTACAACGGCAACGTATTGCGAATGGCAACTCGCCGTTTCCAGCTTATGAAAGACTCCAATCCGAAAATCAGCTTGGAAGTCTCCGGTAAACGAGGCATTAACGGCCTTAAATTTCGCGGAATTTCCGTCGATCAATCGTTCACTCAGTTCGAGGACCAGCCACGATTCGACCAAGTCGAAGCGATCGCCAATCGCTACTTGCAAGAATTCACGTCCGGACAATTGGATCGCCTCGAAGTCTGTTACACCCGATTCGTCTCGATTTCACGGCAAGTCGCCGTCGTGGAAACCTTGTTGCCGCTTGGCTCACTCGACGAAAGCGACACGACTTCGTCCAAGGTGCCATCACCAGACGCAGTCCAGAAAACCCAATCGTCGTACGAGTTCATCCCGTCGGCTCTCAGCATTTTGGAAGAAGTTGTCCCTGCCAGTTTCCGCGTCCGCCTATTCAAATGCTTCCTAGATGCTGCCGTCAGCGAACAAATCTCGCGGATGGTCGCCATGAAGAGCGCCACCGAAAATGCGTCCGACATGATCAAGATGCTGTCACGCACTTACAACCGAGCGCGCCAAGGCCAAATCACCGGCGAGATCATGGAAGTCATCGGCGGCGTCGAAGCCTTGGGATCGTAACGCTCGTAATCACCACATCCATTCAATTAGCCAACTAAGGACTTGGTCACAAATAACTTCCCTATGTTCCCTCGCCCCTCTGGGGAGAGGGTAAGGTGAGGGGAAAACAATTCTGTACGTTATTTGTGGCCAAGTCCTATGAAACGAAAGATTGACGTTCAATGGTCACTGCCAAAAAAAGTCACGGTCGAGTTACTCAAGTTATCGGTTCGACGTTCGATGCTGAATTCGATGAAGTCAGCCTTCCGTCGATTTACAACGCCGTGAAGCTAGACATCGACTCCGGCGGAAAGAAATCAGTTTTGACCGGCGAAGTTTCTAAACACTTGGGCGGCGGCCGAGTCCGCTGCGTCGCACTAGGCAGCACCGACGGCCTGCGTCGCGGATCGGAATGCCGCGATACCGGCGCACCCGTTTCCGTCCCAGTCGGCACGGCAACACTGGGCCGCGTTTTCAATTTGCTAGGTGAGCCAGTCGACGGCCGAGGCCCGGTTCAAGCCCAAGAGTTTCGCGCGATCCATCAATCTGCCCCGCCCCTCGAAGAACTTTCGACCAACACAGAATTGTTTGAAACGGGTATCAAAGTCATCGACTTGCTCACGCCGTTCGTTCGCGGTGGCAAAGCCGGCTTGTTCGGTGGCGCTGGCTTGGGCAAGACCGTTATCCTCACCGAGTTGATCGCTCGCATCGCTAGTTCGCACGGCGGTTATTCCGTCTTCGCTGGCGTCGGCGAACGTACCCGCGAAGGAACCGACTTGTGGCACGAAATGCAAGAAGCGGAAATCGGTCAGACCGGCCGCAAAGTCATCGAACAAACCTGCATGGTCTTCGGACAAATGAATGAACCACCGGGGGCACGCCTCCGAGTGGCTCTGTCGGCACTGACGATGGCTGAGTGGTTCCGTGATGCCACCGGCACAGACACACTGCTGTTCGTTGATAACATTTTCCGATTTTCTCAGGCGGGGTCCGAAGTGTCGGCCCTGCTGGGCCGTATGCCGTCTGCGGTGGGTTACCAGCCAACGCTGGGCACAGAACTGGGCGAACTGCAGGAGCGTATTACGTCGACGAAAAATGGGGCTATTACGTCCGTCCAGGCCGTTTATGTTCCTGCGGACGACCCGACCGACCCGGCCC
>JANNYC010000082.1:0-22758 GCA_031409895.1 Planctomycetota bacterium
AGTGATCCCGAAGCAGTTGCTGCATGGCTCTATAAGCACGGACACTGGAAGCCGCAGCCAGAGCGATCTCCGGAACGAATACTAGAGCGAGATATTAAGCGAACCTACAACCGCGATTTTCTCGTCAACGAGTATGGCGAACCAGTGCGGAACAGAATTCGTTACTACGACAAAAAAAGGCAAAAACAATTATGGGTGGAACTGCCAAAAGCGACCCCTCCCCAAATAAAGGAATCTGCACAAACGCGAAAAATGGGCGCGTTCATGGATTGTGTGCAAATCCAACGAGACATTGATTACTACAACAAGTATTACAATCCGGGTGATCCGATTGTAGTTAGCTTCAATTTCGATCTGACGATGACAGAACGACAATTGCTACTTGAGCTGCCAGACGATGAACCCAAGAAAGATCAAGAATAGCCCCAGCGCTTTGCAGCAGCCTTTTTCGCAATGGCCTTGCGTTTGGCAGGGCTAAGGCTGTTTGCTCTTGCTTTCCCGCCCTTGAGACCCCCAAGCCGTCCTAATGACACGGCAGCGGGGTTTTTCTTTGGATCGACCTCGACAGTGGGGGCGTTGCCCGTAGCGATGTCTACGATTGATTTAGCCCGCTGATTTGCGTCGCGGGGTAGTTTCTTCTTGCTTGAGCGGTTTGGCATGCTCTAATTATGCCGTTCCGCAATCACCAGTCCAGGGGAGAACTTATGCAAGACAACGAACTAGTTCCGATTTACAAACATTTTCCCGAAAACTCGAAGCCCATTGGGGCCGAGTATTCGTTCAAGACTCGCGAGTTTGTGTGGGGGTTTAAGGACGGTCACACGGAACCGCTTACGATCTACGACAAAGACACCAACGACGAGGTTGACGCTGCGCTGAAGCACCTAAAGTTTGTCGTCGAGGAAATGTTGAGTGGCGAGTTTCATGTAGCAGTTGACCGATTAGACTGACCCACTACCCAAACTTACCAAAGGAGTATGGTTGGTAATTCGCCACTGTGTGCAACATGCGAGTCCGCTGCGCAACGAGTCGAGGCCGCCTAAAATGGTCACGCGATTGTGCGTTGAAAGTACCCTACGCTTCCAGGGGCTCCCAAGAAAATCAATAATCGTTTCCTGACACCTTTTTCCGTTCATGATTTCCTTTTGTCCGTTTTGCGGCTCTAGTTTGTTCGGTCAAATTCAGCGGGAAATAGAATCATTCGATGCTCTTGCGGAATTCTGCAAGCCTCATTTTTGACTTTTTAATCCGTGATTGGGACCAATCTGGCTTTCATGAAAAGCAAATCAATGGAAAGGCTTGAACTTGGGTGGGTTTAAGGCTTAACTGCATTAGGGAGCGGGCGCGGAAACGGTGTATAATTTCGAAGTCGCCCACGATGTACTACGTCGACGCCCACATCAGCGCGAAGCGGTTGATTTATGAAATACCTGGTTCTAATTTTGGTGTGCTTCGCCGGCTGTTGCGAATTGGCGGCGCAAGACCGCGAGTTTGAGGTCGGCGACAGAGTCAAGGGCGCGTTCTTAGGCGAAAAATTTGTCGGAACGATCACGCAGATCGATGGCAAGGGTGTGTATAAGATTAATTGCGAGATGGAAAAAGGTATGAAAACCATTTCCATCTATCCAGCATCCGCGTTGACCCTCGTGGCGGAGGGGGACGATTTAAAGGGTGATTCTGCCCCGCCATCGTCGGATTCAACTTCGCGGTCCGCCGAGACCAGAATGCGCGAACTTAGCGAGAACTTCGAATCAGCTTCACGGGCCGCCGAGATCCAAAAGCACGAACTTCGCGAATGGACGGATATATCAGGCAAGTTCAAGATTGAAGCGCGTTTTGTTGAACTAAGCGACGATCAAGTGGTCTTGCAGACTGCCGACCGCAAGCGCAGAACGATTAAGCTGGGGCAGCTTTCGCAGCAGGATCAGCAGTTCGCAAAAGGTGTTTTCGGGCGGGCCAAAATCCCCAACAATTTCTCTCTTCCGTCAAATCGTGAAAACCCGCCAAGTATTTTCGAAGGGTTGTCGTCCATCAACAATTTCGCATTTCGTTCACGTCGTGGAAACTCGGCGAGCTTAAGCGAAAGGTTGTCGTCGCAGAAAATTTCGCGGAATTCCGTAAGACCTGTGATTGTTCCGCTAGATGGTGCCGCGTCAAAAAAAATTGGGGCCTCATTTACCTTCGGGTGCTCGCTTGACGCGTATTTGCCGCCGTCGTACCCAAAGCCCTTTGCGGAAAAGGTCATTTCCGTCGGTTGGGAGGACGGCGCATCATGTGGGGATTTGTTATTTGGACCTGGTCGGACCCATTGTTTTGCCGTGATCGAATTTTCCCCCATGATGCAAGAGATGCAAAAGGAAAACCGTTATTTGGGATTTGCATGCGAACTGTCGACGGGAAATATTTACGGCCCTATCGCGACACCGCAAACTGCTGAAAAGCCGTTGGCTTTTGACGGAGAAACCAGTTCATTGGTGACGTTAAGCAGCGACGACAGGTCTATCCATATTTGGAAAATCGGGGAAAAGTTATCGCTTGAGCCGGTGAAGGAAATTCAACTCAATTTGCAAGGATCCATCCTTTCGGCCCAATTCCTCGATTCAAAACACCTTGTTGTCGTATCAAGTTTTCTGGTGGCGTTGATCGATGTCGATACCGACAAAACTGTTTCCCAGATCAAATTCGATTTCTTGCCACCGGCACAGATTGCTCCAAACGGCAAGTTCGTTTACGGGAAAATTGATGGGAAGATCGCCGTTGCGGATATGGTTGCTGGAAAGGTCGTGGGAGGTTGTTCGATCGACGATCCCGACTTTGAACCCATTTGTATCAGCCCCGATGGCAAACGATTGGCTCAAAGCAGTCGGAACAATATTACCGTTTGGGATTTGGAAAAAGACAAGCTGATTTTGGACTTTACGGTCACTCAAAAATTTTCGGGCGGAACGACATTATTTATCACCAACGATTTGCTTTTGGTTAAAGGCCGATCGACGTTGAATTTGATAAGTATTCCCTTGATGAGCGAGATTTGGAGCTACAGTTTTTGGGATTGTGTCATCGCGCCCGTTGCCGGCGACGGAAAGCTCGTCATCCTTTGTAACGACCGCTCTGAAAATTTCACGTTGATCACGACTACGTTTCCACAGGTCCAGCCGCGGGAAATCATCGAGCGGCTCACGCCCGATGAGCTAATTGTAATGCGCCCGGGGGACGCAGTTTCGATTGAGCTGGATCCTGGACCGATGCGCGATCGGCTGGAGAGAATGCTGACGACTCGCGGAATTAAGGTATCAGCCAATTCCGAATTGAAATTCAAACTAGTCCGCGGCGAGGTCGAAAAGTTTGATAAAAGGTGGGTCTGGGATTCGGACAGGACAAAGGTCGAGACCGTTAAACATTGGCGTCAGCCGCTCCAATTGGCGCTGTACAAGAACAATAAAATGTTGTGGTGGATCGACGGCTCCATCGGAAACGTCGATTCGGATATGTCCATACCAAAGGGAATGTCTTTTCAAAGCTTTTTTGATGGACAAGCGACAACGGCCGACGATTTCTTACAACAGGTGTCGCTTGGCAGTTACATTTCGCGGCGGCCCGAAGGCGGATGGTACGGCAAATCAACCTTAGCACCAAAAGCAAAAGGCGAAGATTAAATTACGGAAAAGGGGTCAGGAGTCTTTGATGGAAAATGCAAGGGGATTTAGGTGTTTTTTACGATCATGACTCGCGTGGGATCAAAGTCTCGGCACTGTCGGACGACTGTGGACCTAGAAAACTTATGACTAGTCGGCTAAATCTTGTTGCCGCAGAATTTCCAAGCACTTCCCCGGCATGGCGTTGGTGATGTTCGCACCTTCCAAGAGTTTTCTAATGAATTCATCAGAAGCATGATCCTGCGGAATTAGCTCCCCAGAATCCCTGAGATTGTCCAGCTTCTCCTCACTGACACATTTTGCATCGCGGTAACTCACGCAAGATTGGTGCTGTATCCAAGGATGATCCGCAGGACCTGCAATGCACGATTGATCCTTGTTTGCGGCATGGCTGGTCAGGTTGACCATAATCACATTATCTCGGTCGACTTGAGGCAATGAGATGACAACCCACAAATGATCGTCAATGCCCTTCCGCCGAAGCAGGAATGCGTCACCAATTTCCACATTCAGCATCCAAAAGACTTCTCAAACTCTGCCACATTCTTGGCGTCATCCTCGATTTGCTTGAGGTCCGCCCCCCGACCAACAGCTTCCACAACATCTTGGAATGGAATTGTTCTCACTTCGCCTTCTGCGGGCGGCTTTGACTTAAATTCTGGAAACTCGTGCGTGACTGCTCCGACGGCCCATTCATCCTGATCTTCGTGTTCTTGCGAAACTCTGTTGATGAGTTCAAGTTCTCGCTTTGACAATTCGGTGTTTCCGGGATCATCCCGCATTTCAACATCGAATTTGTCGGTGCGGAAATGAGTCATCCACCAGGGCGATTCGGGGTCGTTTCCCTTCACCAAATCAAGATATGCGCTGTGCAATGGTCCTCGGCACATCGCAATTAAACGACCGCCAACGATGGGCCGACCGGTTTCCCGAAGGCTCTCTCTGTCAGCAATGTAGAGCAGCTTAAGTAAGCGATAATAATTCATGCGGTAATTTGGTGACTGGCGCAGAAACGCTGCCGCCGCATGAGCTGCCTTCTCGTAGTGGAATTTGAATGGGCTTGTCATCTTTGGCACCTGAATGAACTTCTGATTAAGCTATCCTCCCGGCTCATTTTGATTAAGCCACGTGTACAAAAGAACACTTTACACGTGTCAATGGTTTCATTGAATTCTATTCTGCGGACACGTAATTACAACGCTAGGTTCGTCAAAATAGTTCCCAGGAATCGACCAAGTTTAACGAAAATATGGCACCTATGCAGCCTCAATCAGCAGTACCGATATCGACCACGGCTTTGAGGTTAGACCACTTTTTACTGCTGGCGTCGTCTTAATCGTTTCATGCTTGCGACAAAAGTTGTAATAGGCGACGAGGATAGCCTGCATCGCGGTATGATGCCGGAGCGACTTTGAATGGGCATTGGTCAACCGCGTGAATCGGCGGCATTGCATCCGAATCGTCAAGTTGACTCGTTCAATATGGCTCGTGCAAATTTTCGCAGGATCGGGCTTGCCGAATCGAATGTTCTTTTCCGTGCTTATTATCTTGGCCGGAGAATTCCGCGTTTCCGTTTGGCTTGATTCGTAATTCTTCACCAATTGGGCAAAGTCGCGGACGGAAAAGGGGTCAGGAGTCTTTGATGGAAAATGCAAGGGGATTTAGGTGTTTTTTACGATCGTGACTCGCGTGGGATCAAAGTTTCGGAGACGTACCCCGACCACATCGGCGGCACATCGTGAAGTACGACTTACGGCATCGTGGCGTTCACTTCCGACTCGGCGGGTAAAATGGAAGACCGACCAGAATGGCGATACGGTCACGTTCAGTTGCGACTTGCCAGGAAGAATGTTCAGACGAAATTATTGCTTGAAAGTCAATTCGCCATCGTGAACCATTGCCGACAGCGATGCGTTTACCTTCGACAAGTCAACGCGCATATTGACCGGCATCAGCGATCGATACACCAACGCTCAAGCCGTTGCCTCGTTCACTTTAGGCATTTACGGCGCGCCATCGGTTTCCAATCCAAGCGTCGGAATTGCTTCCACCAAGAGTTTCATTCATTCTTGGGCTGGCCTTCGATTGGGCAATATTCGGGTTGTCGGCGGCCGAGTGGTCAACGTCGGAAACGAAATCGGCGAGCCGTGCGCGCGGCATCCGGCTGGTGCCTACTCGGTTTTGCTCGACGGTTCGATTCGCCATTTGGCCCGCGATATCGATTCACAGATCGCCTTTGCGCTGGCAAGTGCCCGCGGGCGTGAAATCGTGCCAGGATTTTAGGCACTGTTTCAGAGTTGAAATTACGTCCGCGATTCGGGCCGTACTTTCGTGGCGTTCGTTTATTTCGTGGTTCAAGGCAGAATAAGCCGTAGGAAACGGCTGCGTTCATGGGTGGCAAAGGGGGGCTTTTGGGGCGGAATCTACGGGCTGTTGCGCAACGCCGTTAGGAATTGCTGCCCGGGAATATCGAGGCTAACCCCTCATCCGGCCTTCGGCCACCTTCTCCCCGCATAGCCGGGGAGAAGGAACACCGCACTAATCACCCAAATGCTCAATCTAAAATGCTTAAGGGCTTTCTTCTCCCCGCCGAGCCGGGGAGAAGGAACACCGCACAATTCACCCAAATGCTCAATCCAAAATGCTTAACGGCGGTAGGCTTTACGGCTACTTTTGGGGCGTCGAAGGAGTCGGTAATTGCCGTTAAATTGTGATTGAACCCCTGGCGTAGGGTGAGTGTCATTTGGTATTGTGAGAGGGCCGTTGATCGCTATACTTACCGGTTTTCCTTATCTCCGCCAGCGTAGCTCAGTTGGTAGAGCAACTGATTTGTAATCAGTTGGTCGTGGGTTCGAGTCCCTCCGCTGGCTCTGGCGACCGTAGGCTGTCGGGGAAGTTGGATGCGGGGGGATACCGAAGCGGCCAAACGGGACAGACTGTAAATCTGTTGGATTTATCCTTCGCAGGTTCGAATCCTGCTCCCCCCATTTGCAACCGAATCGCGACTTGAACGGTTGGTGTGCTGCGGAGTTTGAATCGAAGGCTGGTCGAAAACTTGATGCGGGCGTAGCTCAATGGCAGAGCTCCAGCCTTCCAAGCTGGTGGTGAGGGTTCGATTCCCTTCGCCCGCTTTGATGTGATGGTTGGTTGAGTCGGACGATTGAATTTGAAACGACCGAGTTACGCGGATGGGTTGGCCAAATTGGCGGACCACTTTGTCGCGCGACTTGATCGAGACTGTTGATTGGATTTTGGAAACGTGCTGCTGTAGCTCAGTTGGTAGAGCGCGTCATTGGTAATGACGAGGTCACGAGTTCAAGTCTCGTCAGTAGCTTAGGTAGGGATAGTTTGTTTGGCCGCGTTGGCCGGCATTAATTTTTGTTGCTTGGTTCATTGTTATAGGTGAAAGAAGAATTATGGCCAAGGAGGAATTCAAGCGGACTAAACCGCATGTGAACGTGGGTACGATCGGACACATCGACCATGGTAAGACGACGACCACTGGCGCGATCTTGGCTGTGCAGGCCGCGAAGGGATTGGCGACGCCCAAGTCCTATGCGGACATTGCAAAAGGCGGCACGGTTCGCGACTCCACCAAGACCGTGACCATCGCGGTCGCACACGTCGAATACGAAACCGAAAAGCGGCATTACGCCCACATCGATTGCCCGGGCCACGCCGACTTTATCAAGAACATGATTACCGGTGCCGCCCAAATGGACGGCGCGATACTCGTCGTTTCGGCTGCGGACGGCCCGATGCCGCAAACCAAAGAACACGTGTTGTTGGCTCGCCAAGTCGGCGTTCCAGCGCTGGTCGTGTTTCTAAACAAAGTTGACTTGGTTGACGACCAGGAATTGTTGGATTTGGTCGAAATGGAAATTCGCGACTTGCTCAACAAGTATGAATTCGACGGCGACAATGTGCCGATCGTTCGCGGCAGCTCGCTCCCCGCTTATCAGAATCCCAAGGATCCAGCGGCGAGCAAGTGCATCACTGAATTGATGAATGCGATCGACGCCTATATCCCCGAACCGGTTCGCGAAGAGAACAAGCCATTCTTGATGGCGGTGGAAGATGTGTTCTCCATCGAAGGGCGCGGAACTGTGGCGACGGGTCGCATCGAACGAGGTGTAATCAAGGTCGGTGAACAAGTCGAAATCGTCGGCTTGAAAAATACACAAAAGACCACATGTACCGGCGTGGAAATGTTCCGCAAATTGCTCAGCGAAGGCAAAGCCGGCGACAACGTCGGTTGTTTGTTGCGCGGCGTTGAGCGCGACGACATCGAGCGCGGCCAAGTCCTGGCCAAGCCCGGCAGTATCACGCCGCACACTAAATTCGAAGCCGAAATTTATTGCTTGTCAAAGGACGAAGGGGGCCGTCACACGCCGTTTTTCAGTGGTTATCGACCGCAGTTTTATTTCCGAACAACGGACGTAACGGGCTCGGCCAATTTGGTCGGTGCCGATATGTGCATGCCGGGTGACAATGTTCGGATTTCGGTTGAATTGCACAAGGCGATTGCGATGGAGGATGGCGTCCGATTCGCGATTCGCGAAGGTGGTCGCACGGTCGGTTCCGGCGTGGTTACGAAAATTATTGAGTAAACGCGAGGTTGGCGGCGGGGTCTTTCAATTCGCGCCGCTTCTCGTTTTATCCGTCACAATTTAGGGGTGTAGCTCAATTGGCAGAGCACCGGTTTCCAAAACCGGGGGTTGCGAGTTCGACTCCCGCCGCCCCTGCCATTTTATTGAGGATCCAAATTGGATTCGCCCATCGTTCGCCGAAGTAAAAGGTTTGCGGAATGAGTTCGATCGCTAAACAAAACAAGCCGAGTGAAGGCAGCTTTTTGAAAGGGCTGTTTCAAGCAGGTTTGTATAAGCCAACACAGGGCCGAATCGTTCGCCAAGTGACTTGGGCGGCAATCGCATTGTTGCTGGTCTTGTTGGCGTATGAATTGAGCAATGCCGGATGGATACTCGGTTTGTTCAAAAAGGGACTCACGGGTGGTCAGTACTTGCTGTTCGTGATCCTGGGTTCGATCGGAACTTGGATCGCGTACCGAATGGTGAATTTTCCAAGGTTCGCGGATTTTTTGATTTCGGTTGAAGCCGAAATGAACAAGATTTCCTGGCCCGACAAGCATCAGATTTGGCGGGCCTCGGTTGTAGTGATCTTCGTCATCTTGGCGATGGCGTTGTTTCTTTTTGGATTCGACCTTATTTGGACGAAGCTGTTTCAGTTCTTGGGTGTCCGCAGCAGGTAAGTCGACTCATGGTTGCCGGAAAGCGCGGTAAGGAAGACGATTCCGTGCCGCAAAACGAAACGCAAATAAACCTCGACGAATCAGCGACGAGCGGCTTGGATCGCGCGCCGGCTTCGGCCGATTTGAGCGCGGTAGAGTTAGAGAATAATGATGAGCTAGACGAATTGATGCGGCAGGATTTCGTTGACGAACAAGATACAAACGAGAATGCCCGTCCACTGGAAGAATTGTCGGATGAATCGGAAGCGGCTGGCGACCTTGAGATGCGGTGGTACATCTTGAAGGTTCAAGTCAATCGCGAGAATTCAATTTGTGAAACTTTGGAGCGACGGATCAAAATTGCGGGGATAGGGCGATACTTCAGCGACATTCTCGTACCGACCGAGGACGTCCGAGAGTATGCCAAATCCGGCAAGCAACGGATTGTCAAGCGCAAGCTTTTTCCGGGATACATTGTCGTCAAGATGCACATTAACGACGAGTCCTGGTTCTTGGTTCGCGACACGCCGGGGATTGGTGATTTTACAGGTGCCGCAGGCAAGCCCGTGGCGCTTTCGGATGCTGAAATCAATCGGATCATTTCGACCACTCGACCGGATCCGCAAGCTGCGGCCGAAGAAGTTGTCAAAACGGCCATTCGGTTCAAATCCGGCGATCATGTGCGCGTGAAGGATGGTTATTTCCAAAACTGTGAAGGTGACGTGAGCGCGATCGACGAACGGAACGGACGCGTAACTGTGTTGATTAGTTTTCTGGGCCGACCTAACCCAGTGCAATTGGATCATTGGCAAATTGAACAAATTTAATTGACGCGTCTCGATCCTAGACGCCCAAACCAAAACAACTTTTTGAATTGTTAGACGAAAATGGCAAAAGCGAAGCAACTCGTGGCTCAAGTCAAGCTGCAATGTCCGGGCGGTCAGGCGACTCCCGCGCCGCCGGTCGGAACTTCGTTGGGCAAGTTCGGTATTAACTTGGGCCAATTCGTTCAGCAGTTCAACGAAAAGACTCGCGAATTCGCCGGAACGCCGATCCCCGTGATCGTGACGATCTACAGCGATCGTTCGTTCGAGTTCATTTTGAAAAGCCCACCGGCGTCGGCGCTTTTGAAAATCGCTGCGGGAATCGCCAAGGGTTCGGGAACGCCAAATAAAGAGAAAGTCGCCAAAGTCTCGCGATCCCAGGTCGAAGATATTTGTCGCAAGAAGATGCAGGATTTGAACGCGTCGAATTTGGATGCAGCGCGTCGGATGGTTGAAGGAACGGCCCGCAGCATGGGGATTGAGGTCGTCGGTTAATATTGCGGGCACGACGCACCGCACACAATTACGCCGTAATGGACTCGGCAGAATCATTGACTAGGGCCGCTATTGCGGCAAAGAAAAATGGCAAAACAATCAAAACGATTTCGTGCTTTGGCTGCAAAAGTTCCTGCCGATCCGGTTCCGCTTTCTAAAGCGGTCGAGATTCTCAAGGGATTCGGCGGTACAAAATTCGATCAGTCAGTTGAAGTACACATGCGGCTGGGTGTCGACGCAAAGCAGGCGGACCAATTGGTTCGCGGTTCGCTGGTTCTGCCGCACGGAATCGGCAAATCGCAACGAGTCGCCGTGTTCGCCAAAGGGGACAAAGCCGAAGAGGCCAAGGCCGCCGGCGCGGACGAGGTTGGCCAAGAAGATCTTGCCAAGAAAATTATCGGCGGCTGGATGGATTTTGATGTGTGCATCGCGTCTCCCGACATGATGGGTGTGGTTGGACCGCTCGGTCGCTTTCTCGGTCCGCGCGGATTGATGCCTTCGCCACGAGCCGGAACCGTCACGCCGGACATCACCAAGGCGGTTAAAGAATACAAAGCAGGCAAAGTCGAGTTTCGTAACGATGCCGGCGGAAATATTCACGCGATCGTTGGAAAAGTCAGCTTTACCGCACAGCAATTGCTAGAGAACATTGAAGCCTTTTTGCATTACGTTGAAACGATTCGTCCGCCGGCGATCAAGGGTGCGTACGTCAAAGGGGTCACCGTCACCGCGACGATGAGTCCTGGAATTCACATCGCCGCATAAAAAAGCGCCGCATAAAAAAGCGCCGCGCAATAACTGTTCACTGTTGAGTAATGAATTGAGCGAAAGCCGTTATGAGCAAATACGTCAAAGATTTAATAGTCCGCGAATTGAAGCAACGCTTGGATGGCGTCGAGAACTGCGTGATCGCCAATGTGATCGGCTTGAACTCGGCCCAAACGATGAAATTGCGTAAGCGTCTTCGCGAAAAAGACATTCGGGTTTTGGTCGTCAAGAATAGTTTGGCGTTGCGGGCAACCGAAGGATCAGCGTTAGCGACTGGCTTTGAGGGCCGGGGGGGCAATTCCGCAGTGGTCTGGGGTGCCGAGGACTTCGTCTCGCTGGTCAAAGAAGTCACCGATTTAGATGGATCCGATGATTACAAAACTTTTGAAACACGCGGCGGTGTCATGGACGGCGAATTGTTATCGCCGGCGCGAGTAAAAGAAATCAGCAAATGGCCTAGCCGCGCCGAACAGCTCAGCATCTTGGCCGGGCAGTTGACGTCGCCGTGGCGCACACTGCAATCGCAACTCACCGGTCCAGGCAGCAAGCTGGCCAGCCAAATCAAGAAGAAAGGCGAAGAGTAATCCTCGCAATGTACAGCGACCCGCCTTGGGCAGGTCTAGAATTTTTATTGTCATTGTCCCGTGGTCGCCTGTTTGCCCCGCAACTTGGCAGCCGCAAATGTTTAAGAAAGGTTTGAATCCTCATGTCCGACACCGCAACAATGGAATTTTCCGCCAAGACCAAAAAACTTGGTGATGAAATCGCAGATCTCAATTTGAAGGAAGCGAAAGAGGTCAGCGATTATTTAAAGCACGCTTACGGCATCGAGCCAGCCGCGGGTGGCGCGGTCATGATGGCTGGTGGCGGCGCTGCGCCGGCAGCGGCCGTGGAAAAGACCGAGTTCGACGTGGTCTTGACTGGCTTTGGCGAAAAGAAGCTCGACGTAGTGAAGGTGGTAAAAAATATCACCGGCGCTTCGTTGATGGAAGCCAAGAAGATGGTCGAAAGCGTTCCGGCGACTTTGAAACAAGGCATTTCGAAAGAAGATGCTCAAAAGATCAAAACCGATGTGGAAGCCGCTGGCGGCACCATCGAATTGAAATAGTGACCTGACTTGTTCGGTTCGCGTGCCGCGATCGATGGATTCGCGGCCGTGTCGTGACCTTCCCGTTCGAGATCGGTTCGTAAAGCACGCGTGTCAATACGTCGCCTAGCATTTTTTGCGTTCGTTCAGTTTCCCCTCGCTGGAAGTGCGCGCCCACATGGCGCTGGACATTCGTTTCTTTTTGGAACGTCTGATCGTGGACAGTTCGCATTGGGCTTGGTTGTTGGTACACCCTCATTGGAGATCGACTAGATGGCCACTCCCGTTCAACGACGCTTGCAAACGAATCATATTCGTCGCTTCGGCAGCCAACGTGAATATCCGTTGCCGCCCGATTTGACAGTGATTCAAACGCGGAGCTACGAAGCGTTCTTGCAGCGCGATATTCCGTCGGACAAGCGCAAGAAGGACCAGGGAATCGAAAATGTATTGAACGAGATTTTCCCAATCGAGAGCTACGACAAGCAACTTCGATTAGAGTATTCGCGTTACGAATTAGGTAAGCCGCGCTATACGCCCGACGAATGCCGCCAGCTTCGGTTGACGTATGGTCAGCCGTTTCGTGTCTGGATGCGCTTGGTCAAGGATCAGCCGATCGAGGAAGAGGTTTATCTGGGTGACATTCCGATCATGCTCGGCGGCGGCGAGTTCATCATCAACGGGGCCGAGCGCGTCGTTGTCAGTCAATTGCATCGAAGCCCTGGCATCGACTTTGTGATGGACAGCGAAACGGGGACGGATCGCAAGCTGCCGAGTTGCCGCGTTATTCCCGAACGGGGTAGCTGGATCGAAGTCAACGTCACGAAGAAAGACACGCTTGCGGTTCGCATTGATCAGAGCGGCAAGTTTTCGGCGATGACGTTGCTCCGGGCCATGAGCCCAAAATACAGCGAAGATTCCGATATTTTGCGGGCTTTCTACGAGACTATCAAACTGAAAGTGGTGGACGGTCGCAGCGCTGCGAAAATCGAAGGCCGGATCGCGGTCGATGACATTGTCTATCCAACTGGATCGGATCGAGCCGGAGAGATCATCGTCCACGCAGCGCGAAAAATCTCAAAGGAAAAGGCCGAGATCATTTGCACGGCTGGCGTCAAAGGGGTCGAGATCATGCAGGCCCCGAAAACGAACTTGATTTTCAATTCACTAAAAGAAGACAACACGCACAGTCACGAAGAAGCGTTGCTACGCATTTATCAGCGACTGCGCCCTGGCAATCCGCCGCAACTTAAAAACGCCCAAACATTGTTCCATGAAAAATTCTTCGACGTAAATCGATATCGCTTGGGCAAGGTCGGACGGTTCCGCATCAATCGCAAACTGAAATTGGGCGTACCCGAAAAGGAAATGACGTTGTCGGCCGACGACATTTTGGCCTCGATCAAGTACATGTTGGACCTGATGGTCTCTGGCGGCAATTCCCAAATTGACGACATCGACCATTTGGGCAACCGCCGTTTGCGCACGATCGATGAACTGGCGAGCGATGAACTTCGCAAGGGCTTTCTCAAGTTGCGCCGCACGGTCCAGGAACGCATGAGCATGAAAGAGCAGCAGGACATGACTCCGCGCAGCTTGATCAACCCCAAGAGCATCTCGGCGGCGATCGAGTATTTCTTCGGTCGCGGAGAGCTTTCGCAAGTCGTCGATCAAACGAATCCGCTTTCGCAGTTGACTCACGAACGCAGGCTCTCGGCGTTGGGCCCAGGCGGCTTGAATCGGAAGCGGGCGGGCTTTGAAGTTCGCGATGTGCACATTTCGCACTACGGAAGAATTTGCCCGATCGAGACACCGGAAGGTACGAACATCGGCTTGATTTCTAGCATGGCGATTTATTCCAAGGTTGACGACTACGGCTTTTTGGTAACGCCGTATCGTGTGGTCAAAAAGGGCAAAATTACCGACGAAACTAGAGATTTGCGAGCGGATGAAGAAGCGGAGGCGTATGTGGCTCCTGCCGACACGCCCCTCGAAGACGGCCGAATTGTCGGCTCCAAACAGATGGCCGGAAATATCATCGCGCGATATCGCGGTGACTTCGATTTCGTCGCGCCTGAGCAAGTCGAATACATGGACATTGCGCCTAGTCAGATGGTCGGTGTCTCCGCTGGCTTGATTCCGTTTTTGGAGCATGACGACGCGAACCGAGCGTTGATGGGCTCGAACATGCAGCGGCAAGCGGTTCCGCTGTTGGTTGCCGAGCCGCCGATTGTAGGCACCGGCATGGAGCGACCAGTCGCCGAGAATTCGAGCATGTTGGTGCGTGCTCGCCGCGCCGGAAAAGTTAATTATGTCGACGCGAATCGGATTGAAATCGGCTCGGACGTTTATCCTCTGTCGAAGTACGTCGGGCTGAACGAGCGAACTTGTTTGAATCAAACGCCGATTGTGTCGATGGGTCAAAAAGTCGCCAAGGGTGACGTGATCGCCGATGGAGCGGCAACCTACAAAGGCGAGCTCGCGTTGGGCCGCAATGTGCTCGTCGGCTTCATGTCATTCGACGGATACAACTATGAAGACGCGATCATTATCAGCGAAGAGTTGGTGAAGAACGACACGTACACGTCGCTTCACATTGAAGAATTCGACGTCGAAATCCGCGAGACGAAATTGGGTCGCGAGGAGTTCACGCGAGATATTCCCAACGTCAGCGAAAAGGCTTTGCGGCATTTGGATGGATTCGGCGTCGTGCAAGTCGGCACATATGTCCGGCCCGGCGATATTTTGGTCGGCAAAGTGTCACCCAAATCGAAAACGGAGCTGACGCCGGAAGAAAAACTTTTGCACGCTATTTTCGGACGAGCGGGCGAAGACGTGAAGAACGACTCGCTCGAAGTCGCTTCGGGCATCGAGGGAATCGTGATCGACGCACAGCGCTTTTCGCGCCGCATGAGTCTTTCGGAAGAAGAACGAAAAGTTTTCGAGAAAGATCTCAAAGCAGCCGAAGTCGAAGGGAATCAAGTAATCGCCAACGCCTTTGGCGAATTGATCTCGGCGATGGAAAAAATTGTCGGCAAGACGCTGACCGACGAAGACAATACGCCGTTGACTCGCGACCAAGACCCCAAATTCATCGCAGAAAAAGCGGCGATCTTCCGCCTTTCGACGATCACCAATGGGATGCGGAGTCAAGAAAGAATCGACCAACTTCAGCAGATTCACGACGAATTTTGGCCCAATGTGGAAGCGGCGATTGATGACCGCGACCGCAAGACCAACAGCATGAAGCGCGGCGACGAGTTGCGCAGCGGCGTGTTGCAGATGGTCAAAGTCTACATTGCCACGAAGCGAGTGATTTCGGTCGGAGACAAGATGGCCGGCCGTCACGGAAACAAAGGCGTGATCGCCAAGATCTTGCCGGTGGAAGATATGCCATTCCTTGAGGACGGCACTCCAATTCAAATCATGCTCAATCCTCTGGGCGTTCCGAGCCGCATGAACGTCGGACAGATTTTGGAAACGCACTTGGGCTGGGCCGGGGCCAAAATGGGTTTTCAGGCCATCACCCCAGTGTTCGACGGCGCGAGCGAAAAAATTATCAACGGCTGCTTGGCCGAAGCGGGTTTGCCAAGCCACGGCAAAGTGCGATTATACGATGGTCGCACGGGCGAGGCGATGGAGCAAGAAACCACCGTTGGGTTTATTTACATGCTCAAGCTGCATCACTTGGTCGACGACAAAGTCCACGCGCGCAGCACGGGCCCCTACTCGCTCATTACGCAGCAACCGCTTGGCGGCAAAGCTCGCTTCGGCGGACAGCGTTTCGGCGAAATGGAAGTCTGGGCGCTGGAGGCCTATGGAGCCGCTTACATTTTGCAAGAGTTGCTCACCGTCAAGAGCGACGACGTCGAAGGCCGCACCAAAATTTACGAGTCGATGGTAAAAGGGACGAACACCCTTGAAGCCGGCACGCCCGCCAGCTTTGACGTGTTGACCAACGAAATACGCGGATTAGCCCTGAATATGCAATTGGAGAAACGTCGCAGCTAAGAAATGCCGCGACTTTCAAAAAAATACGATGCGGTCTCGGCGGCCAATGCCGAGCAGCGTCGTCCCAACCTAACGAACATTTTGTACCACTAATTTTCCGGGAGCAGTTCAAATGGCCATAGCCGACAGCTCTTTTGATCTCATCAACGATTACGCCGCCGTCAAGATCAGCTTGGCCCGGCCGCACGACATTCGCAGTTGGTCGATGGGCGAAGTAAAAAAGCCTGAGACGATCAATTATCGCACCTACCGGCCGGAAAAAGACGGCCTGTTTTGCGAACGCATTTTCGGCCCAGAAAAAGACTGGGAATGCGCGTGCGGCAAGTATCGGGGCATGAAATACAAAGGGATGATTTGCGATCGCTGCGGGGTGAAAGTCACTCACTCGCGCGTGCGCCGCAAGCGCATGGGGCATATCGAATTGGCAGCCCCAGTCGTGCACATTTGGTTCTTCAAAGCGATGCCCAGCCGCTTGGGCAATTTGCTCGACATGAAAACGACGAGCTTGGAGAAGGTCATTTACTTCCAAGATTACGTCGTCATCGATAAAGGCTCGACCGAGCTGGAGGAACGGCAGCTTCTCACCGAAGAAGAATACCGGGCGGAAAAAGCCAAGCACGGCGAAGGAAGTTTTGAAGCCGAAATGGGCGCGGAAGCCGTCCGCAAGCTGCTCATGAATTTGGACTTGGTCAAGTTATCCGAGGTACTCCGCGATGACTTGATCAAAACGAATTCCAAACAAAAACGAAAAGACCTCATCAACCGCTTGAAGATCGTCGAGGCGATTCGAGACAGCGAGAACAAACCCGAGTGGATGGTGTTGGATTGCATCCCGGTCATCCCGCCCGATTTGCGCCCGTTGGTTTTGTTGGATTCTGGCAATTTCGCGACGAGCGATCTCAACGATCTCTATCGCCGCATCATCAATCGGAATAATCGACTGCGCAAGCTGGTCGATTTGAACGCGCCGGAAGTCATCATTCGGAACGAAAAACGGATGCTTCAACAGTCCGTCGACGCGCTATTCGACAACAACCGCTGCAAACGACCGGTGCTTGGCAGCAGCAATCGCCCTCTCAAATCATTGACCGATATGATCAAGGGAAAGCAGGGGCGATTCCGCGAAAACTTGCTTGGAAAACGGGTCGATTATTCCGCCCGCAGCGTGATCGTCGTCGGTCCGCGCTTGAAATTGCACCAATGCGGTTTGCCGAAAAAGATCGCACTGGAGTTGTATCAGCCGTTCATCATTCGCAAACTCAAGGAATTGGGCCACGCCGACACGATCAAGAGCGCCAAGAAGATGCTCGAACGCAAGGACGAGGAAGTGTGGGATATTTTGGAAAACGTGATCCAGAATCATCCCGTGTTGCTCAATCGTGCGCCGACGTTGCACCGCATGGGCATCCAGGCTTTTGAGCCGGTTCTGGTCGAAGGGAACGCGATTCATTTGCATCCCTTGGTGTGCAAAGGATTCAATGCCGACTTCGACGGTGACCAAATGGCCGTCCATTTACCGCTGTCGATCGAAGCCCAAGTCGAAGCGCACACGCTGATGATGTCGACCAACAACATCTTCGCTCCTTCGAACGGCAAGCCCATCATGAGCCCTTCCCAAGATACGGTGATGGGTTGCTTCTACATCACGCTTCCGTTGCCGGCACGCAAAGGCGAAGGAATGATTTTCTCGTCGGTGGATGAAGCCGAGATCGCCTATGGGCACGGCGTTGTCGACAAGCACGCAATGATCAAAGTGCGATTGGCTCCCGAGCAGTTCATGCGCCGCAATGAAGAGGATCGCACTGGACCAGGCCTAATCATCGACACCACGTATGGTCGCATCCTATTCAATTCGATCTTGGCAAAAGGGATGGACTTCTATAACTACACGATGAAGAGCAGTGACTTGGCGGCGGTGATTTCAGACTGTTATCAAACACCTGGACTTGGACGTCGCGCCACGATTTCGCTGTTGGACGATTTAAATCAATTGGGCTTTCGCGAAAGTACCCGCAGCGGACTCTCGTTTGCCACCGACGATTTGGTATTGCCGGAAAGCAAAGCTCGCATTGTCGCCGAAGCAGAAAAAGAAGTCCTCAAGTTCCGCAAACATTACGAACGCGGCGTGATCACCGAGCAAGAACGCTATCACAAAGTTCTCGATACGTGGACTCATGCCCGCGAGAAAATCACCAAGGACATGATGGCCGCGATGGAAGCCGATGATCGGGGCGGAACCGGTTACGTCAACCCAGTGTTCTTGATGGCTCATTCCGGTGCACGCGGTGGCGTCGGCCAGATTCAACAGTTGGCTGGAATGCGCGGCTTGATGGCCAAACCAACGGGCGACATCATCGAAACGCCGATCAAAGCAAACTTTCGCGAAGGACTAACCGTGCTTGAGTATTTCAGCTCGACCCACGGTGCCCGCAAAGGCTTGGCCGACACGGCGCTCAAGACAGCCGACTCGGGTTACTTGACCCGCAAGCTTGCCGACGTGGCACAAAACGTCGTGGTCACGTTGCACGATTGTGAAACGAGCCAAGGAATTACCAAGGGCGTGATTTATCGAGGCGAACAAGTCGAGGTCCGCTTGACCGCCGCGATTAACGGTCGCGTCAGTCGACAGAACATTGTCAATCCGGTGACCGACGAAATTATTGTCGCCGAGAATCAAATGGTCACGCCGGAAATCGCGCGCAAGATCGAGCTGATGGGGTTGGAGAAAATCCAGGTCCGCAGCCCAATGACGTGCGATGCAACGCTCGGCGTTTGCCGTTTGTGCTACGGCATGGACATGTCGACCGGGGCAATGGTCGAAGAGGGCATGGCCGTTGGGATCATAGCAGCCCAAAGCATCGGCGAGCCCGGAACCCAGTTGACGATGCGTACGTTTCATATCGGCGGCGTCGTGACGACTCAAACCGAAGAGCATGAAAAGCGCTGCAAGCGCGCCGGCTTAGTTAAACTCACGCGAATGCGTTACGTCACAAACCGCGACGGCGACACAGTCGTACTCACACGAAACGGCGTCGTCGCGATCTTGGATGTGAAGGGGCGCGAATTAGAAACGCATCCCGTTCCTGCAGGTGCGACGCTCTCCGTCAAAGATGATCAAGCCGTCGAACCCAACCAATTGCTCTGTCAATGGAATCCGCACGCGATTCCGATTCTCGCCGAAGTCGATGGTAAGGCGCGATTCGAGGACATTGTCGATGGCGAAACGATGGCCGAGGAACGCGACGCTGCTGGTACTGTCCGCCGTTCGATCATCGACCACAAGGGCGAATTGCATCCGCAAATCGTGATCGAGGGGACTGACGGTAAGCCGCTTGACGTGTATTACTTGCCGGAACGCGCTCACATCACCATCAATGATGGCGACATGGTCACCGCCGGCCAGTCGGTTGCGGAAACGCCGCGCGAGGCATCGGGCGTAACGGATATCACGGGCGGCTTGCCGCGAGTCACGGAAATCTTCGAAGCTCGCAAGCCAAAAGACCCGGCGGTCATCGCTGAAATCGACGGGACAGTCGAAATCAAAGGCGAAAAGCGACGCGGCAAACGAACCATTAACGTGAAGAGCGAAAGCGGCGTAGAACGCGAACACTTGGTTCCGCCCGGAAAACGCTTTTTGGTCCACTCCGGCGACTATGTCAAAGCGGGCCAAGCGCTCGTCGATGGTCCGCTCGTCCCGCACGATATCTTGCGCGTTTCGGGCGAAGAAGCTGTGCAGCAATACTTGTTGCACGAAATTCAAAACGTCTACCGCAGCCAACGCGTCGAAATCAACGACAAACATATCGAGATTATCGTCGCGAGAATGTTGCGCAAAGTAAAAATCGAGAACCCCGGCGATACCAACTTGTTGCCCGGCTTGGTTTGCGATCGGTTTGATTTGAAACGCCTCAACAAGGACTTGACGGAAAAAATCAAGGTTGCGGACAAAGGGGATACGCACGCGTTCGCCGAAGGTGACGTGATTACGCGCGATCGACTTGAGCAAAACAACGCCGAAATGGAGTCGGCCGGAGCGAAGGCTGCCAAGGGCACGAAGCCTAAACCATCGACGTTTAGCGTTCAGTTGCTGGGCATCACGAAAGCATCCGTTCAGAGCACGAGCTTTATTTCGGCCGCAAGTTTTCAAGAGACGACGAAAGTTTTGACCGAGGCCGCGTTGGCTGGCAAAATCGATCGGCTCGTCGGCTTGAAAGAAAACGTGATCCTCGGTCACTTGATTCCCGCCGGCACCGGCTTTCGAACATTTCAAGACTCCCAAGTTAATTACAACTTGGAAGCGATGCAAGAATTTTCGCGAACCGGCAGCCAGGAACTGCAATCCAGTTTCCGGCTGTTGGAGTCGGCGGCCGAACATGAGGCGTCGCAAACCAGCCCCGCGCCAGCCGATCTTGGCTTTAGCAAAGGTGGTCCGACCCTAGACGAAATTCTGGGGATGCCAGACGAACCGCAAAACGATATTTTGGGGAGCTAAACCCGCGAAAATCGATCTACGGTTGACACTTTTATGGAAATAGGTACCTTAATTCCACGCAATCAGGTCGCTATTGTCAGGACGGACAGCCCAACAGTGTCCGTCCTTTTTTACCGATAAATTGAACTTCACTAAAAGCCGATTTGAAACGCAATGCCAACCATCAATCAACTTGTGCGCAAAGGTCGGCGTCAAAAACGGAAATTTTCCAAATCACCCGTTTTAGAGAAATCGCCGTTTAAGCGCGGCGTCTGCTTGCTCGTGCGGACGATGACTCCCAAGAAACCAAACTCCGCGCTGCGGAAGATCACTCGCGTTCGTTTGTCGAATGGCAAAGAAGTCACCGTTTACATTCCGGGCGAAGGGCATAATTTGCAGGAACACTCGATCGTTCTCATTCGTGGCGGTCGCGTTCGAGATTTGCCCGGCGTTCGCTATCAAGTCGTTCGCGGTGCGCAAGACGCTCTCGGCGTCGAAAAACGTCGCAAGTCTCGCAGCCGCTACGGTGCCAAGAAGCCATAAACCAGTTACGTCTCACAACTTTTATTACCGCTGAACCACCATGGGTCGAATTACCGCAAGTCGCACGCATCTGAAACCAGATCCAAAGTACGGCTCGCCGCTTGCCGGCAAGTTCATCAATTGCATGATGTGGAGCGGCAAGAAGGCGACTGCCCAAACCAGCTTCTATTTGGCGATGGAAGAAATCAGAAAGAAAATCCCCGGCCAAGAACCAATCGAAGTCTTCACCCAAGCCGTCGAAAACGTGAAGCCACACGTCGAAGTTCGCTCCAAGCGAGTCGGCGGTGCCTCCTATCAAGTCCCGATGCAAGTCAATCGGCAACGCCAACAGTCTTTGGCGATTCGCTGGATACTCACGGCCATTCGAGAGAAAAAAGGTCGCCCGACCCATCTCAAGTTGGCCGAGGAAATCTGTGCCGCGTTCAACCGCGAAGGGGTCGCCATGACTCGCCGAGAAAACACTCACAAAATGGCCGATGCGAACAAAGCGTTCGCGCATTTCGCGTGGTAATTCGACCATCCGAACCTTTGAAACCGCGTGCCTCTCTAAAGATGCGTGCGGTTTCTTTTTGCGCGGTCGTCGGGTTCCGTTCTGTCTGTGGCTGGTTTTAGCTACAATCGCCGCCAACCAGCTTTTCGTTGATCCTTGGAACCGTAAGCCACTCGCACTGGATTGATTGGCGCTACGATGGAATTGTCATGACACGTAAACTTGAACAGATTCGCAATATTGGAATCATCGCCCACATCGACGCCGGCAAGACGACGGTGACCGAGCAGATGCTATTTCTCAGTGGGGCCAAGCATCGGGTCGGTAGCGTCGACAGCGGAACGACCACTACCGATGACGATGTCGAAGAACAAAATCGCGGAATTACGATCTACGCGGCTTGCGTCACGTTCGATTGGAAGGATATCCACGTAAACTTGTTGGACACGCCCGGCCACGTCGATTTCACCGCCGAAGTCGAACGGAGCTTGCGAGTTCTCGACGGGGCGGTCGTCGTGTTCAGCGCTCGAGAAGGGGTCGAAGCTCAAAGCGAAACGGTCTGGAGGCAAGCCAACAAATATCACGTTCCGCGTATTGCCTTTATAAATAAGCTCGATCGCGAAGGCGCAAATTTCGAACGAGTGTTTCGCGATATTCGCACGCGACTGCGCGCGAATCCGATCGCCATTCAAATTCCCGTCGGCCAAGGTCCGCCGCACGTCGCCGACCCTTTTCATGGCGTCATCGACTTGGTCGATTTCGTGATGCTCACGTTTTCTGGCGACGATCGAAAAAAACTGTCGTCCCCGATCCCCGAATCGCACCTGGACGCTGCGCAACTCGCGCGCGATGAAATGCTGGAGCAGCTTTACAACTACAGCGATGAAATGATGGAGTTGGCTTATGCTGGAAAGCCGATTCCTGCCGAACTCATTCGCCAAGTCATTCGCCGCGAGACGTTGGCCGAAAAAATCCAACCGGTGATCTGCGGCTCGGCATTGCACGGGATCAATGTCCAAAGCGTTCTCGACTGCGTACAGCATTACTTGCCATCGCCTCTCGACCGGCCGCCTGTGGTGGGCTTTGATCCGGAAAAAGCGACAACGAAAATTACCCGCAAACCCGATCCGAACGAGCCTTTTTGCGGGCTAGTATTCAAAATCCT
>JANNYC010000083.1:0-6241 GCA_031409895.1 Planctomycetota bacterium
CACGGGCCACGGCATCATGGTCGGCACGCCGCTGTACATGAGTCCCGAACAAGCCGAGCACAACAACCTGGACGTCGACACCCGCACGGACATCTATTCCCTCGGAGTGATTTTGTATGAACTGCTGACCGGCAGCACTCCGCTGGAACGTCAGCAATTGCAACAGGCTGCGATTGGCGAAGTCCTGCGGCTGATCAAGGAAGTCGAACCGCAGCGTCCCAGCCTCCGATTGAGCGGCAGTGAAAGTCTCCCTAGCATCGCCGCCCAGCGCAGCATCGATCCACGCGAATTGCGCCGCACTTTGGCTGGCGATCTCGATTGGATCGTCATGAAATCGCTCGAAAAAGAGCGCAGTCGCCGGTACGAAACCCCCAACGGTTTGGCCCGCGACATCGAACGGTTCTTGAACGACGAAGCGGTTGAAGCCTGCCCGCCCAGCCGAACGTATCGCCTGAAGAAATACATTCGCAAACATCGCGTCCAAGTCACCGCCGGAAGCGCCGTCCTGTTGGCTCTGCTGATCGGTGTCGTCGGAATCACCTGGGGATTGTTTCGTGCCGTCAACGCCGAACAAGCCGCGAGCAAATCCGAAAAGAAAACTCTCACCGCACTAGCGGAAGTCACGAGTGAGCGGGACGCCAAAAATAAGGCGCTCTTGTCGGAAGAAAAACAACGTGAAACGGCCGAACGGAATCTTCTAGCCGGAATTCTCCGCCCGATCGGATTCAATACCGACAGACTCGACCAATCAGAACTGAAAAGCCTGGCCGATTGGTCCGCTCTCGGCGATTCGCGATTGCAACTTCTCGCGCTCGAAACGGCTTTTGACGATCCGGAAACCGCGCTCCGCATCGCCCGCCGCGCCGAACGAGTGATCCAGTCGTGCGTCGGCCTCTCCCCCACCCGCCGCGCCGCCGCCATCGAACTCGTTTCCGCCAAACAACGCGACCCCTCCGCCGACCCCCCCATCCGAATCGCCGCCTGCTGGCTCGCGTTGGAACTTGGCTCCGATGATTTACCTGCGTTCGCAGAAACCATGACATGGCTCACGAACACCGATTCAGCCCGCGGCACGAACTCGGAAGAACTCGCTGCATTCGTCGCCTTTGTGGCCCTTCGCATTGAATCGCTAAATGAAGAACAAGTGATTGTTGCCTGGGACGCTCTATTTGGCGTTTTGAAGAATTCGAAAGATGATCGATTATTGGGCCCTGCGGGTACAGGGCTTTCAGCGTTCGCGCCCCAGTTGACTTCGGAGCATGCAATTAGTTGTAGCGACGCATTGATCAGCATTATTGAGAAGTCGAACGACTGGCAAACGCTTAGACCAGCCGGCAAAGGACTCGTGGCAATGGCTACAAGATTGACTCCCGAGCAAATACCTCGCGCGTGGGACTCGCTAATCGACATGCTTGAGAAATCGACAGATTGGGACGTAACGCACTTCGCGTCTGACGGTTTTGAAGCATTGGCTCCTAGGTTGACGACTGAACAAGTAACTCGTGGCTGGGACGCACTGATTGGTGTGCTGGAAAAAGTTACGGATGCCTACCCGTCATACGCGGTCAACAGAGGCCTCGCGGCTCTGATGCCTAGATTAGCTCCTGAGGAAGTGACTCTTGGGTGGGACGCCCTAATAGGACTTCTGGAGAAACCGTCGACCGGATGCGTATTGTCCGCGACCAGTGCTGGTCTCGTCGATTTGGCGCCGCGATTGACAACTGAACAGGCGAATCAAGGAGGAAATTTGCTGATCGGTCTTCTCGAGAAATCGTCCGATTGGGAATATCAGAAGCGCTGTGCCGCTGAAATTCTCACTGCCGTGGCTCCCAAACTTACACCGGAACTTTCGACGCGTGGATGGAGGGTGTTAAACCACGCATCAGAGAATTTGGCCGAGGAAGAAGGCGACATGGTAGGGGTTGGCAAATGCTTTGCGGCGTTGGCTCCCCGCATTCCGGAAGAACAGTTGAATAGTACCTGGCTTGCACAGATCGAAGTGCTAGAGCAATCATCGAATAAGTTCCATTTAAGTCGCGCACGAAAAGTACTTGTAGCAATGATCCCGTATTTGTCAGTAGAGCAGGCATTACGAGGAGGAGATTGGTTTATCCAACTTTTGGAGAGATCAAATGGCAGCTACGAGTTACTCGCCGCCGGCGACTGTCTTGTGGCGTTGGCACCTCGTCTATCGACCGAGCAAGTGGCTCGCGGAGGAGAAATGGTGATTGACTTGCTCGAGAAATCGACGAACGCTGAAGCAATTCTCGCGGCGCGCAGGGCTATTGAAGCTTTTGCATTTCGTCTTTCGCACGAACAAGTGTCGCGCGCAGGAAATTGGCTGATTAGAGTGCTGGAAAAATCGACGAATGTAGCCCAACGGCGAACCGCAAGAGTAGGTCTTGTTGCGTTGATTCCACGTCTAACGGCCGAACAGTTGACTCGCGGCGGAGATTTGGTGATTGGTTTGGTGGATCCGTCGTCGGATATGTTCGATCTTGGCCTAACGACCATAGAACTCAACAAAATAGCCCAGCGGTTGAACGATGAACAACGACTACGATTGGCGAATACCCTAGTCAAGGAACTATGGCAAGACGAAAGAGCGTCAAGACTCGGGGAAATTATTCCATTGCTTGATCTCCCGAATGGCGATCAAATCTCGATGGATGGTATTACGATATTGCTTGACTATTCTGGTTCATCCGGCACGTATTATTTGATGAAAGATTTTATAAATTACAACCACGTTTTAAACGGATTTGTTTCGGTAACCAACTCCATAACAACTCCAAAATCCTTGGCAACACTAATGTCGCATCCGGGATGCACGGATGAGCCGCGGGAGTTCATGCTGCAAAGGTTTGAGGAACTCCTGTTCCACGACGGCAAACATGTCTTCCTGGCGCTGCCGAAGTCAGACAGCGAAAACCAGGCAGCCGACCAACCCAAGCCCGTACCGCCACCGCGCCGGTTCCACAACTTGCACGATGCCGCAATCTGGATCAAACAGAACTGGCCCGACTTCGACCTCGAAACCAATCACCCCCTCACCTGGCGCGGCGGAAAATAGAAGCCCGGCGATGCGATTTTGGCAATGGGGAAATCTGGATAAACTGAAAGTGGCCGTTCAGTCATCACGTTTGTTCAAGAGATGCTTCGCTCTATCAACGGCGAATGAAGAAGTTTAAATAGAAGTTTAAGTTAAAGTGCAAGTTTGAAAAATGAAATCACTTACCCACGAATCACTGACAGTCTATCAACGTGCGATCGAGTTCGTTGCCTGGTCGTCGCAGCTATGTCAATGCAACGGTGGGGTGACGGGTGAGATCCAAAGTCAGTTCAAGCGCGCATTCATTTCAATTCCTCTCAATATCGCGGAGGGATCCGGTAAACAGACTGGCAAAGACCAAGCTCGGTTTTACGACATCGCCCGCGGTTCGGCACTGGAATGTGGAGCCTGCCTCGACGTATTGGTTGCAATGAAAGTCGTCTCAACGTCAGAGATTCAGAATGGCAAAGCCTTCCTTGTTGAGATCGTGGCGATGCTGACAGCACTTGCAAAGAGCGTTGCAGGCGAACGGGTGCGAGAACAAGGCCAAGTTTACCTCCCACACCAACAAACCTAAACTTAAACCTAAACTTAAACTTAAACCTAAACTTAAACTAAAACTTAAACTTTCCTCCCTTCGTGAGATTCGCGACGCAATCGACGGCTCCTGCCGAGGATTGTCTACTCAATTTTAGATCAGGAATGTTTCAGGCTGAACGATGAAAACACTGTAAAAGTTGGTGTTCCGTTTGCGGATTGCCGGTTATTCCTAATCGTGTTGTGGCGGACTCTCTTGGTATTCTGCGTTATCGGATAGGTTTTGAGGACAAATATGGAGCAACAGCAACCCCAACCACCAAACGAAAACACGGATGTCTCTCGCATCCTGGATGCCGTGAATGCGGAGACTCCGGGTGCGGAATCCCGGTTGTTGGACCTGGTCTATGCCGAGTTGCGACGGATCGCAGCGGCTCATCTCCGCAAAGAAAATTCCGACCAGTCGCTGACTGCAACGGCGCTCATCAATGAAGCCTATTTGCGATTGTTTGGCGCGGACACGGAAGGTCACTGGAACAGCCGAGGACATTTCTTTTCGGCAGCCGCCCGCGCGATGCGCCAAATCCTGATCGACTACGCCCGGCGAAAACACCGATTGAAGCGCGGTGGCGACCGACTGGCGATCGATTTGGATGTCGATCAGGTTTTGGCATTCACGAATACCACTTCCGAAGAACTTCTCGCACTCGATGAAGCGCTCAAGACTCTCGAACAGGAAGACCCCCAACTCGTCCGCCTGATCGAACTTCGGTTCTTCAACGGCCACACGATTCAAGAGACGGCAGAAATCCTCGGCATCAGTGTCCGCACGGTAAATCGCTCCTGGCAATACGCCAAAGCCCTGTTGTGGAACATGCTCAGCGAGTAATTAGGCAGCGCTATTTTTCAGCCGTTTTCAGAATCTCATTCATAAATTGTTTGTATTTTTCCACGCCCGGTTGGCCGTAGGGATTGATGCCGAGCAGCCGACCTTCGACGACCGTAGCCAACATCAGCATTTGAAACAACTGGCCCAAATAATACTCGTCGATTTTCGGCAAGTGCAAATTCGTCGTGGGCCGACGATCCGAACGCAGTGCTTGGTTCGTGCCGCAAATTGCGGCGTCCATTAGTTGGGGGACCGTGCGCCGCTCGAATCGGTTCAGATCATCTTGATTGAAATCGCTTGTCCCGACGCTCACTGGATCGAACCGCCATTGGTCGACGACGAGATTGTTAAATATTTTGTCGCGGCGGCCTTCTTGATGTTGCTGAGCGCGCGAATGCAAGTCGCGCGTGTTGACGGTCGTCAGCGGCAATGCCCCCTGCCCTGCTTTTCCAAGGCTTTCGGCAAGCAATTGATCGTACCAATAGCCGACGTATTCCAGCGACTTGTTCCAGATGCTCAGCACGCGGGTGTTGGCTCCACGCGTTTCCCAAAGATGATTAACGGCAATAAAGTCCAAAACAAGGTTCTCGCCCGGGGGGGCTTGGCGGAAATGTTCGTTCATCGCCATCGCACCTTTGAGCAATGCGACGATATCCAAACCGAGAATCGCCGCAGGGACCAAACCGACGGCCGAGAGAATCGAAAATCGGCCGCCGATTCCATCAGGGACTAGAAAATGTTCCGTACATCCCAACGCAGCGGCCAAGTCCGCGAGCTTGCCGGTTTTTCCGGACACTGGAATGACGAACTGGCCGAGTCTCGATTTGTCGGAAAGATTTTTTTCGAGCGCACGTAGGAAGACTCGCAACGAGACTGCCGTTTCAATCGTGCCGCCGCTTTTGCTGATCACGACAATTGCCCAGTGCCGATCGAGTAAGTCTTGCGTGGGCGACCTCTGCAACAAGTGCAGCAATCCCGACGTTGAATCATTGTCGAGATTGTTTCCTTCAAAGTACATTCGCGGTCGACCGCCCCGCTCGGCGCGAGTCAGCTCGTTAAAGTACGGCTGACAACAAGCGTTCATCAGCGCCATTGCACCCATATACGATCCGCCGATGCCTAGAACGACGACGCGATCGACTTGATCTCGCAGCCGTTTTGCGGTGCCGATGATCCTCCCAAGTTCGCTCCCCATTCGATCCAAGTGATATGCCGCCATCAGCTCGGCCGGCCACTCGATAAATGCTGTGTCGAGCGGTTGCTTTTCGGGAGGAACCGATCCGTTTGCATGCCACAAGGGAATATCGACGTCGAGAATTTCGCGCCGCGCGTCGATCAATCGCGCGCCGAGCTTTCCGACGTCGGCTTGAGCCACACCCAGCTCGGTGCCCAAAGCTCCTGCCGGATCGAACCGCAAAATTTTATTTTCGTTCATTCTGTGAATTCCCGTGACCGTGAGTCGCCGATTGTAGAATCAGTGGGCTGACACCCACCGCTCGCCGGATATTGTGCGGCTTGTTTCCGTTCGCACAACCGCCCGTGCCGCCACGGTTGACGCCCAGCCGAAAATACGTGAGAGTTTCGAGACGAGAATTCGAAATACACGAACTTGATATGAGTTAGCCATGGACCCTTTTTCTGGAACGGATATTCACGAGTTGACGCGCGATTTGCACGTTCAGAACGAATCGAAAATTGTTTTGTTGGTGGCCGACGGGTTGGGTGGATTGCCGCTGACGCCCGATGGCAAAACGGAATTAGAA
>JANNYC010000084.1:0-8335 GCA_031409895.1 Planctomycetota bacterium
CGCACCGAACATGCGGCGCAGGATCGCACTGTCAAAATAGGGCCTTAGCCGATTCCTTGAGCTGTCCAGAATACGGAGCACTTCACCCGATCTGGATTGTGTCAGTTCCGACCATTCAAACCGCAATCGAGGGGGAAGCAGACCCAGCATTTGTCCATGCAACGGACTGCTCGGTGTCAGGAAATGGACACAGTCGGCGATCGTCAGCCCGAGCTGCGCGGCTCCCCAAAATGCGTTGAATACCCAACGGGCCAATCGGGGCATCGCCTCTATGTTCACATCCTCCCACGCACGCAACACAATCTCCGTCGCCCGCTCGACGCGGTAGTAACCGTGTGCTTCGGTATCGTAAATCAGCGGGTTGAAACCAAGGACGATGTCTTCCCTTCCGGGCTCGACGTAGACCAGTCGGTCCCTAACGTCTTGCGTGCAGAATTCGGATGACATCCACAACAGGAGTTCCTGTGAAAAATTGCCAAGCCGATCGAAGATGAACCAGCAAGACTGGTCGTACGGGTCCATTAGCAACTGGTGCAACATGGTATGGAGCGCAGTCGTCTTCCCTTTTCCAGTTCCACCAATCAAATGGAAGTGCGTTCGAAAAGCACTCTTCGGAATCCGGACTTCATCATTCGTTCGCCGGTCGGTTCCAAGCAAAATCGACTTCATTGTTTCCCCAAAACGGTTATTCCAATATTTTCTGGAACAAAGAACTGACGCGTTCCCTGATCCTCGATCCCCTGCCCCAAAGCTGAAGGCAATCCTGGTGACCGGACCCTGATTGTATACCCCGCAAAAAAACCAGGCCAATCAGGGAGAGTTACACGACCCGTTCGGATTAAAAAACACTCTGAATTGTCCTTGGCTTAAGACATGGCGTGCGTCATTGCCAAGCGACTTGAGCCAATTCACAAAATGTCCTGCCCCCAGGTCAAGTTGATTGTTGACTTGAGTCATAGCCTGAAACTTCCCGTACTTTGGCTTGCGTCAACCAATATAAACCGCTGCACCGTCTCAAACCGGTGACTTGAGTCAGCATTGGCGGCTTGGGTCACAGGCTTAAGCCAGACCAGGGAAGAACGTTGACGGTATCAACGATTGCGCGTTAGGCTTGAGCCAACTCTTTGATATTGTTCCACCTGACTCATGTCACGCACCGCGATTCCCGGTTTCATCAAAAAGCGAACTGCCGCACAACAATACCGCCGCTCTCCCCGACAGATCACTCGCGACATCACGATCGCACTGGAAATGCGCGACGAATCGGTCCTTTCACATTTACAAATCCTGACCGAGGACGGGGGCATCATCGATGGGAATGACATCACTCCAGAGTTGATCAAACAGTTGCGAAGTAAAGGCCACAACCCGATGTGGTACCTCCGGAAAACCTGGCTTGAAGAATCGTACGGACTCAGGGGAGTCGGGGGACCAAACAATGATGCGATCATCGATGACAGTCAGCCGGTAACTGATGATGAATCGGTAACCCGAACCGCAGGTGAAGAGGGGATTGTGCAGTTGATGCAAGAGTCGATTCGGGAACTGAAAAAAGACAAGGAAATGCTCACCGACCAGCTCAAGATCAAGGACCAGCAGATTCTGGAAACGACCGAACGCTGGAAGGAGAGCAACTACATTTCACAAGGCCTCAACAAACGCCTGGAGGCGATGGAAAAACGATTCGAACTGAACAGCCAGTTGCTGAAAGAAATCACCGACCGTCCAGCAGCGACAACCGAGTCAGAAACAGAAGTCGAACCAGCAACTATTAAGAAAGTTGTGACGCCGATCTCCAGTACCTTGCCACAAACCAAAAAGCGTTCCTCAAAACCGAAGAGGGGTGTCGTTCGAAAACCTGCACCGAAGCCGTCGCCAACGAAGAGACCGCAACCCCCGAAGTGGTACGACATGCCGACCCTCAAGAAATTCCTTTCGCGATCAAAATGACGGATGAAAATCTTGTTTCCGGGAACACGCCGACTCCATTTAACGGGTTCGAATCACTGGAAGCGAATTTCGTATTCTGTCCCAACCAGTTTTTTGACGTGGTAATTCCCAATCATTCGCGACCGGTAGTCCGTCTTGTCAGCTACATCCTCCACCAAACCCTTCGCTGGTTGGATGACGACGGTCATCCCGTGCGTCAGGATATTGCGATCTCGTTCAATGATCTGGTCCAAAAGGCGGGAATCGCTCGCGGCTCCATTCGCCGGGCGATCGCCGAGGCAGTCAATGCCAAACTCATCCAGTGCATTGTCAAAGGACATTCCAAAAGCCAGGGCCAACCCGGCCGGGTGGGGGAGTACTCGTTGTGCTGGGACGAGACTGGCCACTACGCGAAATCAGTCGATGGTTTCAAAGGGTTTTACGTTGGCCAGGGCAATCGCTCTCCGATTCCACACAGTTTTTTTGCCCATGTATTGCCCAATGAACCGCTCGCCGTCACAAAGGTTGTCGCAACAGTCCTTCGTCATACCGTTGGCTATCAAAACCAGTACGGCGGAGGACGGCGGACCGAGGCACAACTGCCGTTCAAGATGATTCATCGCTATGCCCGAATCGCCAGCCCCGACACGGTTGCTACGTCCCTCCGCAGTGCGATTGCCAGCAACTACATTCGACGTGTCCGTCCTGGTCGATTCTCGTCTGATGCTGACAAGCAATGCTCAGCCGTGTATGCGGTCAATTGGCTTTCTGGAGCCAACTACTCTGCCATCGGTTCAAAAACTGGAGTAGGGGATCGGTTCAAGAATCGTAGCACCGAAACGGATCAAGAATCGAAGCAGGATGAGTTCAAAAACCGTAGCTGGAACGGTTCAGAATCCGAAGCAACGGATCGGTTCAAAAATCGTACATCTATAAAGAACCATACCAAAGAACAACAAACAACAGATGCTGCTGTTGATTTGAAATCGACAGAACTTCTGACAAAGGTTGGATTCGATATTAGCGCTGCACGTATTCTTGCCCGCAAGGCCACTCCCAATCTAATTGAAAACCAGATTGCGTGGATGCGATTTCGAAACGCATCCACCAACCGGCTTGGCCTGCTCCGCAAAGCGATCGAAGAAAAATGGCCGGAACCGACGGGTGCGATTCAGAAACGTCGAGCGGACAAAAACTGGATGCAGGAACAAAAAAGGCAACAAATGGAAACGGATCGCGAGCGAGAACTTGAAACGACGCGTGAACAATGGATTGACCGCTGGTTTTCTTCTCCGGTTGAGCTTCGCACGCAGTGCAGACTTAAGGCGATTAGCGCAGAAACCAACCCCACCGTGCGGAGACGGCTGGAGCAGAAATCAATTGACGATTCTCCATCGCCGAATTTCTTGCTTATCTTCAAGAATCAACAATCGTTTACAGCGTCCACAACGCCAACTGTCGATCAAACATCGCGACAATTGAATGGTAAGTGAAATCGACCGTTCGCAGAAATCACGCCGAACGACCGCCGAGCGTTCGCCGGCTATGGCGATCTCGCACTACGGGAGAGGCGATTGGAATCGACCGGAGAATCGCTTGGGAAAGCCATTTACTCGACTCGACTATGGGCATGAGCGTCGCTGCCTTCGCCGCGACAGAGGGCGGGTTCGACGGCTGGCACTTACGTGACCAACGCACGCGCTCCCGCCCTCTGTCGCGACCTCGCAAAGCCTCGGCCAGCGACGCCCGCCCGCACCACACAGGCCCTGCGGCCTGTCAGCGAGCCCGAAGGGCGAGCAACGCCACGGCGAAATGCCGCGACCAGTGTTTCCTTCAACAATGCGTCATGTGCGTACGCGCCCAAGTATTCACCATAAAAAGGGTCGTAAACATGCTTCGGTGTGTCGGACGAATGGCACTTAGTTAAGACGCAAGTCATTGCCGGGAAATGACATATACAAAAAGGCCTCACTTGCTTCAGATGGTTCTTGTCACAGTTCCATCAACGGCAAGGAGGCCTCGATGCGCCATTCTAACCAACGTTGGTTTCAGCAACAGTTTAGTTTTCTGAGACGTCAGTTTCTTCAAGATGGTGATCTGCCGTTTAGCAACGTGCTGTCGGAAGAAGGCATCACGCAAGCATTGAACGCAATCGATGCCTGCTGGAAGGAAAGAATCTATTCGCCATTGGTAACGCTATGGGTTTTTCTGATTCAGGTTCTTAGTGCCGACCACTCCTGTCGGGCAGCGGTTGCTCGCCTGATAGCACATCGTATTTCGCGGGGACAAAGTTCATGCTCCGCCGAAACAGGCGCTTATTGTCTGGCTAGAAAGCGGCTTCCTGAAAAGTTTTTCTCGGAAGTGGCTCGTCAAACAGGACGCGCGTTGGAAAGAAACGTGGAACCGGAGTGGCTTTGGAAAGGACGTCGCGTTCTGATATACGATGGGTCGACGGCGTCGATGCCAGATACTGAGGAAAACCAGCAAGCTTATCCGCAACCCGTTGCCCAGAAACCTGGTCTGGGCTTTCCACTGGCGCGGATTGCGGCCTTCTTTTCCCTGTCTTGTGGCGCTGTTGTTGAGTTAGGAATCTGCCGCTATGCAGGCAAGGGGCAAAGCGAATTGGGGTTGCTTCGCAAGTTGTGGGAGATATTTCTCCCGGGGGACGTCATGCTTGCCGATCGCTTGATGTGTTCCTGGACGGAAATAGTCATGCTCAAGCAACGTGGAGTCGATTCTGTGTGTCACTTCACGTCGCACCGTACAGCCGACTTTCGACGTGGTAAGCGGTTGGGCAAAGGCGATCATATTGTCACATGGTCCAAACCAATGAAGCCCCGTTCGATTGATCAAGGGACCTACGCCTTGCTTCCAGAATTTCTGGAAGTTCGGGAATTGCGTGTGCAAGTCGAACAGCCGGGCTTCCGCACCCAATCGATCATCATTGCCACAACGTTGCTGGATGCAAAAGAGATCCCAAAAGATGATCTGGCGCAACTCTACCGCTCACGCTGGAATTGCGAACTCGATTTGAGATCACTCAAGCAAACGATGCAGATGGACATCTTGCGATGCAAAACACCGGAACTGGTTCGGAAGGAGATTTGGACGCACATCGTAGCTTACAATTTGATCCGCACAATTATGGCTCAGGCCGCTGCAAAACAACGCATCGACCCACGATCCATCAGTTTTAAGGGAGCCATTCAAACACTCGAAGCATTCCAACCAGTGATAGCGATTCTAGGTCAATATGACTCCGCATTCCGAATGCAACTCTATCAGCAGCTCCTTGATTCAATCACCACTCATCGAGTCGCCAATCGACCTGACCGTTTTGAACCTCGCCGAAAAAAACGCAGACCCAAACCATACGATCGTCTCATGAAACCGCGAGCGGAGGCCAAACGCGATATGCTGCTTGGGTTTAGAGAAAACTAAGTGCCATTCGTGTGTCGCCCCGAAGCATGCAATAAAGTCCATCGCTTCGAAAAACGGCCAATTCGGTACTTACCCAAATACGCTGAACAAAATATAAAATTCAGTTCAAGCTAATCGAACATTACTTCTTGGCTATTCCGCCGGAGTAACGACTCGAACAAGAGCGATACTCAAGGTCTTCGGACAGGTAGATGAATGACGTTTGCGGTCGCGGTAGCTTCAAGAGTTGCTCTTTCACCAACTATCCAGGGAGTCGTTCCATGAAACTGCCAGGCCGACGAATTCATATTGCGGGAAGCGCTCATCCAGAAACAGATCACGGAAAGCTCAATTACGCTCATGTCCTTGTGCGCGAATTAGTGGAAGCGCTCGTGGCCGAAGGCGCGAATTTTGTGGTTCCATTTGGAAAAGAACCGTTTTTGAATGGTCGCAACCACGGGCCAGCCGTAATATTTGATTGGACGACGGCAGAGGTGGTGCACGGCGCGCTGATGTCAGGGAAAGCACAAGCGGCAGGCCCAAATGGCCGACTCATTTCGTCACTCGCAACATCGAAGACGGATTCGCAAATTCCGCCGACTCGTCGAGCAATCTATGACGATCTAAGAACCGCCGATGCCGTGCATCTTGAGTTTTTGGAACCTGGTTGGAACGCGGGTGCAACACGACGCCGACGACTAGCCGAAATGGGAGACGTCCTTATTGGCGTCAGCGGGGGCGAGGGCACTGAACACCTTGCTATCGAGTATTCTTCAAGAGGGAAGCCTGTCATTCCACTCGACATCAAGATCGGCGGCTCGACAGATGATGGATCAGGCGGCGCAGGTCGGCTCTTTGAAAGAGCGCTTTCACTGCCTAGCGATTTTTTCCGGGTCGAGAATGGGGCGTCTCCGGTTGACTTGCTTGATCGCACTCGAACCAGGAACGGCGAGACTGATTCTGCCCAAGTGGTGACTTCCATCATGAAGCTTCTCCGATCATTGACTCCACCTGAAGTCTTCTACGTTCGGTTACTCAATAAAAAACTTCCGGAGTTTCCAGCAGTCGAAGCCTTCTTTCGAGAGGTTGTTGATCCCTTTGTCGCGGCTCTCGGGTATAAGCCGATTGAAATAGGAATAGGCAAAAACGAATTTGCTTGGATGAACCAAGCGATTTTTGATTCCATTCACCGAAGTGCCGTAGTCCTCGTCGACTTGACCGGACTTCGGCCTAACTGCTTCATGGAATATGGTTTCGCTCTTGGAAACAAGCAGAAGGTGATCATAACGGCGAAAGAGGGAACACTGCTTCCATTTGACACTTCATCGTTGGAGGCGTTTATGTGGCAGGAAACAGGTACCACAGCGGAAAGAATTGACAAATTGCGAAGCCATTGGGAGCGGAACATTGATATGCCGCCAATTGTCTCGCCCAAGCTGGCTCGATGAAATGTCGTGGTGCGAAATACGGGCTTGTTGCGATATCTAAAAGGAACTACATTTTGGCCTTATGCGAAACCAACAAGAATCAAGGAAACCTCCGAAGGTCTGGTTGCTTTTTAGCGGAGGCTTGGACTCAACGGCGTGCCTAAGCTTTTACTTGAAACAGGGTTTCGATGTTGAGCCAGTCTTCGTCGATATCGGTCAGCCGGCAGCCAAGAATGAGACAATTGCTGTATCCAAGATATGTCGATTTTGGAGTCTTAAGTTAACGAGGTTGACGTTGCCATTTGAAAAACCATTTGACACCGGCAATATCGTTGGCAGAAACGCGTTTCTGGTTTTTGCCTTGTTAATGCATATCGGAACAGATTCAGGTGTGATCGGTCTTGGCATTCATTCCGGGACGCAATACTATGATTGCTCGACGACTTTCGTTGGAAGTCTTCAAGAAATCGTTAACGGATATTGTGATGGCAAGGTTATTGTTTCCGCTCCTTTTTTGAAAGCAAACAAGCTTGATATTTGGCGTTACTGCCTAGAGAACGCCTGCCCAATTGAATTGACTTACAGTTGTGAATCAAGTCAAACTACGCCTTGCCAAAAATGTGATTCTTGTCTTGACCGGATTGCTGTAAATGATGCCAATGCTTTGTAGAAGCACCAAGATATTGCACCGCATGTCGGGCGTCACACTTACGACACCACTTCTGGTTCCTTCATTTTCCAGCAAAGGGTTTTCTCGATCGAAGAAGGATCAACGTAGCGAGATTGGTAAGATAATGAGCATAGCGTCTGAGTTCGTCACGGATGTTTACCTAGTAAGTGCATACGATATTCACTATGGTGACGTTCAAGACGGCGCTAATCTTCCAATGACCCCAGAAATCATTTTTTTGGACAGCGGCGGATATGAGAAATCAACGGATCGTGACTATTCTGATGTCGTGGACTCACTACCCGCGCCCAATCAATGGGATATCGATAAACTGAGCACCGTTTTGGACGCGTGGCCGAATGAAGTTCCTGCGGTGTTTGTGAGCTTTGATGAAGAAGAAGAAAGAAAGCCATTTGCGCAACAAGTAAAGGATGCGAGAGAACTTTTCAAGAACCGATTGCATCTAAACCTAATCCTTCTAAAGCCCGAAACTAGAGACCAAAAAACTCTTAGCGAAACAATCAAGGTAGCAATGGCAAGCGCTGAACGACTCGGCGGATTCGACATCATTGGCGTCACCGAGAAAGAGCTCGGAAATCGAATGATCGATCGAATGTCGCAAATTTCGAATTTACGCCTTTCGTTGGACGCCGCTGGTGTTAAGTCACCGATTCACGTATTCGGCGCATTAGACCCCTTGTCGGTTTGTTTGTATTTTGTTGCCGGCGCCGAGATATTTGACGGGCTCACTGCGATAGCCCAGTACTGGTGGACTCCGGCGGAATATTGAAAATCCGATTAGGAGGACATTATGTCAAGCAAATTAAAACCCAAGCGTCGCACATTTACTGAAGAGTTCAAGCGGGAGGCGGTCAATCTTGTTGTCGTT
>JANNYC010000085.1:0-2366 GCA_031409895.1 Planctomycetota bacterium
GTGTCAAAGAGTCCCAAGCGGTAGAAGGAAGTTGTAGAGCCCGGCAAGTAATGCGAGCACAGACAAGATCAACAAAGAATTCCTGAAATACCGTGGCAAGACAAATCCGGCAACGAATGAAATGGCGGCCAGAACAAACCAAAACTGTTGGTATTGTTGAAGTATCACATATGTCTTTGGGTATCTCACCGGTTCGCTTACGGATCCCCAAATCGAGTTGTAATTGACGGCAAACATGCCAATCACAGAACCAACCATCAGAGAAACGAGCAAGAATTTGGCGAGAGAGAATTGCGTTCGTTCCGCGTGGCGCGGGCAGCCCGAATCTGACATTGCGATTATTATGCTCCGCCCGGTTCAGCGGCCGGCTTGGGAGCGTGAACAAGTGCAGTCCACGTATGCACGACATCGACGGCAGGTAAGGTTCGCCTCACCCATTTCTCAAGGGAACGGCCGTTCCACACGCGCAACAAGAACCCCCTGCCTCTGTCTGGGTCAGTGTAATTCTCCCAATGCCATCGATCCCAATCAAGACACTTCATTTTTTCGGCTACGACATCCGCACTATCCAAGAGTTGATGGGTCACAGCGACGTCAACACGACAGTGATCTACACTCACCTTTTCAACAAGGTTGGTCGGGCCGTTCGCAGCCCAGCCGATGCCCTGGCGTTGTCTCCAGCATGAAATCGTGCCGACAGACCAACCCCAAAAATCGCTGTAACTCATTGCCATTACGCTGCTTGACATCGCAATTGCATAACCAACAATCCATAATATCCCGATCCGGATATCGCGATATTGAACAACACGTGCCGGAGATAGGCGGGTCTGAATAATGAATAATACTTGTTAACTGACCGACGATGCGAGAATTTGACTCTGATACTGGTTACCGCGCATTCGTGCGAACCGTTTGCGGCTTGGCGGCCGGGGTTTGCTTGTTGTTGCTTGCCTTGAATTGGTTTCAAACTGGAATTGCCAACTTCTACCATCCGGTATCGCGCAACGGTCAGGATTTCCGACTGATTGGCGGTTTACTTGCCGGCCTTTTCTGGAGCGTTGCGTCGTTAGTCAGCGGCCGATTTGTCTGGTTCGTGACGTCGCGGCGTCCCGCGATGGACCTTGGTATCTTCGCAGCTTTGGTTGTATTTGCCCTTGCGTTTTACTTTGTTCGACAGGGTTATTTCCGCACGCCGTAGTTCGTCATACAATTCCAAAATAACAAATAAGAATTTGACATCGCGAGTCTTCGAGCCGATGTTTCGCGACGCGTCGGGATTCAAGAAGCCCGGTAGCGGCGATGGGGAGTGGGCTATTGGGATTTGCTTCGATCAAGGCGCTGCGCGACGAGAGCTTTTAACATCGGCGCGGAGGGGCTAGCGAGCTCGGGGCGAGTCGGAAGCGGTCGAGCGGTGAGCAATGCTCGATTATCCTGACCGTCAGGCCGACTCGATCCAACCAACCGTCGCCATCTCACTCGATTCATCTCCACCCTGACGCCCAACGCTGCTTGAAATCCGACCGCTCGCCAAGTTAAACTACCACCGTCGAGACGCCACGCTGCAATGCATCCGCAAACCGCGCTGCAGCGAAGCGTCTCAGTTCAACGCACAAACTATCCCGCTGACTACACCCGGATAGATTGCTATTCGTTTAGCGTGCTTTTTTCATCGTAGTCTTAGGGACTGATTCGTGCCTTCATCGGATTGGGACGATCTGACGACTGACATTTCTTGGGTGACATTCGCCGGCGACGGGGTCGAGGTGTCCCCAACCCGCATGGCGAGTGACGGATTCTTCCAACCGACGCCGCGTTTCCAAGAAACCTTCCCGAGCCTTTCGCACTTGCTAGGCCTTGCTCGCGTGACAGTAGTTAAACGCAACAATGACAAGTACCTACTCTTTGGCTGGACAGATTTGACTGGGCGATCCCTGGGGTGGCAATGTCTACCCCCCGAACCGCCAACTAATTTGGAGAATGTTTTTCCCGATCATGCATTAATTCTAAGCTGTTTTGGCGGAATTCGGGAACGATGGCACGAACCCCAATCATCGTGGTTGCTCAATCTTAATCATGCGCTGACACTCAAAGGCATTAGTGACGGTTTCAATGGATGGGACGACTATTATCTTGACATTTGCAAAGAGGACAACATTTCGCCTCCGGTGAATCCGGCAGAGTACCGCACATTTGCGGTGGAGGCGAACGGTAACTGCACGATGTATCATCACGTCTCCGGTCAGATTTTGATGTTCGCACACGATCACAATTTTAAATACGTTCGGAAACTTCCTGGGTGCCCCGACTACACACTATATACCATCAACAATTGCCCGGACTTTCGCGCTTGGGTTGAGACATTG
>JANNYC010000086.1:0-11618 GCA_031409895.1 Planctomycetota bacterium
CAATAACTTGGCCGAAGGATTAATGGTGCTTGACGTCAAAGGCCGTATGGTCTTGCTCAATAGCGCATTTGAAAACATCGTCGGTTTTCCCGAAACAAAACTATTGGGGAAACGGCCAAAAGTTTTTCAGTGGTTGACGGATGATCATCAGCCCATGACCGATTTCCCGTGGACTGTCGCAAGTTCCACAGGGCAGCCCGTCCTCAACACTTTTATTAGACTCAAAGCTGCCGAAGATCGGATGATCGCTTTCAACGTAAACTGCGCACCGATCTCGACTGTCGGGACCGAGACGTCGTTCGGCGTGATGGTAAGTCTCGAAGATATTACGCAAATTGACGAAGCCAAAGTCCAAATTCAAAAATCACGTGACGAGGCTGATGCTGCTAACCGAGCCAAGAGCGATTTCTTGGCCAACATGAGCCATGAGATACGAACGCCAATGAACGCGATTCTTGGCTTTACCGAATTACTGCGACGCGGCATGGTCGATGACAAACGTGAAACGGACGAATATTTGTCGACGATCCATACAAGCGGCTCGCATCTACTTGATTTGATCAACGACATTTTGGACTTGTCGAAGATCGAATCCGGAAAAATGGAAATGGAAATGATTCCCTGTTCTCCATTCAAGCTAATTGAAGACGTCGTGTCGATTTTGGGCGTGCGGGCCAAGGATAAAGGACTGACTTTGAGCGTCGACCCGTCATCGCGACTCCCCAGTGAAATTACGTCGGACCCAGTTCGAATCAGACAAGTCATTACGAACCTGGTTGGTAACGCCATCAAATTCACCGAACGCGGTGGCATCCGAATCGAGGGCAGAATCCTTCCCAACGGGATGCTCGAATTTCGTATAAGCGACACGGGCGTGGGAATGACGCCGGAACAATTGGATCGAATTTTTACTCCGTTCGCTCAAGCTGATAGTAGCATGACGCGTCGTTTTGGCGGAACTGGATTGGGTTTGTCGATTAGTCGCCGCATTTCGCGAGCCCTCGGTGGTGAGCTTACCGTTGAAAGCGGAGCCGGCAAGGGTTCGACCTTCATTGCACAAATTGACGTTGGCCCGACCGATCCACGTTCGCTGATTACGTGGGCGCAGCATCGAGCACTCGATACCTCGTCGGTTGCCTCGAAAAAATCAATTCGACGATTTCACGGTGAACGAGTTCTTGCCGTCGATGACGGCGAAGCGAACTTGCGACTTATTCGTTTGATTTTGGAAAAAGCAAACTTGGTAGTCGACGTTGCACGAAACGGACAACAGGCCATCGAAAAAGCCCATTCGCAAGATTACGCGTTGGTCTTCATGGATATTCAGATGCCAATCTTGGACGGCTACTCGGCGACTCGCCAACTGCGCGATTCTGCCTACGAGGTTCCGATCGTTGCTTTGACCGCGCATGCGCTTCGTGGCGAAGAAGAAAAGTGTCGTTCGGCGGGATTCACCGCTTACTTGGCCAAGCCAATTGATTTGGACCTGTTGATCGAGACCGTTACACGATTTATTCCGCTGTCCGAATGCCTTTCGGATTCGTCGACCACAAGCGAAAAGCCGCGAACGGATCAAGTCGTCGCAACAGCGCGTCCCCGGATCGAGTTAAAAAAGACCTCGCCGAGCCACGTCGGCGTGCGGTTAGTCGCTTCGGGTCAATCGCCGCCGCGACAAAAGATTCGCTCCAAGTTACCATTTGAGCCAGCCGAAGTACGTGAAATAGTCTGTGAATTCCAAGCAGAGTTGCAAAATCGACTGACGGCAATGGCGCAATGTTTGAAGGACCGGAATTGGCCGGATTTGGCACTTGAAGCGCATTGGCTACAGGGAGCTGGCGGAACGGTGGGATTTGCCGAGTTCGTAAAACCATCGTCTGAACTTGAGCAAACCGCTAGAGTCACACAAAACGTGGAACAAGCGTGCAAGTTTGTGAGGCAAATTCTTGAATTGGCTGAAATGATAGAACTACCAGACGTCCCACAATTGCCCCAAGCGAGTTAGCGTGGATCGACTTGCGCGAACTTATTGTTACGTTCGGAAAATTCGGATGTATCGAAATCAATAAATGTGAGGGTCCCCGCACTATTCCATAGTTCACGAGCTATCTTTTGTAGCCACTTAAACAAATGGATTTCGCTTAGCGCGTCGATCGGCCACCAACGACTTTTCGATTCGGCGCTCACCAATTTTGAATCGACTCAACATGCTAACATCACCAGACTGCTCGGCTTTGAGCGGAGACACCATCTTGCAAGTCGATCGGGGTATTGCCCGATCGATCGAATCCTCATACGACGAAAAGCTGCGAGCTGCTCGAATCCTGATTGTTGACGATGAGCCATTAATCATTCGGGTCGTAAGCCGGTTCCTACAATCGCACGGATTTCAGAATATCGATTCTATAACCGACCCGCGCAAGGCGTTAACCAAGATTGCCGAATTCAAGCCTGACTTGATTTTACTGGACATCATGATGCCGTTCATCGGTGGCCTGGATGTGCTGCGAGCTATCACGGCTCGTGAAAAAGGAAGACACCTGCCGATCATTATTTTGAGCGCCTCATCCGATGTCGATACGAAGCGAGAAGCTCTCGCTTTGGGCGCGACTGAATTTCTTGCTAAGCCCGTCGATCCGAACGACCTGATCCTTCGCGTCCGCAACGCTCTGCTCGTCAAATCCCATAACAACGACTTAGCTGAGCAAGCAAAATGTCTGGAAGAACAAGTTTACAAACGTACCAAGCAGCTCCGACAGTCGCGCGAACAAATCGTACATGCTTTAGCAAAGGCGGCCGAGTTTCGCGACAACGAAACGGGCATGCACGTTGTTCGAGTAGGGAAGATTGCCGCGCTTCTGGCAAATGAGATTGGTTTCGACGCGGAGTATTGTCGCCAAATCGAACTGGCCGCCCAGTTGCACGATGTGGGAAAGATTGGCATTCCCGATGCGATTCTCCTAACTCCGCAGCGTCTTACGCCTGAGCAATTTGACATCATGAAACAGCACTGTCAGATCGGCTGCCATATCGTCGATCAATTGGTCGATGGCAACACGATGCAGCGCCAATCGTGGCGCACGCCGCAATGTCCGGCTGAAGCTCAAAATGATGGCTACGATCACGACGCGACCCTAATGACGCTCGCCGCGAACATAACGCGGACGCATCATGAAAAATGGAATGGCGCGGGCTATCCGGAGGGTTTGTCTGGTGAGCAAATACCAATCGAAGGTAGAATCACGACGGTCGCCGACGTTTTCGACGCGTTGACGAGCAAACGACCATACAAGGAACCGTTTACGGACGAACAGAGTTTCGCCATTATTCAACAAGAGGCCGGCAAAGCCTTCGACCCAACGATGGTCGAAGCGTGCATGCGCTGCCGCGACGAAATCATGGGAATCCGCAAGCAATTCCCGGACGTTGGACTTCCAGCCATCCATTGATCTTCAATGTTCGACTCGCGTCGCTACTCCTCGCGCACGCAAGAAACAGAATCGTCCGCCGTTAGCAGGCGGACGTCGTGTTTGTTAACTCGTCCACTTTCGCTCCGGTCAAGTGGCGAACTCGCCGCGACGCCGTTCAAGCTGTTGCTGAAGACGTTGAACGATGCTGCTGTGCATTTGACTGACGCGACTTTCGCTCAAGTCCAACGTCGCGCCAATTTCCTTCATCGTAAGCTCTTCGTAGTAGTACAGAATTATGATCAAGCGTTCGTTCCGGTTTAGGCCCTTGGTCACCAACCGCATCAAATCGTTTTTCTTAGTTCGATGCGTCGGATCCTCGCCTCGCTTGTCCTCAAGAATGTCGATCTCTCGAACATCCTTATAACTGTCTGTTTCATACCATTTTTTGTTTAAGCTGATCAAGTTAACTGCGTTTGCATCGCAAACTAGCTTTTCCAATTCGGCGAGCGAAATGGCCATGTATTCCGCACGTTCTTGATCCGATGGTGAACGGCCAAGCCTTCGCTCAAGCTGCTTGGTTGCCTCGGCTAATTTACTAGCTTTGGATCGAACCAGCCGCGGCACCCAGTCCATGGTTCGCAGTTCGTCTAGCATTGCACCGCGGATGCGCGGTACGCAATAGGTTTCGAACTTGACGCCTCGTTCCATGTCGAACGCGTCGATCGCGTCCATCAAACCGAACACGCCGGCGGACACGAGATCGTCCAGCTCAACACCATCGGGTAGGCGAGCCCAAATGCGCTCGCCGTTATATTTCACGAGTGGCAAATATCGCTCCATCAAGCGATTTCGCAAATCGGTGTTATCAGGATTCTTTCGATATTCGATCCAAACCTGTTGAATATCGTCGGTAGGCGCAACAGTTGTTGCCATTCAATCCTCCGTGATTGTCAGCAAGACCATGAAAAGGCAGTCTGATTTTCCGCGATCCATCGCATCGATCGATCGCAGACAAGCTAGCCGTCGCACGACAACTAGCCTCATTGAAATACTTGTCTCTACTATCATTTGAACGGACACGAAAAGCCCAATTCTTTTTATCGGCAGGGCCCTCCGTAGTTTGCAAGAAACATTTAGGAATTTTCCAGACTTGTTGCTTGTCCGGCGCTTCCAATTCGAACTCAAGTCCTTTTCGGCTAAAACGCCGGAAGAAAACTGCTGGCTCAAGCCGCATTTAATAATGGAACCATTTGAATTTGCACTTCAGGCGTCAACTCGTTGTGACTCAGTACGACGAGGTCGGGCAAAGTAGCATGGGTGAGCCGTTTGACACTAGGCCGAATTCTTTGCCCAACCAATACAATCGGCTGCTTGCCAGCGGATACTAGCGGTGCGACTGCCATCTGAACTTGATCGATGATCGAGCGCGCTTCCGCCGTGGAAAAATCAGAAGCCAATTCACCATGCTCGTGTCGAACGCGCTCGGCGATCATTTCTTCCACTGCGGTCGGTAACTGCGTGGCATGAATCACGCCGTCCCTATCGCAGTATGTTTGGCAAATGCTGGGCGCAAGTCGCTGGCGGACAAATTCGGTCAGCCAAACAATATCCTTTGTCCGGGCAGCGTAGTCGCCAAGCGATTCCAAGATCAGGGCCAGTCGACGAATCGAGATCTGTTCGCGCAAGAGCAATTGAAGTACTTGTTGGACCTCGGCAAGTTTTAGGTGTTCGGGAATCAGTTCGTCGACGACTGCAGGCGATATACGCCGCACTTGTTCGATCAAATGGCGGGTCGCATCGCGCGTCAGAAGCAGGTCCGCATGTTTAATCGACACTGACTTGAGGTGCTGTGCCAAGACCATCGCTGGCGTCGCAACTGAATATCCATCCGCGACGGCTGCATCGGATTGCTTAGATTCGATCCACGTACCTTGCTTCGGCGAAAAAGGATTGCGCGGATCGCCCTTAATTTCGCGTGTGGTTGCGTCGGAAGGCTGGGCCAACAATCGGCCCGCTAATAAAGAGCCGCTGGCAACTACAACGTTGGAGGCTTTAATTCGATAAGCGTCTGCTGCCAGGCCTAGGTTATCTCGAATGCGGACCTTGGGCAAAATGATTCCGACATCCGCAGCGATTTCTGAACGGATCAAGCCAATTCGCTTGAGCAGATCGCCTCCTCGTCGCGGATCGGCCAGCGAAATTAAGTTGACGCCGATTTCAATTTCCAGCAAGTCGACCCGCATCAGTTCTTCGATGCGACTTTCGTTCTCGTCAATGGCTGCGTTTGCGGGCACAGCGTCGGCAGCGGATCCGTTTGCCGGCCTTTTGCGAGTTTGTACGACGACTGCGAATACACAAATCGCCGCGATCGAAAGCAATGGAATCGGCGGCAATCGCGTAAAAACAAGCAACGTCAGGAATACTGCCGCCATCACCAGCACGACGGGCTTGCCAAACAACTGTTGGAAAAACGTCGTCGACAGATTCAGTTTTTGCGTACTTCGAGTCAGCAAAATGGCCGTGGCCATCGAAATAAGAAATGCCGGAATTTGACAAGCCAAGCCTTCGCCGATTGTTAGTCGCGTGAAAACATCGACCGCCTGGTTCAAATTCATGTTTTGCGACAATCCAATCGCAAGACCGCCGCCAATGTTGACTATGGTGATTACGATCGCCGCAATCGCATCACCTCGCACGAATTTGCTTGCGCCATCCATCGCACCGTAAAAGTCCGCCTGCATGGTGAGAGTTTCTCGCCGTCGATTTGCTTCGGTGTGATCGATCAGTCCCGCGCTTAAGTCGGCATCGATCGCCATTTGTCTGCCCGGCATTCCGTCCAAGGAAAATCGCGCGGCGACTTCGCTCACTCGAGTCGCACCTTTGGTGACGACGACGAATTGCACGATGACGATAATACAAAAAATGATCGCACCGATGATGAGACTTTCACCAACGACGTAGCCACCAAAGCTTTGAATGATGCGGCCTGCGGATTCAGTCCCGTCCGCGCCATTGCTGAGAATAAGACGTGTGGTTGAGACGTTCAGCACGAGGCGGCCAAGCGTTGCCGTGAGCAAAATGCTTGGAAAAAGGCTGAACTCTAGCGGCGATTGAACTTGGAGTGTCGTCAGCAAAATGATGACGGCCACTGCGATGTTTGCCACCAACAGAATGTCGATGACGCCAGCCGGCACCGGGACGATCATGACCACCACGCCAGCAATTAAGCTGGCAGGTAGAATCCATTGCCGCCAATCCATCGAACGACCGGACATTCAACCTCGATAATTCGCGAATTAGGAATGCAGATTTTCCGTTTGTCGGGAGGGAGATTAGCCAAAGCTTGTTTCGCCGTCCAGTCCGGATTTGATACAGAATTCGCGAGCATGTTCGACTGCTTGTCGATGAACAAGAAAGGCATTGTATCACTGGGCTCCTCGCAATTTTCAGCTCGACGTTTTACGACCAAAGCAAAAACCTTTTGGTGAATCATGAATTGGTGGCAAGCAATCATTCTCGGAATTGTTGAAGGCGTTACGGAGTTTCTTCCAGTTAGCTCTACGGGGCACCTGCTGCTAACTCAACGCTTGCTGGGAATCGTTGAATCCGAAGCGGCCAACGCATTTGCGATTTGCATCCAAGCCGGTGCCATCATCGCCGTGCTGGGTATCTTTCGCAATCGTGTTCGAGAGTCGTGGCTCGCTGTCTTGGGAATGCTGCGATTGGGAAAGCCTCATCAAAATGGAACCCGCCTGTTACGAAATCTCGTCATCGCTTTTTTACCTGCAATGGTCTTCGGCGTGTTGCTCAACGACTGGATCGACGAGCATCTCCTGCATTTGCGAGCCGTTGCCGTCGCGTGGTTCGCAGGTGGTTTGGCGATTTTGATTGTCGATCGATGGACCGACTCATTCGAAGCGAATCAGCCCGGCTCTTCCAGGTCAACCGACGGAATGACGTGGCCGATTGCGTTGGGAATTGGCATGTTCCAGACGATAGCAATGTGTCCCGGAACCAGCCGAAGTTTGGCGACGATTTTGGGCGGCCTTTTGCTCGGATTAAGCTTGGCCGGCGCGGTCGAATTTAGTTTCCTGCTGGGCGTTTTGACTTTGCTGGCGGCGACCGGATTCAAAGCGATCAAGTCCGGCGATGCACTTTTGGAAAACTACGATGGCTTGACGATGGCAATTGGCTGCGCGGCGGCCTGCGTATCGGCATTTGTCGCTGTTCGATGGATGCTCGCGTTTTTAACTCGGCATCGGATGTCGGTCTTCGGATATTATCGAATCGCGATTTCGATCCTCGTTGGCTGCTGCTTGTACTTAGGCTGGATTTCCGAATAAGATGCTAACGGATCAATCACGTCAACGCTTCTCTTTCAACGAATATTCTTAAGCCATGATTGCCGCCAAGCCGCGAACGATGTTCGAAAAAATCTGGGACCAGCACATCGTCCATCACGAAGACGGCAAGCAAACTTTGCTGTACATCGATCTGCATCTCGTACATGAAGTGACCAGTCCTCAAGCATTCGAAGGACTCCGTTTAGCGGGTCGGCGGGTCCGGCGCCCCGAACTTACGATCGCGACGCAAGATCATAATGTTCCGACAACTGATCGACGTTTGCCGATCATCGATTCGATTTCGCGTCAGCAGATTGAGACTTTGAGAACCAACTGTCGCGAGTTCGGCGTCCGCTTGTACGATCTGGACAATATTCAACAAGGGATCGTTCACGTCATCGGGCCAGAACTGGGTAAGACGCAACCTGGAATGACGATCGTTTGTGGCGATTCCCATACGTCGACTCACGGGGCTTTTGGCGCATTGGCTTTCGGGATCGGTACGAGCGAAGTCGAGCACGTCCTGGCGACTCAGACTCTCCCGCAGTTCAAACCGAAGACGTTCGAACTGCGCGTTGAGGGGTCGCTGGCCGAAGGCGTCACGGCAAAAGACTTGATTCTGTACTTGATTGGACGCCTGACGACTGCCGGGGGAACAGGCTACGTAATTGAATACACCGGCCAAGCTTTTCGCGATCTTTCAATGGAAGCTCGTATGACGGTTTGCAACATGTCGATTGAAGCCGGCGCGAAGGCCGGAATCATCGCGCCCGACGAAACGACATTTGAATACCTGCGCGGCCGCGAATTTTCTCCTAAAGATTTTTCCGCCGCTGAGGATCGCTGGCGACAGCTTGCGACGGACGCGGGTGCGACGTTCGATCGGACTGAAGTCTACAGGGCGTCGAACATCGCGCCCCAAATCTCTTGGGGAACCAATCCCGGCCAAGTCATCTCGGTCGATCAATCGATTCCGTCGCCAAGCGATTTCGCGGACCCGGTCGACCAGCAAACCGCTGCACACGCGCTAAAATACATGGACCTTAAGGCGGGCACGCCGATTACTGAAGTTCGCGTCGATCGAGTCTTCATTGGCTCGTGTACCAATTCTCGTATCGAAGACTTGCGCGCCGCCGCACGCGTGGTTCGCGGCCATAAAGTCAGCGACAAAGTTCACGCGATGGTCGTGCCCGGAAGCGGGACCATCAAACGCCAAGCCGAACAAGAAGGGCTTGACCAGATTTTCCTCAACGCCGGTTTTGAATGGCGTGAAGCCGGTTGTAGTATGTGTTTGGGAATGAATCCGGACATCCTGCAACCCGGCGAGCGATGCGCTTCCACCAGCAACCGCAATTTCGAAGGTCGCCAAGGCCGCGGTGGTCGCACACATTTAGTTTCTCCCGCGATGGCCGCCGCCGCCGCCATCCTCGGTCGTTTCGTCGACATTCGACATTGGGAATATTCCTAGTTCCCTCGCTCCGGTACTCTGGGGAGAGGGTTAGGGTGAGGGGCTTTTAGCGAAGCACCGCTTCCCGTCGATGAACTCACCATCAAGAAATTACCATGCGAACAACCAAGGGAGTCGAATCATGAATCCGTTCACCATTCACAGCGGCCTAGTCGCCACACTCGATCGATCCAATGTCGACACGGATCAAATCATCCCCAAGCAATTCCTCAAACGCATCGAACGAACAGGCTTTGGCGAGTTCCTTTTCTTCGATTGGCGCTTTGATTCCAAGAAGCAACTCGATCCGGCGTTTGAACTGAACAAGCCAGAATTCCGCGGCGCGTCGATCTTGGTCACTCGCCGCAATTTCGGCAGCGGCAGCAGCCGCGAGCACGCGGTATGGTCTTTGACCGATTATGGATTCCGATGCGTGATTGCTGAATCTTTCGCGGATATCTTTTACAACAACAGCTTCAAAAGCGGCCTGTTGCCGATTGTGCTTCCGGCCGAGACGCTGCAAAAAATATTTGACTCCGTCGCGCGAGAACCCGGTTATCAACTTGCCGTGGACTTGGATCGCCAACTCGTAAGCGACGATTTTGGGCTAAACGCCTCATTTCAAATCGACCCTCACCGGAAACATTGTTTGCTCCACGGCCTGGACGACATCGAGCTAACCCTAAAACACGTCGACAAAATCACTGAATTCGAAAAACTGCGCGGCTATTCTCCCGTCGGATCACCGTAGGTTATTCACTTTGAAGTTGCGCGACTACAAGCCCGCAGCGCAAGTTTTGAAGTTGCGCTTTTTAGGTTCCCTCTCCCCAAGAAGACGTGGTTTCGCGTCTTGTTGGGGAGAGGGCCAGGGTGAGGGGCCGTGAATTCGCAACGCCGAGTGCAGCCCCCTCATCCTAACCTTCTCCCCCAAAATCAACGGCAAAGCCCGTTGATTTTGGGGGAGAAGGAACAAGAACTGCGCACCTTCAAAAGTCAATCAACAGGCGCCGTTACTGCCCCGCGAGACAAAGCAAATAAATAGTGTTGGCTGCGAATGAAGAGCATTCCGCCTGATAACGCGGGAACCGCCATGCACACGTCTCCCATTTCGTTGACGGCAAGCAATTCGAATTCCGCACCAGCTTTTATCACACGAACTTCTCCTTGTTCAGAAACAAAGTACAGCCGTCCATCAGCGGCCACAGGTGAAGCCGTATAACTGTTGCCTCCGATCCGCTCGCGATAGATTTGCTGGCCAGTAGCCGCTTCGTAGCAAGTTACGACTCCAGCATTTGAGCAAACATACAAGTGCGGCCCATAGACAATCGGTGTCGGCATGTATGGCCCGCCCCGCAAACGACTCCATGCAACAAAATCACTTTCGCTGGCTTCGCCGTTCAATGAAATGTCACCGCTCGCACCTGGCTTGATCGCGATGATCGGTTGAATTGGCCGATTGCCACTTACGACAAATACCAAATCGCCATAGGGGACCGGGGCTGGAATCGTCACTTCGGATTTCTTTGCCAACCGCCACAACTCCTTGCCAGTCGCCGGATCGTAGCTTCGAGCGTACTGCGCCGCGTTGGTCACAATCTCCGTTCGCTGAGAATTACGCCAAACTGTTGGCGTACTCCATGACGGAATTTCATCCCTCGGCGTGGTCCAAACCCGCGAACCGTCGTCCAAACTATACGCCGCGATAAACGAATCGCGGCTTAAATCGAATTGCACAATCGCAAGTCCGTCATGAATGATGGGTGAACTGCCAAAACCCCATTCATATTTCTGGTCCATGGCAAAGCTCGAGTCGATCGTACTTAAATCCCGCGACCAAAGCTGATTTCCAGCAAAATCAAAGCAGTACAGCCCTTCGGGACCAAAGCAGGCCACCACCCGCTTGCCGTCCGTGGCTGGTGTACAGTTGGCTTGACTACCCTTGAGGTGACGTTTGATCTTCGGCACTCCTTCATGTACTTTCTTGTTCCACAAAATTTCTCCGGTGCCTCGGTCGAGGCATAGAACATGCCAAGTATGCACGGTCGTGTCATCGACCGACGCGACATCGCCGTAATTGCCCGTCCGGATTTTTGGATCTGCTTCGCCGCTGACCGCCGTAGTCAAGAAAACGCGGTCTTCCCAGACCACTGGGCACGAATGACCCAGACCGGGGATCGCGGTTTTCCATTTTATGTTCGCACCTGATTTCACGTCCCAACTTATTGGCGGATGTTGGCCATCGCCGATTCCGGTCGCGTCTGGACCGCGAAACTGAGGCCAGTTCAAGGGAGCCGACACTTTCGATGCGGCGTTCTCGTTCTGCGCAGCGGCCGTCGGGGTAGCGACCGGCTTGGCGGGATAAAAATACGTTTCGGAAGTAAACCGTCGGAAGACTACTCGCGTGACTTTCTCGCCGGATTG
>JANNYC010000087.1:0-1402 GCA_031409895.1 Planctomycetota bacterium
GATGATATGGATCGCCGTCACGTTCTCCAATTGATTCAGCGCTTTGGTAATCTCGACAATTCCGTCTTGATCCGGCCGTGTGACCAGCACAATAAAATCCCGAGCCAGTCCGGATTGCTCCTCCAAACTGTCGAGGATAGCCTGGAAATCGTCAACGGACGCATCGATTACGACGATCTCGCTGCCAATTTCCGAATTTTCACTGTCGGCAACTGAATCAAAACCATCCAAAGGCATTGTCGAGTTAGAGAACTCTTGGACGTCGTTTGAAAAGTTGCCTCCGTCGCTGGAAGAAGTAGCAAATTCGAACGGCAGTTCGGCCGGCAGAAAAAACGATTCGAAATCCAAGCTTAAGTCGAGATTGGCCAATTCTTGGTTGTCGCCGAGAACTGGATTCGCATCGAACAAGATTCTTGCTTCAAGAGCAGAAACTTGCGGAGCGGAAATTCCGTCGAATGCACGCGAGGGAAAAGCTACGTGCGACCAATTTGCAAGCCGCTGCTTACAACTTTGAAACCAAAATGTGTTCATAAATTCCGCTATCGGGTCAAAGAAAAAAATATTGTTAGTTTGGTTCAGCGACTAATTTTGACGGTGTCCGACGTGAAAGAATCGATCCAATTCTTCTTTCGATTGTTTGCGGGTGGATTCGGGGTAGCTTTCCAAGATGGGAAGCGGATCGATCCATTGCCACGACGGTAACGAAGTAACGAACGTGGCCAGCAGCATGCCGCCGCGGAGCGACCAAATTAAGTAGCCGGCCGTCATCGAAACGGTAGATATCGCAAAACCCATTTCCGCAGTGGTAAAACCTCGTCGCTCGTTGGCCAAGCCTTCGCCGAGAGAATCCAATTGCTCCGACATTCGCTGCATGTTGAAAATCAGCGAGAGCCCGTTCCGAAGAAGTCCATCCGCCTGTTCGGTGCCAACCGTTCGATTCAACGTCTGACTGACACTTAGAATAAAGTCTAGGATTGAGGCCCCCCGGGCTTCGTCACCCATTCGCAAGACGGCGCTCAATTGATAGGAGATATCGGTCTCCAAAGTTCCCGAACTGATTCCGTTATTGATCGGGTTACTCGACGCGAGAATGTTTACCAATTGGCCTGCTGCCGGTTCGCTATCGCTCGACTTAGTTATCGATTTCGTTGTCGTTTCGCTGACCCTTGGCAGATCTTTTGTTGTGTCCGCGGTGGCAGGGGTCACCACGCCGGGCTGTGAATTTTGCGTACCCGCAGAAACGACTTCGAGTTGGACCAAGATTTCTGCACCAGTCGCGATGCCATCGGTCGGGCGGTAGGCAAACGAATCCGTGCCAATGAACCCGCCAAACGGCTTGTAGGTAAATGTTCCATTCGAATTGAATTGAAAGTCGCCGAACAACGGTTGCCGAACCAGGATC
>JANNYC010000088.1:0-1616 GCA_031409895.1 Planctomycetota bacterium
CGCCTCTAAAAGTGCAATGGTTTACGGAAACGGATGTAACCGTATCGGATGATCCTGAATTGTTGACTGCAATGTTTGAGGCTGGCTGTCGTCAAGTCTTAATTGGCTTCGAAAGTCCCGACTCGCAATCGCTGCGCGGCGTCGAATTGCGCACGGACTTCAAAGCCCGCCAAGCAGACCGAAACCGCGCGGCCGTCGCGCGAATTCAATCGCACGGAATCGCCGTCAATGCTTGTTTTGTCTTGGGGTTCGACGGTCACGGCCCGGATGTGTTTGAGAAAATTTTAAACTTCGTCAACGAAACGCAACCGTTCGACGTGCAAATCACGGTGTTAACTCCGTTTCCAGGCACGCCATTGTACGATCGCCTCCTGGCCGAAGGTCGAATTATTCAACCCGGTCGCTGGGATCTTTGTACTTTGTTTGACGTCAATTTTGTGCCGAAAAACATGTCGGCCGAAGAATTGCGCAGGGGATTGTACTGGCTGGCCGAGAAGCTCTACAACGAACCGGCAGTTCGCGCGCGGCAGCACGAATTTTTGGAAAGCCTTACCAAGATTCGCCGGGAGTCAAACATTTCGCAAACGGGCATTTGGAGTTAGCGACGAAAGTCGATGACTGCGGAATTGTGTTATCGTCGTTCGGAGGCTTTTGCCTTGTCGGCTTGAACTGGAACGAGTTTCAACTCGCGTAAGTCCATCAGCGCTGGTGCTTTTTGCTGACCGTCGAACCGAACGCTCAAATAGCTGCGACCGGCAGGCAGAGTAACTTGGCCAAGCTCTAGCGATTGATACTTGGACCAATCTCCGGTCGAAGCAACAACTCCGCGAATCGGCAGTGTGAAGCCGTCGATGCGAAATGGGTTACCCGCCGAATCCGGCGAGCACGCGTAATTCAACTGAAGGAGAAACGAGCGCGACTCGAGCAATTCGATTGGCCAACCGATGAAATCATTTATATCTTGCCAATAGCCCACGTTCAGAAATGGCGAATTGGATTCGAATACGATTGGGCCGCCGTAAATCTCCGCTGTGGACGCGGCCAAGACCAATTCGCCGTCGGTGTTTGGCCGAATCACGGCCGGTCGATTTCCGGCAAACGACTTCGGAGGAGTCCGCTGCGGCAATAGATACGCGATGAGGTCGGACATCGCTTGATGATCCAAGTCTTTTTCCAAACCTTCGGGCATTACGGATTTTTGTGTCGCCCTCAGTTCGTCCAGATCCTGCCGCAAGAGAACGTGATCCTTGCCCCCTTTTTCGCGCAGGGTCACGCTAGTCGCAGTCTCGCTCACCAGCAATCCCGAAATCGTTTTGCCATCGGCCAGCAGCGCGTTGTAGCTCACATAACGTCCGTCGACTTCGCGATTCGGATCGAGCGTTGAGACCAAAATAGACTGCGGAGTCTTCGTGGTGAGAGCTGCCAGATCCGGCCCCACCTCAAATCCGACGCCATCCAAAACGTGGCAGGTCGAGCAGACTTTCACATACGCGATTCGTCCACGTTCCACATCGCCGGTCAACGCGAGCGCGGGTTCCCACTCCGCGACGAGTTCGTTGGGCTTGGCCAGACTCCCGAACAGTTTTTCCGCGCGCGACCGAACTTCCGGATTCTCT
>JANNYC010000089.1:0-17983 GCA_031409895.1 Planctomycetota bacterium
AACCTTGCAATCCCGTCCGGTATCATCATGCAGTTGATTGCTGGCGCCGACTGCAATCACACATCGCGGGGCGTAGCGCAGCCTGGTTAGCGCGTTAGACTGGGGGTCTAAAGGTCGCAGGTTCGAATCCTGTCGCCCCGATTAGCGAAAGTAGCAGGCACACTCCGTGTGCCGTCCGCTTGGCGTACCGATCGTCCGCTCGAATAATCTTAACCGCTTCCTCATACAACATTGCGCGAACGGCACTTGGAAAATGCCTGCTACTTTGAATTGTGGCGAATGGCACTTGGAAAGTTGGCAATGCGGCGAATTTTGTGGGTGTTGATTGTCGTGATGATCGTTCCGTCGATTTGGGCGATAAAACGTCTTGGGTCGATGGATAAGCCAGATTCGTTGCAAGAACGGTTAGGCGACTATCAAAAGGTAACTCAACGCGATCGGCTTGCGGCGGTAGGCCGCTTGAGCGAAATTGCGAGTCGCGATCGCCATTTCTTTTCGGAACCCGGCGACTACTCGCCGTTGAAGACTCCTGGCCCCAGCGATTGGTTGACTCACCACAGTGAAAGCGGCCAGACCTTTAGGCAATTTACCGAAGGCAAGCCAAACTATCCCAACAGTGGACAGCACAAAATTGTCCTGTTGCCGCTGGGCGAGTTTCCTGAAAACGAGCAGGCAGAGTTGGAACTGTTGCGTCAGTTTACTGCAAAGTTTTTCATGATGGAAACCGTTTGGTTATCACCACTTGCCATTGACGAAACAAAGATGCCGTTTAAGGTGTCGGAATCGCGGCGACGACAGCTCTTTACCGAGGACGCGATTGAAGAGCTTATCAAACATCTGCCGGACGACGCTTACTGCATGTTGGCCGTAACCATGGAAGACTTGGTGCCGCGCGGCAACTGGAACTATGTCTTTGGCCAAGCAAGTTTTCGCGAGCGAGTCGGCGTATTTAGTTTCGCCCGCTTTGACCCCAAATTTTTCGGCGAAGAACTTGTGGCTGGGCCAATCATTGCCCGGCGACGATGTCTGGTATTGGCTCACGAAATCGGGCACATGTTCGGAATCAAACATTGCATTTACTATGACTGTCTGATGAACGGCAGCAATTCGTTGGCGGAAAGCGACGCTGGGCCGCTGAATTTGTGTCCAGTTTGTCTGCGCAAATTGCACCACAGCGTTGGGTTTGACTTGGCCGATCGCGAACGAGAAATTGCCGAAGTGCTGCGTGACCAAGGGCTCACCGATGATGCTGATTGGTATCGCCGTCGGCTGGCTCGCATTACAACGGACTAACCGCAAATCGTTCAAAGAAGATTCGTACGCCCGCCAATTGATTAACTACATTCACGTGAAACCTAGACCACCTCAGTACACAGATGTCGCCAATTGAGGAAAAAGTAATTAGGGCGCTGTTTCGGGCGGAGATGGAACTCGGAATTCGCGTTTCTGCGCCGTTCATTGGTGAGCGAGACTCCCGTCAAATTGAGTGCCTCGCGTTAGTGCATGAATTCGGACGCCGAATTGGCACCATAATCATGGTCGCAGGGGAACCGTCTTCTCACCAAAATGGAGAAGTTCTCTTTGGCGACGACTTCTATGTGTCCTGCCTGGGGCGCGGTTATTCCGTGTACGACCGTGAATGTTGGATCTCAACATTAAATGACTGGGGATATTTCGGACCGGCTGAACAGCGCCCGACCTGGTATTCGCTGGCTTCACCTTGGGGTGAGTCCAGTGGTGATTTTCCACCATCGTTTTGTCCTTGAGATAGCCGACTGGTATTGAAGCTCAGCGGACATCAAGGTGTAACTGTTCAACCTAGCACCCTCACTCGTGGCGACGCGGTGGCGGTAGAATAGAGGTCCTTGCCCGCGACTCGGTGGGCGGGGGAGTACAATAGCGGAAAGGAGTCTTCCGCACTGCGACTTCGTTCAACAAACCAGTTTAACGGTTACAAGCGACGAAAGTCTGGAAATGCGTTTTATTGAAAAGTCTGCCAAAAGATCAGCGGCAGGTTGAACCTTGGAGAATCGAATCGATGCTGACACGGAAACATGCCGTCTTCCTTATTCTTTGGATTCCAGCCACGGCGTCCGCGCAAGATTCATTTTTCTTCGCCATCGACGATGATTCAGCTCCACCAGCAATTTCGATCAAAGATGATCTCTTGATCGCGTCGGTAAAGATTCACAAGGTGCCTGCGCCCAAGTGTTCGTCCATTGTCGCGTTCCACATGGGCCACGGTCCGGGTCGCGACCACAAGATTCAGGTTAACCTCAATGATGTTCCTGCGGATGACTGGCACCCAAGATTAAGCTGGCGGAGGACGTATTTGCTGATGGAATAGGCGTAGCGCGACCAGTGGATGAACGATTTGCTTCATCGTTTTCAATTGAAGGTAGTGATCCCGACAAGATACGAGCTTGGGTTACGGCACTTTCCGAATTATTGGAATTAAGTCCGGACAAAGTTGGAGTTGACCTGACACCGGAGCCGTCAGAACCCGACGGCAACGATGACGCCAAGAAGACGGACGGTGCAAAGCCAGACAAACAATGACTAGTTGATTCCTTGAGCGCGACTCGGTTGGCGTACGTTGGGAGACTTGGTCATGCCACGGCAAACGGTTGAAGACGATGAGTGGGAAGACGAATTGCCGTTTGAGGATATGGACGATGAACCGACCGTTCCATGCCCGTACTGTCGCCGGGAGATTCATGAAGAGTCTCAACGCTGTCCTTACTGTGAGCGGTATATTTCCCGAGAGGACGCTCCCCCAAGCCGGCTGCCCTGGTGGTTGATCGCGGGGGTAGTACTGTGCCTACTAGTTGTTTGCCTGTGGATTATCAGAGTGTAAGGGCGATGCTTCGCGGCGAAGCGCTGGGTGAATGCAGTTCAAGCAAAATTTGGGATTCCAATGCAAGCTCTTGAAGTTTCAGTAAACGGTAAGCGAATTTGCATTGCGGCAACCGCACCGAACAAGGTCTTATCCGGCGGTCTATCGTGGACAAATCGCCAGCCCGCCAACTGGCTATTCAATGTTGGCGGTATTGTGGGCGATGAATCTGGAAAACACTTTTCTTGGGATTTACCTAGCCTGAAAACTGGGGACGAAGTGATGTTTCGTTTAATCGAAACTGATTCTCCCGACTCGCCCGACAACGTTTACGACCCAGCTTTCAATCGTGATTGATGAGGTTCAGTCGAGCATTGAGTAGATGGCAACTACCCTCGCAGCGAAGCGGTGGGGGTGGAATAGGCAATTTTTGACCGCAACGCGGTTTGGCTCTGTTGAGAATGTGATCAAAGTTACAGCGATCAGATGCGCTGAAGTATTGAATGGTCGCTGTCCGGAAAATTCCAATAGAGATTTCCTTACACAATTGGCCAATTGCCGGAAGTAACTTTCCCACAACAAGGAATGGCGGGACTTCCGTCGAATCGATCCGGATATTAACGTATTGTGGCGTCTTACGAATTCACATTCAGAGGTTTCCAATGCGTATCGCCCGATCCACGTTTTCCACTTTGTTCGTTTCATTGTTGTCTGTTTTTGCCCCGAGTGTCATGGCTTTAGGCATCGCTCAGGATTTCAGTTTGGATCGGGCAAAAATTACGCCTGTTCCAGTGAAGTCCGGGACGGTCAAGATTGCGCCGAATAACACTTTGATCGAGTTCATTGGAACGCATGTCGGTGCCGAAACGAAACCGCGATTGGGTGGCTTTAAGGACTTCCAAGGGGAAATCAAAGTCGATACCGAGTCGATTACCTCACTCGCCGTCGAACTTAACATCGGTTCTATCTGGACAGAGTTTTCAGGTTTGACTCAGCATTTGCAAGCGCCTGATTTCCTTGACGCCAAATCATTCGGAAAGGCAAAATTCGTAAGCACTTCCATTGTGCCAGGGAATTCGGAAGGCGAAGTCAATATTACCGGGAACTTGACGATTCACGGCACGACGAACGAGATCTCGATTCCGGGCAAACTGGAACTTAGCTCGGAAGGAATCGTGCTGATTAGTCTTTTCAAAGTAGATCGCACAGCGTTTGCCATGAATGAGCATAAGGATGGCGTCGATACCGCTGTGAGCGTCAATGTGGTCGTGGGCCAAAAGAATGAACCAAAAAAGGAAGATGGTCCAAACAACGATCTTGCTGGCAATCGACAACAAGAGAAAGAGGAGCAGCCTGCGCCGGAATCGGGTCTGCGAATTGGCGATCTGGTCGAACCCTGGACCCCTGTCCATGTCGCTGGTCCCGATAAAGGGAAAAAAGCTTGCCCCATTTGTACGTATCCAGAACACCCGGCTGTTGTGATCTTCGCAAACGATGGCGAAACGACAACCAAACTGTTGAGCGAAATGGAAGGTTTTTTGGCTGAGCCCGAGCAAAAAGAACTGAAGATATTTTTCGTCATCATTGATGCCGACGAACTGCGATTGAATGAAGTTGCGTCTGCGGCGTCGATTTCGCGCACCGCGCTTTGCCATTTGACTCCTGAGTCCGCCAAAAAAGTGCTTGCAGATTACAAGGTCGATCCCTCGAAAGCCAACACCGTGATGGTTTATCGCAATTTCAAGGTAAACGCGAACTTCAATAACTTAGATGCAACGGATCTTGCGAAGTTCAAGAATGCGGTCGCGGAGGTGTTGGAGTAGACGCAAAGGTGATAATGGCTGGGGACCATGAACGAATATGACGCCGGCGCTTCTTTGGCCCGAAGCCCCGCCTTGCGTGCGTTTTGGAATAGAATCATTCACTCGGGCCGATTGAAGGCAAAGGACATTCGCGCTGCATTGCTACGTATCAAATACCCGCAAAACCAGGTGAATGCCGCGTTGTGACTTCTCGCGCTGGAACGCCCTTGGTAAACAACGGGCAAACTGGCAATAACAAGGTATCAATTCGTTGCCAATCTCGCGAACAGGCAATTGAGATTTGCAAGCGTATCAAAACCGGTGACCATAACGGAACGATTGACGCTCGCTGTCCCCGTTTTCCCCGCCCCGTTTTCCCGTGCAGTGACTGAACAGCACACTGAAACGGGATGCCGTTCGAGCGAACTTTCGGCGATGCAACAGATAGGCTTAAGTGCAGCAGAGCGATTCACACGCCGCACTTGTCAGGCAAAGACTTGCATTTCCAAGTCGAAGTCCGCAGTTCCGACAGTAACGATTCCTAAATGACCGTCAACGGTTACTAGGTCGCCGTTCTTCAGAATCTCCGCCGCGTCACGAACACCGTTGACGCAGGGGATCCCCAGTTCACGAGCAATGATAGCGCCGTGGATGAGCATTCCACCTCGTCGTTCGACAATACCACCGGCAAGTGGGACGAGGTGGGTCATCGTCGGCTGAATCGCATCGCAGACGAGAATTTCACCCTGTCGGAATTTGCCCAAGTCCTCGCGTCCATAGATGCAGCGAACCACACCGGTCGCGAGGCCTGGTGACGCTGGCTGCCCGATCAATTGCCGAGGTGTCTGGCCCCGCGGCGTCACAGACCATGGCGGCTCTTTTGACTTAGTGCTGTGCTCGATCGTGATCAAACCCGTCGACGGGTCGCGGATCCCGCGAACGAGCAGCTCGAGATGTGAGTGGTTCAGGTGTCCGGCGCCGGTCAATCTACCCAACACGCTAAGGCGCTCGGCAGCCACGTCCAGAGCACGCAGACACTGGCTGTCCAATCGGGCAACAAGCAGATTATCGTCGTCGCGAAGCCGCCAACTCACACGCCCAGTTTCAACAACATCCATGGCTTCGGCACGTCGCTCAAGGCCGACGGCCGCAAGCAGCTTCTCCTCCAACGCTGAAACAGAATCGCTCCGTGATACACGATGGTTTTCGCGTGGACTCGAATGCTGGGATAGCTCGACAAGGTTGCTTAACAGCGGTCCGGGACGGTCGCGTAGCCGCTCGTCGTCATACGTCACATCGAGAAATCGCTCCTGCAGGTCGCCGAATCTCTGGACGAACTCCTCTGCTGCAACCCCATTTTCCAGCAGCTCATCGCGGAATGTTGACCACTGCGTTGAGTTGGCATGCTTCGCCAGGAGTTCTTCGATAGCCGTTCGGACGGCATTATTTGATTTGAGCTGCTGAGCAAGTTCTCTGATGACGCTGTTTCGTTGGGCCGCCAACAAGGGTTGGTCGCGAAGCAGGCCGACGAACTCGTAGGGGTCATCCGGTTGTACGGCGTCGTTATAATACGTTGCGAGCCGACGGACGCCGTGTGCGAATGGAATGAATTCGTCCCAGTAGATCTTCTTCCATTTGGCGAGTGACTGGCTCCGTTTCTCAATCGCATCGGCCAACCGCTGATTGTCAAGCAGTTCCAGTGGCTCGGCCGCAAAGGCCTCGCCCGCCGCTGCCAACTCAGGGATAAGTTGTCCTGCGATACGCTGACGCAGTTCTTTCAAACGAGCATCGCCAGGCCTTAGCGTAAGATACCAGCTTCGTTTTTCATCGTCATCGGGCACGGCCGTAGCGATGGGACGAGCTTGCAAGACCGTAAGTGAATCAGAGCGGCCCGTCCATTCCATGTCAGGGGCCCAGCTAAAAAGTTGCTCGACCGAAAACAAGGTCTGCAAAATCGTTTCTAGATCAGAAGGCCCCAAGAGGGGGTTGTTGTCCGAGTCTTCACGCTGACCTGGCAACCAAGCGACGACGCCGCAGGTTGCGCGATTCATTACCCAACGATCGGGATCCACCAAGCCGTCAACCAGCAAGCTGCATGGCCCGGGTACAGACTCGATGATTGCGTGGTCTTTCCGCATGTCACGAGGATCGCGCGCAAAGGCGACGCCCGAACGGTCGGCATCGATCATCTCTTGAACAACCACTGCCATGCGGCTTCGCGCCGGGTCCAGGCCAAGTTACCGACGATAGAGCAAGGCCGCATCGGACCACAGCGAGGCCCACACCAGACGCACCGCATCCTCGACTGCTCGCTGGCCATGGACGCCAACAAATGATTCGTGTAGACCGGCAAAACTGTGGCCGGCGGAATCTTCACCGATAGCCGACGAACGAATTGCGAGCGGCGTAGAAGCGTTGAAAAGCTTTAGGCCTTCTGTGACGGTGACTCGTAGCACTTCGGAAAGGGGCTGCGCCAGAAACATCGATCGAATGCGTAAAGCGGCATCCCAGATTTCTTCCCACCGCATATCGTCCATCGATTTGCGGCCGAGTTCCATGCGAATCGCCGCCGTGATCTCCGCATCGATCACGAAGGCTTCATAGGCCCAAGTTGTCAGGCAGAAACCCCTAGGCACTGTAAAACCAGCCTGCATGAGTTGCGTCAGCTTTGCCGCCTTGCCGCCGACGATCTGTTCGTCAGGTACCCCTGGAGCGTCAAGTGGTATCAGGAGTGGTCGGTCGGGATCCACTGGCGGACCTCCTGGAATCGCGCGACATGCAGAAAACGTACAATGTCGACGCGAAACAACGCACAAGTCTCCGCCCGTACAAATGATTTCAGGTAAGGATGCCGAGAAATCAGCAAATCGGCCCATTGGTCGAACTCGCGACCTCGGGCAATCAACTGCGAACGGCCCGTCGCGGTTACGGCTTCGACCTCCATCAGCTCGCCCGCATTATCTGGCCGATTGTCGATGACCAGGGCGACGTGATCGCACTCGATCAACAAACGGTACTTGCGAGTGGTGACGGGCGTGACGAAAACCGCATTTCGCAGGTCCTCTGCAAACGCAAACGCTACCAGGGCACCATAGGGCTGGCCTCCCCCCTGAACGCACAGTACCGCATAGGCTTGTTCGTTCACTAAGGATTGGATTAGCGCTCGAACAGCCGGATTCGATGCTCCATGCGAATCCGTGTTGGTGTCGCTATCAAAGAGTGGCTCGCCAGCGTTCATCATCATCTTTCTGCCCAACAGCATTTTGACCTACTGGACCGTCCGGCACGCGGCGGATTGCGCCACCTGACGAACGGCATAAGCAATGATCCCATCGTCCAGTAACTAAATTATTTTGGCTTACGAGTCATGCGGCTTTGCAATCGCGCTCTGGCAGTATCCATAGGACAGACGGTGCTGAAGGGACCCTTCAGCGTGAGTATGCAGCGCTGCCAGCTTCGTCGTTGAGGCTCACCCAGTTCACTTTAACCACTTGCCAGCCCGGAACGCCAGATAGCTGACCGAAGCCGAGATGCTTCTGATAGAATCCGCGAGCGACCAGAACCAACCAGACCCTGTCGATGGCGAAGCAGGCCACCACCGTACAGAAATACAACTGGCGATAAATGAATCGCATCTGCGCCTCGGAGTCGAGCAGCGAATTCAGGGCTTTGCCTCGCGTGACAAAGCACCGCTGAGGGGAATAAAACAACTTAAACCCGAATGCTTCCGTTGTGTTCGGACATGCCCGAGGGTGGCACGATCCCGACGATGAGCGGTGACCAGCCAAGACAGTGCGACCGACGGAGTCGACCCCGGGCCGCGCGCGCGGCCGGCGCAAACCGGATGGCCGCTTTTCAACAGGCTGCTAACCAAGGAACTCATGTAGCTGCTTGATTTAGAAAGGTACTGGAAATGGTTGCACGTCCTAGGCGACTTTTAAATGCACGGGTTGCCGTGATAGGTGCAGGCATTTCAGGGTTAACCGGTGCCCGGACGCTGCACGATCTCGGTTTAGAGGTGACCGTGTTCGAGAAGAGCCGAGGGCCTGGAGGAAGGACGGCGACGCGGCGAGCCGATCCCGGGCTCAGCTTTGATCACGGCGCTCAGTATTTCACCGCCCGGGACCCCCAATTCCTTCGACATGTCGAGGCTTGGATTCAACAGGGAATCGTCGCAGAGTGGAACGGCCGGATCGTGACGATCGAAGGCGCAATGGTTAGGCCGAAGACCGATCAGCCCGATCGATACGTTGGCGTGCCCGGCATGACGGCCATCGCCCAGCACCTCGTCGCCGACTTGCGCGTCGTCCTAGAGACGAGAATCGTTCGGCTTGACCGTGTCGATGAAAGTTGGCAAGTCACGGACGCTGCGGGACAGACGCACGGGCCTTTCAACCACGTGATCGTGTCGCTTCCTTCTCCGCAGGCGGCCGACTTGCTCGTCGATCACGCGTTGGCTGCCGAAGCGCGAGCCATTCCGATGACGCCCTGCTGGGCAGTGCTGGCCGCCTATGATGGGCGTATCGAGGCGGCTTGGGATGGGGCGTTCGTTCTCGGTTCGCCACTGGTTTGGGTGGCTCGCAATAGCTCCAAGCCAGGCCGCGATTGCTCAAAAGATTGCTGGGTACTCCACGCCTCGCCGGATTGGTCGGCCGCCCATCAGGATCTCGCCCGGGATACCGTGAAGGCGAGACTACTCAGCGCTTTCGCCAGTATCACGGCCGCACCCGCACTAAACCCAGTCCACCTCGACGCCCACCGCTGGCTGTTTAGTGCCACCCCACTGTCACTCGATCGGCTGGCGTTGTTCGATGGCGAAATCGGGCTGGTCGTGTGCGGCGACTGGCTAGCTGGTGGTCGGGTCGAGGGAGCATTCCGTTCCGGCGTTGCTGCCGCCGGTTGTATCCTTCGGCATCTCGGCATTCCATCCGACAAGCAACTCCCGCTCCTGAAGCCCGGTCAGGACAACGGTTCATGACCCGGGCCGTTCTGATCTATCCCCATCAACTGATCGCCGACCACCTGGCACTTGCTGGAGTCTCGCACGCGGTGCAGATTGAGGAGCCGCTACTGTTGACTCAATGCTCGTTCCATCGCTAGAAGCTGATCCTTTACCGGTTACCTTTGACCCTTGACCAATGCGAACTGATGCCACGCTGCAAGGCGAAGACCAACCCAATCAAGAAACGACGCCAAGTGTGCGGCCGAATGTGGCGTTCATTGCCGATTTTCAATGTCCTGTTATCTCAGCGTATTGAAGTAGTTGCCATCCACAAAACCAGCAGCCCGCGCAGGCTCCAGGCCGCTGTCCGTATCCAGTTTGTCCGAACGAGTCTTTGATGCACGGCGGGATCGAAGCCCTGGGATAATGAGTTGTGACACGGCACCTGCACCAGTGCGGTCGATAGCCAGATAACGGCAAGCAGCGCCAGTCCGATCGACAGTTGCCAGGTCGAGGCCCCCGTTGGTTTAAACCAGAACAAGAGCAAGGCAGTGCCCCCTTCCACAAGCATCGGCGGGGCAACGACCCAGGTGGTCAGGGATGTGTGCCGCAGCTCGTAGGCCCGAAAATCCGCACTTCCCGTCTTGGCGAAGAGCGGGTAGTGGACGACCTGCACGAACCAGATGACCCCGATCATAAACAGGGTCGCCGCGAAGTTGGATAGAAGCAGCAGGCTGGGAAGAGATTCGTTCACTCGTAATCCTTCAGCTGCGAGTTGCGCTCGTGACGGTTCCCGACCACTCCCCGGATTCGATTAGACGGCGTGTCGTTTCGTGGCGATACGTGAACATGCGCTCAAGCTTCCGGCGAATCAGCCAACCGCCCAGCCAGCTCCCGATCAGACCCAACGGAGCCTGGTACTCAACCTCGTCCCGCAGGATGGTTCCACCTTCGCCATCATCGAGAAATCGATGGCGATGATACCACCAGGCGAACGGGCCGGATTCCTGGCGATCCGCAAACAGGCGAGGCGGATCATATTCAGTGTGAACGGCAACCCATCGGATCGTCAACAACCCCAGGCGCCCGCGCAACACGACCTTGCTGCCAGGCAGGAGAGAGCCGGCCGATTCGGCCACCTTCATGTTCTCCCAGGGTGGAATTAATTGTCGCAACGCGTCGGGGCTTTCGTGAAAGCGAAAGACAACCTCCGGTGACGCGTTGATTCTGCTTTCCTTGACATATTGCGAGCACATCGCCGGGGCCGGTCGCCAATCATCGCTCCGGTGTTTGGCCGTATCCCAAAGGATCATGGCGAACGGAATCCACCAAATCAGATCGTTGGTCAGGATTGTCAATCCAAAGAGCGGTGGAAAAGTCCCGCTCATCAAAGCCGCGACGAACCCGATTGGGCCAAAAATCTTTCCCAGCAGCCCCACGAGCACGATCGGCCAATGTGTTCGCGGGTCGCTCGCTGCGATGAGATAGCCGATGCCATAGACGCCAACAATCATTCCCACGCACTGCCAGATCTCGGGATAATTGATCCGCTCGATGCGGGCGAGATCGAACAGAAAGTGGGGAAACCCGACCGTGAAGGCACCCCACAGCAGGTTGTAGAGGCCCGCGGCCACGAGCCACCGGCTCGCCCAAACAGGCGATTCAGTTCGTTCCGAAACAGTGTTCATGGGAAACTTTCCTCGTCAACGTGAGCGGACCGAGCCCAAGCCGCCATCGATCCCCAGCACCTGGAACGAATCAAAGGGGTCAGGACTCGTTGTTGGATTCGGACTTTGGGAATCGCACCTGCGTCCCCGGACGGGCTAGAGATTCTCTTGGGCGCAAGTCGACAAGGCAAGAATGTTGTTGAATGCAATTGCGATCGACAGTCTTTCAATTATCTAGGTTGTTGTACGTTCTTTACCCTGAGTTCAGTCAGAATAGGAGTTCTTGGACACGATTGATCCGTCGCCAATTTGCCGAGATAGACGCGAACAGAAACGGCGGCAGGGCTAACGATTTAGCGGTTCGACGATTCAATTCCTTTCGAACTGGAGCTGGATCGTCTCGGATGTGATTGGCAGGCAAGTCTGTTCGTTGCAAACTTGATAGTCAACGGACAACTCAAGCTGTTTATCGAGAAACTTGGAGTGGTCGATTGTTAAGTCTTTGGAAAAGACGCATTCGTTTTCCCATATCAACAGCCGAGGGTTTTCAATTGTGGGAGTGGACGGCGATTTAGTCCACGCGCCGTCAGCGACCAGACCTTTGACATTTTCCAGTTTGAGTGTCGTCGGAACATAGGCTTCCGCTTTCGGCACGAACGAATAGAGGTGCCATCCGTCCATGATTTTGAATCTGACGATTACTCGATACTTTTTGACGTCGTTGTTGGAGTTGTCGGAACTGATCGGAACAATGGTTCCGCTAAACGTGACAGGTTGGTCCCCCTCTGGTTCTTCAACAATCATTCTGTCAATCTGCGTTTGGATTTCCGCAGAATCAGCAACCTCCTGCTGGAGCAAATGCTGTTTTCCGTCGGCAATTACTTGGTTGACGTTGACGATAAACTTGTAGCCCGATGACTCTGAGAAAATCAGGTAAGTCCGATACTGTTCAAGCCAATTGCGCCACTGTTCAGCGAGTTCAAAGTTCTTCCCCGTGTATCGTTTTAGAATTCGAATTGCGGCTTCGTGCTTGGGATCTTCATTCAACAGGGCGATGCACTTATCCAAAAGCTTTAGTTCACTGTTGGCAATCCCCAATTCTTTCGCGTCCGTATCGACCTGCAGCGGACCATACCACTCTGCCGGATCGCCGTAGAAGTATGGCCGATTCTCTTTGTAATATTTCACGTAGCGCGGAATATCATCCCCAAACTCATCTCGGAGTTTTTCCGGAACACGTTTCAAGGCGTCTGTTGGTTTCCATGATGGCGGCTCCCTGTCCAATCTCGCTTTTTGGAGTTCAGTGAGTTTCTCACCCTGCTCCTGTCGTTCGCGTAAGTCTTTGTTACTTTTTTCGTGTGCAACCGCTGCCTTGGCGTAATTCGCCTTCCGCGCAGTATTCCCTTTTTCTGAAAGATCGTAAAACATGGAATCAATCGAATCTCGTCGTTGTACAGGTTCGGTTCGCTCAAAGGCGAGTTGTCCTTCGAACTTGTTGATGTAATGAATCGCGTTGACGAAAACAAGTTTCGCCTCGTCTGTCATGTAGGTCGGAGATGCCGCAAACCCCCAGTGCAAATAACTTCCTTGCCGACCGATTGCCATCGCATCGGGCCCCTTTGAATTTTCTCCAGCGGCAATGAACTCACCATCGGGACTACCGTCCAGGTTGTGGGCCACAACTCCAATCAGCATACCTTTTTCGTCCAAATAGCCTTCGGTTTGAACACGCCACATGGGCATCGTCTCTTTAAGTTCGCTCCCGGCAGCGTACATGGAATAGGAACCTGGAACGGGCCGATCAGTGATGGAGAGCAAAACTTTATTCGGAGAGTGGAAGATCTCGTGATCTACGCGCAACCCGTGCGCGTGTGAATCGAGGCACTGTCACAAATGGTCCAGACGCAATCCGATTCCAAGTCGGCCCAGCATGACCGGGGCGACCTCACCAACGAGTAGCGCCGGACGGTCGAAATCGAGAGGCATTCTCAATTTTCTGGTCCAAGTACCTTCGTCGACTTCTTGAATCGGCGGCGGAAGATCATCAAAAATAGTGACGTCAAACTCATCGGAGATCGCCACTTTGTAGTCTTCTGAGTTCAAATATTTTACGGATTCAAAGTGCTGTTCAAGTAGAGACCTAAAAGCCGCCATTCGTTCCCGTTTAAGCTCGGGAAATCGCTCTGCTTCCAGACCCAGAACGTAGCTGGGGATGATTGGTTGTTGGTCAGGGTTCTGCCCAACAAACAGGATCAGCAAGTTTGATTTCTCAATCTCGGGAGCCACTTTCGGTGCCGTTGCGGTGGATGCCGCTGGGGTAACGAAAGTTTTTTCTTGGGGCAATGCAGTGGCAACGCACATGAACCAAATCAGGATTGCCGCTTTGAATGACAGTCGTTTCATGTTTTCTATTTAGCTCACTTTTTCCGTTTTTCGGTCGTGGTTTTAAGCTAGTATAAAGTAAAAGCGGCCTCCTTGGGCCACGTTGTTATCCCCGAATACGCACAATATCTTCAATCGCGAAAGTTGACTGAGACAACGAATCGCGGTTTCCTTCGTACGGCAGCTTGATCGAAGGAGCATGTGAGGAACGTGGATGTGGCGTTTTACGGGAAAGAAACGACCGGTTTTCGCAATCGAACTCGTAGAAGGGCAGGAGTCCGTTTGGGATTATCCCCGCCCGCCCGTTTGTGTCGAAGATTCTCGAGTGAATTTGGTGCGGCACAACGAAAACCTGATCGCCCAATCGGTAAAGCCATTCGCGTCCTGGAAAGGGCAAGCCCGCCGACATTCAATTTGCCACCGTCCGACGTCAATCTTGATATGTTGGTTCAGTCAGCGGGACGTACGTTTTGCGAGTGGAAAGGTATCGCTACTTGTAATTTACCTCTTGTCTTTTGAAGGCATCACAACAACACGGTCAGCTTCGTCAGGCAATTTTTGATGTTTGCCAAGTCAATGGGATACAAAGAGTCGTTTATCTGTGGCCTCGGTTTTTTCGTTTTTGCTTTTCCAGGATTTGCCAGCGGCCAAACTGCGAGGCTTGAGCTGGGCAGACGATTGCAGCGATTCGAATTGGCGTGGGAATCGGCGGATGATCGGCACCGAGCGGAATGTGTGTCGGCCATGAAATCGGCAGTGAACAGTTTTTTCGGATTGCAGCTTTCGGCCGCCGGAAAGCGTCTTGATCAGGCGTGGCAAACCGTTCGCGGAGAGCAACGTATAGGTGATCTCGAAAAATTTGCCGTCGGTCATCAGCTTGTCGTCAAATCCGTCATTGCCGATGCGGGCCAAACCGGGATTGAAATGCGTCTCACGCCGTTTTATCCGAGCGAATCATTGCCACCAGACAAAACGCAACTGGCTTTGACACTGTTTGACAAAAATCAAAAACGGGTCGCCAAACAAATGGTCCCGCTCGCTGATTTACTCGAGGGATGGGTTTGGGAAACCGGCGTTTTGGCAGAAGGTGATTATCGACTGTGTGCCGAATTGAAATGCGATGCCGATTCGTTTTCCTGTCCGGAAACCACAATCAGCCGAATCGACAAACTCGACGCGAGGATCGAAGCATTGGAACAATCGCTCGTTGGAGCGGTTGGAAAAATGGACGACACCGTGCGTGCGACGATTCGCGATACTGTTGCATTATTGAAAGCGATGATCGATGGAAAAGTGCAGGAGACCGTTTATCCAGCCTTTGCCAGGTTAAGAATTTGCGAGGCTTTTTTGGAGGAGAGTCGCAAGCCTGGCGAGGTGATCGCGCCACTGGCCCGAAGGATGGATGTCTGGCTTTCGCTGGCAAAAGGCCGGGCGAGTGTTCCCGTGCGGCTGCGTGCGCCTGCCGAAAACAAGGCACCGATGCCGGTTCTGTTTGTGCTTCATGGAGCTGGCGGAAGCGAAAACATGTTTTTTGAAACTTATGGAGCGGGGCGAGTTGTTGCGGAGGGCTTAAAGCGCGGTTGGCTGGTCGTGGCTCCACGCCAAGGACTGTTCGGTATACGACTGGACGTGAAAGAGATGTTGGATGTACTTGATAAATCGTTTGATATCGACCGATCGCAAGTTATGTTAATGGGCCACTCGATGGGTGCCGCCCAGGTCGTGCGCCAGGCCGCACTTCATCCCGAACTGCCAGTGGCTGCCGTAGCCCTCGGCGGTGGCAATCGTGTGTCGGACGCGACGAAACTGAAACCGATTGTCTGGTTCGTTGGCGCGGGAAGCGATGATTTCGGCAAAGGCGGCGCAAAGCAATTGCACAAAAGCCTTGAATCCGCAGGCGTGTCCTCGGCATATCACGAATACCCCAACGTCGAGCACATGGTCATCGTCCAGGCCGCGATCAACGATACCTTCCAGTTTTTTGACAAGGCACTTCAGAATGAGAAAGCCGGGAAAGACTAAAGTCTCAACTCACGGGACTGGGGAGGAACCGCAGTGGACGTTCAGGCAGAACATGAACAGGCCCAAATCGGTTCAGTCTCGCGACATTAAATGCCAGTTGCCTTGCATCGGCAAAACCCAAAGACGACTCTGTCAGTTTACATACGGCAAAAAAGGCTCTTCCAAACTACGAACCGTTGATTCGATTTGCTTACGCGATGTATCCGCGACTGGATGCTGCCGAGCAGATCTTCCGCATGGTTCTATTATTGGATCGCTTGGGCCAAAACACACATGACGCTTGCCGGATTAATCGACAATCCAATCCGAGCGCGAATATCGCTTTCCGAACGTGGGCGAATCGTTCCCGAAAAAAACCTGCGGAGATCAACATGAAGTTTCTTAGGCAGTTTAATGGATACAAAGAGTTCAGATCTCGTTGCTCGATGAAGAGGCCTGCCCCATGGTATGTCCCCCAGTCATTTCCCCAACCGCGATCGACCCATGGATAAATTATCTAGGAAAGCACCAACAGGTCCGTGGCAGGCGTTCTGTCGTCGGGTGGGCCAACGCAAAATATCGTCGACGTTGGTTGCTTTGATCTTCGGCGTGGTACAAGATATTGATTCGTCAAACGATTGCCTGCAGGCTGTCATTTGGGCCTTGGCGAACGGCAATTTCCATTTACGATTTTTGTTGCTTACGGAAACTATGAAACTTCAAGTGCAGATTTTGGATGGGCCCGAGGAAGGGCGCGTTTTTCCGCTTACCGAAGGCCAGCCATTGATAATCGGCAGGGGACCGCAAAGCCATACGAAGATCAACGACCCTCACATGTCGCGAGTTCACTGCCAACTCGCTTTGAAGGACGGCAACGTGACTTTGACCAATGAAGGCCGCGGCAGCACGTTGATCCGCGGAACTGCGGTTAATTTGCATCAAGTGTTCGCTGGGGATGAATTCCAAGCTGGTGCGTGCATTTTCCGGTTGATCGATGCCGATGCACTCATCGCGCAAACGGTGCCCGGCGTTCGGATTCATAATCCCGTTAATACGGCGGGATCGGAAGGGCAAGTTACGTATCCGGGAATCAGTGAGTTGGTTGGCCAGTCGTTTGCCAACTTTAGGCTCGGCTCAATCCTTGCCACCGGCTCGACCGGAGTTGTTTTTAAGGGAACCGATGTTGAAAAGAATCGCCCAGTCGCAGTGAAGGTATTGTTCCCCGAGCGAACCAGCAACGACGACGAGAAGCAACGATTCATCCGGGCAATGAAGACGATGTTGCCCATTCGTCATCCGAATTTGGTCCAGATCTACCACGCCGGCAAGATCGGACCGTTTTGCTGGGTTGCGATGGAATACATCGAGGGAGAGAATTTGACCAAAGTGATCGAGCGAATCGGGATCGATGGGATGCTCGATTGGAAGGATGTCTGGAAAGTTGGGGTCGACATCGCCTCAGCGCTTCAGGCGGCTTACGAGCATAAGGTGATTCACCGAAATGTTACGCCGGTGAATATTATCCGTCGCAAGTCCGACAAGATTTGCATTCTGGGGGATCTGATGCTGGTCAAGGCGTTGGAGGGTGTCTTGGCAATTGACGTAACGATCCCCGGCCAAATCGTCGGCAATCTAGCGTATTTGCCGCCGGAAAGCACCGGCGGCGATATTCCAATCGATTGTCGCTCGGATATCTACGGGCTGGGTTCCACGATGTACGCGCTCCTGACCGGTCGTCCGCCATTTCGCGCCGATACGAACAGTGACCTAATTCGTCAGATTCGCGCGGCTGTCCCCGCGCGGCCGCGAACATTTCAGTTGTCGATCCAGGAGCAATTTGAAGACATTGTGATGAAGACGCTTGAAAAGCGTCCGGAGAATCGATACGAAAGCCCCGCTCGGTTGTTGTCGGAACTGGAGCGAATCGGCAAATACAACGGGTTGAAGATTCATTGATCTTCGCGCGGATACTGAAACGTTAATCGGCGACTATTTTGCAGCGTGGCAATGCAGCTCGCAAAAATCCAAGTTGTTCGCTCGTTATTGGCGAATTGTCAAAATACAACTCTTTAAGATGGGTAAGGTTTTTGAGGCTGTCGACGTCGGCGACAACATTATCGCCAAACACAACCTTTCGCAGGTTCGGCAACTCTGACAACATCGAAAGGTTACGAAGCGTGCCGCCTTCGGCGACAAATGGCATTTCAGAATTACGTAAGCGCACGACGAAGTGCAGGTTGACGCGAGGGTTATCCTGAGGGCACGAAAGATTCGTGTATTCAGGAGAAGGCGATGAAACGAAATTCGCGTGAGCGGTGGGGCCAGGTGGTTCGAGAGCAGGCGGAGAGTGGGT
>JANNYC010000090.1:0-33619 GCA_031409895.1 Planctomycetota bacterium
ACCGAATCAACCCTCGTGTGATCAAACGTAAAATGTCACGCTGGAACAAAAAACGACCCGAACATCGAAAACTGCCACCGTTGACCAAAACCTTTGCGGAGACAGTGGTTATGAAAACTTGAACGGTATTGCGTTTAACCCGGAGCCATCGGCGACGATGCCACGGACGTCAACGCCTTCGCCGATGGCTCCGGGTTAAACGAATTAGAGAAGGTCGATGCCGGGCATCTGTGAGGCGGGGAGGTCGAGGGTGGCGGCTTCTAGCGCGGCGACGGGGTAGGAGCAGTAGTCGGCAGCGAAGTAGCCGCTGGGTCGATGATTGCCACTCAAGCCGCAACCGCCAAACGGTAGCTTGCCGCTTGCTCCCGTCGTTTGCCGATTCCAATTCACGACGCCGGCGCGAATCCGCGCAATGAATCGCTCGTAACTGGCCCGCTCATCGCTCAACAAGCCTGCCGATAAACCGTATTGCGTTTGATTGGCTAGATCGATGGCGGCATCGAGGCTGGGGACATGAAAAAGTTGCAATAGCGGGCCGAAAAGTTCTTCGTCTTCATTGGAAATGTTGCTTGAATCCACTAGCGCTGGCGAAAGTAGCGCCGGGCAGTCGCGCAGGACGTGCATGGGAACCAAGGGCTTTGCACCACGCTCGATTAAGTGATGATAGGCCGTCAGCAGCTTGCGACCTGCATCGTGCGAAACTACCGGACCCATGAACGACTCGGGGTTATCGGTGTAAAAACCAACACGCAAGCGGCCGATCATCGCGATCAAGTCCTTGATAAACTGCTGCTGATTGCCATCGTCGACGACGATCAGCCGCCGCGCACACGTGCAACGCTGCCCGGCGGTCAAATAAGCCGAAAGAACGGTGTGATAAGCGGCTGCACTTGTGTTTTTGACTCGGTAGACGATCAGCGGGTTATTCCCGCCCATCTCCAGCGCCAAAATTTTCTGCGGATGATCGGCGAAAGCCCGATGCAACGCTCGCCCGACTTGGCTGCTCCCGGTGAACAACAAACCGTCGAGATTCGGATCGGCTGCAAGTGCTTGGCCCGTCTCGCGACCTCCTTGAACAAGATTGAGTACGCCCGCTGGCAAGCCCGCCGCTATCCACTGCCGCATCATCCACGCTCCAACAGCCGGAGTTAGTTCGCTAGGCTTAAACACAACGGTGTTGCCAGCAAGGATTGCAGGAGCAAGATGCGCGTTGGGCAAGTGCGCCGGAAAGTTATACGGCCCCAACACGCCAACCACGCCATGCGGTTTGAACCGCGTCACCGCTTGCTGGTCTCCCATTTCGAAGCTTGTCGTATCGCGACGCTTGTTCATAGCGTCGATGGCCAAAGCCGATTTGCCAATGACCGTGGTGACCTCTGTTTTGGATTCCCAAAGCGGTTTGCCTGTTTCACGGCTGATCAGCAGAGCCAATTCGTCAGCGTGCGGTTTGACTTGCTCGGCGAAACGCTGCACGATACCAGCGCGAAAATTGGGGTCCGTAAAGCCCCACGATTCAAACGCTCGTCGAGCAGCGCTAAATGCAGCGGCGACTTCCACAGGTGTGGCATGACGACAATTGAATACGACAGACTTGTCGGCAGGATTGTGGGATTCGAATCTCTGGCCACTTCCCTCAAGCCACTGGTTGTCAATGAAATGGCTTTCCAAGTTTAAGACTCCTTTGCGGGGCGCAGGTCGGCAGCGCGGACCCGATCGCCCGTTTTCACTTTCAAGCGCAGTGCGGTGATTTGGTCGACGACGGCGTCGGTGCCGCGCCAGAGTATATGTCCCAAGCAGCCGCGGAAATTCATGTCCGAATTGGCCACAAGAGTTTCCGGACCGTCGAGTTGATTCACGATTTCGCGAATCGTCCCAGCAAGACTCTCTTTGACGGTGCGAATTTGTTTGGTTTGGCAGATGACCGTCGCTCCACCATCAAAAATATCGACCATTCCAGAATCGCGAAAACCTTCTTTGTGCAGCATGGCTAAAGCGGGCTCGGTGTGCTGATGGACTTTGCCGATGGCTTGCTGTGCGGCGAGCGGCAACAGCGGAATATAGATCGGGTGCTCAGGCATTAGATCGGCGATGATCGATTTCGATTCGTTGGTAAGCGTTTCGGCTTTGGGAAATTCGACTTGGAAAAAATGGCTTCCAATCGCGTCCCAGACTGGCGAACGGCCGTCGGCGTTCACGACGCCGCGCATTTCGGCGATCGTGAACTTATCGAATCGATCCGGGAACTCGGCCATGAATAAAAATCGAGCCATCGACAGCAATCGGCCATGTCCCGCACCCCAATATTTTGGATTGAGGAACAAGCTGCCGATTTCGGTCGGACCATTGTGCTCTTTTTTCAAGTGCAGGACGTCGATTTCCTTGCGAATGCCCAACTGGACCGACTCGTGAACTGATTTTTTTATTTCGTAAGAATAGAACGGCTCGTAACCGCCGACTTTGGAATAGATCGCGCTGGTGCCGATGATAGAGCCATCGGTCAAGTCTTCGAGCACGAACACGTAAGGTTGGCCGGCAGGTTTGCTTTTGGGGCTGGCGAACGACAGCACGCTATTGCGAATTCGCTCTTCTAACGAATCGCGCGAAATTTGCAATGTCGTAAGCCCGTACTCGGCTTGGCCAATCAATGCAAACAAGTGGTCCGTGTCTTCAAGCCGTACTGGGCGAACTACTTGCATGGAAAGAACTCAATCTCGTTCGGAAGGCGAAGGGATTAGTACTACCGACTCGCGTCGGTAGCTTGCAATGTTTTTCCTCAAGCCTGTCGCCTCAAGCCTCAAGCCTCTATTTCGCGGCGCACATGTCGGCGACGACGTTGTCGATGACTTGGCAAGCCGTGTCGATATGCTCGAACTGCGTGCTTCCTAACGGAACCAAAAACCGAATGCGTGTTGGATGACTTCCTGCGGTAAACGACATGACACCGGCATTATACAAACGCTTGACGAATTCCTTAGCCGTTTCGGTGCTGCCGTCACCTGGCGTAAACACGATCATCGCACCGATTCCAAACGGACCTTGAATCCAATGGTTGTGCCGCAAGGCGATACGTTCCAATCCGGTCACAAAACGCCGATGCAACTGTTGATTGCGGCCTTCCGGACCGAAATGATTTCCTTCGACCAAACCCTTGAGAATTGTCTGCGCGCCGAGAATTGCAAAGCTGCTGGCGGTAAATGTTTGGCTGATCAAGCCGGGTTGCGGTTTGTATTCGTTTCGGAAAAGTGTTGCACAGACTTGGGATATTTTTCCGATCGTGACGATATCGACCCATTGATCCAACTGAAAATGTTGAAAAGCATATGGGCGCGTCGTGCGACCGAATGTTTGGACTTCATCGATGATCACAGCGATATCGTTTTTCCTGGCCAAATCAATGAGTGCCCGGAAAAATCGCGTGTCGCCGGGGTAATAGCCCCCTTCGCCTTGAACGAGTTCCATCCACAGACAAGCGTGTGCTTTCGGATAGCGTTCGATGTGTTTGCGCATTTGACGCACGGCTGCGGCGATGCTTTCCTCTGGGCGCTGTACGTCGAAGAACGGCAGCAAGTCCGTTTCGAGCGTGCGCGGCAAGCCGACTCGATAGGCGGCTTTGTCGGTCACGGCGGCCAGCGCCAGCGTGCGCCCAGCAAAGCAACCTTCAAAAGCCAACACGCGATCCGCCGGAGCGTTCCGTTGAAAGGCGATCTTAAGTGCGTTTTCGTTTGCCATTGCGCCGCTTGAGGACAGAAAGCAGTGCTTGAGCCCCGCGCCGCTTTCGTTGGCCAGGTCGACCAGCAATTTCACAAGTTGAAAACTTTCGACGCCTTGCTGCAAATTGCCTTGCATCAGAGTATCGCAAAGCGCCGCGTCGATTCCCGATTCGATGAGCCGCAAGTCGCTATGACCAAAGCCATGCACGCCGATACCTGTAATAAAATCGAGCTTGACGCTGCCGTCGGCCAACTCGACGAAAGGGCCGTTGCCCAACCCGCTTGCCAAATACGGAAAGTACAAACTGCCGCCGCGCAACTGGCTAAACGCATCGAGTAGTTCTTGGTAATGGCTGGTGCGGTCGGGATCGGCCGGACGAATCGCGGTCAACTGGCTGGAGGCTTCGCGCACGGCTTGCAAGATCAGACGCTTTGCTTCCGCAATGCGCGGATCGGCGGCCAGTTTTTCGGCTGCCAACGCACGTGTATCCGTTGTGTCTTTAGTCATCGTCTTGGTCATGGCAGTTCCCAGGTCTATTTTTACGCACCAAAAATTGGAATAGCACCATTAAGATAACCGAAGCAGCCTCTGGCGAAAATGACAATTCGAACAGAGCGAGCGACGAATGTTTAAAGCGACGATTTCGAAGCGGCTTTGCCGGGCTGCGAGTACGGATGATAACTCAGCAAGACGACTTGGGAGCGCCCCGTCACGTAATACCAAACACCTCGCCAGCAAACATAGCGGGACGTTAACGCGCGAGTCATGGCGATCGAATAAACGACTAGCGTGATGGGCACCAGCGACATTAGCGTTAGCGACTTGCGCCAACCCAGTTTTGCCAGCGACTGCGCTCGATGTCGTGACATTCTTCCGACAGCCTGCCGCACAAGTAAATACGCCAGCCACAGCAATATCGAATGCCCGATCAAGCCGCTCAGCAGCACAAGCCCCGCCGTCCACTCGCCGCGCAGCAGGGCCACACCGAACAGCACCATTGCCGCGACCACCGGCAGCGAGTTGACAACTAAATGCGCGACAGTCCAGCCAAAGGTCGGTTCGTAGACTCGCGACCAAGTCAAAATTCGCGCCATGTAATTCAAACAGAACTTGATCGAACAGCTTTCACGGTTGAGCATGATAAGCGACGGCAGAAAGACGATTCGACGCTGCATTCGAGCGACGGCTGGGCGAATCGGGCCGTCGTCGACCGCCGATGACTCCCAAGCTTCGATCAAGCCGCTTTGCTGAACGTCGAGGAGCCGCATCGCCGTAGAACCGCCCCACGGATTCGCGAAAAAGCTAGTCGGGCTCAGCGCGCCCGCATTCCACAAACTTCGAACGAGAGATCCGCAACTCGCGTCGCTGGGTTCAAACCAGTGATTGCCGGTTGCAACGCCAACCGACTCGTCGGCAAGCGGTGCAACCAATTCCGCAAGCCACGTGGAATGCGGAACGACGTCCGCGTCAATGGTGGCGATTATCGTTACATCTTTGAGGGAGCGAACGGCTTGAGCGATGGCCGCGCATTTGAGGCCGCACGTCTGCGATTGCAATTGCAAGGTTTGAACGATGCACCGACGACGCTGATCGTGCTCGCGAATAATTTCGTGAACAACGGCAAAGGCCTCGTCTCTAGGATGATCCACCACAATGTGAATTTCGAGCGGCTCGTAATCTTGGTGGATTAAGCTGATTAAAGTGTCTCGCAAAGTCGGATCGCAACCGCGCACCGCCAAAATCACAGCGGCCTTGTGGCGAAAAGACGAGTCGCGACTGCGCGGTGCTTTCCAGCGAAGAGCCCACGCCGCACACAAGACATGGACCGCCGCGAAACCGATCAGCGTTATCGCGATTGCCATTGCGACTTCGAGCATCAACGCAACCACTTGTCTAGACTAGATGGGAGATTGTTTGACACCGTAAAACGATGAACGGTGGTACCTTAACTCTAATCGACCAAGTGATTTTTCCTGGAACGGGACTGGGGACTTCGAGGCGGAACCTTCTAGTAAATTGGGTTGGTCCTCGATTTATTCGATACGGTAGGGCCCGCCGGTGGCCTATTTGGCGGAATTCGCGGCCTCCAAACGCTGGTTTTTCTCCCATCGATTTACCCGTTCGACGTAATATTCCGCACGAATGCTACATTCGGAGCGGCCCGCTAGGTTAAGCTTTGGATTCGGCCCAAAACGAGTTTCTTGCTCGTTCCATTGGCTTCGACTAACATAAATTTGATCTTTCCGACCGGGCTCATTGGACCGATTAGGTTTCGGCAATGCCTCGTTGTGGACGGTTGATATGGGCAAGATAAAAGGTCTGGCCAGCGATTGACGGGCTGGTTCGTCGCGACGGTCGATGATCACAAAACATTTTTGGTTCTGGGAGATTGAAATGATTCGCCAAATGACTCGCAGAGTTGGCGTCGGTTTGTCGGCCATTGTGTTGGCCGTGTTATTAAGTCCATCGCTGTTTGCGTGGCAACAAGCTGCCGGTGGGGCTGGTGCTGGTGGTGCAGCGGGTGGTGCCGGCGGCGCTGGCGGCGGCAATCAGAATCAAGGCGGCACTTTCGGCGGTGTCGAAGTCGACGCGCAAGGCGTCTTGCGAACGAAGTCATTTGTCGAACCATCGGGACGATTGGCCGATCAACGAAAAGCAGCCGCACGTTCTGCTCTCTCGAACGACGTATTGAAATCGTCCAAACTGCGCAAGGTCAGTTTGAATCGATTGGAACAACAACTTGAAGAACTCAAAGCTTCAGGCAAGCCAATGACAAACGAAATGTCGTACTTGGCTGGTCTGACGCGCATCACGCATTTGTTCTTCTTCCCGGAATCAAACGACATCGTGTTAGCAGGCCCTGCTGAAGGCTTTTACTCGGACGCTGCGGGCCGCGTTGTCGGCATGGAATCCGGTCAAGCCGTTTTGCAATTGCAGGACTTGATCGTTGCCCTGAGAGCGTTCCGCCCGGATTCGCAACCCACGAGCATGATCTCTTGCTCGATCGATCCAACACAAGAAGGCCTCAAACGTTTGCAAGATACCATTGCGCGAACCCAAGGGACCGATCCGCGCGGCAACGAAATGCGAATCGTGCGATCGTACCGAGAAGCCCTCGGCATGCATGACGTCACCGTCAAAGGCATCTCGCCGAAAACGCACTTTGCCCAAGTGATGGTCGAAGCCGACTATCGCATGAAACTGATTGGAATCGGCCTGGAAACGCCTGCCGTACCGATTACTTCGTTCATTGCCAAAGCCGATCCAAATTCCGCTTCAAAAAACGGTCTGCAACGATGGTATTTCCAACCGAATTACGAATGCGTCCAAGTCAGCGCCGACGGGATGGCAATGCAACTCGTTGGAACAGGCGTAAAACTTGTCGGGGAAAACGAACGGATCGACAATCAAGGCCAGAGGTCGAATTCCGGCAAACCGAACAAAGCCAGCCGCGCCTTCTGCGAATCCTTCACCAAAAATTACAATGCGTTGGCCAACGTCACGCCCGTGTTTGCCGAACTGCGGAACTTGATGGATATCACGATTGCCGCCGCGTTCATCCATGAAAAAGATCTTTACGCCAAATCCGGCTGGACGATGTCGCTGTTCGGCGACGAAAGCCGAACACCGGTCGAAACGAATCAATCGATTCGCCAAGTCGAACCGGCGATCAATGCAGGATACAAAGACGGCACGTTCATGACGCCGATTGGTGGCGGCGTGACGATTCAACCCCGCTATGCCCTCGATTCCGAACACGTCAAAATCGACGACAAAGGTGAAATTAACAAAGTCCGCGACCAGGTGACGCTTGATGGGTTGGCCGCCAACCAATGGTGGTGGGACTAGTGGTTGCGTTCTAAAATCTCAAACACCACATGCCTTCGCCTGAATTCAGTCGAAGGCATTTTTCGTTTACAGGCAATGAAAAATTGTCGCAAAACGTGGGTTAGAGCAAGCAACCGACACGCGTCCGCAGTCCTGACATAACTGCCTAAGGTCTGATCGGAGCATTGGCTTGCGTCGATTCGCCCTTGGAAACACGATATTTTACTCGATCCCCTTGAGAAAAATCGGCGAATCCATCATGCTTTGACGCTTGGAATTCAAGAATCGGATCCCCGTTGATCGCGATCCGATGATCGCGAATAACAGATTGGCACACTTTCAAGGGAGCGTCATTTCGAATGTCTCGGTATAGCGGACCCAAGGCGAGAATCAATCGCCGACTTGGAACTTTAGTTTACGAAGACAACGGCTCAGCCCGTGCGTTGGAACGTCGAAACCAGCCACCTGGTATGCATATACGTCGCCCTCGCCCCACGAACTATGGCACAGCGTTGGCTGAGAAGCAAAAGATAAAACACTATTATGGCCTTGGTGAAAAACAGTTGCGCCGTTACTTCGACAACTGCCGCCACGTCAAAGGTAACAGTGGCGAACACATGTTGCTCATTTGCGAATCGCGATTGGACAACGTCATTCGCCGCATCGGTTTGTCGAAGACTCGGCCTCAAGCCCGCCAAGGTGTCGCGCACGGCCATTTTCTGGTTAACGGAGTCAAAGTCGATCGACCGTCTTACCAATTGCGTCCCGGTGACGTTATCACGGTTCGGAATAACGACAACGTCAAAAATCTTTATCGCGCCATCATGGCCCAAGGAGTCGAAGGGACTTCGCTCGAATGGGTTGCGTTCGATGCCGAGACCTTGACCGCGACGGTGCAAGGCAAACCGGGACCAGGCGATGTTAGCTTGCCGGTTGACGTAAACATGGTTGTCGAATTCTTGTCACGATGATCCAGGATTCGCAATACAACTGAATTAAAATACGGCGAGCCGGTTGGCTTGCCGTTTTTTTTCGGCCATTGTGGTATCGAGCTAACTAAGGAGTGGTCCGTATGCATTCTTCGTTGGTGGTCATCGGCGGCGGTCCGGGAGGCTACGCGGCGGCATTTCTCGCGGCGGATGTCGGCATTCAAGTTGCTTTGGTCGAAGTCGAACCGCGATTGGGCGGCACGTGTTTGTTACGCGGGTGTATTCCATCCAAAGCCCTATTGCACGTAGCTCGCGTGATCGCCGAAGCCGACGAAATGCACAAAGACTGGGGCGTCGAATTCGGCAAACCAAAAATCTCGGTCGACAAACTGCGGGCACGTAAAGAAAAGATCATCGACAGTTTGTCCGGCGGGCTTGGGCAACTGGCAAAACGCCGCAAGATCAACCTCATCCATGCCAAAGCCGTTTTTGCGAATTCCGCGACGATCCTGTTGCAAGGAGACCACGCTTCGATCCCGGCAGATCGGCAGTTGACTTTCGATCATTGCATCGTTGCCGTCGGAAGCGTTCCCGCGATGCCGCCCGCTTTTAATATTGGTTCGCCGCGCGTGATGGATTCGACCGGCGCGCTGCAGCTTGAGGAAATTCCCGAAACGATGCTCGTTGTCGGAGGCGGCTACATCGGATTGGAAATGGGAACGGTGTACGCGCAGCTTGGAACAAAAGTCAGCGTCGTTGAGTTGCTCGATGGTCTTTTAATGGGCGCGGATCGCGATTTAGTCAGGCCACTCCAAAAACGGCTGGAAAGTTTATTCGAAGGCCGGATTTTTCTGAACACGAAAGTCGGCTCGGTCGGGAAAGGGAACGCGGACAAAATCCAAGTCGCTTTTCAAGGGCCCGGAAAATTCGGCAGCGAAGAATATGATCGCGTTTTGATCGCCGTCGGCCGACGTCCGAATACTGTTGGAATTGGCCTGGAAAATACGAAGTGCCAATTCGACCAACGCGGCTTTTTAAAATGCGACAATCAAATGCGAACTGACGATCCGCACATTTTTGTGATCGGCGACGCGGCGGGCGAACCAATGCTCGCCCACAAAGCGACCCACGAAGGACGGCTCGCCGTCGAAGTAATCCAAGGCCACGAAGTTGTCTTTGACAAGCGAGCAATTCCGGCCGTTGTTTTCACCGATCCAGAAATTGCTTGGGCGGGGCTGACCGAAGAGGACGCAAAAAAACAAGGAATCGACTACGAAGTCGCAGCTTACCCTTGGTCAGCCAGCGGTCGCGCCATCGCGATTGGGCGAACCGACGGCTTGACCAAATGGTTGGTCGATCCGGAAACAGAGCGAGTTCTCGGCTGTGGTATCGTCGGCCCGGGCGCTGGAGAGCTTATCGCCGAAGCCGTTCTCGCGCTGGAAATGGGTTGCGACGTTTCCGACGTTACTGAATCGGTTCATCCTCATCCCACGCTCAGCGAAACCGTGATGAACGCCGGTGAAGTCTTTTTTGGCACGGCAACTGAAATTTACAAACCCAAACGCCGCACTGCCGAACACGGTGCAAGCGATTCGTAATACCTCGAATTCCTCCGGCGTGCGAACCGCTCATGGACCGCAAGACTCCAACGACGCCTCGACAACTTCGATCCGCGCGTGAAATCGGTTTGATGCGCCGCGCGGGGCTCGTCGTTTGGGAAGCTCACCAAGCTGCCTCGCGATTGGTTCGACCCGGCTCGACAACAAAAGCAATTGACGATGCGATCGTTGCCGTATTCCGCCGCCATCACGCCGTTCCATTATTCCTTGGTTATCCCGGCAAGACGCCGTTTCCCGCAGCGACTTGCATTTCGATCAACGAAGAAGTTGTTCACGGAATTCCCGGGTCGCGACAACTTCAAGCGGGAGATATCGTCAGCATCGACACGGGCTGCAGTGTCAATGGTTGGTGCGGCGACGCGGCCGTAACACACGCTGTCGACGAAATTAGCTCGTCCGCGAAAAAATTGTTACACGTAACGCTTGCCAATTTGAATCTGGCGATCGAACAATTGGCGGTTCAAAAACAGTGGAGCCAAATCTCCAAACAAATGCAACGCTTTGTCGAACGACACGGATTTTCAGTCGTCGAAACTTTGGTCGGTCACGGTATCGGACGAAAAATGCACGAAGCTCCGCAAGTCCCGAATTACTACGACCCCAAGCACGTGGCCGATGATTTCGACATTCGTCCAGGCGTGGTCATTGCGATCGAACCGATGATCAACGCTGGAGGCAAGCACGTCCGCACGTTGGCCGATCACTGGACTATCATCACGTCCGACGGCAGCCTCAGTGCCCATTTCGAACATACCGTCGCAATTACCGACGCGGGCGTTCGCCGTCTCACTGCCCCGCCCGACAAATCCGAATTGGAATTCGTCAACGACGAGTTCCGCGATCCAAGCCAATGGCTCGTCTGGTAGCTTGTCTTCCTCAAGCCTGTCGCCTCATGCCTACCGGAAAAACGGTTTCTGCTGCTCGTAAAGCTTGAGGCGATCCGTACATTCTGAATTTGTAATAGCGCAAAGTCGTATCGCGCGTTTTTGCGTTTCGATCGCTTTTTCGAATTCACCTTTGCAAGCGTGAGCGGCGGCTAACGCTTCCAAGCTGTTGACGTTCTCGCCGGCTTTTTCGATAGAATGCTTGGCCAAGTCCATCGCGGCGTCGGGGCGATAAAATTCTTCCTCTGGGCACGTGGCCAACAGCCACGCCGCGCGGGCCGACGGAACGCCATTGTCTTCGATTTTGGCAGCTTGAAGATAATCATCGTATGCATCTCGCCACTGCCCCAAGCCTTGTCGCGCATCGCCACGATTAGTTAGCGCCGCGGCATCATTCCCACGCATGCGCACAACGAAATCGAAATCTTTGGTCGCCGCTTCAAAATCGCTCATGTGACAGCGAGCCAATCCGCGCCCGGTCAATGCTTGCAAATCGCCGGAGTCAATCTCTAAAGCACGCGTGTAACTGTCGACCGCGGCGGCGAAGTCAAGCAGAGCGCTTTGAGCCTCCCCGCAGTTGTACCAGCCGAGCGATTCTTTCGGTTGCAGTTGGCAAACAGTTTGAAAGTCGGCCAAGGCTTCGTGGAGCATGTTGGAGTCAGCCAGCAACATTCCTCGGTTTAGAAATGCTCGCCAACGCGCTGAATCGAGTTCGATCGCTTCGATCGCGTCCGCCAAAGCCTGATCCGCGATCAAGTTGGCTTGTGCCCGATTGTTAGCCTCGATGAAATCAGCAGCGAGTTCCGCACGCAATTCGCAGCGTCGGTTAAGCGACCAGGACTTGACCGACCGCAAGTATTTTTGTTCCGATTCGCTGACTTTGCCATCTATTGCGGTCTGGCATTGCTCGATGATCTGCGAAAAATCCGATGCCGAGCGAGCCGATTGGGTCAGCGCATGAATTTTATGTTTGACGGTGTCGCCCTGCGCCGGTGTTTTTTCATCACCCGCAATCAACATTCCACAGGCGATCAATGACAGCGCAGCCCCAATCGAGATCCGGGCGCGCATGGCCCTATTAATCCCATAATTCGCATAAATCATCATTCCCTCCGTGGAAGTATCGATTTGTGTTCAGTGTTCAGTGTTCAGTGTTCAGTGCGGCATTTTTCTATTTTTCTTGCTGAAAACTGAACACTGAAAACTGAAAACTCCTACCCTTGCGGCTCCGTCATTCTCATCGGATCGAGCGCCGCCCTTAACTGTTCTTCCGACAGGATTTTCTTTTCGATGCAAAGCTCGCGAATTGTCTTGCCGGTTTCAAAAGCCTCTTTCGTTAGCTTGGTCGCCATTTCGTAACCGATGAGCGGATTCAAACTCGTGGCCATCGACAAGCTTTGTTCGACTGCGGCGTTACATTGTTCGACGTTGGCTTCAAGACCCTCGGCGCAGAATTCGATAAACGCAAGAACCCCGCGGGACAGCAACATGATGCTCTCAAGCGTCGTTTGGCCCATCACTGGCATCATTATGTTTAATTGGAACTGGCCGCCCGACGCGCCGCAGACGGTGAGTACTTGGTCGTTGCCCAGCACGCGAGCCGCGACTTGCATCAAACTTTCGCACATCACGGGATTTACTTTACCCGGCATGATCGAGCTACCAGGTTGTCGCGACGGCAATTGCACTTCGTTAAAGCCACAGCGCGGACCGGAACCCAGCCAGCGAATGTTGTTCGCCAAGTTAAACAAGGTCGACGCGATTGTGCGCAAATGTCCGTGGCATTCAACTAGACCATCCCGCTGCGCGTTGGCTTCGAAATGATTCACGGCTTCAATAAACGGAACGCCGGTTTCGCGTGCAAGAACTTCAGCCACGCGGCGGCCAAATTCGGGGTGCGTGTTGATGCCACTGCCGACTGCGGTTCCGCCGACGGGAAGTTCGCGCACGTCGTTGGTCGCCGACTGCGCTCGCTCAATTGAAAGCTCAATCTGCCGAGCGAATCCGCCGAACTCTTGTCCCAATCGTAGCGGCGTCGCATCCATCAAGTGAGTTCGACCAATCTTGATAATTTGATCCCACTGCTGGGCTTTGTTCGCCAAAACACGGTGCAACCCTTCCAATGCCGGAATGAGTTGCGTCTTGAGCTGCAAGCCGACCGCGACGTGAATTGCCGTTGGAAAAGTGTCGTTGGTGCTCTGCCCCATGTTAACGTGATCGTTCGGATGAATTGGCTTGGCCACCGCAAACCGGTCGCCACCTGTGATTTCGATAGCCCGATTGGCGATCACTTCGTTCACGTTCATATTGCTGGACGTTCCCGAGCCGGTTTGAAATACGTCGATCGGAAATTGATCGTCGAAACGTCCAACGGCGACTTCACGAGCCGCGTCCAACATCGCGGTGACTTGGCGATCGTTCAGTCGATTTTTGCCCGATCGAGTCAGCTTTCCCAAGTCGCGATTGGCGACGCCGCAAGCATATTTCACCAGCCCCATCGCGCGAATCAAAGCCGACGGCAGCGGCCAACCGGAAACCGGAAAATTCTCCACCGCTCGTTGCGTCTGCGCACTATAGTACGCATTTGCGGGAACGCGAACTTCGCCCATCGAGTCTCGCTCGACGCGAAAAGCTGGCTCCGGCGAAATCGCTTTTGTCGTCATTGGTTTTGTTTCCATTCGAATGCGGCGAAAATGATAGCTCGGCCCCGCATTCGTTCCAAGCCGAACTTTGCTAGCCGCAGGGGACTGACCCCCTCACGCCCCAAGCCGTATCTTATAGTTTTTCTAACCAACTGATAGCATGTCCGACCAACCAGCTCCGCGCAAATGTTTCTACTTTCAACACTCAACTTTCAACTCTCAACTCCCAACATAACAGCATGTCTAGCCTCGAAGCACTTCGCAAAGAATACGAGTCGCAGGGCATTTCCGAAACCGACTTGGACACTGATCCTTTCCGGCAGTTCAAGCTCTGGTTCGAAGACGCCATCGCGCGATGCACGGCCGATTGGTTCGAGCCAAACGCCATGAGCTTGTCGACGGCGGATCGGAGTGGCTTCGTGACGAGCCGCACGGTTTTGCTAAAACACTATGACGATCGCGGATTCACTTTTTTCACAAATTACGATTCGGAAAAGTCGAAGCAGATCGCGGCCAACCCCCAAGTCAGCTTGCTGTTGCATTGGCCGCACTTGGGTCGCCAAATTCGCATCGATGGAACGGCAGAAAGGACCTCTCGCGAAATGTCAGAACGGTATTTTCATTCGCGACCTCGTGGAGCCCAAATCGGATCGAGTGTATCGCGGCAATCGCAAATCGCAGCGACGCGCGACGAAATGGATCGCCAATATCAACTGCTCGAACAGCGTTACCAAAATCAACCGATTCCCTTGCCCGATTTCTGGGGAGGATTTTTCGTCACGCCGCTACGAATGGAATTCTGGCAAGGTCGAATCGACCGCCTGCATGATCGGTTTCAGTATCGACGGTCTGATTCAGGCAAGTGGCAGATGTCGCGACTCTATCCCTAGTTTGATCGTTCGAACCTCGACCCCAACGGCCTTGTGCCGTTGGTAACGCAGATTGTCAGCTAAAAACGAGCATCCTTCCCTTATTCCATTGCCGAAACTGCAACCAATGAATCGGACTTCGCTAGATAAATCCAAAATCAAAATCGTCCTGGTCGAAGGAGTTCACGACTCGGCCGTGGAAATCATGCAACGTGCTGGTTACACGCAAATCGTTCGTAATGCCAAGTCACTTTCGCCGGAGCAGTTGCGAGCGGAGATTGCGGATTGTCACCTGCTGGGAATTCGTTCGCGCACTCAATTGACTGCGCTGGAACTTGCGGCGGCTCACAAGCTGATCGCAATCGGCTGCTTTTGCATAGGAACCAACCAAGTCGATTTGAATCAAGCGATGAGCTTGGGAATTCCAGTATTCAACGCGCCCTACTCCAACACTCGCAGCGTCGCCGAACTCGTGTTGGGCGAAGCGATTCTCTTGCAGCGCCGCGTCCCTGAAAAAAACGCCGCCGCCCATCGAGGTCTTTGGCACAAGTCGGCGGACGGTGCCCACGAAATCCGAGGTAAGACACTGGGGATTATCGGGTACGGGAATATCGGAACCCAGCTCAGCGTCATGGCGGAATCTTTGGGAATGAGGGTCATCTTTCACGACATCGTAACGAAATTGCCGCTGGGGAACGCACGACAAGTTTCCTTGCTCGAATTGTTGCGTTCCGCTGACGTGATTACTCTGCACGTTCCCGAAAATGATTCGACTACCAATTTGATTGGCCCGGCGGAACTGGCGCAGCTCAAGCCCAATTGCGTATTGATCAACACCGCGCGGGGCAGGGTGGTGGATTTGGCTGCACTGGAATCGGCGCTCGATCATGGCAAACTCAAAGGGGCGGCGATCGACGTCTTTCCGCTAGAACCCCGCGCGGACGACGAACCGTTCGAAAATCCGTTGCGTCATTTCGACAACGTCCTGTTGACGCCGCACATCGGCGGGAGCACGGTCGAAGCCCAAGAAAACATCGGCCGCGAAGTCGCCGAAAAACTCGTTCAATATAGCGATCAAGGCTCGACCGTCGGTGCGGTGAACTTTCCGGAAGTCGCTCTGGCCGCGCATCCGGGCCAACATCGACTTTTGCACATCCATCACAACCGTCCCGGCGTCTTGTCGGAAATCAACCGGGTCTTTTCCTCGAACGCGATTAATATCTTAGGACAGTATTTGCAAACCAACTCGACCGTCGGTTACGTTGTCATCGACGTCGACCGCGAGTACAGCGACCTCGCTCTGCAAAAAATCCGCCAAATCGATGGCACCATCCGCTGCCGCATACTGTGGTAGCGCCATCACACCAGCTTGGCTCCTCAATGTTTAACCGCCCGGCTTCCGGGCGCTGCGAACTCACCGCACGGCCCGAAGCGGTCCGGTTAAACAATGACAAAGCGATCAATTGGTCTGCAATTATCGCAGGCGTATTCTGTCGGGTTCCACAACCTCATCGAAAAAGTCGTCCCATCCGTCGAAGTGAACCTTGAAGCTATTCTTACCCGCTTTTTTGACGATTGAAGCGTCGAACCATGTGCTTCCCCAAAGAACTTGGACTTTAGTTTTTGGTTTTAGGCTTTCAAGAAATTCTTTGCTATATTTCGCGTCGTTAAGGTCTTCAGCGTCAACTTCGTCATTAGATTCGTCGGTTTCATCGTCGAGTTCTTTTTCGGCTTTTTCCTGTTCGCTTTTCGGTTGCCATTTTCCGCGAGACTTTTTACCATCGTTTTGAGCGAACGGTTTGCCGAATCCGCCGCTGGCGTCACCTCCAACACTGAACTTGAATTTGCCGTTGGGAGAAATCCGAATCCCAAGTTTGAACTCGACAATCAAATCACCAAACATGTCGACAAAAGCGTCTCGTTTCATAGTTTGGCCAGGGACGTTCAATTGGCCGACGGATCGCGAGAGCGCTGGATTAGCCGCTAGGCGTTCGGAGAATGATTCGGGCGTGATTCCTAATTCCGCGCAGGCCTGATTCACGTCAAGTTCCGTTTGAAACCTGCGCGACATATTGGAAATCGGTTCGCCGGTTTTTGTGGGCCGAATCAAGCCGATCTTGCGCAACGAACCTTCGAATCGGAGCCGGTCTTCTTGAAACAACCGGTTCATATCGGTTTGCGAGCAATACATTTCGAGCAAGTCATCCGCCTCGGGAAAAGCACCCTTGTTGGCTTCCACGTGCTTGCGGATTTCGTCTTCTTTCTCAATAACGCCGTTGTAATGGCAGGACATGCACGAGATGCCGTTAGTTACGGTGCGGTCGGGGCGACTCGGATCCGTGACAATTTCCGTCGGTCCCCGGTCCAATCGCTTGCCGTTCGCATTCGTCAACATATAGCCTTGAAAGCCATTCGGGAGCGTAAAAATCATTTCGCCGCCATCATGTTCGAACGCATCTTTGTCGCTAGACGGTCCCGACGGATGTTCGAACAAGTTCTTGCGGCCGACGTTGGCACCGAAATCGTAACTCTTCCAGTAAGATCCGTACGACGATTCGTGATGCTCGATCAAGCGATTGTTTTGTGAAATGCCGGACCGATTGAAGCCCGCTCGTTTTGCTTTGCCTTGGTCGATATTCGTCGCAACATCGACTCGCAACAAATCCTCCAGGTCTTTCACCGTTTCCGGAACTTGCAAAAGCGCGTGATACAACGGAGGCTCGGACGCCTTGGCGACGAACCAATCGATTCGAATGTGCGGCATCGCGGTTCCCGAATTTTCGACAAAGTACTTGCCCATGTCTTCTTGGGAAACGAACGCGTACGGATAGAGCGCCAAAATCTGCGTCCACGACGACTCCGCCCAATTCACCTCTCTCAAGTCGACACGAAACAAAGTCTTGTGGACATCTATTGTCTTGGGAACGAGGACTTCTTTGTTCCACGACAAACTATTGATCAGTTTTGCAAACGCGATACGGTAGGTTTGCAACTCGTCTTGCGAAGAACCGGCATTGAACAAGTTCGCAAGGCTAAAATATCGTTGAAAACGGCGTTCGCGTGGATTGAAATTTTGCAAGTCTGATTGAACGAGTTTTTCGGTATCGAAGATCGCGATGAACGGCCGGTCGGTGTTCGTGATCCAATCGGGTGCGCCAGCCGAAATCCATTTTTTGAGGTCGTCGATTTCCGCTTGGCTCGGACGGGGATCAACACCCGCTGGCGGCATTTCGCCTTTGACGATTCTTTCCGAAATCAATGACTGTGCGGGGCTCTTCGGATGGACGTAATGATTGCCACTGGTGAGCCGACGCACGTCCAACACAAAATTAAATCCGCCTTCATTGCTTCCTTGGTTTCCGTGGCAATCGTAACAGTGCTTTTTCAAAATAGATTCGGCCGACTTTGCCATCTGTAAATGTTCCGGTGACACGGGCGTGAACGCTTTTTTTGGTGCCGTCCGCTTGCGAAGTTCAATCCACTCGCGAACGTAAGCCTGATCGCGCTCGCTCAACTTGTTTAGCGGAATCTGCTTAGCGGTCCCATCGGCCAGATTGAGCACGACATTTTCGCCTTCAAGGCGATCGAGAGTGGCCGTCAATTTGAATTGCCCGCTGCTGTCCGCAAATTCGCGTTCCTGAGCGATGCCGCTGCTACAGAAGCCGACGCCAACTAGTAGCGAACCAATAACAACGCGAATCATTGGACACTCTTCTAAGCAAACGGAAGCTACCCAACTGAGTTCGGCTTCATTCTAAGTCGATTTTCTTGGCGTGTCACTATTGCCTTCGATACACAAGAATAGATTGCCGTCCGTCAATAATCGACTCCAAATTCGCCTGCTTTTCGCCGGTCATAAATGAAGCCGACTGGGCTGAGAATCAACGCGGGGGTAAGCAATAGATCGCAAATGAGGGCCAGAATCAGTAGCGTGACGATCGCCAACGCGAATTGCCGAGTCGGGAGGAAGCTGCTGAGGGAGAATGCGATCAAGCCGATGCAACTGATCAGCGTCGTGAAAAACATGGCCCGCGAACAATTTCTAATCGTGCTCGCGACGGCATCGTTTCGCGAATCCCCCAACATGATCCGCGCCCGATACCACTGCAAAAAATGAACTGTGGAATCGACCGCAATTCCCATCCCAATGCTTGCGGTCAGAATCGTGCTGATGTCGACGTTTGCACCCAGCCATCCCAATCCGCCGAACAAAACAACGTCGGGCAAGACATTCGGGATCATCGCGACCAAGCCCGCCCAGAAACTTCGCAGCATGAGCATCACAAGCGGTGCGATCAAAGCAAATGCCAGCGAGAAACTGCTTGAGAGTTCACGAAACAAACGTTCGCGACCGATTGTCGAAAGCAGCCACATCCCGGTTGGCGAGATTTTTACATCGGCCCCGGGTTCGATATTTTGAAGAGCCGCCTCATTCAGTTGCGACAACCATTGATTCGCCGGTTGATTAAGCTCGGATGAAATGCCAACCCAGATACGCCACGCACAATGACCGTCTCTTTCCGCCAACCAACGTTCGTCCGAAAGTTCGAATTTGGCTTGGCCAAAACCAGAATCGAAGAGACTTCGTTGAATCGTCGATCGACCGGTCGATGCCAGTCGCAGCCGAGGGACGAGTTGCGCGACGGAATAGCTTGACTGAACAAAAGGGAGCTTGGCAACACTATATTGGATTTGCCGCACGGTCTCGATTTGCTTGTGCCACGGCACCGAGTCCGAATTTGGCATGGTGACAATTAGCTCGAGCGAGTTCAGCGGAATAAAGTTCTTTCCCAACCAAAGATAATTCTTACTTACGGCGTGCCCGCCGGAAAAAAGTCGCTCGGGCGCAAGATCCGATTGAATGCGCGGCAGGCCGCACGCCGCGACACCGCCTGCCGCCAGAAACGCCAGCGTTATCGCAATCGAAACACGCTTGGCGCGTGTGGGTTTTTCCCAAACGATTCGATTTGCAAAAGCCGCGATGCGATTTCCGGGACCGTTGCCGTTCCATGCGGCCCAGTCCCATCGTGGTGGCCAAACGAGCAGCAATGCTGGAAACAACGTAAGCAAAGTCGCCAGCGCAATCAGCAACGCAAGCGACGAGAACAAACTAAATTGTCGGACCGCCTCGATCTCGCTAAAACTCAAAGTCAAAAATCCCAAGACCGTCGTGCCGATTGCGACCGTGGTCGGCAGCCAGCCGTGTTTGATGGCTTGCGTCACCGAAGCGGCGTGGTCGTCGGATTGCAACGCAAGGCGATAATAATTCGACAAGTGAACGCCAGAGGACAAACTGAGAACGAGTACCAGGACCGGAGTAACGATCAACATGCCGTTGAGTTGGCAGCCGCACATCGCGACGATCGCAACGCTGGCCAGCGCGGAAAAGCACGCGACAAATAACGTGATCGCCGCTAAACGGACGCTTCGCAAACAAATGAAACAGGCAAGCATGGATAACAGCCCGCCCGGAATCGCCAGCAGCAATGAACGATTCGTTGCGCGATCGATATGAACATTGACAAAAGGTGCACCGGCAATGTGGACTGCTCGTCCGGAGAGCGAGCCAATGCCGCCGATGACTTGTTCCACTGATGCGACCGCACTTTTGCGATCGCGTTTTCCCGCTTCGGAAAGCCGGATGACGAGCCCCGCAGTTTGCAAGTCAGGACCGAAGAATACGCCGCTGAGCTGCCGCTTGAGCGAAGCCGATGAGCTGCCAGGATGCGAAAGTTGCAGCCCGTCTAGCGCGTCGCCACTGGAAACGACTTGCGCGAACAAAGCCGGTTTTTCGTCGGAGGCCAGCAATTGCGATTTAAGTTCCGCCAACTCGGCCGCTTCTATAGTGCAACCGGCCCAGCTAATGAGCAAACTTTCGTCGCTTCCGAAATCAGCAATGAACTTATCGTAGACCGTGCGTTGCGGCGTGCGGCTTGGAAGCCAGATCGTCAGATCGTGCGTGTTCGTTTCCGCGCGAATTGCAAACCACGCCAAGACCGGCAAGCACAACAGCGCAACCGCAATCGTCCATTTAGCGGCAGCGCCGGTGTTCAAAAGGGAGTCCTTTGCGTTGATTATTACAGCAGCCAGTACGAATGGTTTTTGGACGATTGTACTCCGCCTGGGCTACTTTGTCTCGACTTATTTGTCGGTCCGATTCGTTGGAATGTCTTGGGCGATTCGAGTAATCGGACTGGGGGCCAGAAGAAATAGATATTTGTCGCGCATGAAATAAGGAGCGGTTTCGACGACTTGATAATGGCCGGGGAGTTGGGCTTTTAGTTCGACGAGTGCTTCATCCGTGGTGATGATGCAGGCGTCGGGATGTTGGGCCACGAATGCAGAAGGCGACATATGAGACTTTTTCGGACGCAAACCATCAAGCGGAACCGATGGATTCGAATTTGAAGTTTTGGTTTCCAATTCACAGATGGATTTTCGCGAGTAAAAAACCCAGCTTGATTCGAGACATCGAAAGGCGGCGACAGGCGTGCCTCGGGCGCGAATCGGCTCGATCAAGCGTTCTGCTTGCTGCGTCCGATCAACGGCGATCGTTCCGAAACCAAAGAGTCCGATACAAAACAATGCGGCGGTACCTTGAAACATGACGATCCACCGTGGCCAGCGAGCCGGGGACAAATGAAAGCAGCCGACGAAGGCGACGACGATCCAAATCACGCCTAGACCGACGAGCCAATAATCTCCACCCAAATAGTTCTTGCACAAGTACGCCAGGGCGACGCTCAAACCCACACCGGTTAGGCCAAGCGTCGCTAAGACTGCTTTGTCCCAGATTATTGGGAGGCGGCTCGTCTGGCGGGTCCATCGCTCCAAGGTAAGTCCGCAGCATAAAGCCAAAGCTGGAAAGCAGGGAGTGACGTAGCTTGGCAATTTGGTCGACGCGAAACTAAACATTCCGACTTGTACGCCAATCCAACAAAGCAAAAACGTGAGCGAGGTCGATAGCGGATGCGATTTGCTCAGGCGACGATCGATTCCAAGGAACATTGGCACCAAAAAAATTGACCACGGGAAGAATCCGACCGCAATTGCCGTCGGATAATACCAGATGCCTCCACCGTGACTTTCAAATGTCGTCGTCGCACGGCCGATGTTTTCTTCGAGAAAAAACCGCCGAATAAATTCGCCATCGGTCTGCATTCCGACGAGCACAAACCACGGCCCGGCCACAGCCACGACCACTGCTGCAGCCAACAGCGGATTCATTTGGAGAAGCGTTTTCAAAAAATGCTTGGGGCCAAATACTTGAGCGATTTTCAAAATGGATTTCGTCAAGTTGCCGAATCCTTCGAGCGATTGCGGCTTCCTGACGGGAAGCGTCTCTAAAAGCATGAACATTCCGATAATGGCCATGGGCATAATAAAGCCGACGGGGCCTTTGGCTAGAACAGCAAGCCCCATGGCGGCATAAATTGAGATGCAGACCGGGATCGAACACGGAAAATAATTACCTTCCTTGCGAAGTTTGGGTCGTTCCGAATCATGCTGTTTTGGTGAAAATGTTCCGCAGACGTACAGAGTCAAAGCCAGCGTTTGGCAAAAAATCAAAATGGAATCCGGTGTCGCCGCGCGACCCGCCACCACAAACATCAGGCTCGTCGCAAGCGCCAGCGCTCCCATCGTCGCAGCGGTTGAACTAAAGAGCCGCTTGCCAATCACGTAAGTCAACGCGACGGTGCCGATCGCAAAGACACCCGACCAGAATCGGGCGGCAAACTCGTTGACGCCGAACACCCAATAGGCGGAACCGATCAACCAATAAAGAAGTACCGGCTTTTGGTGTCGCAACTCGTCGTTGAAGACTGGGACGATCCAATCGCCGCGCTCCATCATTTCTAAAGCGCATCCGGCGTTGCGCGGCTCGTCCCGATCCCACAACCGGGCCGAGCCCAAGTTGACAAACATGACAGTTGTGGCAACAGCCAATACACAAAACAACGGAACATTTTCGCGTCGAAGCAAAGTGAACTCCTTTGGACAGATTCGTGCGACCGGAGTTTAGGCCGCAAACATTTTGCCAGCAACGTCATTCGGCATGTTGATAGCAGCCGCTAGAGTGCGACGGCTTTGGAATAGTCACGTCGCAAGTTTCGAATGCTGTCAACGGCGAGTGAATCGATGCCGGGAGTTTCATCGAAGACTTCGACCGAAATCCAGCCGCGATATTCCGCTTCGATTAACGAACGCAAAATAGGCACAAAGTTAACATCGCCCATGCCAGGCCCGCGGCGGTTCGGGTCGTTCGCATGAAAGTGCGCGAGCAAGTCGCGATGCGCGGCGATAATCTCCGGTATCGGCCTCGGCTCCGTACTCATCGCTTTGACATCCAAGTGCAAACGCAGCCAAGGCGATTCGAATCGTTCCAAAAATTCGCAGACCTGATCGGCCGTGTTGAGAAAGTTTGTTTCTTCCGGGCCCAAAGGTTCCACGGCCAGAGTGATTTGTTGTTCTACCAAACGCGGCAAAATTTTTTCGACCACCGACGTCGCATTGTCGAGCCCGCGTTGCTGTGACATTCCTTGCGCCAAACTTCTTTGTTTGGGCGAGCCCAACACCATGACTGAACCTTGGAGTTCGCCGCACAAGCCAATCAATCGCGCAAAATATTCGGCCGTGTTTCGGCGAACGGTCGCATCGTCGGACGTCCAGTGCAAATCACTCGTACCCGCAAGCAGCCAGTGCAATCCGACGATGGTTAGACCTTGCGACTTAGCCGCCCTGCCGACTTCAACAATTCGCGCGTCTGCAAATCGCTGTTCGCCTTCGCCAAGCGTATGCGGCGCGATCTCGATCCCTTCGTATCCGCAATTCCGAGCATGCGCAAACGCACGATCGAAGGACCAATCGCGGTAAAGTTCGTTACAGATGGCAAGTCGGAACATGGGGCAACCTGGACAAAAATAAAACGAATGTTGATCAGCTAGAATGCAGCTTACGGCTTGAATTATACCGATACAATCGGCGCACAAGAAAAGGAAAACGCCGGGCTGAACCATTTCAGTACCGGCGTTCTGTTGATCTGACGCTTGCTCGACCTTGTGACCAGGGTTGCGTTTGGCACAAGATCGTAATCCTCGGATGGCCAAATCCTATCGCGTCAAATCATCCTTGCGTTGTCTTTTCTAGGTTTTGTTTCTATTGTTAATTTGAACCGAGCGCGTCAATCTCGTCGCCTTCGACAGCGGTCGTGGAAACTTCTGTAGGCAGTTCTTCTGGCACAAGTTCGACGGTCATCGTCTGCCCGTTTCGAAGAACATTCAATGCGTGCCGTTTGCCCATCGACGCGCGCTCGGCGGCAAATTGTAAATCGCGCGGATTGTGGACTTTGAGACCTGCGAAATCAAGGATGATATCACCAGCGGCTAGGCCTGCACGCTCGGCCGGACTCGATCGTTGGACTTGAGTCACGACGACGCCCGCGCGAGGTTTTACACCTAATTTTACTGCCAGGGCGGCATCGATCTCTCGAATTCCGACGCCCAAAAAGGCCCGACGGACTTTACCGTTGTTGACGAGTTGATCGCCGACCCACTTGGCGATGTTCGTCGGAATGGCAAAGCCGACGCCGCTATTAGAACCCGATTGCGACGAAATTGCGGTGTTGATTCCGACGACTTGGCCGTCCAAGTTCACGAGCGGCCCGCCGCTGTTGCCAGGATTGATCGCCGCATCCGTTTGCAAAAAGTTTTCTCGTTCGTTGATTCCAACTCCGCGATGAGTTGCGCTGATAATGCCCGCAGTCACCGTGCTTTCCAAGCCAAACGGCTGGCCCAATGCCAGAACCCAATCGCCCACACTGACTTGGTCGCTGTCGGCTAACTGCGCGGCCACTAAGTTAGTCGCGCCGTCAATTTTAATCATTGCGATATCAGTTTTCGGATCGGTCCAAACTTTGGAAGCAATAAATTCGCGACCGTCTTGCAAGCGAACCGTGACTTGCGTTCGTCGGCCCATTTGCACAACATGGTTATTGGTCATAACCAAGCCTGATGGGTCGACGATGACGCCGGAACCAAGCCCTTGTTGAGGAATCATATCCTGTGATCGGAATTGAAATTGATCTTGAGTGTCAAAATTGAAATCGCGGAACATGCCTTCGTACGGCGTACCTTCAAACGGGTTCGCTCGTTTGGGCTGTGCGTCAAGAGGTTTGCCATCGGCGCGAACATTGACTGGCATGTTGCGAGATTCAATAGAAACGACAGACGGAAGCACACGTTCGGATACGACGCGAAACGCTGTCGACAAGTCCTTTGCAGAGGCAATAGCCCGTTGAGCTTGTTCGCCGGAAATCGCTGGCGGCTCTTGCTGGCGATAGACTACTGCCGCGCTCGGTTTGTCCGAGACGAGTGAGTCGCTGTATTTGGCGGCCATCAAGCCCACCAAGACAACTGACAAAACGCCGAGTCCCAAAAACCAATTCGATTTGACAGTGATGACGTTCATTTTTGTTCCTTCCGCTTAAAACTGGACTTTGAATTGAGTACGCAGCCAGCCGTTACAAAGTTCCCGTTTGTCAATTTTGTCGTTACCCAAAGTGCATATCTCGTGCCAGGGAACGAATTTCGCACTACAATGAAAAAATGCGATTTTCAGCACGTTTTCCAGGCTACTTCGACGCCGTCGTTGGGGCGAAATGTCTCGCGCGCTCCAAACCGCCACGATATGTTCCGGTTGATGATGCGACAATTGCTTTATGAAGCTAGCCACGAAAATCATTGCGATCTCACTCGCGGTCATTGTCGCATTGACGGCGGTCGCAAGTTATTTTTCCGTTCGTAACAAGTATCAAGAATTCGAGCTCGCGCATCGGAAGTTGGCACAAGCGACTGCGACAACGCTGCGGCAAGAACTCGATCAAGCTTGGACGAGCGAGGGCAATGCTGGTGTCGCTCGCTTTTTGGAAAAAGCCAATTCCGACAGCCAAGGTGCTTTGCGGATTCGTTGGGTGTGGCTCGATCCCAAAGCAAACCCAACGGAACGGCCGCGCTTCGCATTTGACACAGCGGCCATTCCGTTCGGCGAAATATTTTCGCTGGTTGATCAAAACGACGAGGGTCAACGCAGTTTGTTTACCTACGTCCCAGTGCAGTTGGCGTCGAGCCGTCCGGGCGCGCTGGAGTTTGCGGAATCGCTGGCACCTCTTGAGCAACGAATGTGGCTCGAAATTTTGTGGACGCTGGGCTTGATCGGAGCGGTTGGATTGGCGTCGATTGCCATCGCGTACTTGACGGGAATGCGTTGGGTGGCTCGCCCGCTGGAGATGTTGATCGACAAGACTCGGCGCATCGGACGCGGAGATTTCTCGACACCTCTGAAACTAAAAACTCGCGACGAGTTGACACAACTTGGGGACGCGCTCAACGACATGTGCGTGCAGTTAGATCGACAGAAACAAAAGATCGCCAGCGAATCGGAACAGCGACTTGCAGTTTTGGATCAGTTACGTCACTCGGATCGGTTGAAGACGGTTGGCCGACTTGCGGCTGGCGTGGGGCACGAATTGGGAACGCCGCTCAACGTGATTTCCGGCCGTGCGGCATTGATAACGTCAGGAAAACTATCCGAGACACAAATCCAAGAAAGCGGTCGCGTGATCAAGGACGAAGCCGACCGAATCGCCGGAATTGTGCGGCAATTGCTGGACTTTGCGCGCAGGCGACCGCCGCAGCGAGCGCCGTTGGACTTGACCCACGTTCTTTCGCGGACGATTGAATTGCTGCAACCGATCGCAGAAAAAAATTCGGTTCGATTGGTCTTGGAAAATTCAACGTCGAATGGAAAAGTGATTGCGGCGATCGTACAAGCCGACTCCGGTCAGTTGCAACAAGTCTTCACCAACATCATCGTCAATGCAGTCCAGGCCATGCCGAAAGGCGGAGTCGCCACGGTTGGATTGGCGGATACAATGGCACGTAAACCAAGCGAGCAACGCGATGCATCCGAAGCCGCATTTTGGCGAGTGTCGATTTCGGATCAAGGCTGCGGAATTGCGGCCGAACATTTGTCGCAAGTGTTCGAGCCGTTTTTTACGACCAAGGACGTGAGCGAAGGGACCGGTTTGGGATTGTCGATCGCTTACGGAATTGTGCAAGAACATCAGGGTTGGATCGAGGTCGCGAGCCAAGTCGGCGAGGGATGTCGGTTTGACGTTTACCTTCCGCAGGAGTCCGATTGATGGCTGGCCGAATCTTGGTCGTCGATGACGATCGGGGAATGTGCGATTTGCTGGAAACGGACATGAAGCTTCGCGGCTTCCAACCGGAGTGCTTCAACGTCCCCGCCAAAGCGATCGAAGCGTTGCAGCGTGAGCCGTACGACGTCGTCTTGACCGACGTGCGAATGCCGGGAACGACGGGTTTGCAACTCTGCGAACAAGTCAGCCAATTGCGACCTGACACTCCGGTGATTGTCATGACGGCTTTTGGAACGATGGAAACGGCAATCGCCGCGCTGCGTGCAGGGGCTTACGATTTCATAACGAAACCGGTCGAGATGGATTTGCTCGCTGCGGCGATTGGCCGCGCGATACAGCAACACAGGCTGCAGGAACAGGTTCGCCGATTATCCGAAGCGGTCGATCGCGCCGCGCATTTTGGCGAAATCATCGGCGAAAGCCCACCAATGCAGTCCATTTATCAACAGCTTGCTCAGCTCGCGCCGACGGAAGCAACGGTCTTGCTCGCCGGTGAAAGCGGCACAGGCAAGGAGCTTGTCGCCCGTTGCATCCATCGTCGCAGTCGCCGACCCAGTGGCCCGTTTGTCGCAGTCAACTGCTCGGCATTGCCTGAAGCTCTATTGGAGAGCGAACTTTTCGGGCACACGAAAGGGGCTTTCACGGACGCGCGAGCCGAGAGGCGCGGTTTGTTTGTCCAAGCAGATGGCGGGACGTTGCTGTTGGATGAAGTGGGTGAAATGCCGGCCTCGATGCAAGTCAAACTTCTGCGTGCCCTCGAAGAACGAGCGATCCGCCCAATTGGAAGTGAACGTGAAGTCCCGGTCGATGTGCGGATCATCGCGGCCACTAATCGTGATTTGGAAGCCGCCATCGAAGCCAAGATGTTTCGCACCGATTTGTTTTACCGAATCAACGTCATTCAAATTGAAATGCCACCGCTGCGATCGCGTGGTTCGGACGTGTTGCTTTTGGCACAGCACTTTGTTGAGACGTTTGCGAAAAAAATGAACAAGGCGGTCGCGGGCGTTCAAGCACCTGTTGCACAGCGGTTGATGGCTTACAATTGGCCGGGCAATGTTCGCGAATTGCGTAACGTGATCGAAAGAGCTATTGCTCTGACGCAATTCGAACGGCTCGGTTTGGAGGACTTACCGGAAAAAATTCGGGACTTTGACAAAGCGAGAGTACTATTCGGCGGCGACGATCCCAAAGAGCTTGTCTCGCTCGAAGAAGTGCAACTTCGATACATCGCTCACGTTTTGGAGGCGACCGGCGGAAATCAAACTCAAGCCGCTCGGATTCTCGGCGTCGATCGCAAAACGCTGTATCGCAAGCGCAAAGACTGACGCGAATGGGCCGATTCGCCGAGCGTCGCTGCCGCCGGTTGACCATGATCGATTCGGGGGAATACACTGACTCGTCGGATTCGACTGCGCTCAGTCGGCAATCCATGATTTGGCAAGGAAGTTATTACTACAACAGGAGTTCGCGCGTGGGGGGACTTTGCGTTATCGGTCTGCAATGGGGCGACGAAGCTAAAGGCAAACTCGTCGATTGGTTGGCCGAGCGTCAGGACATCGTCGTTCGTTACCAAGGCGGCGCGAACGCGGGCCACACGGTCGTCGCTGACGGCCAAACTTACAAGCTGCATTTGATTCCCAGCGGCGTGTTGTGTCCGCGAGTGCTCAACGTAGTTGCGGCCGGCGTGGTCTTGGACCCAGCGGTAATCTTGCGCGAAATTCAAGGCTTGCGCGATCGTGGAATCGATTTAGTTGGGCGGCTCGTGATTAGTGATCGCGCGCATGTTGTTTTTCCGTGGCACACCGCCGAAGACCGCATTTGGAGCGATTTGGTTCAAGGTGCAGGAAATATCGGCACGACGCTGCGCGGGATTGGGCCTTGTTATCGCGACAAGGCCGGACGCAGTTTTGCGATTCGATTGGGCGATTTGATCCGCCCAGGACTTCGCGAACGAATCGCACAAATCGCCCGCATCAAGGCCATCGAATTATCGTCCATTTCGAACGGCGAACCAATTACATTCGATGTCGACGCAATTACAAAAATCTATTCGGATTACGCCGAGCTATTACGACCGTACGTAGCCGACACCACGGCGCTTTTATTAGATGCGATCGACGAAGACAAGCAAATCTTGTTCGAAGGCGCCCAAGGAGCGTTGCTCGATTTGGACCATGGGACGTTTCCATTTGTTACCAGCAGCAATAGTTCAGGGGTTGGAACGCCAGCCGGATCGGGTGTCCCGCCTCGGTTCATTTCAAAAACGATCGGCGTGATGAAAGCTTATAGTACGCGCGTCGGCGGTGGACCGTTTCCCACGGAGCTGCATGAAGAGATCGGGCACCGGATTCGCGAGCGGGGTCGAGAATATGGCACGACGACAGGCCGTCCGCGGCGCTGCGGCTGGTTCGACGCTGTGGCAGTCCGCTACTCGGCTCGCCTCAGCGGAGCCACGAGCTTGGCGATGACCATGCTGGATGTTCTGAGCGATTTGGATGAAATCAAAATTTGTGTTGCCTACGAAATTGACGGCAAAACGACGCGACAATTTCCCAGCCATGTCGACGATTTGGCCCGTGCCAAGCCTGTGTTGGAACGATTCCCAGGTTGGAAAACGGAAATAACTCAGTGCACCACGTTGGAAGAATTGCCGCAACTAGCGCAAGACTATGTCGACCGATTGGCGAACTTGGTCGGTGTTCCCGTCGATACAATTTCGGTCGGACCCGATCGCCGCCAAACGATCGCTTGCCATCAAAATCAATTTGTGTGAAGAGTTGAGAGTTGAAAGTGGGGAAGGCGATGGGATGCTACCGACGCGAGGGATGAGGCTTGAGGCTGTAGGCTTGAGGAAAAACATTGCAAGCTACTGACGCAATTCGGCAGTGTTCGCACAACAGGCCAGAGCCGGTCAACTACCAAAAATCGAAGCTGCCGACTTGAAATTGGAAAAATCATCCGTGTCGTCCAAACCCGCTGTGATTCACGATGTTGTTGGTGTCCCGCGTGAGAGAATGCCGCAACATATTGCCATCATTATGGACGGCAATGGGCGCTGGGCTCAACAACAATGCTTGCCGCGCATCGAAGGCCATCGCCGTGGTGCGACTGTGGTGCGCGAAGTCACGACCGAGTGTTGTCGGTTGGGTTTGGGACAAGTCACGCTGTATTGTTTGTCGAACGAAAATTGGAAACGTCCGCAGGAGGAGCTGGAATTTCTGATGCACCTTCTCCAGTATTATTTGATTGAAGAGCTGCCGACGCTGATGGAAAATAACTTGCAACTAAAAATCATTGGCCGACGCGATCGGATTCCGGCCAACGTGATTACGCAAATGGACGACACGATCGACAAAACGAGTCACAACACCGGCACTCGGCTTTGTTTGGCGATCAATTACGGCGGTCGGGGCGAGATCGTAGATGCGGTTCGCAGCATTGCGAGCCAAGCTCAGCGGGGGGACTTGGTAGCGAGAGAAATCGACGAACAGACGATTGCCGATCACTTGTATACGCGCGGAATGCCAGACCCGGACTTGCTGATCCGCAGCGCGGGCGAAATGCGATTGAGCAATTTTTTGCTTTGGCAGATAAGCTACAGCGAACTCTGGGTTACCGACCGATATTGGCCCGAGTTTCGCGTGTCGGATTTGCACGATGCGATTCGCTCGTATGCTCAGCGACAACGTCGATTTGGGGGACTTCAACAGGACAAGGAACCGAACTGACGTGCTTTCTCGACGCTTGATTTCGTCCGCAGTGGTGATCACGGCAGTCCTGCTGCTGATGTGGCTGGATCATTGGATCGGTCGGTCCCCTGCGCCCACTCGGCCCGGCGTTGTTTTGGCCGTGGTCCTCTTAATTGTCGCGGTCGTAGGTGGCGAGGAATTGCGGAGGATGATTCCGGTTGGACCACATCGACCACATGCGATTACCATTTTGATCGCTGTCTTATTGTCGACGATGCTATCCTGCATGCCGGTGCTTTTTCCAGGTCACATGGAAGATTGCATGGTCGGGAAATTCGGGTGGACGGCGATGGGTTGGGCGGCAGCGGCGGGTTGGGCGTTCTTGGTCGAAATGCTGCGCTATCGCGCGAACGAACAAGCACTTGAGCGAATTGTGCGAACGATATTCATCGCGATTTATATCGGCATGTTGAGCTTTCTGGCGCAGCTCCGATTCTTGTTCGATAACTCGTGGGGATTGGTTGCGGTCTTGTCGCTGATCGTGACCGTCAAGATGTCAGACTCTTTCGCTTATTTAATTGGACGCTGGATCGGCAAACGTAAATTGACGCCGGTGTTGAGTCCGGGAAAAACCGTTGAAGGTGGCATCGCGGCGATTGTCTTTGGAGTGTTGGGTGCGCTGTTGGTGTTCTATCCCGTAGCGTATTGGCTCACCGGCACGATTGGGCGGACGACTTTGCTGAACGCGATTGTTTTTGGCGCAGTCGTTTCGATCGTCGGCATTTGGGGAGACTTGGTGGAATCGCTGATCAAACGAGAATCGGAATGCAAGGACTCGGGTGCATTGATCCCGGGAATGGGTGGCGTGCTTGACGTTTTTGATTCGATATTGGGTGCCGCACCGATTGCCTTTGCGTTGTGGGCAATTGGGCTTTTCGGGCCGCTAGAATAGGACTTACAAACTTGAGCCGCGCGAACCAAACTTCAAAAAACGGCGTCGAACGTGCATCAAGTGGCACGTGTAACGTGTTTTCCGAAAATAGGCCCTTGGCGACGGTTACTTCCAAATGTCGTGGTCAAAATATTGATGTCCGACCGAAAAACACCGGGAAAAGTCTTAACGGCAGAGTAAAATTGTTATAGTGTGAATGTTTCATGGACCAGGAGCGGTGTACCCAAGCCACCGCGCAATGAATGATACAAGCCTCAATTCCGTCCGTCGAACCCCGTTTCGTTCTGCCTTTATTTGGAGCGAGAGACCAACATTTGCGACGACTTCGCGAAAAGTTCAACGTGGATATCACCCATCGCGACGGAGAGATCCGAGTTACTGGCGAAGAGCCTTCTGTAACTCAAGTGACCAAAGTTCTCGAAGAGCTAACTTCGATAATCCGCCAACGCGGAAACATTACTCCGGACCTGTTTGACGAAACAATTGCCCACGTCACGGGCGATGAGCCACCTCCTCGCATGGCAACGGTCGAAACGCTTCAAGTCGGTCGGCAAGTCCGTCCGAAGACTGCTGGCCAAGCAAAATATATCGAGGCCATTCGCAATCACGATCTAGTTTTTGCGATGGGTCCGGCTGGTTCCGGGAAGACGTACTTGGCGGTTGCGGCTGCGGTTGAAGCCCTCAAGCTTCAGACGATTCGCAAAATCGTGCTCGTGCGTCCCGCCGTCGAAGCAGGCGAAAGCCTTGGCTATTTGCCGGGCGATTTGCAAGCCAAAATCAATCCGTACTTGCGACCGCTGATGGACGCGATCAACGAGATGATTGGCTTTGATCATATTCAGCGATTGGTCCAACAGGATGTTATTGAAGTTGTGCCGTTGGCCTACATGCGTGGTCGAACGCTCAATGACGCTTTTATCATATTAGACGAAGCTCAAAACACGACGATTTCGCAAATGAAGATGTTCTTGACCCGCATGGGCCAAGGCTCGAAAATCGTGGTGTCAGGCGATCCGACGCAAGTCGATTTGCCGCCGAACCAAAAGAGCGGGCTCATTGATGCAATCGCCCGACTGGGGTCTATCGATGGTGTTAGCATTGTCGAATTGACCCGTGCGGACATTGTTCGCAATCGACTTGTGCAATTTATCGTCGATGCATATGAAGCCCGCGAGAATGGGAACGGCGCGAACGGTTATCAACAAGCCAAATAGCGTCAAGAGTTTTATGAACGCGATGGGCCAACACGAATCGCCGAACGCAAAATCACGAATCAATTTGTTTTAAGCAGATGCCACCGGGCCGCGGCTCGGTCGGCATTTTTCTATGTCAAATAGCTCAAGCCGAACGCGGTGGACCATTCCCGAACCGCGCGGACTTTTCAAGTCGCTGATGGAATGGAGTCGCAGCCCGTACGTTGGCGTGCGCCTGGCGCTATGCGCGATTGCATCCGTCATCCTGTGGTTGGCGTGTTTCGGATGGGCTCCCGCATTTCCCTATCGAGCGAGGCTCGCGCCGCTGCATCGCGTCCAAGCTCGTGTTGCATTCGATGTCCGCGACGACGCGGCGACCGCCGAGGCCAAAGGGGTTGCCCGCAGTTCGGCACTTTGTTATTACCGCCATTCGCCGTCGCTGCTTGAGAATTTGCGATTGGCATTGCGAGATCGAGTTTTCGAGATTCACGATCGCGAATATAGCAGCAGCCAAACCAACTTGTGGGCTGAGTTCTATGAAGCGGACAAATTGTCCGACGGGAACCAATCGCCGTCCGCCGAATCGTATGAACGATTTCGGACCGCATTATCGAAAGACGATAAACTCGATGCCCTTGGACGCGCATTGGAAAAATCGTTCGCGGAAATCGAACGCAACGGGTTGCTCGCGTCGCTTGAACACGAATTTGGTCAAGGCGATATGCAGCGTATCATCGTTGTTCGCAGCGCTCCCGCAGACCAAAGCGAAGTCGACGTCTCGAGCGTGCGCATCCCATTGGTTCGCGATCAGTTGCAAAAAAAGCTTACTGAATTATTACGACTTGAGAGCGAACTGATCTCGGACCCGGAATTCGTCGCCGAACGAGTGAGTCGTTGGGTGAGCCCCAAGCTTCCCACGACGTTATCTTGGGATCGAGTGCTGACTCGTCGCCAAACGGAAATCGCCATCGGCAATTTGCCGGCTGTTTTCAAACAATTTAGAGCGGGCGATGCATTGGAAATTGACGATACGGATGTGATCGAAGCCAAAAACGGACTTGGCGCGCGACCACTCAGCAATGG
>JANNYC010000091.1:0-5697 GCA_031409895.1 Planctomycetota bacterium
CTTCCCCGCATCAGCTCGCGTTCAAAGTTTTCGACCATTTTCGATTTTCCTCAACCGTCGCTCGAATTTTATTTTACTGGACCGCTTCGGGCCGCGTGGTGAGGCCGCAGCGCCCGGAAGCCGGGCGGTTAAACGGGGGAATAGGAACCAGCCACCCAGCACCAGCGTCCTTATGTATAGTACGGCGATATATCGCTTGTCAAGCTATTTGAGAAAAAAACTTTGAAAATTATTTCGGTAGCGAAACTCGCCTGCCGGTGCGTGCGGATTGGTACATGGCGAGTATGGTTTCGACACTTAGCCGGGCGGCGGGGCCGTCGATTAGCGGGGAATTGCCAGTGCGAATTGCGTTGAGGATGTCGCGATATTGCTCGCGGTGGCCGTGATGACCGATCGCTGCAGGGTCGGACGCACCGCCGCCAGTTTTGGTGCGGTTGGACATTTCGGAAACGATTCGTCGGTCGGCGGTGGACATTTTGGAAAATTCCCAGCGCACGAGATTTTCTTCTTCCAACACCACGGAACCGGTCGATCCGCAAATTTCAATCCGCTTGAGCCAGCCTGGATAAGCTGCCGTGGTTGCTTCGATGCTCCCCAAAGCACCATTGGCAAACTGCAAAGTTGCGGCGGCGCAATCTTCGACTTCGATTCGCTGGTGCGCGAGCGTGGCGGTCGACGCGGCGACTTGGGCAATCGGCCCCATCAACCACAAGAGCAAATCGACTGAGTGGATGGCTTGGTTCATAAGCGCCCCGCCGCCGTCGAGCGTTTGCGTGCCGCGCCAATCTTTGCTGTCGTAATATTCTTGGGTTCGAAACCATTTCACATAGGCGCTGCCCAACACAAGTTTTCCGAATCGACCGGCCTGCACGGCGGCTTTAAGCAATTGGCTCGCGCGATGGAACCGTGACGGAAAAATTGTGGAGAGCACAACGCCATGCTTGCGACAAGCGTCGATGACCGCGTCGCATCGTTTGAGAGTCACTTCCAGCGGCTTTTCTACGATCACGTGTTTTTTGGCTTTGGCTGCGGCGATGGCCGGCTCTGCGTGTGCTCCGCTGGGAGTGCAGATTGCCACTGCGTCGAGGCGAGGATGCCCCAAGAGTTGGTCGAGCGTCGCGAAGGCTTCGCAATTAAATCGTTTTGCAAAGGCGGCTGTCGATTTGGGATTGCGACTGTATGCCCCAATCAATTTTGCGCCACGCAGTTCGGCAATGGCCCGGGCGTGAAAATCGGCGACCATTCCGCAACCGACGATTCCAATTCCTAGGCTCATGGCGTTTCTCGTAACATGGTTAAAGAATTAAAAAGTTTGAGCCACAAAAGAACGCAAAGAACACAAAGAAAACTTAATTCGCGATCGATTGCTCGATTGCTCTTAGCGATTCCCAAGTGAGACTATAAAAATTTAGGCACGCGTGCAGCACGATACAGGTGAGGATGCTGCCGGTTTTATAAAACAAATAGCCAAGCGCAAGACCCAACACAAACAAAACAATTGGAGCGGGGCCTTGGCCAATGTGCATGGCGGCGAATAGCAATGCCGAGACAACGATTGGGAGGAGTTTTAATGCGAAAGAATCAGGGGGCTGACACCCCCCGCTCGCCAAAATGGTGGAATCGGCGTGGGTGAAATCGCCGTATATGGTCGCGAATCGATGGACGGGAAAATCCGGGAACCGAAGTCGCTGTAACCAAGATTGCAGCACGAAGCGGAAGAAAAATTCTTCACCGACCGGCGCAGCGAGTGCGGCAGAGAAATAAGACGCCAACAAAACGAAAGCGGTCTGGCTGTCTTTGATTCGTTCTAGCGTGTCATGTTTGTAAGGAACGATCTGCACCAAAAAACTCATCAGCCAAAAAATCGGCGGTACGACAGCGACAAAAGCAACGACGCCAATACCGAGGTCGCGAAGCAGTCTAGATGGAAAAATCCGCCCTGTTGCTTTTGACCGATAGCGGAACCAAAGCAATCCGATCCCCAATGCGGTCGTGGCCAAAATCATTATTCCAGACATGAGGCTTTGAAAAGTCTTGTCATCCGGTCGATACGAACAAATTAGCGAACCCAACAAACCTCCCGCGAACCAAATCGCCATGATGATCCACACATCGATCAACCCCCAAGGGACTTCGTCTGTTGGTCGTGAGGCGATCAACTCGCGTCCCTGAAATTTTCGCGTCAATAGGACAACCCAAACACCAGCGGATAGTACACTGAGGACCAATAACGAAATGAAATTGAGTTGTTCAATATCGGCAAGCGGCAAGAAATTGGGCGAGTCCATAGTCACCGATTTTTCGGCGAGAAGTACTTGGAGGCGGCGACTACGTATTCGGCTCCTGAGTAGACCGTTGAAATCACGGCGAGCCAAATCGACGCGGTCATCACGACAACGAGCCATGTTGGCGTAGCGTTTTCAGATGACGACGTCTTGAGAGCCAGAGCGAGCAAACAAGCGCCGGCGGCGATACACTGGAACCACATTTTAAGCTTGCCCGCCATTTTGGCCGAAAAATCGCCGCCGCTTTGTTCAATCAAGCTTCGTAAGACCGTGACGAGCAGTTCGCGTCCAACGACGATGACCGCAATCCAGCCGGTGATTCGCATCCACCACGGGAATTCGACCATCGCTTCGGCCAGCAGAATGAACACGCCGCAAATAAGAATCTTGTCGCAGAATGGATCGAGAATTCGGCCGAGCTTGCTGACTTGATTGTATTTGCGAGCCCACCAGCCATCGACCCAATCGGTTGACGCGGCGATGACAAACACGATCAGTCCAGCCCAATACGAACCTAGCGGCACGAGCGCGAAGACCAACAGCGACAAGACGAGTCGCGCCATCGAGATGCGATTGGGGACGTTCCAGATTTGGTCAGCGGGATTGTCCATCGAACTCAAACCCTAACGATCTATCGGGGATTGCCGACAGCGACGCCCACGAGATCGTAATCTTTGTGGGTCACGATTTCGCAAGAGACAATTTGGCCCGGCTGAAGTTTGTGATCCGTCTGCGTGACGAAAACGAGACCGTCGACATCGGGAGCGTCAGCCCAGCCTCGACCGACAAACGCACCGGGTTGATTGGGGACGCGCTGGTCCAAGATGACGTCGATCTTCTTGCCGATCTGCTTTCGATTCCAATCGAAGGCGACCGATTGTTGGGCTTGCATCAAAGCCTTTTGACGGCTTTCCATCGTCGACTGCTCCACGTGGTCGGGAAGTTTTGCGGCGGGTGTGTCGGGTTCGAATGAATATGTGAAAACGCCCATCCGTTCGAACTTTTGCTGCTGCACGAATTCGACCAGTTCCGCGAATTGCTCGTCGGTCTCGCCAGGAAACCCTGTGATAAACGTGGTTCGCAAAACCAAATTCGGAATCGAGTCGCGAAGCAAGCGGATCGTGTCCTCGGTTTGACGGCGATCGACCCGGCGCGACATCCGCTTGAGCATCGTGTCGTTGATATGTTGCAGCGGCATGTCGATATAAGGAACAATTCGCTTGCTGTCGGCGATCGTTTTGGTCAATTCACTGTCGATATACATCGGATAAAAGTACATCAGGCGAATCCAATCCAAGCCTTCGATTGCGTCAAGCTCCCGCAACAGTTCGGTCAGCCGGGGCTTGCCGTACATGTCGATCCCGTAATAAGTCGTGTCCTGGGCGACGATGATCAGTTCGCGAACGCCTGAGGCCACTAACTGTTTAGCTTCGGCGATGACTTCTTCCAGCGGCTTAGTGATGTGCTTGCCGCGCATTTTGGGAATAGCGCAAAATGTGCACAGCCGGTCGCAGCCCTCGGAGATTTTCAAATATGCAAAGTGTTTCGGAGTGATCCGCAAACGATCGCCGTCTGGCAAAGTCCGAATCGATGCCGGCTGAAAATACATGCGTTGTTCGGATTGATTGCCCAGCATTCGATCCGCGATTTTGGTGATTTCTTCGCGGCCGAACACGCCGACCAGCGAATCGATTTCGGGCCGCGATTCCAGCAACGATTCTTTTTGTCGTTCGGCGAGACACCCGGATACAATCACGCCGCGAGTTTGGCCTTTGCGTTTGAGGTCGAGCATTTCGTCAATCGCCGCGAACGACTCGGTTCGGGCTCGCTCGATAAAACCGCACGTATTCACAACGACAAAATCAGCACCTTGGGGCTCGCGAACGAGTTTATAGCCGTCGAGCTGAAGTAGCCCCATCATCCGTTCACTGTCAACCGTGTTTTTCGGGCAGCCGAGACTTACGAAGGCATAAGTTCCTTTGTTGGCGGGCGCTTCGGAGATTTTTTCAAAAGTTTGACTCAAAGTACTGGCTTTCAAGTGATTCCCGTGGATCGTGCAGGAATATAGGAACGGCGAACGTCGCGTGGCTCGCCAAACGCGAAAGATTAGAAGAACGAGCATGATAGCCCGCCGATGGAAAGCGCGTCAAACGAAAAGCAGTTAATCGCGGTGATTTCAGGCCGCGTCGTCTATCACATCTTTAGTTTAACCGCCCGCTTCGGGCGCTGGCGGCGGCATCCGTGAGGCGTGAGGCGGGAGTAACGAGGCGACGCTCGCGTGCTGGTGGAAAACGGATGACGCGACCAAATGGTCCCACCGCAAGCGCCCGAAGCGGGCGGTTAAACGAAGAACTGCGACGATCATCGCCCAAGGATGTCTCTCGCACCTCACTCTCCCGACTGAATCTGGCAGTAGCTCTCGTATCGCCGTACATCCAGTTTGAACATGGCCACGGCCGCTTTTACGGCGCAATCTTGTTCGTGCGTATGGGTGCAATCGGGAAACTGGCAGTCGCTGACGTAGGGGCGAATGTCGCGAAAAAATCCGGCGACTTCCTCGGCGATTACGTCCCAAAGTTGAAATTGGCGGATGCCGGGCGTGTCGACGATGTGCCCGCCGCCCGAAAGCGGAATCAGTTGCGAGAACGTCGTTGTGTGCCGACCTTTTTCTGATTCGTCGCTGACCGGGCTGACTTTCAATTCAAGACCTGGTTCGATTGCATTGAGCAATGAAGATTTTCCCACGCCGCTTTGGCCGGTCAAAACGCTGTCGCGACCGACGAGTAGTTCGCGCATTCGGTCGACGTTCCAGCCGCGCGCGACTGAGAGGAGAACGACTTGATAACCCATCTGCCCCCATACGCCGACGACCGGTTGAAGTTCAGCGGGATCGACTAGATCGACTTTGTTGATGCAGACGATCGCTCGCAGGTTGGTCGATTCGGTCGAGACCAAATATCGATCGATGAGGTTTGGTTTTAGCGTCGGTTCCGCCGCGCTGGCCAAGATCACGACTTGGTCTACATTGGCCACGAGGATCTGTTGACGTTTTCGGCTGGTGCGGCAGATCACGCCTCGGCGCGGCTCGACGCGCAAGATTACCGCTTGCGATTCGGCGGCAGGACGAATGACGACGTGATCGCCGGCGACGACGACATTTTGTAAGTCGGTTGCAAGCGACTTGAGCAGTCCGCGAGTCGAACATTCAAACTCGCGCCCGTCGGCGGCTCGCACGGTCGAAGCAAGACCGTGGACTTTCATCACGCGGCCCGACAAACAATCCGCGTCGACATCGCGTAATTCGACCGAAAACCCAGCGGCCTCTTCGCGAGCCACGCCAGTAATCGTTCGCTTTTTGCTGGCCGAACGCTTGCCTTTAAACCGTTCGGAAAGTGGATCTGGTGTCGTGTCG
>JANNYC010000092.1:0-7467 GCA_031409895.1 Planctomycetota bacterium
CTCGATGTCGGCTCATCACATCCTGGGGGTGAAGAAGCTCCCAAGGGTTTGGCTGTTCGCCAATGAAAGTGGTACGTGAGCTGGGTTCAGACCGTCGTGAGACAGGTCGGTCCCTATCTGCCGTGGGCGTACGAAACTTGAAGGGGTTCAACCTTAGTACGAGAGGATTTAGTTGGACGTAGCTCTGGTGTTCCAGTTGTCACGCTAGTGGCACGGCTGGATAGCTAACTACGGAAAGGATAAACGCTGAAAGCATCTAAGCGTGAAGCCCTCCCTAAGATTAGGTTTCGTTGTACGCAAGTATGAAAGTCCCCTGGAAGACGACCAGGTTAATAGGCCAGACGTGTAAGTGCAGCAATGCATTCAGCTTACTGGTACTAACGGACGAAAGCTTGACCACATATATCCAGGTCTCTCAACGAAGAGACGCTACAAAGAAGTCATCAATTCAACCAATTGCCGATAAGTGCAGCGAGGCGAATAGGCTCGCTGCATTTCTTCCGGCGACTTTATCGAAGTGGTCACACCTGTTCCCATACCGAACACAGTAGTTAAGCACTTCGAGCCGATGATAGTACTGCAAGTGCGAAAGTAGGTATCGCCGGTCTTTTTGACCATCCCAACGCCCCGCGTCCTCCGACGCGGGGCGTTTTTTTTGGTCCATCACGGTTTAGCGCGGGTGTAGATCGAGTCCAGCTCAGTAGGAGTAGATGGCATTCTTGTGATTTTCGCTGTTGCGGAAGCCGCCGGCTCGGCGATTGATGGACTGAACTTTGCCGTTGATTCCTTCAGCGATAGCGTTGGAAATTCAGTGAATGCAGAAGCTGACAACGCTGGCCATCTAATGGCGGGGGACCTGTGATGACTCCGGCGAACCTGCCGAATCTACATTAGCGCCTGGAAATTGGATGCCCGTCAATTGGAATAACTTTACGAGGTCTTTTCCATAGCGCGCCATGAGAACCTTTTTCGTTTCGCTGGGGAGGGAAGGAACGACTGTCATGTTGAGCTTGTTCAACACGGTATCGCCCCATTTCCGAATGGTTCTAGGACATGGAATTCGGGTGCTCCACAGATACTGTACAAGCGCCGACCGCGCCGTGACGTCCCCTTTGTTGTGGATTTCGAACGGTGGAGAAAAATTCGCGTCGAGGTTTAGAAACGCTAAAACTCCCGTTAATATTGAAGTGGGATCCTTCAGCAACTGATCCAACATTAGGAAATGAAACTGCTGGCGGTCGAATAGGTTCAAGTATCTTTCGATCTGTTCACCGTAAAGCCCGGATCGAAAATAGAGAAAGTTGTAGTAGTACTGTGGGCAACGCATTTTGAAGCGGCGCGAACGAACGCGTTTTTCTTCGGCGCTAAGGGCTTGTTCAAACGATCCGATCCACTCGAATCCCGACCTTCTCATGTGGTGGTAAAGCGAATACGCCCGATCGGCAGGATTTCGAAGAATCACCAGAAATTTTGCGTCAGGAACGAGCAATTTGAGGACTTTGGGAGTCGACGGATTGCTCAAGTAGGCATGTGACGCCTCGCCAATTACACGCGCGCCCGCCGCTTCGCCAAATAGCTCGAAGTACTTGATTGGACTGCTCACCACTTGAAACGGATGACAAAAAAAAGTGGGCTCCTTCAACGGCGACATGAAGACGTCGGGATGAAGGCGGAGGTAGGCGTACAGCGAAGTCGTTCCACTTTTGGCGGCACCGAGAATGAAAAAATTAGGTTTGTTGACCGGTCGCTGACCCGTCCCCGCCGCTGAACCTTTCTGCCTGGCGCTTTCCACCATCCCGAGTTTTCCCCTTTTAAACAGTTGCGGTCGTCGTTTGCTTGATTGTCAATTGAGCCGAGCTAAATCAACCGAGCTAATTTCCAGTGGTGGCGACAGTGGCGGACATGAGGCGCCGCAAAATGGCTCGGCCCAACTCGCAGAACGTATCCTGCTCTTTCCAATTGCGTTGTGGCAGAAGATGATTGTAACAAACGGAGATTCAGCCACATGAGATCCGTTATGCGGCGCTACTGAAATCAAACCAGTCGTTGGAGTTTCAACATGCCCTTTTCAAGGCTTTTTGTCGCCGCTTTTATCTGCTTGTTTTCGGCAACTTGCGCGGGTCAAGACGAGGCAGTTATCAAGTACGAAAAGCGCACCGAGATGGTTCCGATGCGCGACGGAGTTCCACCATGCAAACGACAGAAACACGGGTATTTTGCTGTTCGGCAATTCGATCCGCCGAGTATCTCCGTAGAAGTTAATGTTTTCGCTGGTCGGTTCACCCACGAAGATCGCGTTGGTGTAGTTGTCCAATTCGTTGACCAGATTCTGGCACGCCGAAAAAGTACGCCGGCCGATAATCACGAACAATTTTCCGGGTTGATTAATTTTTTTGCAACCAATAATGCCGGTCACAATCGGCTTGTTCTTGTAATTGTTTCCGCCCCCGTTGAGTCGCACATCCAGGACCAACCTGCTGACATCGTTTTTTTCAATGAAATCGAACAGCCGTTCATAGAAAGCGGGGATCGGCTCGCTCGATTCATCTTGGATTTGGCTCTGCCGCACGTAAACGGTTTTTTGCTTGGACAAATACTCGAAGTAATAAATCTTGTTCAAGTCTTTCAAGTACAACGGTGGTTCGGCGTTGCCACGTGCGTTCAGCCAATTGCCGATTTGCGGCATGAAGCCGTAAGGGTGCCGGTGTCCATGGCCGGAAATCGCGGTAAATGTTTTGTCAAAGGCCTTCCCCTCGCGCTCCAAAGTCATGGTCACCGAGTCTTTGAGTTCACTGATGATGCCTTGGGCGTGGAGTGCCTCGGGAATGCAAAGGTAAAACGGACCGTGGGCTTTGAAAAACTGATCGTTCTCCGCCGAAACGAGCGGGCGGATCAATCGCAGCGCTTCGTCGATCGGCATTCCTTCAATTTTGAGCAGCTTGGCCCCCACGGCATCGGCGTAGTCTTTGTGGGCTGCTTGGATGAACATCCCGTCCGAAAACTGGTAGAGGTTGATCGGAATCGTATGGTACGTCGCCGGCCCAGCACCCATGCCGACGTTGGTATGCCCATATTGAAACAGGGCCACTAATCGCGTTAGCCCGGCGACTATTTCGTGCGCCGGCATTTTGGGAATCGCGAGTTCCAGCTTGTCAACTTCTTCGTCGAATTTCTCGGGCGTCACCTTTTTGAACAGGAACGAGTAATCGTTGTGAACGGTTTGTTGCAAGAAATGAAGATCGCCCTTCCAGTCTGCGGGGCTCAAGTCGGTTTGTGCCCAAGCGCCCGAGACTGACAAACAGCAAATGACAAAAGTGATGAGAGTCTTCATTGCCAAGCCCACTCCGGTTAATCGGTTTCCGAAACTGGATTTCGATTATCGCATATAATCCGAATCGAATGGCGAGTGTCGATTGTAAGTTTGGATCGGGCGTCGCCGCCCACTTTGCGGCAATTTAGAATGAAGCCCAGAAAATAAGGAGTTCGCGAAATGATCCGAATAACGATGTGCGTTTCGTTCGTAGTTTTTTGCGGTAACGCCGGAATAGGTTTCCTTTCCGGACAGCAGACCGTTGCAAAGCCTGAACAGCCGAGCAGCGCCAAGTTTGAAATCAATGCGGAAACCACTTTCGTAACCGAACCGCTCGACGGACTCGGCGGAATCAATTACGCGGCTGCTTTGAATCTTCATCATTCCAGAGGGGTAACCCCCGAAAACAATTCGGTGGTGCTACTGTATCAAGCTCTCGGGCCCAAGCCGGAAGGCTCGCCGATGTCCGACGAATTCTTTCGCTTGATCGGATCGAAGCGACCGCCGGATGATGGCGACTACATTTTGTCGCTGGGAAAATTGTTTCCCGATTTGAATAGCGACGCAGGACGAGTGGTTACCGATCAATTCTTGCAGTCAATGGAAAGGCCATGGAACGCTGACGAGTTCCCAAAAATCTCCCAGTGGGTTTCCGCGAACGAAATTCCACTTGGTTATGTGGCCGAAGCGGTCGAGCGGTGCGAATATTATTCGCCGTTAGTTGTCGAACCGATACAAACGAAAGGAGGCAAAATCCCAGGTTCGCTGTATACCGCGTTTTTGCCTGGCGTTCAACGAAGTCGCGAGATTGCGCGAGTTCTGATAAGCCGAACGATGCAACATATCGACTCGCTTGAAATGGAACAGGCGGCGCAAGACTTGATCACGTGCCATCGGCTTGGGCGGTTGGTCGGTCGTGGCCCGACACTCGTCGAAGGCATGGTCGGTGTCGCGATTGAATCAATGGTTACGAAGGCCGAATTGGTTTTCATCGATCATTGCAAATCGGCTGACGACATTCGGCTGTTAAAAGATGGAATTCAATCGCTGCCCGCTCGAGCGGAGATGGCCGAGAAAATTAAATATGGCGAGCGAATGATGTTTTTGGATATCATTCAAGGAATGACTCGACATGGCAACACAGTCTTGTCGCCATTGGGAGCCGAGTCGCCGGCGCTTGGTATGCTATCGATCGAAGCGGTTGATTGGAATATCGTGTTGCGTAGTGGCAATCAATGGTACGATCGAATCGCCGAAGCGATGAAGGTCGCAGACTATTCGTCGCGTATCGAGTCGCTCGATTTGATCCAATCAGAACTCGAGAGCAAGCGCTCTAAAGTCAGCGACAATGTAGCGCTGTGGGTAGTTAAGTCGATATTTGCCGGACCGACTTCGCGAAGCCAAGAGTTTACGAATACCCTCATGCAATTGTTATCTCCGGCCGCACAGCAAGTTCAAAGCGCCAGTGACCGAGTCGAGCAGTACAATCGAAATCTGCAAGTCGCTTTAGCATTAGCTGAATTTCGGATGGCTCACGGTAATTATCCAAAGACTTTGAAACACCTTCGTCCGCAATATCTGAAGGAAATCCCCGACGATCTATTTGCCGAGGCGCCATTAACGTATCGCACTATTGACGCCGGCTATTTGCTGTACAGCGTGGGCCGCGATCGAGTAGATAACGATGGTGTCGACTTAGGAAAAGCCGGCAGCGGTGACGACCTGGTCGTTCGGTTCGAGCAGTAGCGTCGATCGAAATCAAAGGGGTCAGGAGTCATTGATGGAAAAGCAAGGGGACGCAGCTCGTTTCCGGGAGCTCAATCTGTTGTAAATGACTTCGAGGTTGAACGGGCGGGGGCTTCAAGCAAGCCTGTCGATTACGTATGGCCTTGGGACTACAGTGAAGACGAGCTTGGCTTGTCTCTTGGGCGGTCGCCACCAAAAACGGGCGGATGCGCGGAGTTTTGATTGGTTCTCGTTTTATGAATCGTGTTGCGGGTGGATTCAGGGAACAAGTTCCCGGCTGGGCAGGGAAGTTTTTCGAATTCGGATTATTTGTGGGAGAAAGTGTGACCGGGGCTTATTAGAAACGAGTCTAACGACACCAGGTCAAGCCTTGAGGAATTCGCGAGGCTTGGTGGGACTTTTATTGTGAGTAAGTGGGTAGCGGGACGTTCCGCGACAAGCGGTTGGGGTATGCCGAAGCGCGCTCGAAAGCGGCCATCTCCAATTGCCTAAAGTTACTGAATGGGTTGAAATCATTCTCCGCCTTGAAATAACGGGCGCAGGCTGATTTTCAAAAATTAAATTCCCCATTGAGGCTTTGGATGAGTGCGCTGGCCGAAATTCGTGCAAGATTTGACAAGTCCCTGGAGGTGCTCGCACCGAATTCTCGACATTTGGTGGACTTGATTCGCCCCGCACAAGATTCGCGTTTCGGCGATTACCAAGTCAATTGCGCGATGCCGCTGGAAAAAATTCTGGGGCGCCCTTCGCGGCAAATCGCCACGGAGCTGCTCGACAATGCCCAGATTGACGACGTAGCTACGGCGGAAATTGCCGGCCCGGGCTTTATCAATTTGAGACTTCGCGAAGACTGGATTCAGCGCAACGCAATTCGAGCGATCACGGATCTGCGGCTCGGAATTGCCCTTGCACCTTCGCCCCGAACGTACGTCATCGATTATTCTTCTCCCAACGTCGCCAAGCCGATGCATGTGGGGCACATTCGATCGACCGTTATTGGCGACGCGCTGACGCATATCTTGCGGTTCATGGGGCACCGCGTCGTTTCCGACAATCATCTGGGCGACTGGGGAACGCAATTTGGAATGATCATTTACGGCTATCGGCACTTTGTCGATCAAGCCGCTTACCGGAGCAGCCCGATCGACGAGTTGGCTCGCTTATATCGCCTTGTGCGGGTCCTATCTGATTACCACGAATCGGTGCGTGAATTGCCCAAGGCCAAGCTGCAGCTTGAACTAATGAACGAAGCGGAAGTGCGCTTGAAGCAAGAATTGACCCCCACGGACAAAGGCGACGCGAAAAGGAGGAACAAGGATCTACAAACGCTGGCAGAAAAAATTCGCGATCAACGTGAAGCGTGCGAAAGCCTGCGGAAAAAAATTCACTCCGTCGAGAGCAACTCGCAATTAACGCAGCAAGCTCGCGATCACGCCTCTATTGAACCATTGGTCTTGGTCGAAACGGCGAAGCTCCACGCTGACGACCCGGAAAATCTCCAGTTGTGGCACGAGTTTCTGCCACACTGTCGTGCCGATATTCAGCAGATTTATCGACGCCTGAATGTGGAATTCGACCATGAATTGGGCGAGAGCTTTTATCACGATCGATTGGCGGGCGTCGTCGAGTCGTTCCAGAAAAACGGCCTTGCGGTCGAAAGCGACGGCGCGATCTGCATTTTCATGGACGAATTCGACACGCCGATGATCATTCGCAAAAAAGACGGCGCGTTTTTGTACTCGACGAGCGACTTGGCGACGATTCAATATCGGGTCGAACAGTGGCAGCCCAACGCGATCTTGTACGTCGTCGATCATCGTCAGCACGAACATTTCGAAAAACTTTTCGCTGCCGCAAAAAAATGGGGCTTTGATCAACTTGAATTGACACACGTAAGTTTCGGGACGGTCTTGGGTGACGACGGAACACCGTACAAGACTCGATCCGGCGACACAATCGGCCTCCGCGGTCTGCTAGACGAAGCCGCACAGCGAGCGATGGCAGTCGTCGAAAAGACAAGCCCGGAATTCGACGAGTCGACCAAACGGCACGTCGCCGAAACGGTCGGGATCGGTGCCCTCAAATACGCTGACTTGTCGCAGAACCGGACGTCGGATTATAAGTTTAGTTACGACAAGATGCTCGCGCTTAACGGCAACACGGCGACCTATTTGCAATATTTGTTCGCGCGGGTCAAAGGTATCATGGCCAAAGGCGAAATCGACGTCGTGGCATTGAGGCTCAATCCGCAAGCATTCGATTTGAACCAGGACATCGAACGAAAGCTGGCGATCAAGCTGCTGCGATTTGAGGAAGCGATTGCCGATGTGCTGATCGATTACAAGCCGAATATGCTGACGAGCTATTTATTCGAACTGACACAGACGTTTTTCGAGTTTTACGAAAAGTGC
>JANNYC010000093.1:0-1630 GCA_031409895.1 Planctomycetota bacterium
GGTCAGCGCCGCTGCCAGCAGCACCAATAATTTCACATACTTAAGTTGAGCCACCGTAAATCTCCTTTCAAAGAGAATCGAATCGCGATCAGTAGTATTTCCCGCTTGCAAAGGTTCCGACCCAGTGTAGCAGTTTCCGCCGAGAATTAAACTCTTTCGGGACCGCTTTGAAGATTTCGGCCTCGGCCCTCAAAAGCCCTTGATTGCGATGCAAGTGCGGTTAAAATGCGTCCTTGTTATGGCCCACGCTTAACCTCGCGCGGCCTGCGATGCATCGTTTAACCCGGAGCCAACGGCGACGGTGATGACGCTGCGAGTAGGTGCCGTCGCCGTTGGCTCGGGGTTAAACAAGGCGCGCCGTCGCCGCAGCGATTGTGGTTCACACAGTGACGAAAAACATCCAGCAGATGCGCTCGTTACCGACGGTTACTCGTGCTCTTGCCGCATTCGAGCGACCCTCCTTTTTGAGTGTTGATCCGCGTGATCGCATGACGGCGTTGTCAGTCGACCAAATGTTAAAGTAACCGTTGTCCTAGCTCCGGTGGACGATCATGAAGCCCAAACCCCTGCAAATGACTTACAACAAACTCGACTTGCTCCGACTCATGTACCTCAGTCGCGAAGGAGATCGCCGCGAAGGGGTTTTGCACCGCCAAAGCAAAGGCTGGTTCCAAGTCGCCGGGATGGGCCACGAAGCGCTCGCGGTCGTTGGCATGCAAATGAACGAAGGAGATTATCTGTTTCCTTATTACCGCGATCGAGCGATGGTCCTCGCGCGCGGTGTTTCCAACGCCGAACTCGCCAAAGTTTATTTCGCCAAACGGAACACGGGGAGCGGCGGACGACAAATGCCCGGCCACTATTCCGCTCGCAAGCAAAATATTTGGAGCGTCCCAACGCCAACTGGTGCCAATACGCTGCCGGCATGCGGAGTGGCTTGGGCCATGCAGCTCCAAGGTAAGAAAAACCTTGTCGTCGCAACGCTCGGAGACGCCGCCGCACGCCAAGGCGAATTCTACGAAGCCATTGCGTTCGCCGTCGAGCGACAGTTGCCCGTCATCTTTATCGTCGAAGACAATCAATACGGAATTAGCACGAATACGACTCGATTTAACCCATTTCGACTCGGGATTTTCGGAGACGATATTGGCTTGGTGAACTTGGACGCGAGGCATCCGGACCGGGTGTTTGACACGATTGCACCGGCTTTTGACCGAGCACGCAGCGGCCAAGGCCCCACCGTGATCGTCGCTGAACTCGACCGCTTGTGCAGCCATACGAGTAGCGACGATCACCGCTTCTATCGCCCACAATCCGAAATCGACGAGATGCAACATCGCGATCCGATTCTCGTCGTCTCTCAAGAACTCATCGCCGACGGAGAACTAACCGCAACCCAATGGGAGAAAATTAAAACCGAAATCAATCAACAAGTCGACCTTGAATATCAATCCGCAGAATCCGAACCCGATCCGCGCGCCGACGAATTGCTCGACCACCTTCAAGCGGCGGTGGTTCAGCCTTCAGCTCGGCACCGAAAAGATGGTCGAGCAATTCGTCGGCGCGCGGATCGGGTTCGGATTCTGCGGATTGATATTCACGGTCGACTTGTTGATTGATTTCGGTTTTA